>NZ_FNHA01000001.1:0-788843 GCF_900103595.1 Janthinobacterium sp. OK676
CGGCCAGAAGCAATGGGATGGACTCCTCCTCACCTGTCGGCGTCTGAGCGCCTAAACTGGAGTTTCGACACAACCAGTTGAAAGAAGGAGTCCACCATGAAGATTATCCGCGTCGGAGTTGATCTCGCCAAGAGTGTCTTTCAAGTGCACGGGGTTGATCGTAGCGAAAAGGTTGTCTGGCGCAAGAAACTAAGTCGGGCAGAATGGCTGCCGGCATTGCTGGAGAAAATAGAACCTGGCTGTGAGATTGGTATGGAAGCTTGTGGCGGCGCGCATCATTGGGCCCGGCAATTGCAGAAACGCGGCTTCACGGTAAAGCTCATCGCGCCGCAGTTCGTCAAGCCGTACGTGAAGAGCAACAAGAACGACGCCAACGATGCCGAGGCGATTTGCGAGGCGATGAGCCGGCCGAGTATGCGTTTCGTTGCGGTCAAATCGGTGGAGCAGCAGGACCTGCAGGCGATACACCGGATCAGAGCGGAGCTGGTGAGTCAGCGCTCCGCCAAGGGCAACCAGATCCGTGGGCTGTGCAGTGAGTATGGTTTGGTAGCGCCAAAGGAAATGATTCAACTGCGAGCAGCCATTCCGCTGTGGCTGGAAGATCTGGAGAACGGATTGACACAACGTTTCCGACGCTTGCTGCGCAGTTTGTGGCTCGATCTGCTGAACCTGGAACTGCGAGTAAAGGAACTGGATCAGGAAATAGAAATCGCG
Source organism: Janthinobacterium sp. OK676 (assembly GCF_900103595.1). Classification (NCBI taxonomy): domain Bacteria; kingdom Pseudomonadati; phylum Pseudomonadota; class Betaproteobacteria; order Burkholderiales; family Oxalobacteraceae; genus Janthinobacterium; species Janthinobacterium sp. OK676. Next base: position 715 of record NZ_FNHA01000001.1, read on the forward strand.
GCATCGACCGATCCGGTCGCCACCCGGTTGCAGCAACTGCGCGGCGTCGGCCCGATCATCGCTACCGCGATTGTGGCTAATGTTGGCGACGCGAAGCAGTTCAGTAGTGGTAGGCAGATGGCGGCGTCGCTGGGGCTGACGCCACGACAAAACAGCTCAGGCGGCAAGGAGCGATTGCTGGGCATTACGAAACGCGGCGACGCTCAGTTGCGGACGTTGTTGATTCACGGGGCCCGTTCAGTGTTACGAACAGCGGCCAGCAAGAATGATCGGATGAGTCGCTGGGTGACGCATATCGCCGAGACGCGGCATCACAACATCGCGGCGGTCGCGCTGGCCAACAAGACGGCGCGTATCGCCTGGGCGATGATGACCAAAGGCACCGACTACCAGCCTGAGCTGGAAGCGGTCTAAGCAGTGAGCAGTTAGTACGTAAAAAGGAGTATCCAACCACGATTGCGAAACATGCCGATGATGGCCAACAGGTCGAACCGGCGCTGGCAGAACCCGAGAATGTCTGTGGCCTTTAAGCCCGTAGAAGCGATAGGGAGTCGGCGCGCGAATAGCCCATTATGGTCCTTGCCCGATGATGGGCAAAGCAGTTAGAGACCGAATATACGTGAGCAGTCGTACCTAAAAGCCAAAGACGGAATGTTTGCAAACGAGGAGGAGTCCATATACGGACTTTCCGTTGGCAATTATTTAAATAAGAAAACATGCACCCACCGTGGAATTTTACCTTTTAGTTTAGGAATGAAAAAATTTCCAAGGAGAAAAGCTGTGGACCATAAGAAAAACAGCAGATTTACACTAAAAGATGTCTTGATAAAAACCAATGCTCAGCGTCTTTCTGAGGCGCCAAAAAGCGAGAAAATTATTCATTATGTTTTTGTTTTTGGCATTGTGATTGTTATAGTGGCCTCTCTTATTTTTATGGATTGATTTTTACTCATATACTCTATGGTAATTAATGCCGCAGCATTGCAGTTTAAAGAGTGGCACAAGAAAATAATATTTTATATTTTGGAAACACGATGTATTTCTTAAAGGCAATGCTGCTTGTCGTAACGCCGTTGCTAACAGTACAGCCGACATTTGCGTTTGAGTCCTTAGGCAAAGTTGTGGACGTCGCAATCCTTGCTCTCGCTGATCAGACTGCAAAACACCTCGCGCAAAATGAACTCGATGGCGTTTACGCATCTATGTCGCCTAAACTCAAATTGGTCTACTCCCGCGATGAGTTGGTAAAGCCAGCATGGGGTATGCAAAGAATCTTCGGACGCATTGAATCGTTTGATTTTGAAGCCATCAACTATGGAAAGCGAGGCATCGGAAACGAATGGATCAGGATCGCAATCTACTGGTATCACGCCAAGACTGGCAAATGCCCTAACCGAACCTATCTCAAGGTCGAAGTCAAGAATGAGCAAGGGCGATATTACGGCGCCGGATATTCAATGGAACGGGTCCTATTAGGTGGGAAGCTTTCCTTTCTGAAACAGTAGATCGGGCGATCAGCAGACTAGCTACTGGCCGCTTTGCGGCGAAAACGGAAGTACAAGCCTAGTATCTAAGTCGAGATCGCGCCTTCCTGGCCGACCTGCCTCTTTCTAACTCTGCCCAGCCTCGTTTCGGCCGGCTTGCCGCGCTCGATGAAGTCATCGACAATACGCTATGCAAATCAAGATATCGCCTAAAAAAATACTACTGTGCCTGCTCATCCTCAGTCCGGCCTGGTATGTCGCCGCATGCTGCGTGTTCTCCAACAGCCGCAAGGCGGCGTTCGATCAAGTCCAGACGGGCGATACGCGGCAAACGGTGCTTGGCCGCTTCGGTGCGCCGACCCACGTGGAGCGGGCCGGCGAGTCGTTCGAACGCTATGGCTCGGCGCCATGCGCGGCGCCGTGCGCCGAGCGGTTGTGGTTCGATAACCGCTTGAACCCGGAGCTGGAAGTGTGGTCGGTGGAGCTGGACCGGCATGGCCGCGTGGTTGGGAAAAATTATCTCGTGTCGATGTAGGCCTGCTTGCTAGGCGACTTTGCTGAGCACATACCGGTACTTCCCCGACGCCTCCGCCGCGATCTCGTCGACTTCCTCGACGGCGATGTCGACCTGCGCGCCCAGCCTGGCCTGGAAACCGGCCACGATGGTGGCGCGCGTGGCGTCGTCCAGGCGCGGCAGGCAGACGAGCAGCACGCGCGTGCGCAGCAGGGTTTCCTGGATGATCTTGAAACTGCGCACTTGCGGCAGTTCGCGCACGATGTAGACGAGGGCCAGGCCGTGCATGACGGTGCCATCGACCGCCGTGAGGAAATCCGTGCTGCGCCCTTCGATTTTTTGCAGCAGGGGCAGGCCGCGGCCGCAGGTGCATGGCTCGGTGCCCAGCGCGCCCACGTCGCCGGTGGCGTAGCGGATGAAGGGGTAGTCCTGCGTGGCCAGATGGGTGACGACGATTTCGCCCGTCGCCCCTGGTGGCAGCGGCTGGCCCTGGTCGTTGACGATTTCCACGATGATGTCTTCGGCCGTGATGTGCATGCCGCCGTCCGGGCATTCGTGGGCGATGAAGCCAGCGTCGCGCCCGCCGTAGCCGTTGGCCACGGGGCAGGCGAAGGCGGCGGCGATCTGCGCGCGCTGCTCGTCATACAGGCGTTCGGCCGTGACGAACGCCACTTTCACGCCCAGGCCGTCGAGCGGCAGGTCGCGCGCCGCAGCATGGCTGGCGATGCGGCACAGGGCCGACGGATAGCCGAACAGCATGCGCGGACGCCAGCGGCGCAATTGCCGCACATAGTCGTCCAGGCGCGCGGGCGACATGGCAAACGCGGGCAGCAGGGCGGTGCGCAGCAGCGCATCGCGCAGGCGGCGCACGCGGTCTTGCGCGTGCAGTTCTATGGGCGAACCCCACAGCACGGCTTCGCGGTCGCCGATGTCGACGCCCCACCAGCGCGTGGCGCGCCACTTGGCGGCGATGTCGTGGCTGACCCTCCGTCGCCCGAGGAAAAACTGCAACGGCTCGCCGCTGGAGCCGCCCGTGGCGAACGGGCGCAAACCCACGGCGCGCGCCGACTTGAAACTGTCGCGCGCAGCGGCGATGTCGCGCTTCCTCAGCAACGGCAGGCGCGACAGATCGGCCAGTTGCTTGACTTGCTCGGGATCGAAACCGCTGCGGGCGTACAGCGCGCGGTAATACGGCACGTGGTCGCCCGCATGGCGCAGCAGTGCGCGCAGGCGCGCCAGCTGCCACTGTTGCAGTTGCTGTGCGCTCCACCACTGCGAGCGTTCCATCCGGCGCAGCAGGCGCGCGCTGTGGTGTCCCTTGCACCATTCATGCAGGGGAAACAGCCAGCGGGCGACGAGGCGCGTGTAGGCGCCGGGGCGCGGCGCGGCCCGGATGCGCCGGTAATGCGCGGCCAGCCTGGGTGCGACGTCGGGCCAGCCGAAGGTGGCTGCGTGCGCCAGGCCTGCGTTCGCCAGCGCTTGGGAGCGCGCAGGGTCGCGCAGCAGGGACAGGATGGCATGCGCCATGGCGGCAGGATCGCCGGGCGGCACCAGCAGCGCCGTCACGCCGTCCTGCAGCAGGGCGGGGATGCCGCCCACGTTGGTGCTGACGACCGGCACGCCGCAGGCTAGCGCCTCGAGCACGGAATTGGGCATGTTGTCGGCCAGGCTGGGATTGAGGACGATGTCGCTGGCCTGGTACAGGGCCGGCATGGCGGCATTGTCGACGGGGCCGGCGAAGCGCACGGCGTCAGTCACGCCAAGGGACCTGGCCAGGCGCGCCAGCGCCGCGCGCTGCGGTCCGCCGCCGGCCAGCACCAGGCGCGCCGTCGGAAAAGCCTCGCGCACGATGGCGAAGGCGCGCACGGCGCTGGCATTATCGTACAGCGCCTCCAGGTGGCGCGCCACGAGGATGCACGGGCCATCGGCGGATGGTGGCGCGGCGGGTGTGGTTGATGTAAAGCGCTGCAAGTCCACCACGTTCGGCACGATGTGGGCCGTATGGCCATATTGTTCGAAGACGCCGGCCAGGTAGGCCGAGGGCACGGCAATGGCGCTGGCGCGGCGCAGGCTGAACGCCACCAGGCGCGGCCAGCGTGCCAGGAAGGTGGCCGCTTCGCCGCCCCGGTAATTGAGCAGGGCAGGTTTGCCTTTCAGGCTGGCGATCCACAGCGCCGGTGCGGCCTGCAGATGCCAGGACCAGCCGGAATTGGCCATGATGTGGAACAGGTCGACCGTATTGGCCGTGCGCCACAAGCGCCACAAGTGCACGGGCAGGCGCAGCGCGGCGCGCAGGTAGCGGATGCGCGCCAGCCACGGCGGCAGCGCGGGGCCGTTGACGGCCAGCAGCTGCACTTGTGCGCCGTCCTCGCGCAGCTTGCGCGCCAGTTGCGCCGTTTGGTTGGCCATGCCGCCGGCCGGCGGCGGCAGCGGGCCGACCAGCGCGATGCGCAGGCCCGTGAAGATCATGCCATCGCTCCCGCCGCCACGCGCGCATACACGGGCGCATAGCGGCCCACGCTGGCTTGCCAGCTGCGCTCCGTCTCGACAAACGCCCGCGCCCGGTCGCGCAGCGCGGGCCAGCTGGCGGGCGCCAGCAGCAGGGCCAGTATGGTTTGCGCCAGCGCCTCGGCGTCGCCGGCGCGAAACAGCATGCCCGTCTTGCCATGCTCGACCAGTTCGCGGTGGCCGCCCACGTCGGACGCCACCACGAGACGGCCCTGCGCCATCGCCTCTAACGGTTTCAAGGGCGTCACCAGTTCCGTCAGCCGCATGGGCAGGCGCGGATACACGCAGATGTCGACCAGCTGATAATAGGCGGCCACCTGCGCATGCGGCACTCTGCCCACGAAGACCACGGCGTGGCTTATGCCCAGCTGCTCGGCCAGCGCGCGCAGCGCCGCATCCTGCGGACCGCCGCCGGCCAGCAGCAGCCGCAATGCGGGCTGCGCCGCCAGCAGGCGCGGCATGGCGCGCAGCAGCAGGGCCAGTCCCTCGTAGGCGTAGAACGAGCCGATGAAGCCGAGAACCAGGTGGCCATGCAGGCCCAGTTTGTGCGCAAGCCACCGGTCGTCGGGCGCCGTGACGCAAAAGGCGCCCGCATCGACGGCGTTTGGAATCACGGTGATTTTATGCGCGGGCACGCCGCGCGCGCGCAGCTCGCGCCGCAAGCCGTCGCAGATGGTGGTGACGGCGTCGGCGCGGCGCAGCGCGTAGGTTTCCAGCGCGCGCGTGAGCCGGTAGCGCAGGCCGCCGGGCCGGCTGCTGCCATGGTCGGCGGCCGCGTCTTCCCAGAAGGCGCGCACTTCATACACGACGGGGATGCCCAGTGCGCGGCCCGCGTTGAGCGCGGCGATGGCGTTCAGGGCGGGCGAATGCGCGTGCAGGATATCGGGCTTCGCTTGTCGTGCCACCTGGCGCAAACGCATGGCCAGGCCGATGATGACGGCCACTTGCCGCAGCACGGGCAGGCGCGCCCACCAGCGCGCATCGGGCGCCGTGCGGTAGAAATGCCAGCCGTCGACCAGCTGCTGCGCGCCGTCGGACGGCCCCTGCTTGGCACTGGTGAGTTGCGTCGTGTGCCAGCCCAGCGCGCGCTGCTGCCGCAGGATGGCCAGGGTGCGAAACGTGTAGCCGCTGTGCAGGGGCAGCGAGTGGTCGAGGATGTGCAGGATGCGCATGGATTCACTCCATGGCCATGGCTGGCGCGGGCACCGGCGCCTGGCGGCCATCGACGGGCAGCACCTGGCGCAAAAACGCTTCGAACATCAGCAGCGACCACAGAGGCGCGCTGTAGTCGCGCCGGCCGCTCGCATGCTGATCGAGCAGCAGGCGCACGTAATCCATGTCGAACAGGCCGCATTGCGCCAGGGTGGGGCCCAGCAGCCGCTGTTGCAGGCGCTGGCGCAGCGGGCCGCGCAGCCAGTCGGCCAGCGGCACGGAAAAGCCCATCTTCTGGCGGTACAGCAGGGTATCGGGCAGCAGCGGGCGCAGGGCTTTTTTCAGCAGGTATTTGCCTTCGCCGCGCCGCAGCTTGAACTGCGGCGGCAAGCCCGACATCCACGCCACCAGTTCATGGTCGAGCAGGGGCGAGCGCACTTCCAGCGCATGCGCCATGCTGGCCCGGTCGACTTTCGTCAGGATGTCACCGGGCAGGTAGGTTTTCAGGTCCAGGTACTGCACCTGCGACAGCGGATCCTGCGCGGGGCTGGCCAGCGCGTGGCGGCGCAGCACTTCCACGGCGCGGTAACCGTGCAGGCTGCGCCGCAGTTCGGGGCTGAACAAACGTGCGCGCATGGCGTCGCCCAGCAGGCTGACGCCGTGAAAATATGCGTCCGTCGTGTCGCGCGCCAGACCCTCGAACGTGGTCTTGGCGCGCAGGAAGCGGGGCGCCCAGTCGGCCTTCGGGTACAACCGTCCCAGTGTGCCGAACAGCGACTGGCGCAAGCCGGCCGGCAGCAGCGGGTCCATCGCCTTGCGCACTTTTTCCTCGCGCGTGTGCAGGCGGTAGCGCCGGTAGCCGGCCAGGCTTTCATCGCCGCCGTCGCCCGACAGGGCCACCGTGACCCGCTGGCGCGCCAGCTGGCAGACGCGGTAGGTGGGCATGGCGGAACTGTCGGCGAACGGTTCGTCGTACAGGTTGGCCAGCAGGTCGATCAGTTCGAAGTCGTCCTGCTCGACCTGGCGCGCGTGGTGCGCCGTGCCGTAGCGGCGCGCCACGAGGTCGGCGTAGCGCGCCTCGTTGTAGGCCGGGTCGCCGAACGAGATGGAGCAGGTATTGACGGGCGTGCTGCTGGCGCCTGCCATCAGCGCCACGACGGCGCTCGAATCGACGCCGCCGGACAGGAATGCCCCGAGCGGCACTTCGGCCACCATGCGGATGCGCACGGCTTCGCGCAGGCGCGCCAGCAGTTCGTCGGCCGCCTGCGCCTCGCTGGCGGGCGGGTTCGGCGCGAACGGAATATCCCAGTACGATTTCGGCGCGGGCAGGGGCTGGCCCGCGCGGATCGAGAGCGTATGCCCGGGCGGCAGCTTGCGCGCGTGCTGGAAGATGCTGCGCGGTTCGGGCACGTAGCCGTAGGCGAAGTATTCTTCCACGGCCAGCGGGTCGAGCGCGCGCGGCATGGACGGATGCGCGAGCAGGGCTTTCAGTTCGGAGCCGAACAGCAGGGTGCCGTCCTGCGCCTCGCCGTAGTACAGCGGTTTGACGCCGAGGCGGTCGCGCGCGAGGAACAGCAGGTGGCGCCGGCGGTCCCACAGGGCGAAGGCGAACATGCCGCGCAGGCGCTGCACGCATTGCTCTCCCCATTGTTCCCACGCGTGGACGATGACTTCCGTATCGCTGCTGGTGCGGAACTGGTGGCCGAACTGGCGCAGTTCGGCCATCAGGTTGCGGTAATTGTAGATTTCGCCGTTGAAGACGATGGCGATGCTGCGGTCGGCGTTGAACAGCGGCTGTTGGCCGCTGGCCAGGTCGATGACGGACAGGCGCCGGTGCGCCAGGCCGAGGCCCGGTTCGCGGTGCAAGCCGCCTTCGTCCGGCCCCCGGTGGCGCAGGCTGTGGTTCATGCGCGCCAGCAGCAGCACGTCGATGTCGCGCTGGCCCTGCAAATCAAAGATGCCGCTGATGCCGCACATGGGAGGCCTTTATGGATAGGTGGACAGGGAAGAGGGCTGGCGCGCGCCCGTCAGGCGGTCGTACACGGCCAGGTAGGCGCCGGCCATGGCGGGCAGGCTGTGCTCGGCCAGCACCTGGCGCCGCCCGCGCGCGCCGTGACGGGGGCCCAGTTCGGGCATGCTGTAATAGTCGAGCATGGCGTCGGCCAGCATCTCGGGCGAACCGGGCGGCACCAGGGTGCCGCTCCAGCCCGACTGCACCAGTTCCGCATTGCCGCCCACCTGGGTGGCGACGATGGGCAGGCCCGTCGCCATCGCTTCGAGGATGGTGTTCGAACTGCCTTCGGCCAGCGAGGGCAGCACGAACAGGTCCATGGCGCGCAGCAGTTGCGCCACGTCGTCGCGCGTGCCGGGCAGCCAGGCGAGGTGCGCCACGCCGGCCTGCTGCAGCAGTTCCAGGCAGGCCTGGCGGCACGGCCCGTCGCCGACGATGATCAGGCGCAGGCGCGCGCGGGCGCCCGGCTGCGACAGCAACAGCAAAAATGCCCGCACCAGCGAGGCATGGTCCTTGACGGGGGCCATGCGGCCCACGCTGCCGATGACGAAGGCGCCGTTGCACAGGAAGCCGGGCGGCCCCACGGCGGCCGGCGGGCCCAGGCGCGGGTGGAATTGCACGCTGTCGACGCCGTTGCCGATGTGCGACACTTGCCCGGGCGCCGCGCCGATGGCGTCCACCAGCCACAGTCCCAGGTCGGCGCTGACGGCGATGAAGTGCTGCACCAGCGGCAGCATCAGCTTGCGCAGCAGCCGGTATTTGCGGCGGGTGCCGTGCAAATCGCTCATGTCGCGCCCGTGTTCGCCATGCACGCGCAGGCGCACGCCGGCCAGGCAGGCCAGCAATTGCGCCTCGAGGCAGCCCAGGTTGCGCGTGTGCACGAGGGCTGGCCGCAGCTGTTTCAATATGCGGTACAGGTGCAGATAGTGGCGCCAGTCCTTGCCTTCGCGCTTGTCCAGGCTGATGACATCGACGCCGGGCGTGGTCAGGCGCTGGCGAAACGCGGTGGCGTTCTTCATGCAGACGATGGCGTGCCGGTAGCGTTCCGGCGGCAAATGGTTGATCAGGTTGATCAAGCCATTTTCCAGCCCGCCCACGTCGAGCTGGTGGATCACGTGCACGATCAGCGGGGCGGCGCCGGCCGCTTGCGTGTCGCCGGTATCGAGGTCAAGGGCCATGCGGCAACTCCTGCAAGCGTTGTTCGATGACGGGCAGCGCCGCCTGCAGGAACGCTTGCAGGCGCGCGCGCGGCGGCGGCGCCAGCTCGTCGTAGGCGGCAAAGACGATGATGTCGGCGCCATCCTGGCGCCGGCCCAGCAGCTTGGCTTGCGCCAGCAGCAGTTTCACCAGCACGGGCCTGGCCGTGACGATGCCGCCCTGGCGATAGACGCGCCACACGAGCAGGCGTTCGCCGCCATGCGCCAGCACGCTTTCGCGCACGGCCAGCGCGCCGCCGGCCAGGTTGACCTGCCGCACGCGTTGCGCCAGCGGCGTCCAGCGGGGGCCGTACGGCAAGGCCTGGTGCGTCAGCAGTTCGGCGTCGCGCGCCTGGCGCGCATACCAGCGCAGCTGCAGGCCCACGGGCGCGTCGTCGCCATCCTGGCGCGCAAACGCGGCGGAAAACCGCGCGGGATTACCTGCATACGGCGCTTGCCAGGCAGGTGGAATATCGTGCAGGCGATGCCAGGCGGGCGGATCTGGCAAGGCCAGCACCACGGCGGGCAGCGTGGCGCCATCATCGCGCTGGCTGGCCAGCGCCAGTGCCGGCCACACGGCCGCCAGCAGCAGGCAGGCCACGCCGGCGCGCACGGCGGCGCGCGGGCTGGCCGCGCCGGCGCTCAGGCGCACGGGCTGGCCTGACGGCACGGCGCGTGGCGGCGGCAATTCGCGCCAGCGCGCGGCCAGCCAGAACAGCAGCAGCGCCACCAGGCCGAAGAACAGCCAGCCATAGATCAGGTGGTCGACGCCCACGGCCAGGCGCATGTCGCTCAGGTGGCCCAGCATCACGATCAGGTAGGCGCGCACGCCGTTGGCGAGGATGGGCACGAGCAGGGCGGCGGCCATGACGGCCACGCGCCGCCGCGTGCTGTGGCAGTTCACATGGGCGAACAGGGCGCCCAGGGCCAGCGCGGCGATCAGGTAGCGCAAGCCGCTGCACGCTTCCACCACCGACCAGTTGCCGGTGGGCAGAGAAAAATTGCTGCCATCGCGAAACACGGGCACCCCCGACCATTGCAGCGCGGTCACCGTGAAGGCGGCCGTGAAGTCGATCAGCGGCTCGATGAAGACTTCGCCGAACGGTACGGCGAGAAACAGGTAGGCCAGCGGAAAGGCCAGCAGGCGCACGGCCGGCCAGCCGAGGATGGCCAGCACGCAGGCGGGCAGCATGGCCGTGGCCGCATATTGTTCCACCACGGGCACGTTGGCGGCGTCGGCCAGCAGCCAGGCCAGGCCCAGGGCGCCCAGCAGCAGCAAGCCTGTCCGCACGGGCTGGGGCGCCAGCGCGGCCAGTCGGGCACGCTGGCGCCAGGCCAGCCAACAACTGATGGGCACGATCAGGAAACCGTGCGCGAACGTCTGCGAGCGGGCCCACAGTTCCACCATCGACCAGAAAGTGGCGTGATACAGCAATATGACGGCGGCCAGGGCCAGCAGCAGCGCCGCCAGCGCGGCGTGGCGCCGGCGATGACCGTGCGGCAGGAGTGCCGCGTCCGGCAAGCGGGCCACCTGGTCGAGCTGTACGCTCATGTGGATGGCTCCCGCACGGGCTGCAACGGTGCGGCGATACCGCCGGCGGGCGCCTCCGCCTCGGCAGGCAAGCCCAGCATGGCGCCCAGGCCGCGCAGGTTGCGCTCCCAGTCGTAATCCTGCAAGACCAGCTGGCGTGCCGCCGCGCCCATGGCCGTGCCGTTGCCTTCGGCCGCGCCGCCCTGGGCATTGCGCAGCACGCGCGCCGCATGGTGGATGAATTCGGCGTCGTCGCGCGCCAGCAGCAGTTCCAGGCCCGGCTGCGCAGCGATGCCTTCGAGCGCCTGCGGCGTGGCCAGCACGATCTTGCCCATCGCCATCGCTTCCAGCACCTTGTTCTGCACGCCGCGGGCGATGCGCAGGGGAGCCACGGCCAAGGCCGCGCCGGCCAGGTAGGGGCGGATGTCGGGCACCTTGCCCGTCACTACCACGCCCGCCACCCTGGCCAAGGCCGTCACGGCGGGCACGGGCGCGCTGCCGACGATATAAAACTGCAACTGGGGAAACTGGCGCCGCAGGGCGGGCCAGACGTGGCGCACGAACCATTGCACGGCGTCGACATTCGGCCAGTAATCCATGGCGCCCGTAAACACGAGCGCCTGCGCCCCGGGTGGATAGATTGTGCTCTGCGCCGGCATGGGCGCGAAATAGTCCGTGTCGACGCCGTTATTGAAAAATCCCGTCTTGCGCCGGGCCATCGGGGCGCACTGGCGGAACAGGGCCGCCTCGGCCGGCGAGACGAAGCTGGCGGCCGTGAATTGCTGGGCGATATGGCGTTCGTACTGCAACAGCAGCTGCGCTTCGCGCCGGTACAGCAGCGACATGGGCCACGGTTTGCTGTCGCCATACTGGCGCCATTTGTCGGAATCGACGTCGACGAAATCGATCACGCGGTGCAGATGGCGCCCCGCGCTGCCGTCGATGTATTGCGCCATGGGGCCGGAAAAAGCCAGCGCATGGCGCAACTTGCCGTTGGACAGCAAACCTTCGACCCATTGCAGCAGGCGCGCGTCGCGGTAGTAGTGCACGCTCATGGCCTGGCGCGACAGCAACGCCTGCGCGGCGCGCCAGCGGGCCGGTCCCCGCTGCAAGTCGATGAAGCGCGTGCTGGCGCACAGGGCGGCCACGGTTTTCGTGTGTTGCCAGTCGTCGTCATCGTCGATGAAGCAGCCCAGGTGGACACGGAAATGCCGGCTCAGGTATTGCAACATGTGCCACGAACGTATCTTGTCGCCCTTGTTGGGCGGATACGGCAGGCGGTGGGCGAGGAAGAGCAGTTCGCGCATGGTGGGTTCCTTGCTTAGCCCAGTTGCCGCACGATATGCGGCCCCAGCAGGTTGGCCAGCGGCAGCGGCAGGCGGCGCCAGGCGCGGATGAACAGCGCGTATTTCGGATTCAATGGATTGACCTCCGGCAAGGCCTTGGCGCGCACGAGCTGGTAGGCATACGGCAGCGGCTGCGGCGTAAAGCCCCAATTCTTCTTGAAGTCGTAGGCCCCCGTGCCCAGCTTGCTGCGGCCGAAATCGAACAGGCGGTAGCCGCGCGCGCAGGCGCGGCGCATCGCTTCCCAGTACATGAAGTCGTTGGCGCCCGTGCTGCGGGCCAGCACGCTGCCGCCGCCGTAATATGGCAGCACTTCGTCGCGGAAATAGAACAGCAGCACGCTCGCTTGCGCCTGCTGGCCGTGATACACGGTGAGGATATCGCAAGCCTTGCCGAAAACCGTGCGCAGCAGGGAAAAATGGCGGCGCGCGAAGACGGGCGTGCCCAGCCGGTGCACGCTGGCCGCATAGATCGGGTAAAAATGCTTGAGGTCATAATCGATGGCGCTGTGCAAGCCGGCCGCCATGGCCTTGCGCACGACGGCGCGCTGCTTGCGGGGAATGGCCAGCAGGTTCTGCTCGGCATCCGGATGCAGGGGACGGCGGAAGGTTGCGTACAGGGGTTTGTGCAGCCAGGATGAGTCTGCATCTTCCGGCAGTTCGCGCCAGCGGTATTCCAGGTGCCCCACGCCGAGGCGCCTGGCCAGCGCCAGCGCGGCGCTGTCGAGCGCCTGGCGGACGGAAGAACTGCCGCCGGCGATGCCGCCGTACACGCAAAACGGCAGCGAGACGAGGGCGGAGCCGAACATGCGGCTGCGCAGATGGGCCAGCGGCAGCACGCCGGCAATGTGTCCATCCTGTTCCGCATACAGGAAATGGCTGTCGTGGTGAAAACCTTGCTCCATGATGGTTTGCCAGCCGGCCCGGTGAAAGAAAGTCGCATCAGGGCACGTGTCGACAAAGGCGTCCCAGCGCGCATGTTCGTTCCCCTGCAGGGACCGCACGGCGATGGCGGCGCTCGATGGTGCCGGGTCGGGAGCAAGGCGGGCCTCGTGCATCATGTGCTTTCCAAAAAAATACGGTCCATGCGGTCCCAGGAAAAGTCGCGCGTCAGGCGCCCCAGTCGTGCTTCCATGCGCCCCAGGTTCAGGTAGTGGCGAAAGCGCGTCCTGGCGTCGAGGCCGGACGGGCGCGGCTGGCCGGGGTCGAGTTCCCAAGGATGAAAATAGAATATGCCAGCTTGCCCGTCGCGCGAATTGATGCGTCGCAAAAGCCAGCGCGACAGTGCATACGGCATCAGCCTGAAATAACCGCCGCCGCCGGCCGGCAGGTTGCGCCCGCGTAGGCGCACGGTGCTGACGGGCAATTCCAGCACGCCGTGCGGCCCGCGCGGGCGCCAGGCGAAGCGGGGAGCATCAGGCATGCCGTAATGGTCGTGGCGGATCGGGTAGATGCTGGAACTGTAGCCGTAGCCCGCTTCCTGCAGCTCGTCGAAAGCCCACAGGTTGGCCGCGCCGATGGAAAAGCTGGGCGCCCGGTAGCCGCGCACGGCCAGCCCCGTTATTTGCTCGAGGATGGTCTTGCTGCGGCGCACGTCGTCGGCGAACTGCGCGGCGGACTGCTCGCTGGCGCGCAGGTGCGCGTAGCCGTGGCTGGCCACCTCGTGTCCGGCGTCGGCCACGCGGCGCAGCATGGCCGGATATCGCTCGGCGATCCAGCCCAGGGTAAAAAAGGTGGCGTGGATGCGCCTGCTGTCGAGCAGCAGCAGGATGCGCTCGATATTCGCCTCGACCCGGCATTCCAGGCGGGGCCAGTCGGCGCGCGCGATGTGCGGCGCGAAGGCGGACACCTGAAAGTAATCTTCCACGTCGATGGTGAGCGCGTTGCGCAAAATCACCGGCGGCGTCATGGCGCGCTCCGGCGCGCCGCCAGCCAGGGCGCGACGACGGCGGCGATGCGCTCGGCCGCGCAGCCATCCCACAGGGGCGGAATGCGGCCCCGCTTGCCACCCGTGTCGAGGATGACACCCGCCAGCGCCAGGATGGCGGCCGGGTCCGTGCCCGCGAGGGTGTTCGTGCCGTCGCTGACCGTGACGGGCCGCTCCGTATTGTCGCGCAAGGTCAAGCAAGGCACGCCCAAGGCCGTGCTTTCTTCCTGGATGCCGCCCGAATCCGTCAGCACCAGGCGCGCGTCCTGCATCAGGCCCAGCATTTCCAGGTAGCCCAGCGGCGGCAGGCGGACGATGGCATGCCGCGCCAGCAGCGCTTCCAGGCCTGCCAGGCGCAAGCTGGCCAGGGTGCGCGGGTGGATGGGAAACAGCAGCGGCAACCGGGCTGACAGCTGCCCCAGCGCCTGCAGCAGCGCTTCCAGTTGCGCCGGCGCATCCACGTTCGACGGCCGGTGCAAGGTCAACAGGCCATACGCGGGCGGGCAGGCGTGGCCGTGGGCGCGCAGGGTGGCGGCGGGTTGTACCGCGCGCGGCAGCTGCCGCCGCAGGCTGTCGATCATGACGTTGCCCGTGAAATGGATGCGTTCCGGGGCGATGCCTTCGCGCAGCAGGTTGGCGCGCGCGCCTTCCTCGCTGGTCAGCAGCAGGCTGGATAATTGATCCGTCAGCACGCGGTTGATTTCCTCGGGCATGCGCCGGTCGCCGCTGCGCAATCCCGCCTCGACGTGGATCACGGGAATGTCCCGCTTGGCCGCCACCAGCGCGCAGGCGAGGGTGGAATTGACGTCGCCCACCACCAGTACGCCATCGGGCGCCAGCGGCGGCTGCCCGTCGAGCACGGCGTCGAAGCGGCGCATGATGTCGGCCGTCTGCTGCGCGTGGTTGCCGGAGCCCACGTCGAGGCAGATGTCGGGCGGACGCATGTCCAGGTCCGCAAACAGCTGGCCATTCATGGCCGTGTCGTAGTGTTGTCCGGTATGCAATAAAGTCACCCGCACGGAAGGCGTCTGGCGGGCCAGGGCGGCCAGGATGGGCGCCATCTTCATCAGGTTCGGGCGCGCGGCCACCACGCACAGCAGGTGCGCCGGCGCGGCAGGCGCTAGAGAGCGGTCGGACATGCTGCGGCCTCCTTAGAATCGCATGTTGAGCGTGGCGCTGACGCCGTTTTCCCGGTAGTCGCCACCGCGGTTGCTGGCGTGCCGCGTGTGCCGCACGTCGATGGTGGCCGTCATGTTCGGCTGCAGGATGCGCGTGTAGCCGGCCGTCACGGTGATGTTGTTGTCGCGCCGGGGCGCGCTCAGCGAGCGCACGCCCGCGTAGCCGGCATTGACGTTCACGCTGGTGCGGGAGCTGGCTTGCCAGCTCCAGCCCACGTTGGCGCCGATCTGGCGCGTGCGGTCTTCGCTGCCGAATTCCACGCCGGGCAGCAAGCCGCTGTCGACGCCGCTGGCCGTTTGCGCCGTGCGGTCGACGGCCGAGATACCGGCGATCATCGTGCTTTTCGCCGTCGCGCGCGCCACCGTCAGCTTCAGCTGCTTTTGCAGGAAATAGCGGTGGCTGAAATAATTGAGGGCGCCCCGTTCCGGCCCCAGGCTGTTGGCGTAGCGCAGGAAGGCATCGATGCGCAGGCGCCGGTCGCGCGCGTTGGGGAAGATGCCGCGCCACAATTGATCAAGCAGCCTGGCCGCGTCGGGATCGCCCAGGCGCGAAAACTGGGTCGGCATGGTGGTGATGTTTTCGCTGTAATTGAGTTGCCAGTTGGTATGGCGCTGCAGGAAAGTGGCGTCCAGGCTGTAGGTGTTGCCAAAAAAGCGCTTGCCCGTGCTGAAGGCGACGCTGGTGCGCGGCGATGGCGTCCATACGCCGCCCAGCGACCAGAAGCGGCCTTCCGGCGCCTTGCCGCTGGTAGAGATATAACCTTCCTTTTCCATGCCGCCGCTGGCCGTGGCCGACCATCTGCTGTTGAACGGGTAGCGCAGGCCCACGCTGCTGCGCTGCATGCGCACGGGCGCGAGCTTGCTGTCCTGGGTGCGGCGCACGTCGTGGCTGGCGTTCCACGTCCAGCCGTTGCCGCGCGGCTCACCGCTGAGCAGCAATTCCATTTCGTCGCTGTGCACGGACAATAATTGGCCGCCGCTGTCGACCGTGTTGCGCGTGTAGCGCAGCTCGCCCGTGGCCAGGCCGCGAAAACGGTGGCGCAAATAGGGGCTGATGCCCGTGGTGCGCACGGTGCTGACATTGTCCGTGCCGGGCAGGTCCTCGATCAATTGGGGGCCGAATGGCGAGATGTTGCGCCGGCTCACGCTGGCGTTGGCATCGATGAAGAACCAGTCCTTGACCAGTTCGGCGTCGGCCGAGGCGCGCAGCTCGTGGTTGTCCGTGTCGGCGCGCTGTCCCGACAGGTATTTGTGCCAGCTGTAATCGAGGTGCACGCGCAGGCGGGGGCCCGTGCCGATGAGGGCGATGGCGGGCGCGATTTCCGTGATGAAGTCGGACTGCGCCTGGCCGGACGGCGCGCGCAAGCCATTGTCCGTGTAGCTTTCGCGCAATCGCAGCGACGGTTTCACGAGCCAGTCGACGGCGCCGGCCGGCAGGGGCAGCAGCAGGGACAGCAGCGGCAGCAGGGGCAGTGGCCTGCGGCGGCTAGTCGTAATGGCCATAGCCGTAGTAGTCGTTGCCGGGGAATGATCTGGTCTTGTTGTAGATCAAATGAATGTGTTCGCAGGATTCGATCTGGCGCAGCGCTTCCTTGACAGCGTGCTGGGTCGTCGTTTCCGCCTCGACCACCATCACCACTTGTCCCATCTGTCCCACCAGCGCGTGCGCTTCGCTCGTGATCAAGAGGGGCGGCGAATCGAAGACGACGATGCGGTCGCTGTAGCGGCTGGCGATTTCGGCCAGCAGCCGGCTCATGGCCCGGCTGGCCAGCAATTCCGTCGCATGCTTGTTGCTGCGCCCGGCGGGCAGGATGCTCAGGTTGGCCACGTTGGTTTTCAGGATCACGTCCGCCATGGCCAGTTGCGGGTCGAGCAGCACGTCCATCAGGCCCGGCTCCGGCGGCAAGCCCAGCACCTTCAGCACGGACGGGCGCGCCACGTCCGCATCGACCAGCAGCACCGTGATATCCAGTTCCATGGCGATGCTCATGGCCAGGTTGATGGCGCAGTAGGTCTTGCCTTCGCCGGGCATGGCGCTGGTGACGACGATCAGGTTGCCGTGGCGGATGGCGTCGCTGCCGCTGGCGCGCGCCTGGCGCAGCAGCGGGCGCTTGATGATGCGGAAATCCTCGGCCACGGCGCTGCGCCCGCCATCGTGCGTGAGCATGCCTTGCTCGCTCAGCCGGGCCAGGTTCAGGGGACGATACTGGGGCGAGCGGGTCGCGTCCGTACCATCCGCACCGTCCACTCCATAAGGCACACTGGTCTCGGCCACGCCGAGGATGGTAGGTTCCTGCTTGCCGCTGTCCATGCTGTTCATCGTCGCTCCTTGGTGGATCTAGAATTTCAGCAGCGCGGCCGTCATGACCCCGCCGTACAGCACGAACAGGCTGCCCAGGCAGGCGCCGAAGCCGTAACGGGCGCGGCGGCGGCGCACCTGCTGCAGCGGCGTCCAGTTCATCGATACCGTGCCCAGCACGTTCAAGCCCGTGGCGTCGCGCAGTTCGGCGGGGCTGAGGAAGGTGGGGCGCACCTGGCTGATGAGCAAGGCCGTGGCGACGCCGGCCACCAGGGCCGCACCCAGCGCCGCGGAAAACAGCAGCGGGCGGTTCGGGCCGACGGGCGCATATTGCACCGTGGGCGGGTCGATGATCTTGAAGGCCATCATCTCGGTGGTGGAACTGAGTTCGCCCGACAGCTTGGCCGCTTCGCGCCGTCCGATCAGCTTTTCATAGTTTTCCTTGTTGATGATGTAGTCGCGGTTCAGCTGCGCCAGCTGCGATTCCACCTCGGGCACGGCGTTGCTTTGGGCCAGCAGGCGTTCGTTGCGCGCGTTGTATTCCTGCACGCGGGCGCGGATGGCGGCCACCTTGGCGTCCGCATCCGTCAGCGCCACCTTCAGCTGCTGCAGCATGGGGCTGTAGTTCTTGCCCGGGTCGCCGGACGCCGTCTTCAGCTTGCTTTCCTCGATCTTGCGTTCTTCCAGCTGGGCCACCAGGCGCTTCGAGGCGATGATGTCGGGATGCAATTCCGTATATTGCATGCGCAGGCTGTCGAGGTTTTTGTTGATCGACGCGATGCGCTCGTCAAGCTCGGGATTCGTGATGGAGGCCGCGTTCGGCTCCATGTCGAGCACGGGTTCGTCGCCCTCGATCTGGCTCTGGATGGCCTTGCGCGCCTGTTCGGCCTCGACCAGTTCCAGCTTGGCATTGTTCAGGCTGTCGGACGACATCAGCAGCTGGCTGCCGTAGTCTATGCCCTGGCGCGGCAGCAGCAGGTTGTTGCGGATCTTGAATTCCTTCACCAGGTTTTCCGCCGCGCTCAGCTTGTCTTCGTAATTCTTGATCTGCTCGTCGATGAATTGCACGGCCTTCTGCGAATCGCCCTTCTTGCCCTGGAAACTGCCTTCGACAAAGATGGTCAGCAGGCTTTGCACGACGTCGCGCACCAGCTTGGGATCGCGCCCGCTGTAGCTGATGGTGTAGATGTCATAGGCGTTGGTGCCGGTGATCTTGATGCGGCTCATCAATTCGTCCAGCTGGGCCTCGTGCTCGCGCACGGTCTTCGAGTCCAGGTCGAGGTCGACCATGCGCATGACCCGCTCCACGTTGGGGCGGCTGAGCAGGGTGCGGCTCATGATGGCCACCTGCTGTTCCGTGTTCGGCACGCTGGTCATGCCGGCCATCAGCGGCTTGAGGATGGTTTGCGTATCGACAAACACGCGCGCCGACGTCTGGAAGTCGTCGGGCAGGGTGATCACCTTGATGAAGCCGACGATGGCCACCAGCCACGCCACCAGCACCGCATGCCAGCGGTATTTCCAGATGCCTTTCAGGCTGGAAAGCAGTTGCTGTATCAATTCTTCCATGTCGCTTCCTTCAGGTGACGATGCTGCACGGTAGATGGGCTGGCGGCGCGGACAACGACGGCGTCTTGCAAGAAATACTTGCTTGTTGAGTAAGCAAAGTATAGGGCGGCTGCGGAGCAAGATTTCCCAAGATGATTGCTTCTTGATACGCCTCAAGGTTCCCTTGCCGCGTTTTAATAATCATAGGAAGTTCGCGGCCCAGGCTGGTTCTGCGGGGCCGGCCATGGATGCGCCACCGACTCGAAGAGGCTCCGCATGAATCCGTTTCGCCGTGCATTTTTCTGCAATACGCTGGGCCTGGCAGCCGCTGCCAGCCTGCTGGGTGCCTGCCGCACCTCCCTTCCGCTGGCGCCGTCCGACGACAGCGCCCCCATGCACGACTACATGATCGGGCCGGGCGACTCCGTCAACATCATCGTCTGGCGCAATCCCGAAGTGTCGCTGACGGTAGCCGTGCGGCCCGATGGCAAGATCACCACGCCGCTGGTCGAGGATTTGCCCGCCAGCGGCAAGACGTCGACCCAGCTGGCGCGCGACATCGAGCAAGCCTTGAGCAAGTTCATCCAGCAACCCGTGGTGACCGTCATCGTTACCAATTTCTCGGGGCCGTATGGCGAGCAGATCCGGGTGATCGGCGAAGCTGCCAAGCCGCAGGCGTTGCCGTACCGGCAGGGCATGTCGCTGATGGACGTGCTGATCGCGGTGGGCGGCATTACCGATTTCGCGGCAGGCAACAAGGCCAGCATCATCCGCATGCGCGAAGGCAACCAGCAGCAGCTGCGCGTGCGCCTCAACGATCTGTTGAAAGACGGCGATATTTCCGCCAACGTCATGATGCGGCCGGGCGACGTGTTATTGATACCGGAAAGCTTTTTTTAACAGCGGTCTCGGCAATATCAAAATGCAATTTATATTTGTCATTTTGTACTTGCAAGCAAATTTCAACGTGTAATTTTGCCATCTAAAGGCGAATTTCTTCTGTTTTTTTGACTGTTGGTGGGAACTTCTTCAGTTCTCGTCTTGTCACAAGGCATTGGCTTCAGTCCGTCTCAACGGCGGCCGATGAACGTGAGGACACGATGAGCTTTGAAGATGAACCTATTATTTCCTTCGACACGCCAGGCAGTTTCAGCGACCTGGTGGTGGGCGAGGGGCAGATCGACCCGGCCATGGAGCACGAGCTCGACCTGCAGCGCTTTCATATCCGCATGGCCAATTCGCGTGGCCGGCGCGAAGCGGCCAGCTTGCTGATCCGCAAGATGTACGGCTGGCGCGGTTATGCCGTCGATCCCGCCACGGCGCACGCGCTGAATAAAATCACGCTGTTTGCGGAAACGGCGGGCACCACCGTCGGCACCATGACCTTGTGCCTCGACAATGACGAGACGGGCTTGCCCGCCGATGAAAACTTCCGCGACAAGCTCGACGTCCTGCGCGAGCAGGGCCGGCGCCTGTGCGAACCGTCGCGCCTGGCCATCGACAAGGGCGTGAGCAAGCGCGTGTTTGCGGCGCTGATTCATATCTCTTATATCTATGCCCACAATATTCACGGCTTTACGGATTACGTAATCGAAGTCAACCCGCGCCATGTGGTGTTTTACAAGCGCATGCTGGGTTTCCAGGATTTCGGCGGCGAGCGCGAGTGCACCCGCGTGGGGGCGCCGGCCGTGCTGCTGCGACTGGACCTCGATTACATGGGGGCCCAGATCCGCAAATACGGTGGCCTGATGGAACAGCATGGGGGTGAACGGTCGTTTTACCCCTTTTTTTTTCCTACATGGGATGAGCCCGGTATTACCGACAGGCTGAGGCAGGGGCGCAACTGATTATTCATTTATTTTTCAGCAAGATCGCCTGCATGTGGCTGCCCGGAATCGCGTAAGTGATGCCGCTGGGCGCGCTGATGGCCGCCTCTTTGAGGCCCTTGACGTACACCATGTTGACGATGCCGTAGACGAGACCGGTCTCGGGATCGAACAAGGGGCTGCCGCTGCTGCCCGGATACGCCGTCGCGTCCAGCTGGAACACGGTGTACGGCGCCTTTTGCAGCTGCGCCAGGCGCCGCACGTCGAGACGCTGCGCGTTTTCGCTGGGCATGACCACCGGTGTCAGCGATGACACGGTGGCGCGGTGGGTCACGTGGTGCAAACCGAGCAAGGTACCCAGCGGAAACCCCGTAAACGCCATGGCCTGGCCTTCGCGCACCGTGGCCGCGTCGCCCAGCGCCAGGGCGGGTAGCGGCGCGCCCGCCAGGCGCAGCAGGGCCAGGTCGTGTTCCGTGTCGACCGCCTGGACCTTGGCAGGACGAAATTGCGCGGCCTCGCCCTGGCCCGTGAGTATGCCGATGACTTCGTTCGGATTGGCATCGATCAGTTTCTGTATCACATGGGCGCAAGTGAGCACGCTCAAGCCATCGCCCGCCACGAAGCCCGTGCCGATGAAATTCATGGGCGGCGTGCGTGTCTTTTGCAGGCTGCCCACGCCGACGATCGACGGTTTGACGCGTGCGATGACTTGCGCCAAGGTATCGTCGGCGTGGCACGGCGCGCCAGCCAGGAGCAGGGCCAGGCAGGACAGCAGGGCGGAGGACAAGAATTTCATGGCGGCGCACTTTCAACGGTAGGAGGTGGCACGGGCTGCAACAGCGCGCGCAGCAGCATCAGATAGCACAGCAGGGCGATGCGCGGTACGTCGAGCAGGCTGTCGAACAGGCCGACGACGAGAAAACCCAGCAGGGCGGCGGCGCAGGCCAGCGCGCCGGAATCGCCGCGCGCGGCCTGGCGCAGCAGACGCATACCGGCCAGTACCAGCAGGGCCAGCATCGACAAGGCACCGCACCAGCCCGTTTCTATCAGCAAATGCAGGGCCATGCTCTTGACGTGCCATGGCAAGTGATGGTGGTCGCTGCTGAAAAACCAGTAATTATTGGCTTGCGTAAAGCCCCCGTTGGCG
The DNA here is from genome assembly GCF_900103595.1 of Janthinobacterium sp. OK676. NCBI lineage: Bacteria > Pseudomonadati > Pseudomonadota > Betaproteobacteria > Burkholderiales > Oxalobacteraceae > Janthinobacterium > Janthinobacterium sp. OK676. The sequence continues at coordinate 22,379 of NZ_FNHA01000001.1, forward strand.
ATCAATTCCTCGCCGCCGGGTGCGCGCAAGCTCAGATTATCGACGTCGAGCACGGACGACGTGGCCGTGCCGCTGGCCGCCAGTTCCAGCTGCACGGGCGGACGCAGCAGCCAGGCACCCGCACCCAGCCAGGCGCTGTCGAACGGTACTTCATAGTGCTGCCATCCCTCCGGCGGGTTGCCAGGCGGCGGCGGGCGCAGGCGCAGCGGGACATTCACGCAGCCCTGGGCATACAGCAGTTGCCGCTGGCACAGGCGCGCCAGCAGCACGGGCATGGGTCCCGCTCGCCGCACGTCGAGCGCCAGGGTGTAGCGCGTGGACGGCTGCACGGGCAGCCGTTGCAGCAGCCGCAGCAGTTCGCCATAGCCGGCGCTGTAGCCGGGACTGGCCAGGCGCACATACCGGTTTCCTCCTGCCTCGGCGTACGCGATGCTGGCCGGCACCTCGCGCTGGGGATTGTGCCAGTAATACGTGGCGGGAAAGCTGCCTATGCCCATGCCGAACAGGCGGTCGCCCCAGTCCGGCGGTTGCATGGCCAGCGCTTGCCGCCAATGGCGCAAGCGGCCTTGCATGTCGAAGGCCGTGGTGGCGAAGCGTTCGGTGGCGTAATAGCTGGCCGACACGGGTATGGCCAGCAGCAACAGGATGCCGGCCGCGCCCGCGATGCTGAGGCTGGCGCGGTCCAGCCGCCATAGCGGTGGGCGCAAGCGTCCGTTGCACAGCATCAGCATGGCTAGCAGCACGACCAGGCCGGCCGGCGGCAGGGCCGCAGGACCGGCCCAGTGCCAGCCTATCCAGGCGAGATTGCATGCCAGCATGGTCCACGCCATCATCGCCAGCCCCAGCCTGGCCGCTCCTTTGTCAGTCTTGCCGCCGCCCGGCCATAGCGCGGCCACCAGCATCACGGCGGCCAGCAGGAACAGGAAGTACGGGCCTTTCAGCCAGCCGGCCGTTTGCTGGCCGGCAGGTTCCGGCCACCAGGCGGCCAGCAAGCCCTGCAGACACAGCGCGCACAGCAGGCTGGCCGGAGCCAGGCGCCACGGCAAGGGCCGCGCCGCCAGCACGAAACTGGCCGCGAGCAGCACGACGGCGGCAAGCAAGCCCCGGTAGCCGGCCAGGCTGAACATGTACACGAGCAGGATGGTGCCTGCGCCGGCCAGCAGCAGCCTCAGCAAGATTTTGCGCAGGGGCGGCCGGCCGGACGGGGGCCTTGCCGCACCGGGCGCCGTCCTCAGCGATTGCCAGAATGCCAGCAGCATGGCCGCCGCCAGGGCCGCGTACAAGCCCCGTGAAAAGGTGGTGAATGCCGCGTGCAGGGCCAGGGCCAGCAGCAGCATGGCCAGCACCGCCTGCCAGCGGCTGCTGGCGCGCGCCAGCCACAGTGCCGCAAACGGCAGGCTCAGGGCCAGGTAGCCGTCCAGCGCGGCACCACCCGTGTGCATGGCGGAAAACGGCGCCGTGATGCGGTAGTCGCTCGACAAGTTCGACAGGCCGGGAAACACGGCCCGTTCCCACAGGGCGAACAGCGACACCATGGCCAGCCCGGCCAGCATGCCCGGCAGCGCGTAGCGGCGCAAGGCGGCAGGGTCCGCGTCGCGCAGCAGCAGCGGCAACAGCAGCATGCTCCAGGCCCAGGCCTTGCCCAGCCGCAAGCTGTTGTAGGGGCTCAGATAATTATCCCAGGCATTCACGTCCAGGGGCGCCAGCGGCAGCAGGCCGCGCAGCAGTGCCGCCAGCCAGGCCAGGCTGCACAGCAGCAGACAGGCGCGGGCGGCGGGCGAAAGCCGCGCCGCTGCCGGTTGGGCGACGCCGCCCAAACGCCAATAGCCGCAGGCCACCGTCAGCAACAGCAGCACGTCGATTTCTTCGAGGAAGAACCAGCCCGTCCATGGCGCCAGGTCCAGCACGGGCAGCAGGGCGGGCACGCAAAACAGCCAGCTGGCGGGACGCCAGCACAGCAGCAGGAAGTAGGCGGGCAGCAGGGCGGCAAACAACAGGCCGGGCCAGCCGTGGCCCAGCGGATAATGGCGCAAGGCCAGCACGCAGGCCGCGCCCGCCAGCAAGGCCAGCGGCCGCGCTGCCAGGCCGGGCATGGCAGCGTGCACAGCCATGGCTTACAGCTGGGTCAGCAAGGCTTGCGCCTCGGCCCGCTGTGGAAAATCCTTGTTGGCGGCCAGCAGTTGTTCCAGTTGCTTGCGCGCGCCCCCCTTGTCGCCCGATTTTGCCAGCGCCGCGCCCAGGTGGTACTGCACTTCAGGCGACTTAGGCGCCAGTTCCGCCGCCTTGCGCAGCAGCGCCGTGGCGCGCTTGACGTCGCCTTGTTGCAGCACGATCCAGCCCAGGGTGTCGAGCACGGCGGGATTGCCGGGCGCCAGCTTCAGTGCCTGCTCGGCCGTGGCCTGCGCGCGCGGATCTTTTTCCTGCTGATACGCCCAGGCCAGGTCGTTCAGCGCCACCACGTTGTCTGTGTCCTTGGCAACAACATACTGGAAATGCTCGATGGCGGCACGGTACTGTTTGGCCGCCAGCCGGGTGCCTGCCAGGTAGGTGCGCGTCGGCAAGTCTTCCGGATGCGCCTTCAGCCAGGTGGCCATGCGCGCATCGGCTTCGCGCTCCTGCCCGGACGCCTGCAAGGCGCGGTACAGCTGCACCTGCAAGGGGCCGATGGGGCTGATGCCGAAGGCGTGCTGGTACAGCTTGACGGCTTGCTGCGGCTGCTTTTGCTCCATCAGCACGTCGCCCTCGAGCTTGTAGCCGGCCGCCAGCTTGGGCTGCTGTTCCTGCACTTGCCGCGCCACGGCCAGGGCCTCGCGTTGCCGGTTCAGATTCAGCAGCATCGCCACTTCGACCACGCGCGCTTCGAGCAGCGATGGGTCAAGCACTTGCGCCCGCTTGACGGCTTGCAGCGCATTATGATGGTCGCCCAAGGCCAGATGCAGGCTGGCGATGCGCATCTGCAAGGGCGCGGACGTCGTTTGCAGGCTGGCCAGCTTGTTGTAGCTGTCGAGCGCGGCCTGCGCCTGGCCCGCGCTGTATTCCACCTGCGCGCGCAGTGCCAGCGCATCGGCGTCGCCCGGATGGCCCGTTTGCAAGGTGCGCGCCAGTTCCAGCGCCTTGTCGGGCGCGCCCGTCTTCAGGTAAAAGTTACTGAGCAGCAGGGCCGGCGCGACGGCGTCCGGATTGTCGCGGTGGGCCCGTTCGAGCCAGCGGCCCGCCTCGTCCGTCTTCCCCTGCGACGCGGCCAGCTTGGCCAGCGCGGCGCACAGGTCGGCATTTTTCGGCGCCTTCGCCAGCGCCTTTTCGAAGCGCTGTTTCGCCTGCTCCGGCTTTTTCTCGGCCAGGTCGATCTGCGCGAGGTTGTTCAGGGCGGGTAAATAGACGGGGTCCATGCCCAAAGCTTGCTCGAAACTGGCGCGCGCGGCCGGCAAGTCGCGCAAGGCCAGGTAGACGCCGCCTTTCAGGTTCAGCAGCAAGGGATTCGTGCCTTTCTGCTGCTCTTCCATCATCTTGACGCTGGCCAGGGCCTTGTCGTTCTGCTTGTTGCGCAGCAAGGTCATCACCAGCATGGTGCCCGCCTGCGGCGTGCTCTTGTCGAGCATGGTGGCGCGTTCCAGCTCATTGATGGCGCGGCTGTTCTCGCCCATGCCCAGCCGGCTGATGCCCAGGGCCGCGTGCAGTTTGGCCGTGTCCGGCGCCAGGGTGCTGGCCTGTTCGAAATACGCGGTCGCCTTGTCGTAGCGGCGTGCGCGCAAGTTCGCTTCACCGGCCAGTGACAGCAATTCCACGTCTTCCGGAAAGGCGGCCAGCATCGGTTGCAGCAAGTCGATGGCCGCGTCGGTATTGCCACGCATCAATTCGATCGACGCCATCATCTTGACGGCATACAAGTGTCTGGGATACACGGCGAGGAAGCGCCGCAGGTAGTTTTCCGCCTGGGCCGGCGAGCCGAGCGCCAGTTGCACGGCGCCGGCCAGCAGGATGGACGGCATCTGGTCGGGCGCCGCCTTGAGCACCAGTTGCAAGGCTTGCAAGGCCGCCTTGTTCTTGCCCTGGCGAAAATCGAGCAGGGCCTGAGCTTGCAGCAAGCCCAGGCTGTTGGGCGCCGTCTTGCGCGCCGTGGCCAGCTGCGCGCCCGCTTCCAGATAGCGGTTTTCCACGATATCGAGGTTGGCCAGGTCGATATGGGCCTGGGTATTGTCCGGTTTTATCTTGAGTATCTGCATGTAGGCGAGCCGCGCCGCCGCGTTCTTGCCTTGCAGGCGCAGCAGGTCGCCCTGCAGGCGCAAGGCGTCGAGGCTGGCGGGCGCGCTTTTCAAGGCTTGCGCCAGCAGCAGTTCGGCCGCCGGCACCTGCTGGTCCAGCGCCGCCAGGCGCGCCAGGCCCAGCAAGGCATCGACCTGGTCCGGATGGGCTTCGAGCAGGCGCGCGTACAGGGCGCGCGCCTCGTCCCGGCGGCCCAGCGCCAGCAGGGCGTCGCCGCGCAAGGCCAGCACGCTGGCGGGCTGCGCCGCATCGTCGGTGATCTCGGCCAGGACCTTGTCGAACTGGCCCAGCATCAGCCACGTCTTGCCCAGCAAGGGCATCACCTGCTGCGGCGCCAGGCCCAGCGACTTTGCCCTGCGCAATTCCTTTTCGGCCGACAAGGCCTCGCCCGTGTCGATATAGATGCTGCCCAGCAGCAAGCGCGCGGCCGCGTTGTCCGGCTCCTTTTGCAGCAGGTTCTTCAACTGGATGATGGCGGCCCGCGCCTCGCCTTTCTGCCGGTATTGCTGCGCGTCGGCCAGCAGGGTCTCGCTGCTCTGCGTGCCGTGGCAAGCCGTCAGCAGGGGCAGCAGCAGGGTGCAGCACAGCGCGGCGGCCGGCAGGCTGGGGAAAGGGCGGGGCAGGGAACGGGCCATGGAAGTCTCCGGTAGCGGCGTGCGTGGACGATGAGCCGATTCGCGATGGGCGATGGGCATGGTCTAGCTTAAAAAGATGGCCGCCGCTCTCCTTGATTGCGCTCAACAAGCCGCCGATTGTCCGCGTGCATGCTGGCCGCCGCCCCGTGTTTCTTGTTCCCGCTCAAGAATGGTCAAACCGGCAACCGTAGAATTTCCCGGACGGCGATGCTCGGGCCGCAACCATTCGGAGCACATGCATATGGACAACAAGGCGGATAGCAAGATGGGCAGTGTAGTGGCGGTGGTCGGGCTCGGTTACGTGGGCCTGCAGCTGGCCGTGGCGTTCGGCATGCGCCAGCGCACGATCGGCTTTGATTTGTCGGCACGCAAGGTGGAAAGCTACCGGCGCCATGTCGACCCGACGGGCGAAGTGAGTACGGAACAGCTGCGCGCGGCGCAATGGCTGAGCGTCGGCTGCGACCCGGCCGAGTTGCAACTGGCCGATTTCATCGTCGTGGCCGTACCCACGCCCGTCGACTGCGCGCACAATCCCGATTTTTCGGCCCTGGCCGGCGCCAGCGCGGCGGTCGGCCGCCACATGCGGCGCGGCGCCATCGTCATCTACGAGTCCACCGTGTATCCGGGCGCGACCGAAGAGATCTGCATTCCCATCCTCGAGCAGCAGTCGGGCTTGCGCTGGAAGGAAGACTTCCATGTGGGCTTTTCGCCCGAGCGCATCAACCCCGGCGACAAAGACCATACCTTGCACAGCATCCGCAAGGTGGTGTCGGGCGACGACGACGCCACCCTGGACCAGGTGGCCGCCCTGTACGAAGGCGTGGTCGAGGCTGGCGTGCACCGGGCGTCGAGCATCAAGGTGGCCGAGGCGGCCAAGGTGATCGAAAACACGCAGCGCGACCTGAACATCGCGCTGATGAATGAACTGGCCATCATCTTCGACCGCATCGGCATCGACACCCTCGAAGTGCTGCAGGCGGCGGGCACGAAATGGAATTTCCTGCCATTCCGGCCCGGGCTGGTGGGTGGGCACTGCATCGGCGTCGACCCCTACTATTTGACGCACAAGGCGGAAATGCTGGGCTACCACCCGCACGTGATCCTGGCCGGGCGCCGCATCAATGACGGCATGGCCAAGTTCGTGGCGGAAAAGACGATCAAGGAAATGGTGCGCGCCGGCTTCAAACTGAAAGGTTCGCATGTCAACGTGCTGGGCCTGACCTTCAAGGAAAATTGCCCGGACCTGCGCAACTCGAAAGTGGTCGACATGATCCACGAACTGCAATCGTACGGCGTGCAGGTGCACGTGCACGACCCCGTCGCCGATGGCCGCGAAGCGTTGGAAGAATATGGTCTAACCTTGGAAAGCTGGGAGCAGCTGCCGCAGGCCGAAGCCATCATCAGCGCCGTCTCGCACCAGGCCCTGCTGGCCCGCCCGCTGGCCGACTTTCAGGCCAAGGTGCTGGAAAACGGCTGCTTCATCGACATCAAGTCGCATTTCGACGCCCGTCCGCTGGAAGACGGCGGCTTGCACGTGTGGCGGCTGTGATGGCGGCCGATACCTTCGAGCGGGCGGCCAGCATGGCGCACTCCGTTGGCGGCCCCGCTTCCGGCGCCTACGCGCAAGCCTGCGCGCAGCTGGCGCAAACGCCGCGCCGCTGGCTGGTGACGGGCGTGGCCGGCTTCATCGGTTCGCACCTGCTGGAAACCTTGCTGAACCTGGGGCAGGAAGTGCGCGGCCTCGATAATTTCATGACGGGCCACCGCCACAACCTGGAACAGGTGCGCGCCGGCGTGGGGGAGCAGGCGTGGCGCCGCTTCACCTTCATCGAAGGCGATATCCGCGACCCGCAAGCGTGCGCGCGCGCGTGCGGCGCGCCGGCGCAGGCCGCCAGCGTGGGAGGTGGTGAGGCAGACGGCAAGGCGGACGCTGCCGATGGTGGCGGGGGGAGCGGGGGCAGCCTGGCCGAGCGCGGCGGCCGTGACTATCCGGGCGGGCCCGTCGCCGTCGACTTCGTGCTGCACCAGGCGGCGCTCGGTTCCGTCTCGCGCTCGCTGGAAGACCCCTTGCTGTGCCATGCCGTCAATGTCAGCGGCTTCCTGAACATGCTGGCCGCCGCGCGCGCGGCGGGCGTGCAGCGCTTCGTGTATGCGGCCTCGAGCGCCACGTATGGCGACCATCCGGCCTTGCCAAAAGTGGAACAGCACATCGGCGCACCCCTTTCGCCGTATGCCTTGAGCAAATATGTCAATGAACTGTACGCGCAAGTGTACGCGCGCTGCTACGCCATGCAGACGGTGGGACTGCGCTACTTCAATGTCTTCGGCCCGCGCCAGGATCCGCTGGGCGCCTACGCGGCCGTCATTCCCCGCTGGATCGCCGCCATGCTGGACAACGAGGCCGTGCATATCCATGGCGACGGCGCCACCAGCCGTGACTTTTGCTTCGTGCACAATGCCGTGCAAGCCAATATCCTCGCCGCCACCGGCACCGACCCGGCAGCCGTGAACCAGGTCTACAACGTGGCCGTCAACGCCCGCACCAGCCTGACCGAGTTGCACGCCACCATGCAACAGATGCTGCTTGCGGCCCGCCCGCAGCACGTGCCGCTCGCGCCGCGCTATGGCGAGTTCCGCGCCGGCGACGTGCGCCATTCCCAGGCGGACATCGCCAAGGCGGCCCGCCTGCTCGGTTACGCTCCCACGCACACCCTGGCGCAAGGCTTGCGACAGACCATCGCCTGGTACGTGGCGCAGGCTGGCCGGGCCTGAGACCGGCTGTGACTGGCCTGACACTGGCCTGTGACTGGCAGTGAACCACTGTCGTGCCACATATGCACGCTCGAGCCCGATACACGCACCCGCGGCCAGGCACAGACGCCGTACATTTGCCCCAAGACTCCTGGCGGGCGCCGTTTAACGCCGCACGGGTGGCGCCGTAGCTGCCGGCGGCGCAGGCGGTTCGGGCACGCCATCGCTCTTGCTGCGCAGAACCCGGGGCGTGCCCCGGAAATCGGCCGTATGCAGGGTGACGGGACGGCGCCAGACGCGGGCGATGTAGGCCAGTACCTGTTCCGCCCGCTCCAGGTCGAGGCCGCGCCCATCGCGCTGGTGATCGTGGCGCAGCACGAGGCTGCCGTCGTCGTTGAGCAGGGTGACGGCGATGCACGGCGCGCCATAATTGTATTTGGGCGCCAGGATGGCGTCCCGGATGGCCAGCAAGTCGCGGCTGGCCATCCGCGTTTCGCCGTCGAGCCGGCTTTCATGCACGAACAGGCCCAGGCGGTCAGCCAGTTCCCCGTCCAGGTAGTTGCGTATGAAACTGCAGTCATCGTCATCGCGGCAAATCTGGCGCGCCCGCGCCAGTCCTTCGCGTTCGATGATGTGTTCCCACATGCAAAAGCCCAGGTGATAAGGGTTGACGGCCAGCGCCTGCTGGTGCTCGCCCGCGTAAGGGCGCACCACGTCCGAGTGCGACTTGATGGCGGCCAGGTACAGGGCAGGCGGCAGGAAGTCGGCTTCGCGCAGCAGCCGCGCATGCCAGTACGATGCCCAGCCCTCGTTCATGATCTGGCAGGCGTACACGGGATAGAAGTAAAACGATTCTTCGCGCACGGCCAGGAAAATATCGCGTTCCCAGTCGGCCAGCTCCGGCCCATGTTGGGCGATGAACCATAGCAAATCGTATTCGGGCTGCGGCGGCAGGAGCGGGCGCTGCGCCACGCGTGCCCGGGCCGCCTCGTGCGCCGCCAGCGCCGCCGCTTCACCGGGCAGGCGCCGGTAACGCCGCGCGAAAGGATCGTCCACACCGGCTCCGCCTTGCGTGCCGGCCAAGCTCGCTGGTCCGGATGGCGCGGCATAGGGTGGGCGGTGCAGCTCGGCGTGGATGTCCACGTGCTGTTCCAGCGCCAGTGCCGCGTCGAGCACGGCTTCCACCTGTTCCTGCCCGTGCCGCTGCAGCGCCATTTCGAGACGCTGCGCCCGGGCCGCGCTTTGCTCCAGGATGTGCTGGCCCGCCATGGCGCCGAAACGCAGGAACAGGGTATTGCGGCTGGCAAAGTCGGCATGGCCCAGCACGTGGGCCGTGACGAGGGTGTTTTCCGCCACGGAATTGTGTTCGGCCATATAGGCATGGCAAGGGTCGCCGGGAAACATGACTTCGAATATATGCGAGTTGCCCATCTTTTGATGCACGAGCTGGTGGATGTAGCGCACGCCGAACGACCAGTGGCGCATGCGCACGGGCAAGCCATAAATGGCGATCTCGGCCATGAAACTGTCGGGCACCAACTCGAACTCGACGGGGGTAAATTCGAGCCCCAGTTTCCGCGCCAGCGCCTCGATGCGCGCCGCGTAGCCGTCCAGGTCGGCGGTGTCAGGCGTCATGCCGCTTGCTCCGTATCGGCCACCTCGTGCTGGAAAAAGGTGCGGATGGCCGCCCAGATATCGTCATTCCTGCTGAGGATGCTGCTATGCATGGGCAAGCCGCGCCGTTCCTGCTCGGCGCACAGGCTGTGCATTTCCGTTTCCAGGCTGCGCGGCACGCCGGGCAAGGTTTCCACATAGCCCATATAGTTGAGCAAGGCGGCCAGTTCCCCCAAGGCCAGGCTGGCCGCGGTCCGGTCTTCGCTGAAATTCTCGCCATCGGAGGCATAAAACAGATAGGCGTTGTAGCGGCCTGGCGGATAGTGTTCCTGCAGCAGTTCACGGCTCAGGCGAAAGGCGGTGGAAGCCATGGTGCCGCCCATGCCATTGACCTGGAAAAATTCTGCTTCGGAAAATTCCCAGGCCCGCGTCGTATGGGCGATAAAGCGTGTTTCCACGCGCGCATACCTGCGGCGCAAGCCTTGCAAGGCAAAGAAAAAGAAGGATTTGGCCAGCTTGCGCTCGGCGTGCGCCATGCTGGCCGACACGTCCAGTACGAAAAACACGACGGCATTCGTGCTGGGCCGGGGCTGTGGCAGCACCTGGCGGTAGCGCAAGTCCTCGTTGGTGAAGGGTACGGGCTGCGCTTGCAGGGCGCGCCGCTTGATCGCTTCCTTGACGGTGCGCCGGCGGTCCAGGCGCGAACGGGCGCCGTGCCGGTCCAGGCCGCTACGCACGAACCGTACGTCGTCGATGGCGCCCAGGTGGCGCGGTTTCAGGTGCGGCAGCTCGAAGGCGTCCCACAGCCAGTCGAGAATATCGTCGATGGGAAACTCCAGCAGCAGGCGCACGGCCCCCTCGCCATCGCCGCCTTCGCCTTGCTCCCCCGTTTCGCCCGTGGTGGCGGGGCGTGATGCGCGCAGGATGTCGCCGGGCTGGCCTTCCCCCTGGCCCGCGCCCATGCTGTTGCGCGCTGGCGCCAGGCGGAAACGCGCATGTTCGAGCAGACGCATGGGTACTTGCACCGTGCGCTGCTGCGGCCCGCCGATCAGATCGGGCGTGGCGATCAGCTCGGGCAAGTGCGCCTGCACGGCGTCGCGCACTTTCTGGTTGTGGCGCAGCCAGTCGCGCGCCCCGCGCGAGAACAGCCCGTACCAGGGCTGGGCCAGGGCAGGCGCCGATGATCCCGCCGAGTTATCCTGCTTGCCGCCGCCTGGCGAGATCGTGGCGGACATGGCTATTCCTGCGCCAGCAAGGTGGTCACGTAGTTGAGCGCTTCACGCGCGCTATGGGCGTCATAGCCATATTCGTCGACCAGGCGCTGCTCGACGGCGGAGATCCTGGCCCGCACGTCGTCGTCGGGGCGCTTGGCCGAGCCGACCAGACGCAGCACGTCGCGCCGCTGCTCGAACAAGTATTGCTGGATGGCGTCGTGCAATTGCGCATGGCTGCCAAGCCCAAAGGCTTCGCCCCGTTTGAAGGCGCTCATGGCCTTGCGCACCACTTCTTGACGGAAAGATTGCTTGCCCGAGTCGCTGATGTGGATTTTTTCTTCCACGGCGCGCAGGAAGCGCTCGTCGGGACGGCGCTCTTCGCTGGTGATGGGATCGTGGATCTGGCGGTTGTCGAGCATGGCTTCGACTTCATCGAGATATTTATTCAGCAAGTCTTGCGCTTCCTGCTCGAACGACACGAACAAGGCCTTGTGTACGTCGGCCTTGACCCAGCGGTTATAGAAATCCTTGCGCGTGAGCACCAGGTAATCGACCCACTGGCGCTTGCGCCGCGGTTCGATGCGCGCATCGTTCTCGATGCCGTCCTTCAGGGCCAGCAGCACGTCCATGGTGGACAGGCTGTTGCGCTGGGCGGAAATGATGGCGTGAGACAGGGCGTTGATGACGAAACGGGGCGACACGCCCGACAGGCCCTCGTCGGGCGCCTTGTCGCGCTCGCGCAGGCGGCGGATGTCGGCATGCTGCAAGTCGTCGACGTCTTCGTCCGCGTACACGCGCAGTTTCTTGACCAGCTCGGCTTCCTTGTCCTCGCCTTCGGACAAGCGGCTCAGGATGGCGAACACGGCCGCCGCATGCAGCACGTGCGGATCGAGGTGCACGTCGCGGAAAGCGGGCGCGGCCGACTGGATCAGCTTGCGGTAGATGCGCGCCTCCTCGCGGTAGTTGAGCGTATATGGCACTTGCACGATAACCATACGGTCGAGCAAGGCCTCGTTTTCGCTTTCTTGCAGGAATTTGCGAAATTCGGCCAGATTCGTGTGGGCGAGGATGGTTTCATCGAGGTAAATCAGGGGGAAACGCGACACCTTGACGTTCTTTTCCTGCGTCAATGTCAACAGCAGGTAGAGGAATTCCCGCTTGACCTTGAGGATTTCGATCATTTCCAGCATGCCGCGGCTGGCCGCATACACGGCGCCGGACCACGACCAGGCGCGCGGATCGCCTTCGTCGCCGTACTGCGCCACTTTCGACAGGTCGACGGAACCCACGAGGTCGGCCAGGTCGGCCGTGGTGGGATCGTGCGGCGCATACGTGCCGATGCCGCAGCGGCCCGCCTCGGACAGGTGGATGCGTTCGACGGGCATGCGCAGGAAGTCGCCCGCGTACTGTTCTTCCAGGCGGGCACGGCAATGGGGACACAGTTCGCCGTGCAGCTCGGCGTCGTAAGTGGCGCGAAAGTCGGCGCGCATGCTGTGCGGCACCAGATGCAGCGGCGATTCGTGCACGGGACAGCCGGCGATGCCGTACAGCGCGCCTTCGCTGCTGTGGCTGTATTCTTCCAGCCCCCGCTTGAGCAGGATCACCATGGTCGACTTGCCGCCCGATGGCGGGCCCAGCAACAGCAGCATGCGCCGGCCCACTTCGGAGCCGGCGGCGGCCGCCTTGAAGTAGGCGGCGACCCGGTCGATCGCCTCGTCGATACCGAACAGTTCATCGTCGAACAGGCGGCAGCGGAAGCGTCCCGCATCGTCCGTCTGGCCGTTCCAGCGCATCATGTCCCACAAATACTGGTGCGCGCTGCGCGTGAGCAGGGCCGCGCGGCCGGGCAGGATCTGCTCGATGAAGTCGCCAAAACTGCCGCGCCAGGGACTGATGCGGTGTTTTTCCGCCCAGGCCGCCATGCCATGGACAAAACCGGCGTGCTGGCCCGCAGGCGCGTCGTCGTCGGGTTGGCGTGTCATTTGGCTTGTCATACCAGGGCTCGTCATTGTTTCCCCATCCATACCGTTGCTGGCCTTGCCGCCGTGGAACTGGCCCGGTTCCAGCCTGTCAGGGCCAGTATACGGCGCCGCCTCTGCCCGCACGCCTGATCTCGCTCAACGTTGACGGGGGAACTATTTTTATCCTTGCTGGCGCCTGTTGGGATACGCCGCCCTGCCTCAGCGCGGTTCAATCCAGATCAATACCTGCCCGTGCACCCAGCCCACACTGGTGTTTCGGAACGACCCACGAGGAGAGCATGATGATCGGCAACGAGAATGGTTTCAGCGCCCCACCTGGCGGCAGCGGCAGGGGACAAAGCGCGGACGATGAAGAGGCCGTCGGCCAATTCTCGGCACCCGGCGAAGACGACAATATGATCGAGAGCGCGTCCGTCTCGGACGTGCCCGACGCCTTGAGCGGCGTCAGCATGGAATTGCTTGAAATCAAGTGCAGCATCGAAAACGGCATGCGCCAGTCCATCTCGCAGGCGGGCGGCGTGCGGGCGGCCGATGCCTTCAGCGACGGCGGCAATATCCAGGGCGTGTCCATCGGCCTGGGCGAGGGCGCCAGCGACAGCTCGTCCGGCGAGCCTGGCTTGCCGGCCCTGACCCTGTACGTGGCCGAGCCCACTTCCGTCGACCGGGCCAAGGCTGCCATCGTGGGAGCCATGGGCGTGCGCGCCGTGGCCAGCGACCGGGTACCCGTCAACATCGTCGTCACGGGCGTGATCGATGCGCAACCGCACCGTTTCCGCTTGCGCCCGGCACCGGGCGGCGTGTCGGTCGGGCATTTCCGCATCACGGCCGGCACCATCGGCTGCCTGGCCGTGGGCCGCAGCGCACCGCGCAACAGCCGTTTGATGATTCTTAGTAACAATCACGTGCTGGCCAATTCCAACGGCGGCGTGTTCAACGATTGCATCGTGCAGCCTGGCCCCATCGACGGCGGCCGCTGCCCGCAAGACCAGGTGGCCGTGCTCGAGCGTTTCGTGCCCATCAATTTCAGTGGCGGCGTCAACTTTGTCGATTGCGCCACCGGCTGGGCCTGGCCAGACCGGGTGCGCCCTGAACTGGTGTACCTGAGCGGCGGCGTGCCCGCGTACTTCCGCATCAGCAATGCGCTGGTGGCGCCCGCGCTGGGCATGATGGTCGGCAAGTCCGGCCGCACGACGCAATTGACGCAGGGCCGCATCACGGGCCTGGGCGCCACCATCAACGTCAATTACGGCGGCGGCAGGATCGCGCTGTTCCAGGACCAGATCGCCATCACGGGCGTGGGCGGAGCGTTCAGCGCGGGCGGCGATTCCGGCTCTTCCATCTGGACCTGGAACCAGCAGCGCAATCCCGTCGGCCTGCTGTTTGCCGGCGGCGGCAATATCACGTTTGCCAACCAGATGCGGCGGGTGGTGGTGGCGCTCGACATCAATTTGTACACCTGAGTACGTTCCCACGAGCAAACAGGGCGGCCTTGCGCCGCCTTGCCTGGCGCTGTTTCTTGCACGACAATGATGTCAATCAGGGGGAGCAGCCACGCATGGACGTGCCCGGCGAAGCGTGCTGCAACGCCGGAGGGCCGGGTGTATCATGGAAGGCATCAGGAGGGTGTGTCATGTCAAACAGTAAATTCGCACAATCGCCATTTGCCGTCTTCGAGGACGCCGCCATGCCGTATTTGCCGGATGAGACCCCTGGACAGGGTATGGGACAGTACGCCCCTGCCGCGCCACCGGGCCGCCTGGAAGCGGCGAAGCGTCGCAACGAGCGGGCGCTGATGGCCATCGACGGCGTGGAAGGCGTCGGCGTGGGGCAGACGGACGTGGGCAAGGACGCGCTCGTCGTGTACCTGCGCGACTCGTCCGTCAAGCGGCGCGTGCCGTCGCAGGTCGACGGCTATCCGGTGGAAACGAGCATCACGGGCCAGATCGATATCCAGCGCTGGTAGCAAGCCGGCCCGGCCGCTTGGTCTTCGTGCCGTGGATCGCTGCGGCGGAAGGCCTGTTGCCAGACCTTCCATACCGTCTTTCAGCCGGCCTTATTTGCTCAGGCGGCTGATCGCTTCGGCCACGCCCGCGCCATAGGCGGGATCGCACAGGGTGCAGTTGCCGATGTGGCGTTGCTTGACTTGTTCCGACGCGCCCGAGATGGCGCGCGCCGTGTTGTCGAACAAGGCTTGCTGCTGCGCCGCGGTCATCAGACGGAACAGGGCGCGCGGCTGCGAATAGTAGTCCTCGTCGACCCGGTGGTTCCAGTGGTCGGCCGCGCCTTCGATGCTCAGTGGCGGCTCGCGGAAGTCAGGCTGCTCGGCCCATTCCTGCTCGCTGTTCGGTTCATAGCCCAGGGTGCCGCCCATGTTGCCGTCGACGCGCATCTGGCCATCGCGGTGGTAGCTGTGGAACGGGCATTTCGGCGCGTTGACGGGGATATGGCTGTGATTGACGCCGAGGCGGTAGCGCTGCGCGTCGCCATACGAGAACAGGCGGCCTTGCAACATCTTGTCCGGCGAAAAGCTGATGCCGGGCACGACGTTGGCGGGGTTGAAGGCCGCCTGTTCCACTTCGGCAAAGTGGTTGTCCGCATTGCGGTTCAGTTCCAGCACGCCCACTTCGATCAGCGGATAGTCGCCGTGCGGCCATACTTTCGACAGGTCGAAGGGGTTGAGGTGATACGTGCCCGCTTCTTTTTCCGGCATGATCTGCACGTACAGGGTCCAGCGGGGGAAATCCTTGTTTTCGATGCTTTCGTACAGGTCGCGGTGCGAGCTTTCGCGGTCCTTGCCAACCAGTTCTTCCGCTTCCGCATCCGTCAGGTTCTGGATGCCTTGCTGGGTCTTAAACGTGAACTTGACCCAGAAACGCTCGTTTTGCGCATTCAGGAAGCTGAAGGTGTGGCTGCCGAAGCCATGCATGTGGCGGAAGCTGCGCGGCAGGCCACGGTCGCTCATGACCACCGTCACCTGGTGCAGGGCTTCGGGCAGCGAAGTCCAGAAGTCCCAGTTGCTGTTGGCGCTGCGCAAGCCCGTGCGCGGGTCGCGCTTGATGGCGTGATTCAGGTCGGGAAACTTCAAGGGGTCGCGCATGAAAAAGACGGGCGTATTGTTGCCGACCAGGTCCCAGTTGCCTTCTTCCGTGTAAAACTTCAGGGCGAAGCCGCGGATGTCGCGTTCCGCATCGGCCGCGCCCCGTTCGCCGGCCACGGTGGAAAAGCGCGCGAACATCGGCGTTTTCTTACCCACTTCGCCAAAGATTTTCGCCCGCGTGTAGCGCGTGATGTCGTGCGTGACGGTAAACGTGCCGTGCGCGCCGGAACCCTTGGCATGCATGCGGCGCTCGGGGATGACTTCGCGGTCGAAGTGGGCCAGCTTTTCCAGGAACCACACATCTTGCAGCAGGACAGGGCCGCGCGGGCCGGCCGTCTGGATATTCTGATTGTCGGGAACAGGCGCGCCAAAGGCGGTGGTCAGCTTTTTCATTGGACTCTTTCTTTCATGGCTAGGCAGAGCAATGGACGCACCGGCGCTACTCAAACACTGGCTGGGTTGAATGAACACTCACCGGGGCTGGTCCAGAGTAAAATTTCTAAAATGCAAACCAGTGTAAACTTTTTTGTGCGGGATGGCTTGCCGCGCCGCCCGAGCAAGCTCAGGCGTCGTCCTTGCATCATAAGCGCTCAAAGGCCGCCGCTCCCGCACGCTTGCAAGTTGCAAGTATATAAAGGCAGGCTTCGATCGCGCCACTGGCCTTTTGCCCAGTTTTTAAAACTTGTTCCAATTATTATGCCGGTGCTCCGTCGCTTCCTTCATCAGGTGGCCGGCGCGCAAGGCGTCGTCGGCTTGCACCGTCATGGCCAGTTCCTGGATGGCGGGCGGATATTCATGGTGGGCCGATTCTTCCAGCAGTTCACGGCCCTTGGCCAGGTCGCGCGGCACGCCGCGGCCTTCGCGGTAGGCGTTGTAGAGCAAAAACATGGCGTGTGGATTGCCCAGTTCGCTCGACTTGGCCAGCCAGTGCGCCGCTTTTACGGGATCTTGCGGCACGCCTTCGCCATTCGCCGCCAGCAGGCCCAGCATCAGGGCCGCCTTCGCATGGCCTTGCTGCGCCGCTTGCCGGTACCATAGCCAGGCTTGGCCGGGCGTGGCCGCGCGCAGCATTTGGCCCAGCTCGAAGGCCGCTTCCGTGTCGCCGGCGCGGGCCGCCTGTTCGAACAGGCTCAGGGCCTCGGCGCGGCGTTCGGGACGGGGCTGGTAAATCAGCGCCAGTTCGCGCTCTGCGACGGGCATGTCCTTGCTGGCCCAGCCGCGCACCTTGCGTTCGGCCTGGTGGTCGCCCGCCTGGCGCGCATGCATGGCCACGGCTTCGATTTCCGCCGGCGTGGGCGGTGGCGATGCCTGGCAGGCGGCCAGGACCGTGGCCAGCACGACGGCAGGGAGGGAAAGTGCGTGTTTCATCTTGACTAGCTTTCATCAAAACGGGCCGGAACTGCCGCAGTCCCGGCCCATGGACCTTATTTGCTCAGGTCAATGCGGTATTTGGCGAAACCGCTGGCGTCGAGGCCGCCTTCTGCCGCCACGTTGGTGATGCCGCTGCCTTGCGCCAGCGCCAAATGGCCCGGCGCCGAGCGCAGGATCACGGGGCCTGCCGTGGCCGTCTTGACGAAGCTCCAGCTGCGCGCGCTGCCATTGGCCGCCAACGTCACCTTGCCGCCCTTGGTGCTCAGCGACGCCAGGTAGTTGCTGACCACGGCCTGGTTCGCATCGGGCGACTTGATGATGGTCTTGCTGCCATCGATGCCAGGCACGGCGCCGCCGCCGCCGGCGCGGTAATCGTTGGTGGCGACGATGAAGTCATCGCCGTCGGCCACGGGCGCGCCCTTGTAGGTGAGGTTGACGATGCGGCTGCCCGGCTTTTTCGTCACGTCGATCTGGTACGTCAGCGCATTGTTTTCCGCGTAGAACACGTCATAGTTATAGATCGTGCCATACGACGGCACCAGGTCCTGCTCGGCCGTGGCGCTCGGGTCGATCTGATTGAATTGCTTGGCCGACGTTTCCAGCCATGCTTTCAAGTCAGATCCCTTGATCTTCACGGCTTGCAGGTTGTTATTGCTGTACAAATACAAGTCGCCCGGATTGCGCACCTGCAAGCCGACCGGTGCGGCCGGCGTTGCGCCAGCCGCCACGTCCGTGAAGTCCGATGGCCCGTTGCGGCCCGCCTTGAATGGCGCGCTGCAGGAAATGACAGGGATATTCTTGTAGCTGGACAAGGTGGCGTCCGTGCTGGTGGTGATGAAGTTCTTCACGTAGTCGAGCTGCGCCTGGTTCACCAGCTGGATGGCGCTCACGTCGCCGACGAGCGCAAAATAGGCCGACATCTCGAAATCCGTGCTGATGCCCAGCGGCTGCTTGGCGTAGGCAATGGTGGCCGCGTGCTCGGTAGCCACGAGCGGCGCGATGGCCGGGTCGGCTTTCACGAGGGTCGTGCCATCCGTGTACTTGAAGCCGCGCGATTCCACCGTCGTCTTGGCCGGCTGCACCACCCACTTGCCGCCCTGATACACCATCGTCAGCTTGATGATGCCCAGGCGGCGACCCCAGCTTTGCGCCATGACGGTCGGCACGTCGTTCACAAAGCCGTTGACGGCGTCGATCTTGGCGCTGGCGGGGAAGGCGGCAAACGAGGCATCGAGCGCGGCCGCGCCGACTTCCTTGCCTTTCGGGAAGATCAAATGGGAATGGCCGATCATCAGGGCGTCGATGCCCGTGCTGGTCAGGTGATAGCTGCCGTTTTCCATCTTCGGGCTGTAGGCGCTCGTGTCCAGGCCGCCATGCGACAGGGCCACGACGAGGTCGGCGCCCTTGTTGCGCAATTCCGGCACGTACTGTTTCGCCGCTTCCTGCACGCCCGTCACGCTGACCTTGCCAGCGAGTACTTTTTGATCCCATTCGAGGATTTGCGGCGGCACAAAGCTCAGCACGCCCACATTGATTTTCACGGTCAGCTTGCTGCCATCGGGCGCCGTGGCGGCGAAATCACGGGGCAGCAGCGTGTAGGGCTGGAAAATCGGCTTGCCGCTGGACACGCCGACGACGTTGCTCAGCACGGAAGGGAAGGCGGGCGCGCCGCACGTACCCGTCGGCTTGGCCACGCCGGGTATGCCGAAATCCGTGTTGGTGATCTGGCTCAGGTAAGGCAAGCCGTAGTTGAATTCATGGTTGCCCATGCCACCCGCATCGTATTTCAGCGCGTTCATGGCCTTGTGCACGGCCAGGGTGCCGGAGCACGGTACGGGCGCGGCCACGGCCTGCAGGTCGGCCAGCAAGGTGCCCTGGATGACGTCGCCATCGTCGAGCAAGACGTTGTTCGGGTTTTCCGCGCGCGCCGCCTGGATCAGGGTCGACGTGCGCTCCAGGCCCAGGCTCGTGTCTTCGGCCAGCGCATAGTAGTTATAGCTCAAGACGTTCGAGTGGATGTCTGTGGTTTCCAGCAATGCCACAGTGACCGTCGTGCCCTCGGGAATGGCCGGCGCCGTGTTTGAACTGCCGTTACAACCGACGAGACCCGCACTTGCCAGCGCCGCCAGCATGACCCAATTTGTTTTCATTACCGCCCTCGGAAAGATTCAAAGGACGCGACTGTAACGCCGCCATGTGACGCGGCGATGACAGCCGTGCAAGGCGCATGGATACAGGCTTACGCGCAGGCGGCCACGGCCTTGGCCAGCCAGGCCGCATCGACGGGACCCAGGCGCCGCGCGCAGATACGATGTTGAGAAGTTAGAATCACTGTGTACGGCAAGCCCTTGATTTCATTGCCAAAGATGGGCAGCAAGGCGGGCCAGGCCAAGGCCTGGGGATAGCTGGCCCGATGCTGCCGCAGGAACGCTAGCGCGGCCGCCCGCGTGTCGATGGCGATACCGATGAACGGTTGTTTCGGCTGGCGGGCGGCGTGGGCCTTCAGTATCGGCAGCTCCCGGATGCACGGCAGGCAGTCGCTGGCCCAGAAGTTCAGCACCACCGGCTGGCCCTGGAACTGGCCGAGCTTCATGCGGCCTTCGCCATCGACGCGCGGCAGGTCGAAGGACAGTGGCGCGGCGTTCGCCTGGCAGGCGAGCACCAGCAATAATGCCGGCCAGCGCGTCATTGTGGCACCACGGCCGCGTCCGTCATGCGGTAGTACAAGCCCATGGGATCGCTGGCCAGCACCTTCAGCTTGCCTTGCACGATGAACGGCGCATAGCTGAATTTCACGGCTGTGCGGCTTTTGATCTCCACCACGCCTTCCGGGCCGGCCGGCAGGCAAAAGGGGCAACTGGCCGAGGTGACGGTCAGCAGGAAGTGTTTCTGCTTTTGCCCTGGTTCGAGGGGCATCATGAAGCCTTGCACTTTCACATCCGTGTTGTCGAGTGCACTGATTTCCGGCGTGTATTTCGGCACCATGCGGCCCTTTTTCGCCTTGACCGTGGTGGCCTGGCCCAGCAGTTTCCACGACACGACGCCGGGCAAGTCCGTCAAGGGAGCGAAGAACGAGGGCGGCTCGTCGGCGGGGGCGGCGCAGACGCAGCCGGCCAGCAGCAGTCCAGCGCTCAAGATCATGATTTTCAACATGTATTTCCTTTCAGGGGCGCGCCAGGGTGGCGGCGATATCGGTGCGGTAGGCGCGCACGGCGGGCAGGGCGGCGGCCAGCAAGCCGACGGCCACGGCGATGAAAGGCAGCCACGCTTCGCCGGGCGCGACGCGCCACGCTTGCAGATTCAGTTGCTGCATCGATTCCAGCAAGCCAATACCGGCATGGCCCAGCAGCCAGCCCAGCGCCGCGCCCGTCAATGACAGCAGCAAGCCTTGCGCCAGCAGCAAACGCAGCAGTTTGGCGGGCGAGGCGCCCAGGGTGCGCAGGATGGCCAGGTCGGTCTTGCGCTCTTCCAGTGCGCCGTACAGCGCCACGAACAGCGACAGGGCCGCCACCAGCAGCACGCCGGCGCCAATTGCCCGCAACACATCGATGCCGACGCCCAGCAGATTGAACAGCCGTGCCGATTCGAAAGCGGGCTGGGCCGCCTGCAGGCGCGGCTGGCCATTCACCCAGCGCGGCAGGCCGATGGCGGCCAAAGGCGTCGCGTAGCGCACCAGCACGGCCGTCAATTCGCGCTGGGGCGCAGTTGCCGTCGGTTCATCGGGGTCCGTTTCATGCACTCGCCACACGGAAGCGACGGGCGTGACGATCAATCGGTCGAGCACGGTGCCCGTGGGCGCCAGGATACCCGTCACCGTGTAGGGGGCGTGCTCGTGCAGTTCGCCACCCGCCGCCAGCCCGTGCGAGCCGGCAAAGCGGGCGCCCACGGTGACGCCCGTTTCGCGGGCCGCCTGGGCGCCAAACACGGCTTGCATCGGCTGCGTGAACAACTTGCCTTGCGCCAGGCGCGCGCCGTAATGGTCGAGCAGCGCCGTCGTGCTGCCGACGATGCGCACACCATGGAAATTGTCGCCCAGCGCCAGCGGGATCGCCGATTGCACCAGCGGCTGCGTGGCCAGTGCCGCCAGCGCGCTCTCCGGGATGTTGCCGGTCGGAATATCGGCGTGATACACGGATGACAGGATCAGTTGCAAGGGCGAGCCTTTCGCGCCCACCACGAGGTCGATGCCTTGCGCATCGCGTTCGGCGCGCTCTTCCAGCTGGCTGGATATGCCGAGTATGAAGGTCATCATGGCGATGCCGATGGCCACCAGCAGCACATTCAAACTGGACGCCAGCGGCTTGTGGCGCAGGGCGCGCCAGGCCAGGGTGGCCGCATTCATGCCGCCTCCCTGGCGCGCGGCAGGCGCAGCACGGCAGCACCGGGCAAGGCGGCCAGCACCCTCGCATCGTGGCTGGCAATCACCAGCGAGGCGCCGGCTTGCGCGGCTTGCCCGGCCAGCAGGTGCACGACGGCGGCGCAGGCGTCGTCGTCGAGGTTGGCCGTCGGTTCGTCAGCCAGTATCAGTTGCGGGCGCATGAAGACGGCGCGCGCGATGGCGGCCCGTTGCCGCTGGCCGCCGCTCAGTGCATACGGATAGGCATCGAGCTTGCCAGCCAGGCCCAGCTGTCCCAGCAGGCTGGCCGCGCGGGCCGGATCGGTGCGCTGGCCGCTGGCGTAGGCGGGCAGCAAGACATTATCGAGCACGTTCAAGCTGGGCACGAGCGCCAGTTGCTGGGGCAGCAAGCCGATGACGCGGCCGCGCCAGCTGTCGCGCTGGCGCGGCGTGAGGCCGGGCAGGGACGTGCCCGCCACGTCGAGGCGGCCCGCCTGGGGCGCCAGGATGCCGGCCAGTAAATGCAGCAAGGTCGATTTGCCGGAGCCGGACGGCCCCAGCAGCAGCGCATGCTGCCCGGCGGGCAAGTGGAAAGCGGCGATATCGAGCACGGGGCTGGCCGGATCATAGCCGTAGGTCAAAGAGGCGAGGTGAAGCATGGAATTCTTTCGAAAGTCAGGCTGGCAAAGATTGCCGCACAAATGCAACTGAGCTGCATTATAATTCAAACGCAATAGACTTGCATTTAAAATGCGGCACCCATAGCCTCCCTTAATTGTTGATCCGAAAGATACCCATGACCCAGCGCAAACTCCCCGTCACCGTCCTGTCCGGCTTTCTCGGCGCCGGCAAGACCACCTTGCTCAACCACATACTGCGCAACCGCGAAGGCAAGCGCGTGGCCGTCATCGTCAACGACATGAGCGAAGTCAATATCGACGCTTCACTGGTGAAAGACAGCGCCGAAGCGGCCGGCGCGGCCCTGTCGCGCACGGAAGAAAAACTGGTCGAGATGTCGAACGGCTGCATCTGCTGCACCCTGCGCGACGATCTGTTGCTGGAAGTGCGGCGCCTGGCAGCGGAAGACCGCTTCGATTATTTGCTGATCGAATCGACGGGCGTGGGCGAGCCGATGCCCGTGGCCGCCACCTTCGACTTCGAAGACGAGCACGGCGACAGCCTGAACGACGTGGCGCAGATCGACTGCATGGTCACCGTCGTCGACTGCGCCAACCTGCTCAACGATTTCCATAGCGAAGACAGCCTCGAGCAACGGGGCGAGACGGCGGGCGAGGGCGACGACCGCCAGCTGGCCAATTTGCTGACGGAACAGATCGAGTTTGCCAATGTCATCGTCCTCAACAAGGTCGACATGGTCAATGCGGCCGAGCGCCTGCGCGTGCTGGCCGTTATCAAGGCCCTCAATCCAGGCGCGCGCATCATCGAAACAAACCAGTCCGTCGTGCCGCTCGACGCCATCCTGGGCACGAATCTGTTCGACCTGGAGCAGGCGGCCGCCATGCCGGGCTGGGCGCAGGAGCTGGCCGGCGTGCATACGCCGGAGACGGACACGTATGGCATCAGCAGCTTCGTCTACCGGGCGAAGGCGCCGTTCCACGCGCAGCGCCTGCACGACTACTTTGCCCAGCCGATCAAGGGCGTAGTGCGCAGCAAGGGATATTTCTGGCTGGCCAGCCGCCCCGAATGGGTGGCCAGCCTGTCCGGCGCGGGCAAGCTGATGAATATCGAACCCGTGGGCTTGTGGTGGGCGTCCGTGCCCAAGGAGCGCTGGCCAACGGATGCGGCCTCGCTGGCGGAAGTTAAGGCGGGTTGGAGCGAAACGTATGGCGACCGCTACCAGGAACTGGTCTTCATCGGCCAGGACATGGACCAGGCCGCCATCGAGGCGGACTTGAAGAAATGTCACCTTAACTACACGGAAACGCGCCTGGGCATGGCTGCCTGGCGCAAGCAGCCCGACCCGTTTCCGCAATGGCAGCGCATGGAAGAATTCGACGACTAACCTTGAACAGGAACACAATATGACAGAACTGATCCCCGTTACCATCATCACGGGTTTTCTCGGCAGCGGGAAAACCACCTTGCTCAAGCGCATATTGCAGGGCGATCACGGCGTGCGCATCGCCGTGATCGAAAACGAATTCGCCGCCGAAAGCATCGACCATGGCTTGCTGGTGCAAGACAGCGACGAGCAGATCGTGGAAATGAACAATGGCTGCATCTGCTGCAGCGTGCGTGGCGATTTGATCCGCATCCTGGGTGAGCTGCACGCCAAGCGTCAAGCCGGAACCATCGCATTCGACCACGTGATCATCGAAACGACGGGCCTGGCCGCGCCTGGCCCCGTGGCGCAAACCTTCTTTGCGGAACCCTCCGTCAGCGAGTACTACATGCTTGACGCCATTTTGACGGTGGTCGATGCGCGCCACGCGCAGCAGCAATTGACGGCGCACCAGGAAGCGCAGGAGCAGGTGGGCTTTGCCGACCGCATCCTGCTGTCAAAGACGGACCTGGTCAGCAAGGACGAGCTGGCCGCGCTGCGCCAGCGCCTGGTCGCCATCAATGGCCGCGCCAGCATACAGAAAGTGCGCTTTGGCAATGTGCCGCTGCGCGACATCCTGAATATTCGCGGCTTCAACCTGAACGCCATCGTCGAACTGGAACCGGATTTCTTGGGAGAACTGGGCCACCGCCATGGCGATGGCGTGCAATCGTTCGTCTACCACCAGTCCCAGCCCCTCGATCTGCTGCAGGTGGAAAATTTTCTCGACGCCGTGGTGCAGCTGTTCGGCACCCAGTTGATGCGCTACAAGGGCATTTTGCACGTGGCCGACCTGGATTGCCGCGCCGTGTTCCAGGGCGTGCACATGCTGATGGGCTCGGAGCTGGGCGCGCCGTGGCGCGATGAGGAAGCGCGCGCCAGCAAGATCATCTTTATCGGCCGCGACTTGCCGCAGGATATGTTGATACGCGGCCTGGACCGCTGCGTGGCGGCCAGTGCCACCGAGGTGGCGGCATGAGCGTGGAAGCGGGCTTGCCCGCCCTGGCGCTGATTTTCCTGCTCGGCATGCGCCATGGGCTGGAACCGGATCACCTGGCCGCCGTCGATGGCCTCACCCTGCGCAGCCAGGCCGCCGCGCCGCGCTGGGCACCATGGATGGGTGCGCTGTTTGCGCTGGGGCATGGCCTCACCGTGCTGGCCATCGTCGCTATCGCCGCCGTGGCGTCGCAGCAATTTACACCGTCGGAGGCCGTGTTCGGCTGGCTGGAATGGCTGCCCATCGCCTTGCTGTTGTTGATCGCCGCCATGAATGCGCGCAGCTTGCTGGCCGGGGCGCAGCTGGCCGAGGTGCGCGGCCGGCTGCTGCCGCGCTGGCTGCGGCGCGCATCCGGGCCGTTCGCCGCCATCCTCGTCGGCATGCTGTTCGCGCTCGTCTTCGACACGGCCCTGCAGGCCGCCGCCTGGGGCTATGCGGCCGTCGCGCTGGGCGGCATGCAGCCGGCCTTGCTCACGGGCCTCGTGTTTGCAGTGGGCATGGGCGTGACCGATACCTTCGACGGCTGGGTCACGGCAAAGGTCATGCGCACGGGCCAGGCAGAGATCGTGCGCGCCTTCCGGCGCCGCCTGGGCTGGCCCATCGTCGCCATCTGCGTGGCGATGGCCGGCACCCTGGCGGCCGGCAAGTTTGATACCGCGTGGTCGTTGCCGGAAAGCTGGACGGCGGCACTGGGCGCGGCCATGGTATTGCTGATGGCGGTGCTGTACGGCTGGACTTTGCTGAGCTTGCGCCGCGTGCGTGCATGAGGCGGGGGCGTGGGTATAATGGAAAAAAACCGCCGGATTCCACCATGCCCGCACCCGAGATCGTCATCCGCCTGCTGACGCCAGCAGACACCCCCGCCTTTTGCGCGCTGCGCCTGCGCGCCATCCTCGATTCACCCAGCTCGTTCTCCTCGTCACGCGAGGACGAGCTGGCCCGCACGCCGGAAGAACATGCGCAGCGCATTGCCGGCGGCCCGCAGCATCGGGCATTCGGCGCCTTCGATAGCGAACGCCTCGTCGGTTTTGCCGGATTGCGGCGCGAACCCATGCGCCAGTTGTCGCACAAGGCCCTGCTATGGGGTGTGTTCGTCGACGTGCCCCAGCGGGGCAAGGGCGTGGCGCGGCGCCTCGTGAATGCCTGCATCGAACAGGCCGAGACGGATCCTGCCATCATGCAGGTCCACTTGAGCGTGAATGCGGAAAACAATGCGGCGCGCCGACTGTATGAATCGCTGGGATTTATCGCCTATGGCACGGAGCCGCGCTCGATGCGTGTCGGTGAGCTGTTCCATGACGAGCATCACCTGGCCTTGCTGCTCAAGTGACGCCCGCTATTTGCAGCGCGGGCACAGGCCCTTGATCAGGTAATCGACTTCGTCGCCGCTGAAGCCTTCCGGCAACAGCACGGGCGGCGGCAGCTTGACTTCATTGAAACAGGTGACGTTCGCGCACTTGGTGCACTGGAAATGGGCGTGCTCGTGCGCCTGGTGGCCGGCGCCCGCGCTGAAGCGCCACACCTGGTCGGCGCCCGCGATGCGGTGCACGAGCTCATTTTCCGTCAGCCATTCCAGCACCCGGTACAGGGTGACGGAATCGATATCGCTGTCCTGCGACAGCGCTTGCTGGATTTCATGGTGGGTCAGCGAACGGCTTTGCGCCATTAAAAAGTCGAGCACCTTCACGCGCGTCTTGGTGACGCGGGCGTTGGTGTTGCGGATCAGCGATTCGGCGTGCGGTGTAGAAGATGATGTCAACATGATAGGCCTGCTTGCGGGGGATCGGCTGGCGGCGTCATCGCCGTGCCCGTTGCCTCCCTATGGGCCGTATCTTAGCATGCGTGCCGCCGCAGATGAAACGGCGTCACGGTTTGAACGTCCAATAGCGGCCGGCCGCCGTATCGACGGGGTCGAGAAAGCGCTGGTCGGCGCGGGCATTGTTGCGTATCAGATAAAACATGTCGGACAGGGCCGAGCGTTTTTCCGCAAAGTACGAGTGCTTCATGAAACTCGTGTCGACCCCGGTGGCGTCGATGGTTTCCACGCCCGCCACGATCAGCATGCCCGCGCCGCTGTCGCCCGCGCGCGCGTAGCCGTGCACGGCTTTCGAGGCGGCCAGGGCCAGGTCTTGCGAGGAGGCATACAAGGTGACGGGGTTGCGCGCGCCGGCCAGTTTCGGCGCGATATCGTGCTTGAAGATGGCCGCATCGATATCGGGTGCGGACAGGATGATTTCCGTGATTTTTTGCGCCAGCTGCGGCTGCGCGGCCAGCAAGTCGGCCACGGCCCGTGTCAGGCCCCGGCTGCCCATGCTGTGGCCCACCAGATACACCTGCGCCGCGTCCGTGCTGGCGAGAAAGTCGGCCAGGAAGGCCATGAGGTGGGGCGTGCTCCATTCGATATTGTTTTCATCGATGGTGTAGCCGGCCACTTCGCCGCGCGAGGGCCAGCTGTAGAACACGGGCGCGCCATCGAAACCGAGGTCGTAGGCCATCTGTCCCGTGCGCCGCGCCGCATCCTCGAAACTTACGTTATAGCCATGCACGAAGATAAAGGCGCTCTTGCCGGCCGAGGCGCGGATCTGGGTTTTGAGTGCGGCAAAGAAATTGTCGCGGTCTTGCACCTCGGCGGACAGCACCACCACGTGCTTGGCCGGGTCGTCGCGAAATTCCAGGCGCCACAGCGACGGCGATTCCAGCTGGCCCATGCGGTGGTCGCGGGGGATGCTGATGTCGCAGCTGCCATAGCTGAGCGGGCCATTGCCGCCCATGATGTTGCGTTCGCCGCTGAAGCGCTGGGCCGGCGGCTTGCCCACGTCGCGCTGGCGGTCCGTGGCGAAATACACCTTGACGACGGCATAATTCGACACGACGGCGCTTTTATCGGCCGGGGCGGGCACGGCTTCCACGTCGGGGACCTGGGGAAAGGGACGCTGCAGCGCATCGAGCAAGCCTTGCGCGGCAAACAGGGTTTCCATGTCGTCCGGCACTTTCGCGCTGGACAGGGCGGCCGACAGGGCCAGTTGCAGCTGGGTATTGCCAGGCTCGGCTTCCAGCGCGGCGATGGCGGCCAGGATGACTGCGGCGCTGTCGAACTTGGCGATGGCCTGCTTGAGCCGCTCATAGTGGCTGGCGACGGCTTCGGGCGCATGGCCGGGCGCGCCATGTTCGATGGCCGCCACGACAGCGGAAGTGATCAAGTCCATGCGCTACCTGCCTTTCAGGTCAATCTGGATTAAATGTCAACCCATATTGCCATAAAAGCACGCGAAAAGCGACTTGTCCAGCGCCGCGCGCAGCCGGTGCGCGGCAGATCAATGCTGCTTGTCGTCGCTGAACTGCTGCGCCAACGATTGCAGCGGCGCCACGGTCAGGCCGCCGCGGCTCACGTGCTCGGGGATGGCCACGCGCACGGGCTTGCTGTGCATGTTGGCGGACGACAGCACGTTCGTCGTCGTTTCCGGCGCCGCGTTCCACACGGGATCGACGATGCCTTCGAACACCTGTTTCAATTGTTCGCCCCAGGTGTCGCGGATCATGCGGAAATACTGGTTCTTTTCATCAATGGTGACGAAGCGCGTGACGGCCAGGCTGCCCGTCTCGTAGACGAGCAGGTCGAGCGGCAAGCCGACGGAAATGTTCGAGCGCAGGGTGGAATCCATGGAAATGAGTGCGCATTTGGCCGCCTCGTCCAGGCGCGTGAACGGATTGACGACCCGGTCGATGATGGGCTTGCCATATTTGGCTTCGCCGATCTGGAAATACGTGTTTTCATCGTGCGATTCGATGAAATTGCCGGCCGAATACACTTGGAACAATCGGCAGCGCTCGGCGCCTATCTGTCCGCCCAGGATGATGCTCACATTGAAATCGATGCCGCAGTCGGCCAGGGCCTTCGCTTCGCGCAGGTGCACGGTGCGCACGGCTTCGCCCACGATGCGCGCCGCATCGTACATGCTGGCCACGTTCCAGATGCTGCGGCCATCCGCATCGACGTGTTCGGAAACGATCTGGCGGATCGCCTGCGAGATCGACAAATTGCCGGCCGTCATCAGGACCAGCATGCGGTCGCCCGGGTTTTCAAACACGCTCATCTTGCGGAAGGTGCCCACCTGGTCCACGCCGGCGTTGGTGCGGGAGTCGGACAGGAAGACCAGCCCTTCGTTCAGGCGCATGCCTATGCAATAAGTCATCGTCGTAAATCAAGTCAAAAGGGGAAGCATTTTACACCAGCCGGGCCCCGCATACCGCTGGCAAGGCCCGGCCAGCCTCATTCCGGCCTGTTTATACAGGCACGATCTGCACATCGACGCTCAACGTTTCCGTGCCGCCACCCTGGCGCACGCCGCGCACGGGAGCAGCCGAATCGTAGTCGCGCCCGATGGCCAGGCGGCAATACGCGTCCGTCATCAGGCGCGCATGCGTGACGTCGATGCTGACCCAGCCCGCGAAATCCCTGTCTTCCGCCCAGGCGTCGACCCAGGCATGGCTGGCCGCATGGCCCGTCGTGCCCGGATCGATATAGCCGGACACATAACGGGCCGGGATGCCCCAGGCGTGGCAGCAGGCAAGGAACAGGTGGGCGTGGTCCTGGCACACGCCGCGCCCCAGGGCCAGGGCGTCGCCGGCCGTCGTGGTGACCATAGTGGCGCCGCTTTCATAGGCGACCTTGCCGACGATGTGCTCCGCCAGGCGCAGCAAGTGCCCGGTGCCCGTCGTCACTGTGCGGTCCGGCAAGCTGGCGGCCGCCAGGTCGAGGATGGCGGAATCGGCCTGCGTCAGCGGTGTCGGCATGGTAAACAACAGCGGCGACAGGGTATCGACCAGGTTCAGCCGTCCCTTGTGCGGGTAGATGGTTTCCACCACGCCGTGCGCCACCAGGCTCAGCGATTGATGGCTGCCGCTGATCGTCAGCATGTGCGACAGGTTGCCGTAGGCATCCGTGTAGGCGTGGCACCGGCCCGGCGTCGTGATTTGCCAGGACAGGGCGCGCTGCTGCGGTTCGATACGCGGCGTCAGGTGCAGCTGCTGGATGGTGTAGGCCAGCGGCGCACTGTAGGCGTACGCGGTTTCGTGGCGGATGGTGAGCTGCATCAGGCCGCCAGGGGAACGAGGAAGTCGCGGCTGACCCGGTTGCCCAGGTCATAGATGTTTTCCAGAAACTCCGTCAGGGTCAGGTGCAGGCCCGCCTTCATGATGTCGTCGATATGGCCGAATTTCAGTTCCGCGTGCAACTTGCCCGCGAAGCGTTCCGTATCAGCCGACACATCGTTGCGGATGTGCTTGAGGTTTTCCACCACGTCATCCATGCAGGCCAGGAGCGACCTGGGCATGTCGCCGCGCAGCATCAGCAATTCCGCCACCCGCGCCGGCGTGATCACGTCGCGGTAGACCTTGCGGTAGATTTCAAAGCCGGAAACGGAGCGCAGCAGGGCCGCCCAGTAGTAAAAATCGCGCTGGGTGATGTCTTTCGACGTGTCGCGCGCGCCGTGGAACTTCACGTCGAGGATGCGCGCCGTGTTGTCGGCCCGCTCGAGGAAGGTGCCGAGGCGAATGAAGTGGATGGCCTCATCCTTGAGCATGGTGCCCAGCGTGACGCCGCGCGACAGGTGCGAGCGGTACTTGACCCATTCGAAGAACTGGCTGGGGTCCGTTTCCAGCAGATTGCTTTTCAGGCGTTTCTGCATGTCGAGCCAGGTGGCGTTCTGGATTTCCCACACTTCCGTCGTCAGGGTACCGCGCACGGCGCGGGCGTTTTCGCGCGCGCCCGTCAGGCAGGCGAGGATGGACGAGGGGTTGTTCGGGTCGCGCACCATGAAGTCGAGCACGTCGCGTGTATGGAAGCGGCCATATTTATGGTCGTACGCGCTTTGCAGCTCGGAAATACCCAGGGTGGCGCGCCAGCCTTGTTCCGCGTCCTGTTCGGACTGGGGCAGCATCGAGGTCTGCATATTGACGTCGAGCATGCGCGCCGTGTTTTCCGCCCGCTCCGTGTAGCGGGCCATCCAGAACAAATGATCGGCGGTGCGGCTCAGCATGTTTTCTCTCCTGCAAAAGCGGATGTGGCTTCCAGTACCCAGGTATCCTTGGTGCCGCCCCCTTGCGAGGAATTGACCACGAGCGAACCTTCGCCCAGCGCCACGCGGGTCAGGCCGCCGGGCACCATGGAAATCGTCTTGCCCGACAGCACGAACGGACGCAAATCGATGTGGCGCGGCGCGATGCCCGATTCCACGTAGGTGGGACAGGCGGACAGGGCCAGTGTCGGCTGGGCGATGTAGCCGCCCGGATTGGCCAGCAGGCGCTGGCGGAAGTCCTCGATCTGCGCGGCGCTGGACGCGGGACCCACCAGCATGCCGTAGCCTCCCGCGCCATGCACTTCCTTGACGACGAGCTGCGCCAGGTTCGCCAGCACGTAGGACAAGTCGGCGCTCTTGCGGCACTGGTAGGTCGGCACGTTGTTGAGTATCGGCTCTTGCGACAGATAGAACTTGATCATGTCGGGAACAAAAGGATAGATCGACTTGTCGTCGGCCACGCCCGTGCCGATGGCGTTCGCCAGGGTCACCCGGCCGGCGCGGTAGACGGACAGCAGGCCCGGCACGCCCAGGGACGAGTCCGAGCGGAAGGCCAGCGGGTCGAGGAAATCGTCGTCCACGCGGCGGTAGATCACGTCGACTCGCTTGGGGCCGCGCGTCGTGCGCATGTAAACAGAGTTGTCGTTGACAAACAGATCCTTGCCTTCGACCAGTTCCACGCCCATCTGCTGGGCCAGGAACGCATGTTCGAAGTAGGCGGAGTTGTACATGCCCGGCGTCATGACGACGACCGTGGGGTCATCGACGCCCATGGGCGCGACGGAGCGCAAGTTGTCGAGCAGCATGTCCGGGTAATGGTCGACGGGCGCGATGCGGTTGCGCGCGAACAGTTCCGGGAACAGCCGCATCATCATCTTGCGGTCTTCCAGCATGTAGGACACGCCGGACGGCACGCGCAGATTGTCTTCCAGTACATAGAATTCGCCCTGTCCCGCCCGCACGATGTCGACGCCGGCGATGTGGGCGTAAATGTCGGAGGCGACGGAAATGCCCTGCATTTCCGGGCGGTACTGGGCATTCTTGTAGATTTGCTCGGCAGGAATGATGCCCGCCTTGATGATGTTTTGCTCATGATAAATATCATGGATGAACATGTTCAAGGCTTGCACCCTCTGCACCAGGCCCGTCTGCATCTGCGCCCATTCGGCGGCGGGAATGATGCGCGGGATGGTGTCGAACGGAATCAGGCGCTCCGTGCCGGCATCGTCGCCGTAGACGGCGAACGTGATGCCGACCCGGCGGAACGTCAGGTCGGCCTCGGCCCGCTTGCGGGCGATGGTCTCGGGGGATTGCTGCGCCAGCCAGCTGCTGAATTCACGATAGTGTTCACGTACCTTGCTGTCCGTACCCACCTCATTTGCAGTCATTTCATTGAAAAAATTTGCCATGTTGTGATTTCCCTTGAGCCGTGTCTGACTATAGCTCAGCAGGAAGCGTGCCAATGGCGCACACCTGAAAGTGTGTAAAAAATGACCATTTTTGTGGCATAAATCCGTCATCCGCACCGCTTTGGTGCGTTACTGCTCGGAAAGTGCCGGTGTTGGGGCAGGTAGCGGCGAGCTCAAGCGTCCGGCGTGACGAAGGGCCGGCAATCGATGGGCAGGTCGATGGTAAACGTGGTGCCCGTTTCCGGCGCGCTGTCGACCAGCGCGCTGCCGCCATGGCTTTCCGCCACGTTTTGCACGAAGGGCAGGCCGATGCCCCAGCCGGGCGCGCTGCCCTGGTGTTCGCGGCGCAGGTACTCGAAGATGCGCTCGGCCTGGTCGGGGGCGATAGTGCTGCCCGTGTTGTGCACGGTGAGTATCATACGTTCGCGCAAGGTGTTGACGTGGATATGGATGGGGCCGTCGTCGCCGTACTTGAGGGCGTTGCCGACCAGGTTTTCCAGGGCGCGGCGCAGCGAATTCTCGCACCACCAGCCCGTCACGGACGCGCCCGTCACCAGGCATTTGCCCGGATGGCCGGTATTGACGCTGTCGCCCACCTGGCGCGCCAGCGGCAGGATGTCGAAGCGCTGCAGCACCAGCGGCAGCTTTTGCCCGCGGTGGTAGCTGAGCGTATCGAGCAATTCCTGGATCATCTCGTCGAGACGCTTGCCGTGTTCGATGATTTTCGACGCCAGGGCCGGCACGTCGAGCTGCTGCGCGCGCCGCTGCAGCAACTGGGCGCTGTTGAGCATGACGGACAGGGGATTGCGCATGTCGTGCGACAGGCCGGCGGCGATGCGCCGCTGGAAGCTTTCGTGCATGGCGGTAAATTCCAGGATGGCTTCGCGTATGCCCGTATCGATCGAGGCATTGATCACCTGCCAGTCGCGGCGCCGCAGCGGCACGCCCGCTTCGAGGGCCGCATCGGCGAAACAGTCGCGGAAGATCTGGTATTCCTGGATCACCTGTTCCGGGCCATAGCTGGTCATGCGCGCCCGTTCGTTGCCGTGCACGGCAGGGGCATTGGTATGGCTGGTGGCATTGTCGCGCGGATAGCCTGGCGTCAGCGCTTCGGCCAGGTTGTCGAAGAAGGCGGGCAAGGTATTGATCAATATCGGTGTCAGCAGGGCATCGGCGCCGCGTACCTTGGCGCGCACCTCGTGTTCCCATTGCGTCAGCACGGCATCGCGCATGCTGAAGATGCGCCGCGTGCGCGCGGGCATGTCCAGCACGTGCATTTTCTGGTCAGAGGCATAGGTCATCGCAGCTCTCCATCGACAGCTCGGCATCCGCGCCGTGCAACGGCGGGAGCTAAAGTATCCTCCAAATCGGCGTGCGGGTGGTGTTCAATTTGGCGCGTCGGCGCCGGTCATGACGGCGCTCAAATGACCGAGGGCCGTATCCCATTGCTCCAGCGAAAAGTTCTGCGGATCGTCATGGCCATTCGCAAAGCCCGTATCGAGCACGGCGTGGAAGGCGGGGATCAGCCACGTGCCCTTGCGCACGCTGGCGGCGATGTACAGCAGGGCCAGGCGCGCATATTGGGCCGAGGTGAAGCCGGGATCGGGCGCCAGCCCGTCGTTGCCCTTGCCGCCGCCGGGTACGGAGTTGCGCGGCTGCACCAGTTCCACGTGCAGGAACAGGCCCGTCAGCGAGGGCTTGTCTTTTTCCAGCTTGCTGGCGTAGCCGGCCGTGCCGAAGTCACGCACCTGCAAGGAGTTTCCCTGGCGGTTGACGTAGACATGGCCTTTCGGGCCGCCGCCCAGCGCGGGGTTGCGTAGATTGAAATCGTTGAAATCCCAGCTGGCGTCGTTGATGTGGCCGGGAATGGGCTCCAGCAGGAAATTCGGGTAGCTGGTGTCGTGGATGACGAAATAGCGGGCCATGGGCGCGGCCAGCCGGCCCACGGCGCGCGACAATGGCGCATCGACGGCGCCGCCCACGTCCGCCTCGCTGATCGATTGCTGCGCCAGCCACGCGCGCAGCTTGGCCGGCGCGATGCCCGTGCGCTGGCCGACGTGGGCGGCAAGAAAGTCCGGCAGCGGCGCGCTGTCGCCCAGGCGCGCATACAGTTTCACTGGACGCAGCAAACAGGTGGCTTGCGCCCGCGCATCGCCCTTGAAGCCGCTTTTCCAGGCGGCATACGGGCAGGCCGTTTGCTTTTGGGCGGCGGCCGGCAGGGACAGGCAGAGTAACAGCAGCAGGGCAGGGTATCGTTTCATGCCGCATTGTCGCCGAAGCGCCGCTTGCGGCACAGGCGCGCACGCGAAAAAAAAGCTGCCAGAAGGCAGCTTTCATGAAGGCAGGGGCTGCCGGCTCTTTAAAACGCCACGCTGCCCGACACGACGAAGGTGCGCGGCGCGGCCAGCACCAGGCTGCCGGCGTCGAACGAGGAGACGGCCGAGGCCCAGTAGCTGCGGTCGGCCAGGTTGTCGATGCGCGCGCGCAAGGTCACGTCATGACCGGCTACCTGCGTCAGGTAGCGCGCGCCGATGTCGACGCGGGTCCACGATGGCAGTTGCTTGCGGTTGGCCAGGTCCGCATATTGCGTCGACGTGTAGACGGTACGGGCGTTCAGGCTCAAGCCGGGCGCGCCGGGCACGTCCCATTCGCCGCCCACGCTGAGCTGTGTCTTTGGCGCGCCGATGGCATTGTTGCCATTGTTGGCCGGCTTGTCCGTCTTGCGCTGCTCCGTATCGAGCCAGGTCAGGCCGCCCAGCAGGCGCACGCCCGCCATGGGCGTGCCGAAGATGGACAGTTCCAGGCCTTGGTTGCGCTGTTCGCCCGACAGGGTGGCGCGTGAACCGACCACGGCAGGCAAAGGCTTGGCCGTGAAAAACAGGGCGGCGCTCATGCCCAGCCTGCCGCCGTCATACTTGACTCCGATTTCCTTCTGCTTCGACTTGTAGGGCGAGAAGACTTCGCCTTTGTTGCTCAGTGGCACGTCGTTCTGGCCATCAAAATAGGTGCCGCTGGCAACGGGACCCTTGACCAGCGCCTCGATGTAGTTGGCGTAAAGCGACACGCTCTTGCCGGCCTTGTAGACGATGCCGGCCACGGGCGTCGTGGCGCTCTTGTCGTAGCTGGAATACTGGACGGCCGTGCCGTAGGCATACGCGGCGTCGCGGATCTGCTGGCGCCGCAGGCCCACGGTCAGCAGCAGCCGGTCGTCGAGGAAGGCCATGGTATCGGCCACGGCGTAGCTGCTGAGGATGGTTTTTTGCGTCAGGCGCGGGTCGCTCATCACGCCACCCGAGTTCGCCGCCAGGGTGGACGGCATGGCCACGTCCAGCGGACGGTAGATATTCGTCGGCAAGCCCGCATAGTCGCTGATCGCATACGCATTCTTCGCCTCGTTCCAGTGGCCGGACCAGCTGGCCACCAGCGTGTGCCGGACGGCGCCCGTCGTCAGCTTGCCGCGTATACCCAGTTCGCCCGTGCGGATTTCCTGCTTGCGCGCATTGTCGAAGCGGTACACGCGCGCATCGCCATTAAGCGAGGTCAACGTCGGTTGCGCCAGGCTGTTCGATTCCTTCGTCGAGCGGCTGCCGAAGGCGGCCCAGGCCACCACATCCTTGGCCAGGTCCACTTCGGCGCGCGCCGTACCGAACACGTCGTGCTCCTTCGAATAGCTCCACGGCTGGGCAAAGTTTTTCGAGGCATCGGGCGCGCCCGGCAAGGCCGTCAGGCTGCCCGTGTTGACGGAAGGGCGCGGCGCCGCCAGGTCGAAGTTCTGATAGCCGGCATCGGCCGACAGGCGGTAGCCGCGGCCGCGATAATCGAGGCCGACGGAAAACATGCCCACGTCGTGGTCTTCGCGCTGGATGCCGGTCTCGCCCTGGCGCTTGGCGGCGTTGACGCGCACGCCGAATTCCTGGTGTTCGCCAAAGCGGCGCGCCACGTCGATGGCCGCGTAGGCGTGGCCACCCGATTCCACGCCCACCGTCAATTCCGTCAACGGCGTGTTGCCGGCGCGCTTGGGCATCAAGTTGATGGCGCCGCCGATGCCGCTGCCGCCCGGCGCCGCGCCGTTCAGGAAGGCGCTGGCGCCACGGAATACTTCCACGCGCTCGAGCAATTCCGGCGACACATATTGACGCGGCAGCACGCCATACAGGCCGTTATACGCCACGTCATCCGAATCGAGGGCGAAGCCGCGGATTACATACACTTCCTGGAAATTGCCATAGCCGCGCGACATGCGCACGGCCGCATCGCTTTGCAGCAAGTCGCCCACGCTGCGTGCCTGCTGGTCGGCAATGAATTGCTGCGTATAACTGGTGCTGCCGAATGGCGAATCCATCATGTCCACGGACCCGAGGATACCCATGCGCCCGCCTCGCGCCACCTGTCCGCCCGCATACGCCCTCGACAAGCCTCCCGCCGACGCATCGGCCGAGGCATTGACGACGACGGTCGGCATGGTTTGCGCGCCGCTGTCCGTGGGTGAGTTCTGGGCATGGGCGGCGGCGCTGGCCAGCAGGAAGGCGGCCAGGGCGAACGGGGTAGGGACGAGGTGGAAGGAGCGCATGGTGTTATCTGGATATTAATGAGAATGATTATCATTATATTCCAGCGTGGCGCCATGCGTGGGAAAGTGTGAGAAAGCGGTCCAAAAGTCGTCATTTGTACAACACGGCGCAAGTGAGGGTGGCGGAATCTGGCGCAAAAAGGCGCGCCAGACGGTACCTTGTGGATTTATTAATGCCTACGGTCAAGTTTCGCTAAAATAAACCACCGCGCCCGGCGCCCACAGGAAACCGCATGCCATTGTTCCGCCATTTACAGTCCGCTTCCACGCGCATGCGGCGCTGCCTGAGCCTGAAAGGCGCGGCCGTCGCGCTGATATTGTCCATGCACGCGCTGGGCCTGTATTTCCTGCTGCTGCCGGCGCGGCAGCTCAAGCAATACACGGAAGTGGCCTTCATGACCTTGTTGCCGCCCCGGCCAGCGCCGCAGGCGCCACCGGTGGCCTTGCCCGTGCCCATGCAGGTTCCCGTGCCGCGCGCGCGGGCTACCTTGCCGCCCGTCATCCTTGCGCCTCCGGCCGTGGCGGCGGAAGCCATCACGGCTCCCGCCGAGGATTCCCCTGCCTCATCCGCCACGACGCCACCTGCGGACGACTTGCGCATGCGGGCCCGGCTGGCCGCGGGCGCCGCCGACAAGGCCCTGCGCGGCGAGCTCAAACAAGACAAGCCGTGGCTGGCCACGGCCGAACTCAAGAGTGACAGCACCTTCCAGAAGCTGGTCGCCTCCGCCTGGCGCGGTGGCCCCGTCATCCGCGCGGAGGAATACCTGACGGCCGATGGCCGTCCCGTCACGCGCATCGTCAGCGCCGGCGGCGCCACGTGCTTTGGCCTCGACGCCAACCCGGGCGCGGGCGCCGACCCGTTCAAGACGGGCGGCAAGGTCAAAAGAGTGCCTTGCCCTGGTTGAGGCGATCTGACAATCTTCTTGGCGTCGCCTGTCGGCTTACGCCCGTTGGGCCAAGCCGACCTACGTTTCAGATGTGTAGGTCAGATTAGCGCAGCGTAATCTGACAGGCTGCGTGGCGGCGCTTGTCGGCTTACGCCCTGCGGGCTAAGCCGACCTACGCATGATGCAAGCGTGATCCATGCCAGGCAAAGACCGCGCGGTGGGCAGGGTTTTAGGGGCGGTAATAGGGCAGTCACCCCCGACGTGGCATCAAATATGCTAAGTTGCGTCTGCAAATCTTGCCGACACCAACAGACGCCCATGCCACCCGACCTCCTTATCCTCGCCCGCAGCCCTTCGGCCGCCGTCAACGCCCAGCTGGAACAGCACTACACCTGTCATCACGCCTGGCAAGTGCCGGCGGACGAACGCCACGCCTGGCTGGCCGAGCGTGCGCCGGCCATCCGCGCCGTCGTCACGACGGGTGCGCTGGGCTTGAACGCCGCCGACATGGGCTTGCTGCCGAATCTGGAAATCATCGCCGTCAATGGCGTGGGTCTCGATGGCGTGGCGCTTGACGTGGCGTGCGAGCGGGGCATCGCCGTCACCACCACGCCGAACGTGCTGACCGACGACGTGGCCGACGTGGCGCTGGCCTTGCTGCTGGCCAGCGCGCGGCACATCGTGTCGCTCGACCGTTTCGTGCGCGACGGCGGCTGGGAGCGCCGCGAAGCCATCGCCCCCGCATCTAGCCTGCGCGGCAAGACGGCCGGCATCTTCGGTTTCGGCCAGATCGGCCAGGCCATCGCGCTGCGCCTGGCCGCTTTCGGCATCCACGTCCGCTACTTCCAGCCGCGCGCCATTGCCGGCACCGACGTGCCGCGCGCGGAATCGCTGCTGGCCCTGGCGCAGGAAAGCGATTACCTGATCATCTGCGCGCCCGGCACGCCGGCCACGCGCAAGATCGTCGACCGCACCGTTCTGGATGCGCTCGGTCCGCAAGGCACCCTGATCAATATCGCCCGTGGCGCACTGATCGACGAAGACGCGCTGATCGCCGCCTTGCAGGATGGCCACCTGGGCGCTGCCGGCCTCGACGTGTTTGCCGACGAACCGCGCGTACCAAACGCCTTGCGCGCCTTGCCGAACGTGGTGCTGACACCGCACGTGGGCAGCCTGACCGTGGAAACGCGCCATGCGATGGGGCAACTGGTCGTCGATAACCTGGCCGCGCACTTCGCCGGCTTGCCCTTGCTGACACAAGTAACGCTATAACGTCCACGATCCACCGTTTTAATCAAGCATGAATGAAAGAGTAGCTATGGAATCAAGAAAATCGCTGTTGCGCACGCGCGGCGGGCTGGACAGCGGCAAGGTGGGCATGATCGAGCTGTTCTTCGATCTCGTGTTCGTGTTTGCCGTCACGCAGCTGTCGCACGGCTTGCTGGCCCACCTGAGCGCCATGGGCTGGCTGCAGACGGGCCTGCTGCTGATGGCCGTCTGGTGGGTGTGGATTTTTACCTCATGGATCACCAACTGGCTCGACCCCGAACGCATTCCCGTGCGCATCAGCCTGTTCGCGCTGATGCTGGGCGGCCTGATCATGTCGGCCTCGATTCCCGAAGCGTTCGGCACGCGTGGCCTGGCCTTTGCCGGCGCCTACGTCGCCATGCAGGTGGGGCGGCCCCTGTTCGCCTGGTGGGCCGTGCGCCATGAAGCGCTGTCGCGCCGCCGCAATTTCCAGCGCATCGCCCTGTGGGCCGTGTTGTCCGGCATCTTCTGGATCGCCGGCGGCATCGCGTCGCCCGAGCAGCGCATCTTCTGGTGGGTGCTGGCACTGGCGATCGACCTGGCCGGTCCCTGGATGCAGTTCGGCCTGCCTGGCCTGGGCCGCTCGACGACGGCCGACTGGGACGTCGACGGCAGCCACATGGCCGAGCGCTGCGGCCTGTTCGTCATCATCGCCCTCGGTGAATCCCTGCTGGTGACGGGCGCCACGTTCGCGGGCCTGGAATGGACGGCCGGCAACTGGCTGGGCTTCCTGTCGGCCCTGGTCGGCAGCATCGCCATGTGGTGGATTTATTTCGACACGGGCGCCGAGGCGGGCCACCACCGCATCGCCCACTCGAAAGACCCGGGCCGCATCGCCCGCAAGGCCTACACGTATATCCACGTGCTGATCGTGGGCGGCGTGATCGTTTCCGCCGTGGCCGATGAACTGGCCCTCGTGCATCCGGACGAAGCGAGCTTCGCCGGCATCAGCGCCTTGCTGGGCGGCCCGATCCTGTATCTGCTGGGCAATGCGCTATTCAAATGGGTCAGCAGCGAGCGCGCCGCGCCGCCGCTGTCGCATCTGCTGGGCATTCTGATTATCCTGGCCCTGATCCCGATGGCGTATGGCCGCCTGTATTCGCCCTTGACCCTGGCCTGCATCACCAGCTGCGTGCTGGTACTGGTGGCCGTGTGGGAACATATGGCGCTGCGCCGTCCGCCGCCCGAGATCGATCCCTGATGCTTGCTTAGCCGGGCGGCGCGATGCCGTCCGGATCGCTGCGCGCATCAAGCTGCAGTTGCAGGAAAGCCAGGTCCAGCCAGGCGCCGAACTTGGTGCCCACCTGGCGCATCAATCCCACTTCCTCGAAGCCCAGCTGCTTGTGCAGGGCGATCGAGCCGGCATTGCCCGCTTCGATACCCGCCACCATCACGTGCTTGCCCAGGCCGCGCGCCCGCGCTATCAGTTCCACCATCAAGGCCTTGCCGACGCCGGCGCCCCGGCGATCGGCGCGCACGTACACGGAATGCTCGACCGTGTGGCGAAAACCCTCGAACGGGCGCCAGTCGCCGAACGAGGCGTAGCCAGCGACATTTCCTTCCGCATCGATGGCGACGAGCACCGGATAGCCGGCCCGCTGGCGGTCGGCCAGCCAGGCGGCGCGGTTGGCCGCATCGACCGTCCGTTCATTCCAGATGGCCAGGGTATTGCTGACGGCATCGTTGTAGATGGCCGTGATGGCCTCGATGTCGCCCGCATGGGCATCGCGTATCTGCATGTTGCTCTCCTCGTCAAGCGTCTACTATAATGGACAAATCATAGATTGCCGTCCACCGCTTGTCCAATAAAATAACATAAATGTCCACTAAACCAGACGAATTGAACCAGCGCATCGGCGCCAGGGTGCGCCTCGAGCGGGAAAACCTGGGCTGGTCGCTGACGGAGCTGGCGGCCCGCTCGGGCGTGTCGCGCGCGATGGTGCACAAGGTGGAGCGGGGCGACTGCAGCCCCACGGCCACCTTGCTGGCGCGGCTGTCGGGCGCCTTCGAGCTGAGCATGTCCGAGCTGATCGCCCGCGCCGAGATGCGCGCGGGGCGTTTGCTGCGCAAGGCGGAACAACCGGTGTGGACCGACCCGCAGAGCGGCTATCTGCGGCGGCACGTGTCGCCCGCGTCCGACATGCCGCTCGACCTCGTGCATATTACCTTGCCGCCGGGCGCCGTGGTGGCCATGCCGGCCGCCGCCTATGTGTCGCGGAGACAACTCATCTGGTCGCTCAGCGGCAGCCTCGTGTTCATCGAAGGGGAGACCCGCCACGTGCTGGACGAGGGCGACTGCCTGGAGCTGGGGCCGCCGGCCGACTGCGTGTTCCGCAATGAAACGGCCACCGCCTGCACCTACGCCGTGGCCGTATTGAAGAATAGTTGAGCTTAAACCAGCGTTACAGCGCGACTGCGCGCAGCTGGGCAATGAAGGCGCGCGCGGCGGGCGCCTGTTCGTGGCGGCGGAAGGCCACGGCGATTTCCGAGCTGATCTGCGGCCCTGCCAGCTCGCGGAACACCACGCCCGGCAATTGCACGCTGGCCATCACGGAATGGGGGACGATGGCGCAGCCGACGCCCAGCGACACTTCCGTCAGCACGGCCACCAGGCTGCCCGGGCGCGACACCACCTGGGCAGCAAAACCGCCGCGCCGGCTCACTTCCAACGTTCCCAATTCCTGTTCCGGCACGATGAACGCCTGCTGCGCCAGCGCGGCCGGCGCCGCCACGTCAGACAAGGCCAGCGAGCTGTCGGCCTGCACGGCCAGCACGAAGCGGTCGCGCAGCAAGACCACGCTGTCCAGTCCGTCCGGCAAGCGCAGGGGCGGGCGCACGAACGCCAGGTCGACCCGGCCCTGGTCCAGCAAGCCGGGCAGGGTATCCATTGCATACTCGCGCGCGCCGATGTGGATGCCGGGATGGCTGGCGCGAAAGCGGGCAAACTGGCCCTGCAGCACGCCGGAATACGCGGCCGACGCCACATAGCCGATTTC
Source organism: Janthinobacterium sp. OK676 (assembly GCF_900103595.1). Taxonomy (NCBI): domain Bacteria; kingdom Pseudomonadati; phylum Pseudomonadota; class Betaproteobacteria; order Burkholderiales; family Oxalobacteraceae; genus Janthinobacterium; species Janthinobacterium sp. OK676. The sequence goes on from NZ_FNHA01000001.1 coordinate 63,948, forward strand.
CAGCCGCCCCAGTTCGCCCCGTCCGGCGCGGCGCGCCACTTCCTGCGCCTGCGCCAGCTGCCCCAGCGCCCGCGCCGCTTCCAGCACGAACAGTTCGCCGGCGGCCGTCAGGGATACGGCGCGCTTGCTGCGCTGGAACAAGCGCGTACCCAGCAGCAGCTCCGTTTCCTGCACCTGCTTGGTCAGCGCGGGCGGCGAAATGCCCAGTTCCGCGGCCGCCCGCGCGAAGTGCAGGCTGTGCGCGACGGCCAGCACGCAGCGGAAATGCCGCAGTTCCATCTCTTTATCTGTATTCACCATGAGTAAATTATAAGGCGGCTGTCTTATAACAGGAAATAATACTAAGCTGCTTACAATCGGGGCATGAAAAATACCAACTGGACTTTATATACGTGCTCGGGCGTGTGCGCGCTGATCATGCTCGACACCAACGTCGTGGCCGTTTCCTTGCCCTCGATCGCCCGCTCGCTCAACGCCAGCTTCGTCGACGTGGAATGGGTGGTCAGCGCCTACATGCTGGCGTTCGCCTCGTTTTTGCTGCCCGCCGGCAGCATCGCCGACCGCCTGGGACGGCGCAGGGTCATGCTGTTCGGCCTGGCCGTGTTCGCGCTGGCGTCCCTGCTGTGCGGCCTGGCGTGGACGCCGTTCGTGCTCAACGTGGCGCGCGCCATCAAGGGACTCGGTGCGGCGCTGCTGCTGACCTCCGCCCTGGCCGTCATCGGCCACACCTTCCATGCGGAAAAAGAGAGGGCGCGCGCCTGGTCCGTGTGGGGCGCGGCCATGGGCGTGGCCATGACGGTGGCGCCCCTCTTGGGCGGCCTCGTCACGAGCACCATCAACTGGCGCTGGATTTTCTACCTGAACCTGCCCGTCGTCGCCATCCTGATGTGGCTGGTAGGCAAGCACGTGGATGAATCGAAGGACGCGTCCAACGCCAGCTTCGACCCGCTCGGTGCGGCATTATTTTCCGCCGGCCTGTTCGCCATCATCTGGGGCTTGATCGACGCCAGCGTGGCGGGCTGGTCCAGCCGTGCCACCGTGCTGCGCTTTGTCGCGGGCGCGGCGCTGCTGGCCGTGTTCGTGCTGGTGGAACGGCGCCAGCGCGCACCGATGGTCGATTTGTCCCTGTTTGGCCGGCGCGTGTTCGTCGGCGCCGTGCTGGGCATGTTCGGCTACGCCATCGCCGCGCAAGTGATGATGACCTTTTTACCGCTGTATCTGCAGAACGGCTTCGGTTTTTCCGCCGTGCTGGCCGGCTGCGCCATGCTGCCGTTTGCCGTCGCCATGGTCGTGCTGTCGCGACTGGCGCCGCGCGCCATGCGCCATCTGGATGACCGCGGCATGTTAGTCACGGGTTTGCTGATCGTTGCCGTCGGCAACGTTGCCACGGCACTGGCCGCCGCCAGCCTGCAGTATGGCTGGGTGGCGGCGGGCATGGTCGTCACGGGCGCGGGCGCCGGATTGCTTAACGGCACGACGCAAAAAGCCATCCTTGCCTGCATCCCGCGCGAGCGCACGGGCATGGGCTCGGGCATCAGCACGACGACGCGCTTTGTCGGCATCGTGCTGGCCGTGGGCGCACTGGGCGCCGTGCTGGCCATGCGCACGGCCGCCTCGTTCGACAAGCTGGCGTGGCTGCACGGCTTGAAGGCCTCACCTGAAATGATAGGGCGCATCGTCGCCGGCAACGCGGCCGAGGCCTTCGGCCAGCTGCCGCCCGCGATGCAGGCCGTGGCGCAGGAAGCGGCGCGCCACGCCTTCATCGACGGTTTTGCCAGCGTGCTCTACCTGGCTGGCGCACTGGCGGCCGTCGTGGCGGCGCTCGTGTTCGTGCTGGCGCGGCCGCTGGAAAAGATGTAACTGTTCAGCAATATCCGCGTGCGCGGCCTGCACTTGTAATATGATGCCATCGAGCAATACATAGCAATCATATAACTACCGCAGGTAATCCTATGCGCAGAAAACGCATTATCGTCACGAGTGTGCTGGTGGCAGTCATCGGCGTGGCCGCCCCCCTGAGCCTGGCCTTCTATCTGTCGTCCGTGCGCGCCGAGCAGGGCGAGCAGGAACGCCTGCGCCTGCTGGCCGGCTACGCGCTCGAGCGCGCCCACCGTTCCATCGCCTCGGCCAGCATGGCCTTGCGCAGCGCCGATGCGTTGGACCTGGCGCCGTGTTCGGAAGCGCACGTCCAGCAACTGCGCCGCATCACCATCACCACGCGCAGCATCGACGATATCGGCTATGTGGAAAACGGCTTGCTCAAATGCACGTCCACGGGACTAGAGGAAGAACGCATCGCCGTCACGCCCGCCGACTTCACGCTGGACAATGGCATGGGCCTCGATTTCAACCTGCGCCCCGTCGTCAGCGGCGGCAAGCGCATGGTGGGCTTGTCCTACCGCGCCTATAAGGTGCTGATCGATCCCGTGCGCTTTTCCGACGTCATCGTCGACAACGATATCCAGATGGCCGTGGCCATCGGCAAGGGCGGCGTGCTCGACACCTTGCATCATCCGGACCCGGCCCTGGTCAAGACCCTGCTTGCTGGCAAAGGAGCGATGGGTAACTTTGCCCACGAGGACAGCATCCATGCGATCCTGTACCGCGATGGCTTGACGGCCGTCATGATCGAGCCGCGCAGCAAGCTCGGCGAGAGGCTGCGCCGCGAACAGCTGCTGCTCTTGCCGCTGGGCCTGCTGATGGCCGCCTTCATCGTCGGCATCGTCGTGTGGCTGTCGCGCCGCCGGCTGTCGCTGCGCGGCGAACTGGAAACGGCGGTCGAGCGGCGCGAATTCTTTGTCCACTATCAGCCCATCATCGCGCTCGACACGGGCGTGTGCGTGGGCGCCGAAGCGCTGATACGCTGGCGCCGCCCCGACGGCAGCATGATACGGCCCGACCTGTTCATCCCCGTGGCCGAGGAGGCCGAACTGATACTGCCCATCACGGACCAGGTGATCGCTTGCGTGATCGCCGACATGCGCGCCGCGCTGCTGGCCGACCGCGATCTGCACATCGCCATCAACCTGTGCGCCAGCGATATCGAAACGGGCCGGGTGCTCGACGTGCTGGAACGCGCGCTGGCCGGCACGGGCATCGAGGCGCAGCAGATCTGGCTGGAAGCGACGGAGCGGGGCTTCATCAACGTGGAAGCGGCCCGCGCCACCATTGAAAAGGCCAGGGCGCGGGGCCACGCGGTCGCCATCGACGACTTCGGCACCGGTTATTCCAGCCTGTCCAGCCTGCAAAACCTGCCGCTCGACGCCTTGAAAATCGACAAATCCTTCGTCGACACCATCGGCACGGACGCGGCCACCAGCAGCGTCACGCCGCACATCATCGCCATGGCCCGCACCTTGAACATGCTGATCGTCGCCGAAGGCATCGAAACGCAGCAGCAAGCCGATTATCTGCTGGAACGCAAGGTGGAGTTCGGCCAGGGCTGGCTGTTTGCGAAAGCGCTGCCGGCCGCGGAATTCCTCACCTTTTACCGGGCGCGCCGCGCGCCGTCGTCCACATGAAACAGCCACGCTTTCCCTATCCCTTGCAGCCGCTGCGCGTTCCCGGCGGCTGGCACATCACCGTCAACACCCTGTTCGAAGTCGACCCGGGCCCCGATACGATGGAGTGGTTCAGCAGCGCATTGCTGCTGTGGGGCAGCTGCCGCGACAACGGTTACTGCTTCAACTCGCACTTCGAGCCGGAAGACGATCCGCAGGGAGAATTCGTGCTGGAAATGGGGCGAGTGGAATATGACCGCCACGGCAAGATTGTCCAGGGCAGCGACGCTTTCCTCGGTGAATTTCGCACGCGCAGCAAGGCGGAGTTTGTCGCGCGGGTCGAGCAATTCATGCAAGACCCGGCAGCCTGATTTTTACGGCTTGCGGGGCAAGACGATGTCCTGTCCGCCTTGCTTGAGCACGGCGCCGGCGATCTTGCCCGCCGCATCGCGTGTAAACGCCAGTTCCGCCTCGATGGCGCGGAAGAAAAACTGGTCCTTGGCGCTGGCAAACAAGGGGGCGGACCCGACGCCCGTGCCGGCCGCCTCCAGGCCCTGCTTGCCCAAGGTCACCGTCAACGCGAATTCCGCGCCCAGCGGATACACGCCCACGTACTCGGCCAGCGCGACGCGCGGCAGCGCGATGGCGGCCTGCGGCTTTTTCAGCGGAGGCAAGGGCGTGCCGGGCAACAAGGCGGACAAACCCAGCGCATCGACCTCGCGCACCGTGTTGGTCAGCACTATCACGCCCCGCTTGCCGTCCGTCGTGAACGCCGCATAGCTGGCGTAGCCGCCCGTCTGGCCGTTGTGCCAGGCGTAGCTGTGTCCCTGTTGCTGTTCCAGCAGCCAGGCCAGACCGATTTTCGAGCCGCTGTCGGGCGCCAGCGGACGTTGCGGCTCGATCGCCAGCGCATACGGGCGCAGCGGTTTATACATGTGGGCTTGCAGATAGGCGATCATGTCGCGCGCGCTCGAATACACGCCGCCGGCCGGCGCCACCACGTTCATATTCCATGCCGGCGCCGGTTCGCCCGACAGCTGATGGCCGGGCGCCAGGCGCGCCAGCATGCCGTGCGTGGGCTTGTTCGAGGTGGAACGCATGCCCAGCGGCACGGCGATGCGCTTTTGCAGCAGCGCCTCAAAGCTGGTACCGGCCTGTGCCGCCAGGGCCGTGCCCAGCACGGCGTAGCCGATATTGGAGTATTCAAGTTTCGTGCCCGGCGCGTACGGCAGATGATAGGCGGCGAGAAACTGCCGTTGTTTGGCTTCCGTGTAGTCGGCATACGGATTGGCCGGGTCCTTGGGCGCGAAGTTGTCGGGCAGGCGCGGCAGCGAGGAGTAGTGCGTAGCCAGGTCGAGCAGGCTGATCGTCTTGCCCTCGAACGCAGGCACCGTATAGCCAGGCAATAATGCCGCCACGGGTTCCTCGAGTTTGACCTTGTTTTCGGCGACGGCGTCGGCCAGCAGCAAGCCCGTCATGGTCTTGGTGACGGAACCGATCTGGTAGACGGTATCGGCGCCCGGCCTGATGTTCTTGCCGGCGTGTATGCTGCCAAAGGCGTACACGGCGCTGTCCTTGCCGTCGATGATGGCGATGACGATGCTCGCGTGCATGCCCGTGCGCGTGAGTTCCTCGGCGCGCTGGCGCACGGCGTCGTCCAGCACGGGTGCGGCCAGGGCTGCGCCGCCGACGAGGCAAAGAGGGAGGAGGGTAAAAGTGGGTGTCATGGGAACCTTGTCCAGGGTGGGCCGTATGCGTGCCAGCGCCTGGATGAGGTGTCTGGCATGCCTGGTCAAGGATACGGCGCCAACATGAAGGTCATCTGAATTTCATGTCACTTTTGCCAGTATGCTAAGGTTTGCGTTTTCCCGGCAGGGCTTGGCCGTTCTGGTGCAGGACGAGGCCCGTGATGGCGCCTTGCGCATCGCGCTGGAATACCAGCTGCGCCTCGACCACCTTGTAAAAGAAGCTGTCCTTCGCGCTGGCGTACACGGGTACTTCGGGCTGGCCCGTGGCGCCCACCAGCAAGCCATCGGGACCCTGGCGCACGCTGAGGATAAACGTGGGCGCCAGCGCATACTGGCCCGCATATTGCGCCAGTTCGGCCGGCGCGATGGCTATTTCCTTGGGCGCCGGGGCGTTCGGCGGCGACAGGCTGCCGGGCAGCAGCACGCCTACGCCCAGGCCGTCGACGTCGCGCGCCGTGCTGCTCAGCACCACCACGCCCCGCTTGCCGTCCAGGGTGTAGCCGGCGAAGCTGGCATAGCCGCCCGTCTGCCCGTTATGCCAGGCGAAGGGCCGGCCCTTGACCTGGTCGAGCATCCACGCCAGGCCGATCTTTTTCACGCCATCGCCGTCGCCTTCGCCGGCCAGCACCCGCTGCGGCCGCACGGCCAGTTGGTGCGCGGGACTGGTCGCCCGCATGTACGACTGCATGTAGGCAATCATGTCGCGCGCGCTCGAACGCACGGCGCCGGCTCCCGCGATGGCCTGGAAATCCCAGTTCGCGGCCGGCTTGCCATCGGCCAGGTGGCCAGGCGCCAGTCGCGCGCGCAGGGCGGGCGTGCCTGCCGTGAAAGTCGAGACCATGCCCAGCGGACGGAAAATGCGGGCTTGCAGCAGTTCCTCGTAAGACATGTTTGCCTGCGTGGCCAATGCGGTGCCCAGCAAGCCATACGCGAGGTTCGAGTATTCATACGCGGCGCCGGGCGCGCGCGTCAAGGTATGGCCGGCCAAAAAGCTGCGCAGCTGCGCCTCGCCAAAGCCGGCGTAGGGATTGGCCATGTCCGCCGGCGCCAGGTTGGCGGGCAGGCGGGGCAAGCCGGAAAATTGCGTGGCAAGCTGGCCCAGGGTGATTGGCTGGCCCGCGAGCGCGGGGATGGCGTAGCCGGGCAGCAGCTCGGCCACCGGCTGCTCCAGCCTGGCCTTGCCCGCCACGACGGCGTCCGCCAGCAGCAGGCCCGTCATGGTTTTCGTCACGGAGCCGATTTCATATACGGTGTCGGCATCGGGCACGCCCGCATCGCCTGGTCGCGCGCGGCCGAAGCCGTACACGGCGCTGTCCTTGCCATCGATCACGGCGATGACCAGGCTGGCATGCTTGCCGTCACGCACCAATGTTTCCGCGCGCTCCCGCATGGCGGCATCGAGCGTGGGGGCGGCCAGCGCGGCGGCGCCGGACAGCGACAAGATGGGCAACAGCAGGGTACGCAGGCGTGGGGGCATCGTGTTTCCGTCGTCAGTTATTGATGGGAATGCAGCATAACATCTTCGCTGGAAAGATGGCTGTTTTGGCAAGATGCCATCGCCAGCAACGCCGTCAGTTGCGCGCGCATGCCGTTGCTCATACATTGCAGCAATTCGCCGCGCCGGCGCGCATCGGCGCGTTTCTTGGACGGTACGTCGGCCAGGTCCGGTAGCCGATAGGGCGCGCAGGGCAAGTGATAATTGCCATCGCGCATGCGCAGGGCGTGCAATTCCTGCCACGCCTGGTCGTAATCGGCGGCGATATGGCGGCGGCGCCGCGCATTCAGGGCGATGCGGTTGTCATTGCTGATCAAGAACAGGTTATTACAGGCAAAAAAATCGCCGAAATCGCGCAAGGCCGTCACCATCAGGTTCTTCGGGCGGCAACCGTGCAGCGCCCGCGTGGCTTCCTTGACGGCCAGCTTGCCCGCTTCCGAGCGCAAGCCTTGCAGCGCGCCCAGCTGCAGCGAGACGCCATCGGCGCGCGGCACGAACAAAAAACTGGCCAGGTACAAGGGCTGGCCGTCGCGCGTCAGGCGCAGACACAGTTCGCCTTCGCGGTAGCTGTCGTGGATGGCCGTCAGTTGCAAGCGGTACAGGGCCGCGTCCTTGCCTTCGAAGGCGGCCAGCACGACGGGCCCACGCGCCGCCCGCTCGACCAGCGCGCGCGCGCCAGCCTGCCACAGGAAACGGTAATGTCCTTCCAGCAATGCCCGGCGATCCGCGCAACCGAGCTGGCGCGAGGCGTATGGACGGTAAATCTTGAAGCGCAGGCACGGGTGCAGCTGCGCCAGCGAGTGCAAGCCCGGCATGCTGCCCAGGAAAGCGTGCCAGCGCGTGCGCTGGCGGGGAAAGAAGAGGGCGCCCAGCGCCGCTTTCAGGCGGTGGCCACTGGCAGGAAGCGGTGTCACTGCGGGCGGCACGGCGGCGCCGTGGCGCAGGGTTAACGCGATGTCATTCATGATTCAGCCGGAAAAGGGCAGGCGCTGCACAATGAGAGCCTTGCCAACATGAATGCTACGTGGGCCAGGTGAAGTTCATATTAAGAAGCTATCCCATGGGTATTTAGAGGATGGCAACTAAACATTTGCCTTCTGGCAATATAGACGGTTATGCTCGCCGCTCCTTGACTCGATGACTGACGCCTTTCATGAACCACCGCCATTTGCTTACCATCCCCGTATTGCTCGCGACACTGGGCGCCCACGCGCAAGACCGCACGGCCGATCCTTTGGCGCCCTTGGCGCAATGCATCAACCGCAGCCAGTTCCAGTTCAAGACGCAGGACCGGCTGCCGGCCGGTGCGACCACGCGCGTCGTCAAGATGGCGGCGGGGGATAGGCAGATATCGACGGCCGATGGCTATCGGCTGATGCTGTTTCGCAAGAGCAGCTTGCCTTTCGTGAATTTGAAGATCGAACGCAGCGCCGAAGGCCAGTTCGCCGCCGACCGCGACACCATCGTGGCGCAGATGCGGGAAATGGCCGCCAGGGGCAAGCTGCCGCAGCAACTGCCGCTGGAAACGGACGCGCGCGATGGCGTGGAAGTGCTAGGATTGAATAACGCCAGTATCGCGCAAGCGCAAGGCATCATCAGTTTGTATACACTGTTGCACGCCGCCAGCGGCACGGTCGCCACCGCCTACATACTGAACCAGCCGGCCGATCCGCGCGACTTTGCGACGGATGCGCAATACCAGGCGCTGCGCGCACAATTGATTGCCTCGCTTGCCAGCTGCATGGCCGATCCTGCGCAGTAAGGCAAGCGGGCAGGGAAGGAAATGTCAGCCATGAAAAAAACAGTACCGGGCACGGCGCCCGATCATGACGCCGAAAACGCCGAGCCCGCCGCCAGCCAGATCGACGCGAAAATCGCCTCGCTGGCGGACTGGCGCGGCAAAACCCTGGCCGCCGTGCGGGCGCTGATCCGCCAGGCGGACCCGGACGTGGTCGAGGAAGTCAAATGGCGCGGCGTGCCCGTCTGGTCGCACGCGGGCATGATCTGCACGGGCGAAACCTACAAATTGGCCGTGAAACTCACCTTCGCCAAGGGCGCCGCCTTGCCCGATCCGGCCGGCCTGTTCAATGCCAGCCTGGACGGCAACACGCGCCGGGCCATCGATATCCACGAAGGCGCGCATCTCGATGCCGCGGCGTTCAAGGCCCTGATACGCGCCGCCGTGGCGCTCAATACGGCCCCGAAACCAAAGCGAACGAACTCTTGAGACATTATCTGTACCTCTGGCACGACCCGGCCCAGCGCATGCTGGTCGCTTCCGGCATCGAATTCAAGGATTTTATTACTGCCCTCGGCCAGGCTGACGGCATCGTGCTGCGCAAGGGCAGTGCCGGGACAATCAAAAAACCTGCCGCCTTCCAGACCTTGGCGCGGCAACATTTGCCAGCCCTGGCGTTCGAAGACATGCATGCGTCGGGCAGCCACGCCTGGGCCGATTGGCAAGGCGCGCCGCCGGCTTCCAGCGATGCGGCCGTGGCCGCGATGCTCGATCACCGTGCCGCATTGGCACCGCTGCCTGCCTTGCGGGGCCGCTTTCTCGCCTTTGCCCACGACGACGGCTGGTATTTGAAACTGTTTTACGGGCACTGGAACGACGTGGCGGATTTGTTTGCCGGCGCCATCCCGCCAGCCTTGGGTGCGCTCGACATGGGTTTGCTGGAGCAGGGAGGCGATGGCTACTGGCTGCGGGACGGAGTGGTCCAGGTGGAACTGAAAACCCATGATGTCGACAGCGTGCTGAATCGCCGCCTGTAAGGAATGGATAGCGCGCCAGCCATGTGCCTGATTCGTCCTTTCTCCAGCGCGGACACGCAGTCCTGCACCGCCATCCTGGCCCTGGCCGGACGAGACGCCTTCGGCCCTGTTGCCGGCAGTGCCGCTTTCACGGCGGCGACGCAGGGCGAAGCCGTCCTCGTTGCCGAGCGCGGCGGCATCGTCACCGGTTTTGCCGCCGTGTACACGGGCGATGCCCCCGATTACTTCCTGCACCACTTGTACGTGCACCCGGCGCACAGCGGGCAGGGCATCGGCGCGCAACTGCTGGCGGCCGTCGTTGCGTGCTACGGTCCCCATCTGAGCCTGAAAACGCAGCTGGCCAATACGGGCGCGCGGCGCTTCTATGCGCGCGCGGGCTGGGTCGAAGATGCGGCGGACTGCGGCGTGGACGCCATCGGCGCGTGGATACGGGTGCGCTACCGGCAATAAAACGTCAGATTCAGCGAGGCGCGCAAGGCAGCCATATAGACAGGTTCAAACATCGCGCTTCTCCTTGCTATCCGAAAGCAGGGCCAGGCGCGCCGCCATGCCGGCATTCTCGCGCAGCAAGCCGTCACGCTCCTGCGCCAATGCCTCCATTTTCTGCTGCGATAATTGCCCGCTTTCGGCCAGCATGTCGAGCTGGCGGTCTTGCGCGGCCAGCGCCACCTTGGCGTCGTTCAGCGCCAGCAGGGCCGTGTCCAGCTTGGCCAGCAGGGCGTCGGCCGACGCGGCTGCCTGCAGATATTGAAATTCGAACTGGTCGCGCTCGGGACGCGCGGTGGCCAGCGCCTCGCGGTCGGCGGCCGCTTCCGCTGTCAGCCGCGTTTGTTCCGCCTGCAGTTGTGCCAGGCGCATGTCTTGCTGCACCAGGGTCGCTTGCTGGCCTTGCAGACGCTGCTGCAGCTGCGCGTTCTCCTGTTCCAGCCGGCTGATCCGCTGCTGCGCCTGGGTCCGTTCTTCGCTGCGCTGGGTGGCGGCCGCTTCCTGATAATGGTCGAACTGCGAGCGCACCTGCGCCAGCTGGCGGTTCAGGGCCGCGATTTCCTCGCCCCGGTCGGCCAGGCGCTGCGTCAGGCCCGCGTTATCGCTGTGCAGGGTAGCCAGGGTGACGGCGCGAAAATGGTGCTCTTCCTTCAATTGCGCCAGCGCGTGCTGGGTAGCGCGCAATTCCTGGGTGAGGGCGGCGCGCGCCTCCGTCAGTTTCAACCGTTCCGTTTCCGTCTTCTTCAGCTTTTCCAGCGCCGCGTCGCGTTCGGCGCGATTTTGCTGCATGCCCGTTTCCAGCTGCTGCGCCACGTCGCGCTGCTGCTTTTCATAGACCCCGCGCATCGCTTCCATCAGTTCGGCCGGCAAGCCCGCTTCCGTTTTCACGGCGCCCGCGCCCTGGAACTCCTCCTTCCAGCGCTTGAGCAGGGGGGCGATGGTGCTCTTGCTGCCCGTGCTGCCCAGCGCTTCGCGCACGCTGTCGACCGTGGGATTGCGCCCATCGGCGGCGACGATTTGGGCTGCTTTCATAACATCAGAGTACAAAATGCCGGTGCGGGCCATAAAATCACCTATGAACGAAATTTAGTAACGTATTACATAATACGTAATATAGAATAATATTACGATATAAATTTGATGAGTTTTTGAAAAATATAACTCGCGATAAGATTGCTTATCGCGTGTTATGGGGGTGTTTGGCATGGTATTCTGCGTGTCTCCCAGTACAAAACCGCGATTTCGCCGCCATGCCCGATTTGTCCCTTACCAAACGCCGTGCCGCCGCGCCCAAAGGCACCACCGCCGCCCCCGCGCCATTACACGGCGCCCTGGTCGATGCCGAGCTGGCCGCGCGCCACCAGGCGTTTCTCGCCGCCGCTACCTCGGACAACACGCGCCGCACCTACCGCTCCGCCATCCGCCACTTCCAGGCATGGGGCGGGGCGCTGCCCGCAGACGAGTCCACCGTCATCCGCTACCTGATGGCGTATGCGGACAGCCTGAACGCCCGCACCCTGGCCCTGCGCCTGACGGCCCTGTCGCAATGGCATGTGTACCAGGGCTTTGCCGACCCGGCATCCACGCCCACCGTGCGCAAGACCCTGGCCGGCATCGCCCGCCTGCACGGCAAGCCAAAGAAGAAGGCCAAGGCCCTGCCTCTGGAAGACCTGGAGTTGATCGTCGCCAAACTGGCCGCGCTGGGCACGAACAAGGCCTTGCGCGACAGCGCCTTGCTGCAGCTGGGATTTTTTGGCGGCTTCCGCCGTAGCGAACTGGCGGGATTGATGGTGGATGACGTGAGCTGGGAGCCGCAGGGCATGGTGATCACCTTGCCCCGCTCGAAAACGGATCAGCTGGGGGAGGGCATCGTCAAGGCGATCCCGTTCGGCGACGGCGTCTGCTGCCCGGCCACGGCCTTGCGCACCTGGCTGGCCGCGGCGCACATCCGCACGGGCCCGCTCTTGCGCACGGTGAATCAGTGGGGACACGTGGGCGCGAAGGGTCTGCACGCGAGCAGCATCAACACCATCCTGGAAGCTTGCGCCAAGCTGGCGGCGCTCGATTACGTGCCGGAACTATCGAGCCACAGCCTGCGCCGCGGCATGGCTACCAGCGCGCACCGCGCGGGCGCCGATTTCCAGGCCATCAAACGCCAGGGCGGCTGGCGCCACGACGGTACCGTGCATGGCTATATAGAAGAGGCGGGCCGCTTTGAGGAAAATGCGGCGGGGAGTTTGTTGAAGGGGAAGAGGAAGGCAGCGGGGTGAAGGTAGCCAACAGCACCTTGCTGGCATGGCCGCTACAGCATTGATAGCCTAATGCTCGCGCCATGGTTTTGCATGCCCACGTTTGCCAAATGTAGGCATACAGCCTAGACAATGAATTAAGGCTTTACTATATCGGCGGTTCTTCTTGAAGCTATATCAATGTAATTTTCAAACGTTCCATACTTAGTTAGATACGATAGCCTTACTGTGCCGATCGGCCCTCGTTTGTTTTTTGCAAGAATTAACTCAGCAGTGCCTATATCAGGTGAATCAGGATGATAATGAGAGTCCATGTAGAGGAAAGCAACATTATCTGCTTCATCCGCCAAGTCAGTCGGTTTCTTTAAGTCGGCAAGGATTGGGCGTTTATTTGGCCGACTTTCGATAGTGATTGGTAAATTCACGGTGACCAAAATGGTTGTACCAAGCTCACGCGCCAAAGATTTTAGCAAACGTCCGATATTTGAAGAATAATTATAAAATTCCACATAATCAAGAGAGTCCACGACCACCAACGCCAATTTACCGAGTGCCACTTTTTGATTAATACATTTCGATCTCAAATCTTCAAAATTCAATGTGGGGCTATCGTCAATTAGCAAAGGTCTTTCCATGAAGTCGGCAATCGCAGCAGTAAGTCGTGGCCAATCGTCATCCCTGATATGACCCGCACCCATATGAAAATACTCGATGTGAGCGCGTGCCGCCAAGATTCGACCGGAGATATCCGAAGCCTTGGATTTCAAACTAAAAACTAATACTGGCAAATCTTGGCACACCAGTTCTGCGGCTATTTGAAGAGTCAAACTAGTTTTCCCCATCGATGGCCGCGACGCTATGACAACTAGATCTTCGGTGCCAAGACCACTCATGAGCCTATCCAAATCGATCAATCCAGTAGGAAGTCCACGCGTGTGCGGAAATTCCTCCTTGCTGTAGATAGCATCGATTCGCTCAACTTCCTCGATCATAGCTTCCCTTATTGTCTTCATCTGAACTGGATCAGGAACTCGTTCCTTTTGTTCGCGGATTTCCTCCAATACCTTGCGAAGACCAATTACAACGTTTTGCCAGGCTAGATCCACGTTGTCCCATTCGGAAACAGAGACGGCATCTTTAGGTAATCCCTGTAATCCAGCGAAGGGGGCTTCGTTGAAGACAGTAGGCATTATGAAAATTGGGACTACTCGTGCTCTACCTGACTCATGCAATGACATTGCCATACTCAGTTCTTTTTCTGTGCAGTAATCCGATGCAATGAAGCTACTGCTAATGAGCAACAAAATCAGGTCAGCAGCCAGTAAATTTTCATCTATCTCATTTTTCCATTCGCGCCCGGGTACTATTTTTCGATCATGCCAGTCTTGGATCAATCCGGTACGACGAAGAAGAACCAAGTGTTCTTCAAGTTGTTCGCGAAATGTTTCATCCTTATGGGAATAACTGTAAAAGACTCGAATTTTGGAATTTGTAGTATTCATATACACGCAATGTGATGTTGAGATGACGTTGCAAGCTTAGAGCAGTGTTCTGCCAAAAGTGTAATTTTTTCATGATGTACTCTGATAGAAGCTGAGCATACTGGACTTTGCGCAATACCAAGAATCCCGTAGCTCAGAATTCTCTGGTCTGATAACTCAGGAAATGATGCATAGAATTGCTCAAAGACATTGAATAGTTTGTCGAACTTGTTTTTGAGTGGGCTTGGTTTCGCTCATCTATTTCCCTACACATGACAAAATACTACGAGAAATCGATTAATCTTTTCTGGCTGATTCGGGCCGAATTAGCGACGTAACTCTAGCACGACTTCGTTAGCTCGAAACGCAACTAGCCAGTGTTTAAGACCGTTTGCATCACTGCATGCCAACTGGCAACCCGGCGGTGATGAGTAAATTTCAATGGTGGTTGCGACATCACTGACAGCGGGACGTCGAAGATTGAATGCATCAGCCAACGCAGTCGGTTATACGTTGAATATCATGCTACTTACCACATGGGATTGCATAAAATTCACTCCCCCCAATCGTTGAGCTACTGTCCTTGCTCGATAGCGCCCAGCCGGAATAGCTCAGTGTATGGTGACGTTGTTCCTTTGGCAAACAAGGGAAATCAAGAGGCTTCGAGGAGTGCTCTAGGACAGCTGCCTGATGAAATGAATGCGCTCCCTGGCCTGATCGCCAAAGTGCTCCACCAGCCGGATCTGGTATCCATTGCGGATCAACAAACGCAGCATGGCGGGATAGCGGTTCATCGATTTCACCGTGACGGCCGCAAAACCGTGTGCGCTGGCCCAGGCTTCCTGGACTTCCAGCAGGCGCTGCGCCAGGCCCGACTTGCGGTGCGCGGGCAGTACGCCGCCGAGCCAGCTATACAAAGAGCCATCCTCGGCGGCATACCCCAGCTTGAAGCCGACGGACTGGCCGTCCGCTTCCGCGATCGGGATCAGGGCGCCGGCGAGCAGCCGCTCCTGCAACTGCGCCAGGCTGCGCCGCTGGTCGAATTCGGGAATTGCCTGCAGCACGTGCCAGGCTTCAGCGAGTGTGCCGGGCCGTATCATGCGGCCGCTTGTTCCCGGGGGCGGATGATCATGCAGGTGGCCGTCGCGTGGGCGTACACTTTACCGGCTTCGTCGCGGATCGTGCCTTCGGAAATGACCAGGTTGCGTCCCGCATTGATGACTTTGCCTTCCGCGTAGACCGTCACGTTGAAGGGCAGGGGGCGGCACATCTTGATGTTCAGGTCCGTCGTGCCATAGCTTTCGCCGGCCGGCAAGACCGTGTGCGTGGCGCAGCCCGTGACCGTGTCGAGCACGGTGGCCGCGAAGCCGCCATGCACGCCGCCCATGGGATTGGTGTGCGTTTCATTTGCCGTCGCCGTGAAGATGACGCGGCCATGCTCCACGGTTTGTGCATCCATGGGCATGGTCTTGGAAATGCCGGGCCGTGGGAACAGGCCTTGCGCGAACGCTTGCATCAGTTGCAAGCCGGTCATGTCTTTCGGGTGCATGGATAACTCCTGTGGTGGTGATGTGGGGATGGGTCAGACGTCCTGCGCAAAACGCAGGCGCGAGGCGTGCAGCAGGAAGCGGGCGACGACGGCCAGTTCTTCCTCGCTGAAACCTTGCTTCAGTTGTTCGTTCAGGCTGTCGAGCAGGGGCAGGGCGGCGGCCAGCACCTCGCCGCCCCTGGGCGACATGTGCAGGGTGCCGGCGCGCGCATCGAGCGCAGACTGGCCGCGCACGATCAGGCCGTTTTCTTCCATGCGCGCCACCAGGCCCGTGACGGCCGAGTTCTTCAGTTGCAGCGCCCGCCCCAAGTCCTTGAGCTGGCAGCCTTCCTCGCCCTTCAGGGCAAACAGGGCGACCACTTGCGTGCCTGAAAATCCCAGTTCGCTGGTGAAGACGGCGTCTGCCGAACGAAACAGATTCTGGCGCGCCAGGTTGAGCAGATTGAACAGGCGCGGCGAACGCTCGCCCATCGGGCAGGCTGCGGCATCGGAGACGTCTGAAGTAGGGGAGGTATTGGTACGCATGCGAAGTATACTACTACGTATGCGTAATAAATCAAGCGAATATTGTCAGTCGCGCTGGTGGCGTCCGATGTAGCGGGCGCGGGGGCGTATCAGGGCCGCGCTGGCGACTTGCTCGTTGGCATGCGCGATCCAGCCAGCCGAACGGGCCAGCGCAAACACGCTCAATGCTGCGCCCTCGGGCCAGCCGAACGCCAGCTCCATGGCGGCCAGCGCCAGATCCGCATTCGGACGCGCATCGAGCAGTTCGCCCGCCGTGGCGCAGACCGACAGGATGATGGCCACTTGGGGATGCGCGTGCGACAGCGCCGACAGACGGTCCAGCAGATACGCGGCACGCGGGTCGCCTCGCGGATACAGCGGGTGGCCAAAGCCGGCGAATTCCGGCGCGATGGTCATGTAAAAGGCGCCGATGGCATCCCTGGCGTCCGGCGCGGCCAGCGCCTGCGTCAACATGCACCTGGCCGCCGCGCTGCCGCCGCCGTGTCTGTCGCCGGACAAGGCAGCCAGCCCGGCGCCCAGCGCGGCTGGCAGGCTGGCGCCCGTGGAGGCGACGCAGCGCACGGCAAAGGTCGACGCATTCAATTCATGGTCGGCCAGCAGCACGAGGGCGGCGCGCAGCAATTCAGTCTGGTCCGTGTCGGCCTGCCACGCCTGGGCCAGCTGCCAGTGCAGCGGCAAGGCGGACGGTGCCGTCTGGAGCAAGGCGGCGGCCAGGATGCGCATCAAGGCGGGGCCGGACTGCAGCACGTCAGCAGGCGCAGGCAGGGACGACAGCATGGCCATGGCCAGCATGGCGCGCGCCAGCGGCGGCGCATCGGGCGCGCTGGCCAGTTCCTGCGGCAGGGCAGGAACATCTTGCTGGAAATAGTCGCGCGCGTTATCGTCCCACAGCAGGTCGGCGGCCGTCTCCAGAGTCGCGGACACGGCCAGCGCCGCCGCGTCGCAGCCCCGGTACAGCAGCCGGCCATCGAGAATGTGGGAAATTTGCGTTTCCAGCACGGGCAAGCCCCAGTGCATGGCGGCCACGGCCGTCTGGCCGCCCCGCTTGGCGTCATTCTTGCGCGCCGCCAGGCGCAGCACGTCTTCCTGCGGATAGCGCTTGCGGCGCGATTCTCCGTTACTGACGGACGCCAGCAAGCCCCGGCTCACGTAGGAATACAGGGTGGGCAGGCTGACGCCCAGCAGGCGCGCCGCCTCAAGGGCGGATAAGTCGTTTTTCATGGCGGCGATTGTATCTGTATATTGATTCGTGGAATCAAGATTGACGGGCCGCGTGGCGCTTCACTAGACTCATGCCTTTGCAGGAGTCTCCATGAGTACACACACGATTCGCACCTTGCGCCCGGACGACGCCGCGCCCTTGCTGGCTTTCGAGCAAGCTAACCGGGCCTGGTTCGAGCGCCATATCGACCGGCGCCCGGACGATTTTTACAGCGTTGACGGCATCCAGGCGCACGTCGCGCAATTCCTGGACGAGCACGCCCAGGGACGCATGCACCCCTGCGTCATCGTGGACGAGCGCGGCGAGCTGATCGGCCGCGCCAATCTCAAGGATATCGACGGGCAGGCCGGAACGGCCGAAGTCGGCTACCGCATCGGCGAGCAGCAAGCGGGCAAGGGCCTGGCCACGTCCGCGCTGCGCCACCTGATCGCCCTGGCGCAAGAAGAATGGCGGTTAGCCAGCCTGTGCGCCTACGCCATCGACGGCAATGCGGCGTCGATCCGCGTGCTGGAACGCTGCGGTTTCGTGCAGGGAGTGGCCGTGCCCGATATTGCAGTGGTGGAAGGCAACGTTGTCGATGGCCATGCCTATGCGCTGGATTTACGGGCGGCTGGGGTAGAATCTGTCCTGTAATAAATAAACAAAATTGGCAGATATGAATCATGAAAGCCCAAAGCGCATCGTCGTCATCGGCGCCGGCATCGTCGGCGCGTCGCTCGCCTACCACCTGGCCGGCAAGGGTGCAAAAGTCACCGTAGTCGAGGCGGGCGGCATCGCTTCCGGCGTGACGGGCACCTCGTTTGCCTGGATTAACACCTCCTGCGCCGGGCCCGACCCCATTGCGGCCCTGCGCGGCGGCGCCATCGCGGCCTGGCGCCGGCTGGAAACGCAGGTGCCTGGATTGAAAATGCGCTGGCATGGTGCCTTGTCGTATGGCACGCAGGATGGGCGGGTGTCGTCAGAATCCCTATTGATTGACCGCGCGCGCATCGCGCAGCTCGAACCGCAGTTGCGGCGGCCGCCGGAACAGGCGATCTTTGAGCCGGAGCAGGGCGCGCTCGACGCCGTTGCCGCCACGCATGCCTTGCTCGCAGCGGCCCAGGCGCTGGGCGCGACCGTCCGCACGCACACGCCCGTGCTGGGCTTTGCCGTCCAGGGGGCGAAGGTAACTGGCGTGGAAACGGCCGCTGGCCTCATCGAAGCGGACGTGGTCGTGCTGGCGGCAGGCACAGGTACTGCCAAACTGGCCGAGCAACTGGGCGCCAGTCTGCCCATTCATGCCTCGCCCGCGATTTTCATGCGCTACCAGGCGCCACCCGGCCTGGTGCGCGGCATCATTTCCAGTCATGCAATGGAAGTGCGGCAAGACGAAGATGGCACCATGGTGGCCGCGGAAGACTATGTGGACGAGGCG
Source organism: Janthinobacterium sp. OK676 (assembly GCF_900103595.1). Lineage (NCBI taxonomy): Bacteria > Pseudomonadati > Pseudomonadota > Betaproteobacteria > Burkholderiales > Oxalobacteraceae > Janthinobacterium > Janthinobacterium sp. OK676. The sequence goes on from NZ_FNHA01000001.1 coordinate 82,392, forward strand.
CCGGACAACCAGCCCGCCGCCATCGCGCAGCGCACGGCCAGCGCGATCAGCGATGAACTGGAAGGCGCCGAGTCCATCACGCCGGCATTCGCCTGCGTCGGCCTGCGCCCCATGCCCGCAGACGGCGTGCCCGTCATCGGCTACTTGCCGCAGGTCGAAGGCGCCTACGTGTGCGTCATGCATCCGGGTGTCGTGCTGGCAGCCATCGTGGGCCGGCTTGCCAGCGACGAAATCGTCACCGGCGAGCCGGCGTCAGCCCTGGAGGCTTGCCGGCCCGCGCGCTTCCTGGCGCTTTGATTCCTGGGGCACAGCGACGACAAACACGGGCAGGACGAACGGCGCGGCCTCCTGCTCATCGCCGTCGTCCGGCGGTGCCTGCATATAATGTTCGTTGCGCCAGTCCCCGTTCACCACGCGCTCGGCGATCAGCGCCAGATCCTGCGTTTCGCGCAGTTCGCAGCGAAACGGCAGCCGGCCATGCGAGCGTGAAACCAGGCTGAACCGCAACTGGCGGCATTGCGCATCGTGCCAGCAGTAGAACAGCATCTCCTCGCCAACGAGCGCGCTGCTGCGCGCCGCGATCAACTCTTCGATGAATTCAACGATATCGGCCGCATGGATCTGCGGCGTTTCCTCGTCCGTGGGCGAAAAGCTCCACATATTGCTGATGGCTTCGTGATTGATGTTGTCGGGATCGATCTCCACGAGATCGTCTTTTGCCATGGCGAGCCAGCTGCTTACAACCGTTGAGTGAATCATGTAAGGCTTTCAGTACTTATCGGTATTTTCTATTGAAGCATCGCCAGCTTGAGGATGCCGACGCATCCATTCATCCGCGACATCGCCCATGGTTTTGGCGGCGCCATCGCTTATCCAGGCCATGAAATCACGGTCCAGCTTGAATCCCGGGCCGCACTGGGCTAACAGGAAGCGCCTGACGTTTTGCGTGTTTTTATAGTGGGCGTCGACGCTTGTTTGCCGGGTAATGACGCTACCGTGCCAATCGAAATTCATGCTGTTTCCCTTGAATGTACAGAGCGTGCCATTCTAGATCATGGGTGTCCAGTCGTCTCACCCCCTTGGCCCATCGAGCAACAACTCCGCCAGCCTGGTCGTCAGCCACAAACTCGTCTCGCTGAGCTTTTTTCCATGAATTGACAAGCGCCGCACCGGCAGGCGCGACAGTGCCAGCGCAGGGCAGGGCACTTCCTGCAGATAGCCCTTGTAATTGTCGTAATTGGCGATATTCAGCGGCAAAATCGCCCAGCCCAGCCCGTCCGCGACCATTTCCGCAATACTGTAAAAGCTGTCGGAAAACCAGACGGCTGGGCTGAAGGCGTGTTCGCGGTTGAGCTCGGAATCCATGATCAGCTGGCGGTAGCGGGTCAGCTCGTTGCGGCTCACTTCCTGGCCATGCGCCATGGCGTGGCCTTTTGCCACGAACACGCCTTGCGCCACGCTGCCGATGTGCTGCTGTTCCAGCACGGGCGAGATGGGGCCGCGGTCGAAGTGGAAGGCCACGTCGGCTTGCTGCTGTTCCACGTATTGCGCCACTTCCGACGCCGTGGCGTTGAGCATCACCAGTTCCAGCGCCGGGTAGCGTGCCGCCAGTTCCTTCACCAAAGTGCCGATGGCCAGGTAGGGCAGGGCTTCATCCAGGGCCAGGGTCAGCCGGGCTTCGGGCGCCTCGCTCAGCAATTGCGCGCGCAGCTGCAATCGCTCGGCTTGGCGCAACAGTTCGCACGCTTCCAGATGCATCACCTTGCCCGCTTCCGTCAGCACGGCGCTGCGGCGCGAGCGGTCGAACAGTTCCACGCCGAATTCCGCTTCCAGCAGCCCGATCGAGGTGCTGACCACCGATTGGGCGCGGCCCAGCCGGCGCGCCGCGCCCGAGAAAGAGCCGGCCGCGACGGCCGCCTCGAAGTAGCGCATTTGTTCCAAAGTCCATTGCATGGCATCCACCTATCTGTTTTACAGATGGATTTTAACTTGAATGCCATCCAGGGGCGACATAAACTGTCTTTACATTTTCAATAACACGAGATCCGCCATGAAAAACGCTCAAGCCAATTCACCCGCCATCAGCTTCAGCTGGTGTCACGACGCCACCGCCGAAGATGCGCTCTGCAAGCTCTACCTCGACAACGTCAGCGCCGACTATATCTCCCATTCGGAACTGCAAGGCGAGCGCGCCGATGCGCCCGGCAACTGGCGCGCGGACTTGCCTGAGGTCATACGCGGCGAAATCCGCGCCGCCCTGTCGCACGACTGGGCGCATGGCGATTCGACCCTGCTGGCCGTCGCCACGTCGGGCGAGGCCATCGTCGGCATGGCCTTGGTTTCCATCGATACGCGCCAGCGCGCCTCGAAATCGTTCGCCGCGCTGGACGACCTGGTCTTGCTGCCCTCCGTGCGCGGTAGCGGCATCGGCAGCCAGCTGGTGGAATGGGTTGCCGACGAGTTGCACAGCCACGGCATCGCCCGCTTATTCCTCGAATGCGGCGCGCACAACCTGACGGCGCAGAAATTCTTCCAGGGCCGTGGCTTCAAGCAAGTGTCCGTCGTCATGCTGCGCGAACTCGACGTGGTGACTTCCGCCGTGGACGACAAGGATGGCGACCGTGGCTGACGCCCGCCGCCCCCGACAAGCCCAGGCCCGTGGCAGCCTGGAACGTAAATATTTGCGCAGCTCCCGCTTTATCCATACCGATAGTTGTTAAAAGTTATACTAAAATCCATGAGTTGTTTATGCATCCAATGAAAAAATGGATGACGCTGGCCATCGTCTCCAGCGCCTTGTTCCTCATCGTGGTCGACATGACCGTGCTCTACACCGCCTTGCCCGCGCTGACGCGCGACTTGCAGGCCTCCTCCTCGCAAAAACTGTGGATCATCAACGTCTACGCGCTGGTCGTCTCCGGTCTGTTGCCCGGCTTCGGCACCCTCGGTGACCGTCTGAGCCACAAACCCGTTTTCCTTGCCGGCTTGGCCGTGTTCGGCATCGCCTCGCTGTGCGCCGCGTTTTCGCCCGCGCCCGAATGGCTGATCTTTGCCCGCGTGCTGCTGGCCATCGGCGCCGCCCTGATGATGCCGGCCACCTTGTCCATCATCCGCCTGACCTTTACGGACAACCGCGAGCGCTCGTTCGCCATCGGCGTGTGGGCGGCGATTGCCTCCGGTGGCGCCGCGTTCGGTCCCGTGCTCGGCGGTTTCCTGATGGAGCATTACTGGTGGGGTTCCGTGTTCCTGATCAACGTGCCCATCGTGCTGCTGACCCTGGTGCTGGCCGCCGTCGTCCTGCCGAAACGGGCCGGTAACCGCGACAAGCCGTGGGATCTGATCGGCTCGCTGCAAATCATGATGGGTCTGCTCGGTGGCGTGTACGCGATCAAGGAGCTGGGCAAGTCGCAGCCGTCGTATGCGCTGGCCGCCTGTGCTTTCGCCGTGGGCGCCTTCTTCATGCTGAAATTCGTGCGCCGCCAGAAGCGGCAAGCCAAGCCACTGATCGACTTCGCCCTGTTCCGCGAACTGCCGTTTTCCAGCGCCGTGGCCGCCGCCATGGTGGCGTCCGCCGCCCTGATCGGCATGGAGCTGGCGTTGAGCCAGCACATGCAGCTGGTGCGTGAATTATCTCCGCTGGAAGCGGGTCTGCTGTTGTTGCCGCTGCCGCTGGCGTCCGTGTTTGCCGGGCCGCTGACGGGTTTCATGCTGCCACGCGCCGACAAGGCCAAGGTGCTGTGGGGTTCGCTGCTGCTGTCCGGCATTGGCATGGCGTCGTATCTGGTGCTGCATGATGCCGCCGTCTCCGCGCAAGTGGCCAGCCTGGTGATCCTGGGCCTGGGCCTGGGCGCCGTCATGACGGCCGCGTCCAGCGCCGTGATGCTGAACGTGGCTCCGCAGCAAGCGGGCATGGCCGCGTCGATCGAGGAAGTGTCGTACGAACTGGGCGCCGTGATCGGCGTGACGGTGCTGGGCACCATCTTGTCGGCCGTCTATAGCGCCACCCTGGTGATTCCGGAAAGCGCGGGCCTGTTGCCGAACGCCCATGACACCTTGGATGCGGCGCTGCTGGCTGCCGAGCAATTGCCGGCAGAACTGGGCTTGCAAGTGTCGGAACTGGCCCGCTCGGCTTTCGACAAGGCATTTATTGTCGTGCTGGCCACGGCTTCCGCCATCCTGATGGCGGCCGCGGCCGCCATCCGCCACCTGCATCTGCGGGCGCGCCGGGCGATCTCGGTCTGATGGATCAGCGCTTGAGCAACGGCGCCACCTTGTCGCGCAAGACCGTCCATTGGGCGTCGAGCACGGCCTGGTTGGGGTCGTGCCCGGCGCGTTTCACCAAGGTAAAATCCTTAGCCGGCGCCGTGATGCTGTCAAAGTAGGTGCGCGCGATGGCGGGCGAGGTCAGCAAGTCCGCTTCGCCCATGATGAAAAACACGGGCAAGTCAAAGCGTGTGCCCAGCGCGGGCAGGTCGACCTTGGCGAACATGCCAGCGCCACGCAGGCCGATGAACTGGAGGTACGAGTAGTCATCGGCCGCCTCGGCATCGGCCAGCGCTTGCGGCGTGGCGTAGAACGGCGCCGGCTGCCACCAGTGTTTCGGTGGCGCATCCGTTGCCAATCCTTCATATTTGCGGTCGAAGCGGCGCAGGATGCCGAAGTTGCGCGGATCGCGCCATGGCGGCGCACCGAGCGCCGTCAGCTTGTCCACCGTGGGCGCATCGTTCGCGGCTTGCGCCAGCGCCATCACTTCCCGGTACATGCCCGTCTCATTCTCGCGCGCATTGACCACCTGCGCCGTGCCGATATACGCGTGGAACAGGTCGGGGCGCGCCTTGGCCATGTGCACGCCCAGTATCGATCCCCAGGAACTGCCCATCAAAATGACTTTCCGCTGGCCCAGATGCTGCTCGATATAGCGGGCCACGGCGACGCCGTCGTCGCGCATCTGTTCCACGGTCAAGGTCACGCCTTCCGTGGGCCGCTGTTTCGCATACGTCATGCCGGCGCCGCGCTGGTCCCACTGCACCAGGGTGTAGTGGCGCTCCCAGCCGGCATAGATGGCGTCCGCAAAAGGACTGAGCGCGTTGCCGGGGCCGCCATGGATGAACAGGATCACGGGATTGCCGCAGGCGGCGCCCGTGACCGTGATCCATTGCTCGATGCCATTGATGGACACATAACCTTGCTCGCGGACGGGCTGTGCGGGCGAGGCGCAGAGGGACGGAGAGGCGGCAGGTTCGGCGTGCAGGCCGGCGCTCAGCAGCAGCGCGGCCAGCAGGGTCAAGCGGGGCAGGAGTGTCATCGGCTACTTTGGCGGAGAGGGAGGTCAGCCGCCAAAGTAGCTTTTTTTACAGTAATTGTCCAGATGGAAATATTTTTTGCGTGGACTATGCTTGCTTACTCTTGCGCAGCAAACGCAAGCCGTTCGCCACCACCAGCAGGCTGGCGCCAACGTCGGCGAACACGGCCATCCACAAGGTCGCCATGCTGGCCAGGGCCAGGCCGAAGAAGACGGCCTTGATGCCGATGGCAAAGCTGATGTTTTGCACGAGGATGCTGCGCGTGCGCTGGCTCAGGCTGATGAATTCAGGCAATTTGCCCAGTTCATCATCCATCAGGGCCACGTCCGCCGTTTCGATGGCCGTGTCGCTGCCGGCCGCGCCCATGGCAAAGCCGATGTCGGCTTGCGCCAGGGCAGGGGCGTCGTTGACGCCGTCACCGAGCATGGCGACCACGCCGAATTGTTGCTGCAAAGCCTTGATTTCATCGAGTTTATTCTCCGGCAGCAACTCCGCCTTGACCATGCTGACGCCCACTTCTGCGCCGATGCGCTGCGCCGTCAGCGCATTGTCTCCCGTCAGCATCACGGTGGTCACGCCCAGCGCATTCAATCTGGCAATGGCGGACGCCGCCGTCGGGCGCAGCACGTCGGCCACGGCGATGACGCCCAGCGCTCCTGCTGCGGTAGCCAGCACCATGGCCGTGTACGCCTGCTGTTCCAGCCCCGCCAACATGGCTTGCAGTTCTGGCGTCAAGACCTGCAATTCCGTCATCAGGCGGGCATTGCCCAGGTAATACGTCTGGCCATTGATCGTGCCTTGCACGCCGCGCCCATGCAGGGCGGCAAACTGGGTCACGGGCAAGTGGCTGCTGGCGGGCGGACCGGCCTTGACGATGGCGGCGGCCAGCGGATGGGCGGAATTGGCGTCCAGGCTGGCGGCCAGCAGCAAGATGGTGTCGCGGCTGCCGCCGTCGAGCGCCATCACGTCCGTCACGGCCGGTTTGCCCATGGTCAGGGTACCCGTCTTGTCGACGGCGATGGCCTTGATGCGGTAGCCCGTTTCCAGGAATTGCCCGCCCTTGACCAGAATGCCGCGCCGGGCGGCCGCCGTCAGGCCGCTGACGACCGTCACCGGCGTGGAAATGACGAGCGCGCATGGGCAGGCGATCACCAGCATCACCAGCGCTTTATATACCCAGGCCATGAATGGCTGGCCCAGCAGCAACGGCGGCAGCACGGCCACGAGGATGGCGAAGACGACGACGGCCGGCGTGTAGTAGCGGGCGAAATTGTCGACAAAGCGCTGCGTGGGCGCCTGCTTGCCCTGGGTTTCCTCGATCACCTTGACGATTTTCGCCAGGGTGCTGTTGCCGCTGTTGGCAGTGACGGTGACGTCGAGCAAGCCCCGTTCATTGATGGTGCCCGCATACACGACGTCGCCCACGGTCTTGTCCACCGGCATGCTTTCGCCCGTGATCGGCGCCTGGTTGACGGATGACTCGCCGCTGGCCACCACGCCATCGAGCGCGATGCGCTCGCCCGGCTTGACGCGCATCAAGGCGCCGATCGCCACCGTGGCAACGCTCACCTGGTTCCAGGCGCCGCCGGCGTCGGCCACTGTCGCCGTATCGGGCGCCAGCTGCATCAGGCTGTGCACGGCGTTGCGCGCCCGGTTCAGGGACAGGCCCTCGATCAGCTCGGCGATGGCGAACAGGAAGATGACCATGGCCGCTTCCGGCCACTGGCCGATGGCGACGGCGCCGAAGACCGCCAGGCTCATCAGGAAATTGATGTTCAGGGTGAACGTTTTCAGGGCGATCCAGCCCTTTTTCAGGGTCGGCCAGCCGCCCGTGGCAATCGACAGCAGGGCCAGGGCGATGACGAGGGGCGAACTGTCTTCATGCGTGGTCCATGCCAGCGCTTCGGCGCCAGCGGCGGCCAGGCCGGAGACGACCAGCAAGCCTTTTTGAAGGCCGCTCAGGCTGCCTTCATTCGGATCGCGCGCAACTGGCGCGTCCGCCTCCATGGGAATGGCTTGCATGCCGATGCCGTGCAGGGCCGCTTCCACCGTGGCCAGTGTAGCCAGGGTGTGGTGCACGTCGAGCACGCGGTTCATCAGGTTGAAATCGAGGCCCACGACACCCGCCAGATTGGCCAGCTTGTTGCGGATCAGCTGCTCTTCCGTGGGGCAATCCATGTTGGCGATGCGGTATTTGGCCGTGCTCGCGCCGGCGATGGCCGCGCTGGGCAGGGCTGGACCAGCCGGGACGGCAGGCGTGGACGAGCATGCATGCTGGCTGGAGCAGCAGCTGGCCGCCTTGGGCGCGTGCTTGTGCTCATGGCCGTGCGCATGGGCGTGGTCGTGATCGTGGCTAACGTGGCTATCGTGTGGCATCGCATTCGTCCTTCCGGTTTCGTGTATGCTTCCATTAGAAAGCCTGTAGCCGCTACAGGGTCAAGCGCAATTTGCATAAAAATGAAAAGGGGATGCCATGCGTATCGGAGAACTGGCCAAACGGACAGATTGTGACGTGGAAACCGTGCGTTACTATGAAAAGGCGGGCTTGCTGCAGGAACCGGGCCGCAACAGCGCCGGCTACCGCGAGTACCGCGAAGAACACCAGGAACGGCTGCAATTCATCCGCCACTGCCGCTCCCTGCAGATCGGCTTGACGGATATCCGCGCCTTGCTGGAATTTAAGAACAATCCGGCTGAAGGTTGTCAGAGCGTCAATGAATTGCTCGACCACCACATCTTGCGCATTGCCGAGCAAATGGCGAATCTGCAAACCCTGCAGCAGCAGCTGATGACCTTGCGCCACCAGTGCGACCAGCCGCAGCCGTCGCAAGACTGCGCGATCCTGCAAAACCTGTCCGAAGCGGCCAGCGGCCACGACTGCGCCTGCCATACCGAACTGCATTGAAGCGCTGGCGTCCGCCGGCCACTATCTGATCGCACCGGCGCTAACGGGGCAGCAAGGGCGGGCCGCCATCGCCCAGGCGGAAGGCGTCGACCACGCGCAATAAATCGTGCGCCTGGTCTTGCATGCTTTGCGCCGCGGCCGCCGATTGTTCGACAAGGGCGGCATTGCGCTGGGTCAATTCGTCCATTTCCGTGATGGCATTGTTGACTTCCTCGATGCCCTTGCTCTGGCGCTGGCTGGCCGCCGTGATGTCGTTCATGATTTCCGTCACCTGCTGGACGGAGGCGACAATATCGCCCATGGTGCGCCCGGCGCTGTCGGCCAGCTCGCTGCCCGTTTCTATCCTGGCCACGGAATCCTCGATCAGCTGCTTGATTTCGCGGGCCGCCGTGGCCGAGCGCTGCGCCAGGCCCCGCACTTCGGTGGCGACGACGGCAAAGCCGCGCCCCTGTTCGCCCGCGCGCGCCGCTTCCACGGCCGCATTCAGGGCGAGGATATTCGTCTGGAAGGCGATGCCGTCGATGACGGCGATGATGTCGACGATGCGCCCGGAACTGGCCTTGATCGAGCCCATCGTTTCGACCACCTGGCCCACGACGCGGCCGCCTTCCAGCGCCACATTCGACGTCGACAGCACCATCTGGTTGGCCTGGTGCGCATGGCTGGCATTCTCGCGCACGGTATCGGTCAAGGCATGCATGGACGACGCCGTTTCTTGCAAGGAATGGGCTTGCGACTCGGTGCGGGCCGACAAGTCCGCATTGCCCAGCGCGATTTCACTCGCTTCCACCGTGATGGTGGAGCCCGCCTGGCGTATGTCGCCCAATAAGGTGTTCCAGTTTTTCAGCACGGTGGCCAGCGCCCGGGTCAGCTTGCCCACCTCGTCGTCGCCCCGGGCTTCAATCGACGTGGTCAGGTCGCCGGCGGCCAGGCTTTCGGCGGCGCGGCAGGCGTCGTCGATGGGGCCCACCACGGAACGCGCCACCCATGTGGCGATCAGGGCCAGCAGGGCAAAGCCGGCAACCATGGTGCCCAGCGACAACCAGCCGGCGCGTTGGCCCGCATTCTTTGTCTCCTGCAAGGCCTCGACCGTGCGGTGGTCGAGGTTGAGCAGTACCTGGCGCAGCTGTCCGCGCACTTGCTGATAATGTGTGGCGGCATTTTGCATGGCCGCCACGCCCGTATTCGGGTCCATCGACGCCAGGTCCAGCGCCTGCGCCACGCTGGTACGGTAGCGCTCGACACCGGGCAGCGCCTGGCCCGCTTCCGTGGCGGCACCCGAGAATTTCTGCAGTTCCTTCAAGCCTTGCGCGATGGCGTTCAGCTGGCCATCCGTTTGCGCGCCGAACTGCTTGAACTGCTCGTCCGACAGGCTGGCCGCGATGGCGATCTTCGCGTACACGTCGGCGTGCACCTGGCCCAGGGCAATGGCTTGCTGGTTGGCCAGCCGCTCGGCCGTCAGGGTGACGTCTTTCAATTCGTGCATGCGCTGCTCGTTCTGCTGCATGGCGAAGTAGGACAATGCCCCCATGGCCAGCAGGCAAGCCAGCGCGACCACCGGGACGATCAACATCTTCTGTGCGATTTTCATTGTGGCCCATATCGTCTAGAGAGCGGGAAACCATCCCGGCGCTGGCGGCGCGGCGGCTGGCTACAGGTAGATGCCGCCGCAGACGACGGTCTCGGCCAGCTTTTCGCAGTACATCACTTTCGGCTCGATCTTCTTGGTTTCCGGATTCGTGAATTTGTATTCCTGCCAGAACGTGCCCTTGCTCTTGGCCAGGTCGACACGTTCCTTGACGAAAGCCTTGCCATCGATATCTTTCAGCTCGATCAAGTTCTTGCCCACCATTTTCGGGTTGGCGCCATGCGCGGCGACCGTGCCGTCGAGTTTATAGACGACCAGGTACAGGTCGTGCAGGATGAATTGGGGCGCCTTGGCCGTGATGTCGCCATACGCCTTGGCGTCGCCGGCGCTCTTGATGTAGGCCACGCCTTTCTTGACCATGGCTTCCGCGTCGGCGCGCGTGGCGCCGCCTTCGGCGGCACTGGCGGCCAATGGCAGGACGCTGGCGGCAACGATGAGCGACAGGCAAATGGCAGGGGCGAACTTGGGCATGAGAATCTCCTTCACATTGCGGCAGGGGAAACCGGCGGGGAACCGGTGCGGTGAGGCGGCGTCTGTGGAAGTGCCGACGGTTCATGGTAGCGCGATGCCAGCGGGCATGCGCTGGTGCAACAGTATTTTTTTGAGTGGGGCGTTTTTGCAACGCTGCGCGCAGGCCGCCGCAATTGCGTTTTCAGAGGGAAAGAGATACCGCAGGCTATCGTGTCGATAGTGTGGCGCGGGTGCCGCGCTACCGGCCGGCCCGCTCTTCCGCCGCCGCGCGCGCCAGGTCGTCGCGCCAGTCCTGCTGCGCCAAGCGGTAGATATCGGCGAAAAAGGCGCGCGGATCGTCCATGTCATCCCACAAGGCGGGCAGGGCGTAGGTGCTCTCGGGGTCGTGCTCGAGGATGGCGCGGAAATCGTAGTCAGGGTCTTGGAGGGCCTGCGCCAGCACGGTCACCAGCGCATGGCGGTGGCGGTAGCTCAGTTCCTTGTACTGCGACGTGATGTCGCGGCGTATCAGCGCCGCGCGCTGGACCGGGTCGTTCATGTTCCACGTGCCCAGCTCCACGCCCACGGTGTGTTCGCGGTCGTACACGTCGAAGGGACCGAGGAAATGGTAGAGCGTGGGTTCATATGACACGTCAACCCAGGGACTGCGCAGGCCGTTTTGCATGGCGACTTTCCCGTTCACGCGCATACAGGCAGGGTCCAGCCTTCATCACCGAGGTCGGTCGGGTAGATGGCGCGGGTCTGGTTCTCGCCCCAGCGCGCATGGTCGAGGATGCCGTCTTCGTGCATGTCGAGCACCCATTCCGTGCTTTCGAGCAAGGTGCCATCCTTGTGGTAGACGCGGAAGAAGGTGGACGTGCTCAGCGCGCGCACGATGTTCTGCGGCACGCCGTCGCCGTAGCGCGGCACATAGGTCTTGATCACGCACGTGCCCTTGTCGTTCCATTGCTGCGCATACACGGTGGCATTGCGCGCCGCGCTTACCTTGATGAAGAGCCAGCCTGCCAGCAGGAGAATGAGCAGGAAGGCGGCGGCGATCAGGCCGGTTTTCTTGAGTAGCTGCATGAGGTCATGGCATGGCCGAAAACGAAGTTGCCGCATTGTATGTCAAGAGCGGACATGCTTGCCGTACGGCACGTACAGCAAGCATGTCACCGCTAACTGCCGGCAACTTGGCTATTTGCCCACCGCCGCGTGCAGGGTATTGGCCATTTCCAGGTGATGCTGCAACGCTGGCAAGGTCTTCGCGGCAAAGGCCTTGATGTCGGGATCGCTGGCCTTCTGGCTGGCGTCCGAGAACAGTTTCACGGCCTCCTTGTGCGCCGCCACGCCGATGGTGGCCGCATATTCCCGGTCGAATTGCTGGCCTTCCAGGCGGCTCAGCTTGTCGAGCTGCGCCTGGTGCTTCTTGCCGGGCTGGTCGCTGACCTCGATCTGCTTGCTGCTGGCCAACTGTTTCAGCTCGTCAGCCACTTTCGTGTGGTCCGTAACCATGGTATCGGCGAATGTCTTCACTTGCGCATTGCTGCTCTTGCTTTGCGCTACTTTGCTGGCGGCAATTTCCGTGCTGCCCGCATCGGCGGCCTTGCTGAGGAATTGCTTGTCGTACGCGCCCGGCGCGGCAGCGGCGATGCTGTTGATGGCGATGCCGCTCAACAAGGCCACGGCGGCGCCGATGGCCACGCTTTTCAGGGACGGGGTACGCGAACTGGTGGTAGGGATAGGCATGGGAAGTCCTTTCGAGTGTGGTTTTTTATGCAAGCTGATGACAATATTAATCCCTCAGTTCGCGCACACCCATAGGACGCCTACGATTATGCCCGTAGGACTAGTCCTGTTCGTTAGCGCACAGTTCGACCTGTTTCAGAGCAAACAAAGCGGAGATGCCGGCATCGCGGCGCCAGGCCGGCATGCCGATGTCGAGCCATTGCGCCATCGCCTCCAGGTGCGATGGTTCCGAAACGCTGTGTTCGAGTTCATCGAGCACCGTGTCGCGGTCGATGTACAGGCTGTCCAGCCAGGCGTCGAACGAGGGCGCCAGTTCCATCAGGCCGTGGGCGCGCTTGCCCGTCCAGTCCGGCAATTCCTGCACGTAGGCCAGCACCCGGCCGCCGCCTTCCTCCGTCAGGTCCAGGTAGACCATGAAATTGCCGCCATCGCGGGCGAAGGGCAGGATGCGCACGGGCATGTCCGTATGCTTGCGCGCGGCACGGATTTCACCCACCAGGGTTTCATCGCAAAAATCGCCCTCGTCCGCGCTGAAGAAGGTATTGAAGCCCATTTTTTCCACGCCGCCATTGCCGTCAGGCACATCCGTGGTGTAGTCAAAACAGGCGCCGTTGGCAACTTGCAAGAAGGCCAGGAAGGCGGGCGGCAGGGGCGCTTCCAGCAAGACTTCGATGGCGGCGATCTGCTGCGCCGTGGGGGCAGGCTTGGCGCCCTCGATGGCCAGGTGGCGGTAGCGGGTGTAATAGTTGCTCATTGATTCTCCTTGTATTTGTTCTTGTCTATGTCCACTGGCGCCACATCGTTGCAGCCCGTCTCCACCTTGGCCAGCGCATCGACGAGGCCGGCACGCAGCACGGCCATCGAGCGGGCCTTGTCGTCGATCTGGGCAATCTTCGTTTCCAGCATGTCACGCTTGGTGGCCGCATCGAGCGCATTTTCCTGCCAGACAGCAATCACCTCGGCGATTTCCTTCAAGGTAAAACCCAGCGCCTTGGCGTGGCCGATCAGCTCGATGCGCCGCAAGGCTTGCGCCGAATATTCCTTGTAGTTATTCGTCAGGCCCGGCTGCGGCGCTTCGTCCAGCAGCCCCTGGCGCTCGTAAAAGCGGACCGTATCCTTGCTGACGCCCGTCAGGCGGGTGATTTCTCCGATGCGCATAGCTTTTTGACTTTCTACTAATTTGTGGAACGCGAAAAATGGGCAGGGCAAGGTGTATTGGCGCAGACAGTACGCTAGTACGGCAAGTCAATGCAACGCAGCCATGTGCATTTTTTTGCGTTCCACGCTTGACCGTGGACTAAAGTCTACAGTTTACAGTAAAGCTCTCTTCACTACGACTCAATTCCCATGACCGCCTTCAATTACACCAAGCAGACCGTGCTGATCACGGGCGCCTCGTCCGGCATCGGCCGCGTCTTTGCGGAAACCCTGGCCGCGCGCGGCGCCCATTTGCTGCTGCTGGCCCGTTCCGGCGCCGTGCTCGACAGCCTGGCCAGGGAACTTTCCCAGCGCCATGGCATCCGCGCCCATGCACTGGTGGCCGACCTGAGCCTGCCCGGCGCCGCTGCGCAAGCCCATGCGCAAGCTTGCGCGCTGGGCATGCCGCCCGACGTGCTGATCAATAACGCGGGATTCGCCACGCACGGCCGCTTCGAAAGCATCGACCTGGCGCGCCAGGCGGCCGAAGTGACCGTCAATTGCACGGCGCTCATGGAAATGACGCACTGCGTCTTGCCGCACATGCTGGCAAAAGGGCGTGGCGCCATCATCAACGTGGCTTCCACGGCGGCCCTGCAACCCGATCCCTACATGGCCGTGTATGGCGCCAGCAAGGCTTTCGTGCTGTCGTTCTCGGAAGCGCTGTGGGCGGAAAACCGCAGCCGCGGCGTGCGCGTGCTGGGCCTGTGCCCTGGCGCTACCGAGACGGCCTTCTTCGACGTCGTGGCCGCGCCCGAAGCGGCCGTGGGCAAGCGCATGGATCCGCAAGCCGTCGTCGATGAAGCGCTGCGCGCGCTGGACCAGGGCCGCAGCAGCCACGTGGCGGGCCGGCCCAACCGGCTGCTGGCCTGGCTGCCGCGTTTGCTGCCGCGCCAGACCGTGCTGGGCATCGTGGAAGGCATGCTCAAGCCGAAGACGGCATAGGCTTCAACATGCCATGGTGGCGAACATGGCCAGCACGGCCGTCGCCATGACGATGGTCGACAGCCAGCCCAGCGCCCGCAGGCGGCGCGAAATGGTGAGCGTGCCCATGATGGCGGGGCGCGACGCCATTACCATCATCAGGGCCATGATGGGCACGGAAATGACGCCATTGATGACGGCGCTCCAGTACAGGGCCTTGATGGGATCGAGCGGCGTGAAGCACAGGGCCGCGCCGATCACGGTGGCCGTGACGATGATGCCGTAGAACTTCTTGGCGGCCTTGGGCGCCAGTTCCAGGCTGTTTTTCCAGTGGAAGGCGCCGGCCATGGCGTAGGCGGCCGAGCCTGCCAGCACGGGAATGGCCAGCAAGCCCGTGCCGATGATGCCCAGGCTGAACAGGGCAAAGGCGAACTCGCCGGCGATGGGGCGCAGGGCGGACGCGGCCTGGGCCGACGTGTCGATATGCGTGATGCCTTGCGCGCCCAGGGTCACGGCCGTCGTCAGCATGATGAAAAATGCCACCAGATTGGAAAAGCCCATGCCGATGGCCGTGTCCATCTTGATGCGCTGGAATTGCCGTGGCGCCTGCTCGGGCGCGCGGCGCAAGGCTTGCGCACTGGCGTCCGCCTGCAAGTCTTCCACTTCCTGCGATGCCTGCCAGAAAAACAGATAGGGACTGATCGTCGTGCCGAACACGGCCACGATCATGGTGACCGAGGCGGCCGACCAGCTGAACTGGGGCCAAACGGTGCGCAGCGCCACTTCGCGCCAGGGAATGTGGATCGTCAGCACCGTGGCCACATAGGCGAGCAAACCCAGGGTCAGCCATTTCAGGATGCGTACGTATTGTTGATAGGGAATGAAGACTTGCAGCAACAGGGACAGCAGGCCGAAACCGACGGCGTACAGGTGGGTGGGGCCGCCGATGATCAGGGTCAATGCATCGCCCATGGCGGCCACGTCGGCGGCGATATTGATGACATTGGCCAGCAGCAGCAAGCCGACGATGGCGTACAGCAGGGAACGGGGATAGTGGCGGCGGATATTCGTCGCTAGCCCATGGCCGCTGACACGGCCGATCTTGGCGCTGATGACCTGGATACCGAGCATCAGCGGAAAGGTCAGGCAGACGGTCCACAACATGCCGAAACCGAACTGGGCCCCCGCCTGCGAATACGTGGCGATGCCGCTGGGGTCGTCGTCGGCCGCGCCCGTGATCAGGCCGGGGCCCAGCTTGCCCAGCCAGGTGTCGGACGGGTCCGCCTGCTGGCGGGCGGCGTGTGCGCGGCCGCTGTCGGTGTGCATGCATGGCTCCTGTGTCGTGAAGCGAGCAGCGTATCACAGGCGGGTAGCGTCTTTGACAGATAACTCACAGGGCCGTCATGATGCGCTCGCGCAGCCAGCGGTGTGCCGGGTCCAGGTGCATGCGCTCGTGCCAGACCATGGCCATCTCGTAATCGGGCAGGCTGACGGGCGGCTCCCACGTGCGCAGATCGCCCAGCGCGTTTTTCAGCAGGCGCGACGGCAGCAGGGCGACCATGTCGGAGGCGGCCAGCAAGGGCGGGACGATAAGGAAATGCGGCACGGACAGCACCACCTTGCGCGTTCGTCCCAGCAATTCCAGCGCCGTATCGACGTTGCTGCGGAAACCGCCGCCATTGGGCGAGACGACGATGAATTCCAGCGCGCAGAACTGGTCGAGGTCGGGCGGCGCTTGCAGCTGCGGATGGTCGCGGCGCCCCGCCAGCACGTAGTGCTCAGTAAACAGGGTGCGGTGGCGCAGGCCGGGCGGCGCCTCTTCCTGCGCCAAAAAGCCCAGGTCGACCTGGCCGTTTTCCAGGTCTTGCGCCATGCGCGCCGGCACGGCTTCGAACACGGCCATGCGCGACAGGGGCGCCTGCGCGCGCAGGGCGGGCAGCATGGGCAGCAGGATCGCATATTCGGTGGCGTCGGCCGCCGCCAGATTCCAGAGCACCTGGGCCGTGGCAGGATCGAAGGCCTGTTCCGGCTGCAAGACTTGCTCCAGCTGGGCCAGCACGGCTTGCAAGGGCGCGAACAGGGCCAGCGCCCGGGCCGTGGGCAGCATGCCGCGCGGGCCGGGCAAGAGCAGCGGATCGTCGAAGGCGGCGCGCAACTTGCCCAGCTGCACGCTGACGGAAGGCTGGCTCAGGTGCAGCCGCGCGGCCGCCCGCGTGACGTTGCGCTCGATCAGCAAGGCATTCAGGGTCAGCAGCAGGTTCAAGTCCAGCTTGCGCAAATTGTTCACGGCTATACCTTGTATATCGACTATTCATTTCCACTATGATAGCGCAAGCCCTACAGTAGTTCCTGTGATTTTCACTCTTCATCTTTTACAGGAACTAACCGATGCAACTCCATGAATATACAAGCTTTGATGCTCTGGGACTGGCCCAGCTAGTGCGCGATGGCACTGTCTCCGCCGCCGAATTGCACGATGCGGCCATGCGCGCCTGCGCCGCCGTCAACCCGCACATCAATGCCGTGGTAGAACTGTGGCCGGCGGATGTGGCGGCCATTGACCACGCGGCGCCGTTCGCCGGCGTGCCCTTCCTGATCAAGGACGTGGCCGTCACCATGGCGGGCCAGCGCAGCGAAGCGGGCAGCCGCCTGGGCGCCGGCCACGTCGCCGCGCTGGATTCCCACCTGATGACGCAGTTCCGTCAGGCGGGGCTAATCACCTTTGGCCGCACGAGCACGCCGGAAATGGCTTTTGCCACCACCACGGAGCCCGTGCTGTACGGCGCCACGCGCAATCCCTGGAACCTGGCATTGAGCGCGGGCGGCTCCAGCGGCGGCGCGGCGGCGGCTGTGGCGGCCGGCATCGTGCCGCTGGCCCATGCCACGGATGCGGCCGGTTCCATCCGCGTGCCGGCCGCGTCGACGGGCCTGTTCGGCTTGAAACCGAGCCGGGGACGGGTGTCGAACGGCCCCGCCATGGACGAAATCTTCAGTGGCCTGGGCGTGCAGCTGGGGGTGAGCCGCACCGTGCGCGACAGCGCCGCCTTGCTCGATTGTGTGCAGGGCGTGCTGCCAGGCGAGCCCTATGTGACGGCTGCGCCCGGCCACAGCTGGCTGTCGCAAGTAAGCGTGGCGCCGGGCAAGCTGCGCATCGCCGTCCAGCGCGCCGCCTGCAATGGCGCGCCTCCCGTGCCAGCCATCAATGCCGCGCTCGATGCCACCGTGCGCCTGCTGGAAAGCCTGGGCCACCACGTGGAAGAAGTGTCGCCCGCGCTGGGCGTGTCGTGGGAAGCGTTCGTGTACGCCAACGCCAGCATCTGGTGCGCCAACCTGGTGCCGTGGATAGACGCCCTGGCGCAGGAAAGCGGGCGCGCCGTGTCGCCGGACACCCTGGAAGCGGCGACCCTGGCCTGCTACCGCCATGGACAGACGGTTTCGGCGGTCGATTTCGTGGCCGCCCTCGACGTGCGCAACATCGTCACGCGCCAGGCCGGCGCCTTGTTCGGCCAGTACGACGTGTTGCTCACGCCCACGATGCCGGATGTGCCATGGCAACTGGGGCGCTATGGCGAAGACGAGGAAAAACTTGACGGTGTTGGCTGGACGGCGCGCCTGTTCGAGCATGCGCCGTACACGCCGCTGGCGAACGTGGCGGGCTTGCCGGCCATGTCCGTGCCGCTCGGCATGTCGAATGACGGTTTGCCGATCGGCATGCAGTTCATGGCGGGCTATGCGAACGATGGGATCTTGCTCCGGCTGGCGGGACAGCTGGAGCGGGCGGCGCCGTGGCTGCAGCGGCGTCCGCCTGTTTGGGCGGGCAAGGTGTAAGCATGCCTTCCAGGCGGCTGAAACCGGCCACCATAGCGGCTTTGGCCAGCGGCAAGAAGCCGGGGTCGGACCCGCCGGGTCCGACCCCAGTCCCTGTTCTTGGGGGGAAAATATCAGGTGGGCAGCGTCGCCAACGGCGCCGTGCCGCGGCCGTCCAGGCGAAAGCGGGCTTTTTCCCACAGCCGGTCGTGGAAGGGCAGCACGATCACGTTGCAGATCGGCTCGACCACGGCCAGCAAGCCGCCAAACGCCATGGAACCGGTGGCCCAGTACATCACGCCGAAAGCCACGCCCATGTGCAGGGCCGTCTGGCTGAGTTTTTCACCGGCCAGCGCGGCAAAGCCCAGGCGGCTGGCGGCATAGCGGCGGCGGATCGCATGCCAGGCTTTTTCATGCCATGGCAACAAGGCCACGTTGATGATCGGTTCGATGATGGCGGCCAGACCTCCGAGTGCCAGCGACCCCGTCAGCAAGTAGGCGAGGCCGAAGGCGATCGACATGTGCGTGCAGACCTGGCTGAATGTTTTGATGGCGGTGAACAAGGGATGCTCCTTTCTGTTGAATTCGCTTATCCTTGATTTAGATAGTAACGATTCTCATTTACAAAAGAAAGTAAAATTTTTCAACTGGACTCATAGATTGAAGCTATGGGTTGAGAAATATCAATTGCCCCTGCTGTGGGCACATCCCGCGCCGGGTGGACGCGACTGCCGCGCAAGTGGCCGGTTTGCTGGTCGCCACCATGGATGGCGTCAAGCGGACGCAAGGGGGAGGGGAGGCGTTGCGCCAGGGCATGGCGCTGCGCATGTAAGCGGCAAAGCTCGCATGCGCAGTGGGGCCAAGGCTGTTACGGCAAGGTCTTCAGCACGGTCTTCGTCGGCACGGAGAAATTATAGTTATCGTGGCGGTCCCAGTTGATTGACCACGTCATCACGCCGCGGAAGTCCGGATACGCCTGCAGCGGCTTGATGGTGCCGCAGTTGAGCAAACGCGTCAGGCAATTGAGGGCGTTGCTGACGTCGGCATTCGTCGTGAAACCCGAGCCGGCCGAGCTGCGCCCCGACGGTACGCCAAAGCCCACCTGGTCCGGACGCAGGCCGGCGAAGGTGTTGCTGCCGTAATTGAATCCTTCGATCAGCATGCGCGCCGTGGCCACCAGCTGGTCGGCCGATCCCGCCTTGATGGCGCCCGTGGCGTACGGCGTATAGATATCGCCATTGTTGTAGTACTGCGGGTGCAGCACCGTCAGCTCCGAGCGCAGGGCGTTGATGATGGGAATGTAGGCGCCCCAGATGCTGCCGTAGCTCGTGTAGCCCCCTTCCACGTACACCCATTCCGGCGCCATCGACAGGTAAAAACTGCTGCCGACCTTGGCTTTCAGGTTTTTCACGGCGATCGGCAGATAGGTCTGGATGGCCGCGCCTTGCGCCACGCCGTTTTCCAGGTCCAGGTCGATGCCGTCGAAGCCATATTTGGTGATGATGGCGTACAGGCTGTTGGTGAAATTCGTCGCTTCGGCCGTGTTGCCGACGGAAACGGAACCATTTTGCCCGCCCAGCGACAGGATGACTTTCTTGCCCTTGGCCCGCTTGGCGGCCACGTCGGCGATGAATTGCGCTTCCGTGCCCGCGCCCGGATCGATGGTCAGGCTGACATTGCCGCCGCCCGCGTTGTCGCCGAACGAGACGACGATCACGTCCCAGTCATCGCTGACCTGGCTGATCGGATACGTGGCGCCGCTGGGGTTGGTGAAGTTGTGCCAGTAGCCGATCAGCGCATGTTTCGCCAGGCCCGTGGGGGTAGGGGTAGGCGTCGGAGTTGGAGTCGGAGTAGGTGTCGGAGTTGGCGTCGGTGTCGGGGTGGGTGTCGGGGTGGGAGTCGGCGTAGGTGTTGGGGTAGGCGTGGGTGTCGGAGTTGGCGTAGGAGTTGGTGTCGGCGTGCCGCAGTCTCCCACCGCCGTCCAGGGCTGGCCGCTGCCGGCGCCGCCGCTGCTGATCGACGGGTTATTGCCTTGCGTCCACCAATTGGCGGTGTAGTTGACGTTGTTGTAGCTGGCCTGACCGCCGCCGTTGTAGGCCGTGCCGCTGTTCCACGGCGTGTAGCAGGCGACCGCTTGCGTGGCGCCGGCCAGCAGCTGGCTTGCGCCTGCGCTGGATCCGTCGCCGCCACCGCCGCAGGCCGCCAACGTTCCCCCGAAGAGGGTAATGATGAGGGTATTCATGACTGTCCGGTTCATTGCGTCTCCTTGTGTATTTTTTTGCCGGCCGGCTGGACACCGTCCGATTTTTCAGAGTGCAAGCATTGCAGGTGGTAGTCAACTGGTTTTATTCTTTGCGCAAGATCACAATACCAGTTGCCATCTTTCCCTGGTAGACCGGCGATGCGGGCCATACCAGTGGCTGTTTTCTGGCGTGCTGGTATGGTGCCATGAATGGCGCCGGGAGCAGGGCGGGGAAGGGAGGTGGGCGGTTGCGGCAGCGTCTGCCCGGCCACGGTGACAATTGTTGTAGATTTTCATTGTGACAATAAACGTATTTCCACGTCCATCTTCGGCGTATCGTAGCGCATATTGTTATTGCCTCACACAGGGGATAAGAATGAAAACACTGCGCCTGCTGATTTTGTGGCTTTGTGCCATTGCCGCAAGCGCCATGCTTGCCGGTTGTGCAAGTTTGACTCCCGAGTTGACTCCCCAGCAAAAAAAGCTGGTCGGCAACGCGCAAGGTAGTTGTCCTGGCATCACGGGAAAGGATGGCCGGCTGGCGTTCGAGCTCAAGCCTGTCATCGAGGGCAAGGAAATGAATCCCATCACGTCCAGGTGGAGCTCAACGGGCGTCGGTGACGAAGCCCTCGTCAAAACCCTGTTCGCGCAGCGCCTGTGCATCCTGGAAGAACTTGCCGCGCGGCCTGACCAGGCGGCCATGACGCAGGTGCATGAGCGATATATGGAGGAGATTTCCAGAGGCATCAATGCCTGGCCCGCCTACGATGCGGCGCAGTACGAGCAGCAGCTGGCGCGCTTGTCCGAGCAAAAAAAGGCGCATAAAGCGGCCGTCAACGCCAGCTTTTCAAACAAGCGCCATGAGATTGATTCCGTCGTGCTTGTTGCTGCGATTCCTTACTATGATTTCCTGCACATCAAGGAAGTGGATGTGGAGTGGAAAAAAGGAAGCGCGGCAAGCGGGACGAAAACAGTAAGTTCGGCTGCCAAAGTGTGTCTGACCAAGGACGATTTTTCCGTCGCCATCCGGCCAGCGCTCGACCAGACGCGCGCGATTGTCATCGGTCTGGGCATGGGAAAGTATGACGAAGCCCAGGCGCTGCGCCTGATGCTCGAGCAGATTTACGAGGCGGGCGGCCAGCGCCTGGTCAACGCCCGCGACGCCAGCAAGCATGCGCCGGCCGTCACATGCACGGTGTCCGGCGGCGAGAACGCCGTGGCCGCCGGCCCGGTCGCCAAATAATGAGTCCCTACCTGGAAGTGATCATCCCGGCGGCCCTCGCGCTGTATGCGGGTTTCCAGCACGAGGGCCGCTGCAGCATCGAGCCGGCCGTGCATCCGCTGGCGGAAAACATGTGCCAGGGCTTGCGCGCCGCGTTTGAAGATGGCTGCAAGACGCTGCTTGAGGTACCGCTCGGCAAGACCGGCATCTATCTGGCCGGTTCCTATTCCATCAAACCCGTTGCGTTTGCGCCGCTGGTCAGGGAGAAGGTCCAGGAAGGCTATTCGGCTTGCGTCGGCTTCTGGAGCGGTTCGATCGACTATGACACCTATCAAACGGCGCTGGAACAAAAAGCCAGCGTCTTGAACGCGATGTTCAAGGCCGTGGGCAAACCGGGCAGCGCCGCACCGGTCCTCGACGCCGCCGTCGCCAACGGCGCCCGGCGCGACGACGTGATGGACGCCAAGGTGGCGGCAGGGGACTTGCGGCAAGATTGCATGGGCCCGGCGACCATCAAATGCGGGCACATCACGACGCCGCCGACAGGATCCGTGTTCATCCCGCCAGACCCGCAGACCGTCAATCGCCTGTCCGCCGCCGTGGCCGACCTTGCCCAGGAGATCAAGCGCCAGAACGAGCGCGACCAGCCCGTCGCCGCCGGCGGCCCCGAAAAATGGACGTTGGCGGCCGAAATCAGCTTTGCGACGGGTAGTTCGACGCCCAGGCAGCAAGACTGCGTACGGCTCGCCGCGAACGTGACAAAAGTGTCCCCGAACGCCCAGCGCGTGCAGATTGCCGGCGCCGCCGACGAGCGCGGCACGCCGGCCGCCAACGACGCGCTTAGCCTGCAACGCGCCGCATCGGCAGCGCTATGCCTGGCAACGCATGCGCCATCGAAACGCTGGGGCATTGAAATTACCGGCGCAGGCAGCCTGGCCACATCGCCAGCCGAATACGCCAGAGCACGCCGCGCAACCGTGTTCGTTTTGGAACAGCGGCCGTAGTGGCACGCATTGACAGGTCGGCGGGCGTGCTGGACGGACTGCGAAGCGCGGCGCAAAGCAGCAGCCAAAAGCGAACTCGAACAGAGCCAATACCAAAGATAGGCGAACGTGTGCGCTGTGTGCGGGCTGGGCGGTGCATCGAGGCGCGAAGGAAAGACTATAGCGCCACAGCCGTGCGTAGAAGGCCGAAATCGCATTTGCGATTGTACAAGTTGCAAAATGAGGGATTTGACGAATCCATCCATAACTTCGCATAATTTATATTATGTAAAATTATAAAGTAGTGGAGAATCAAAGTGTTGCATTCAACTCCTCGAAAAAGTCTAACTTTCACGAAATTACGTAAAGCCAAACACCCTTCTATTCCCCGCATGGCCTTGCTAAGTCGCCGGGCATTTATATCCGAATGAAAAAGACAACAACCCGCCGCAAGCCGAAGCCGCCAGCAGCTTATTTTTCCTACCAGCTACGCCAGCCAGCAATCGACCTGTTCGGAGAGATTGCCGTCATTGAGGACGATTTGTACGACTGGGTTGCCGCCGTCGCGCCGCTACACCTCAGCCCCCGCGCCTTTGCCAACTACGTGCGCGGCTATGACGTGGCCGCCAAGGTGCGCCCTGCGAAGCTGCACGACCTATTCGACGCCATCAAGGAGCGCCCGTCCCGCCCACGGCATGCCCGACTGGCCATGAACACCATAATGTAAAGGCCCGCGATTTGCGGGCTTTTACTGGTTAAGCTCGACGCACAATCGCTTGATTTATCGCTTCGACCACCTCGCTTACGAACGGCTTTACCTTGCTTTTCAAAGCACGGCGCTCACCGGAAGCGCTTGCAAGCGTGACCGTATAGTGCGTTCGTTGAAAACACATCCAGATTATTCCCGGAAGCAAGATAATGGCCCAGTGCCAGATAGACAGGTTTGTCAAGTTCTTGCCACTTGTCAGCGCCAATAATTCAAAAATTATGAGCGCCGCAGGCAAGACCCTATTCGGCTTTTTCACCTCAAGCTTGACCGATGTAATGCCACTTATTGCGTGAGTTTCGCCATCGACCATGAAACGGGCATTTGTGACGGTTACCCTGCCATTCGTGTAATACGTGGTTTCTGCTGCGCCGCTCATTGTTTCTCCCGGGAAATGAGATTCAATGTTATCAAGAATTCTCGATTCGGCCTAGGTCTTGTATGCCAACCAATTCAATCGCTCACGTCTTTCCGGCCGATCAACCTCCTCACGGCAGGCTACATGCCAGTCGGCAGTGGCGACCTTGGTTGCACTTAATAACGCTTGTAGATATGGAAGGTCCACATCAGACAGCGAGGGGCCAAACACATATACAGATTCTATGACGTCGAGTTGATTGAAAAACGCTTGGTGTTGAAGGATCAACCTCTCGGAAGGCTTGAAAGTCTGCAAAAAGTAACCGTTTAAGATGCTGTGTGCCTCCATCAGTCTGGTATCAAGCTCCTCAATGTCCTCGCGATCATTGAGAGATTTTCGCTGTGTGGGATTCCAGGCATGGCCAAGGATTAACTCATCGTCCTGCATTTTGGCTTCACCATCCGCATGGCACGAATCATGGCCACCAAAGCGCATCACTCCACGAAATATAGATGGTAATGATTCTCATTTATAGTATAGTGCGCACAGTTTTTCTTCTTATAACCTTGCGCCCATGCCATCGATGCCATCCTCACTCCCAACTCCATTCCCTGCCCATCATCCCCTCGCCGCCCGTCTGATCCTCGCCGGCCTGCTCATTGCCAGCGTGCCACCGTCCGTCTACGCGCAAGCAGTTGCCGGCGTGCAGAACCCTCTCGCCACCGTGGTCGTCACCGGCCAGGCCGAAGCGGATGCCGGCGGGCAGATTGCCAAGAGCGCGCGCTCTGGCATGCTGGGGGAAAAAGACTTGCTCGATACGCCGTTCAGCGTCAACAGCTATACGAGTCAGCGCATGCTGGACCAGCAGGCGCTGACCCTGGCCGAGGTGCTGGGCGGCGATCCGTCCACCCGCTTCACGGGCCAGATCGGCGGCGTCACGGATTCGTTTTTCATCCGCGGTTTTCCCCTCAACGAAGGTAATTTGAGTGAAGTGGCGTTCGACGGCGTGTATGGCGTCTCGCCCAATTACCATTTGTTTACGGAATACCTGCAAAGCGTCGAGGTGCTCAAAGGGCCGGCCGCCTTGCTGTACGGGATGTCGCCGAATGGCGGCGTGGGCGGTGTCGTCAATGCCGTGCCGAAACGCTCGCTGCCGCGCGACCTGACGCGATTGACCGTCGATTACGGATCCGGCTCGCAGGCTGGCGCGGCCATCGACGTCAGCCGCCGTTTCGGCGAGGAGCGGCGCTTCGGCATCCGCTTCAATGGCTTGCACCGCCAGGGCCATACGCCGCTCGACCACCAGACCTCGCGCGCGGAAGTGGCGGCCGTCGCGCTCGACTACCAAGGACAGCGGCTGCGCGCCTCGCTCGACGTGATCGAGCAATACCAGTGGATCGACGCGCCCACGCGCCCCTTCCTCGTGGCCGCGCGCCTGCCCGTGCCGGAAGCGCCCGACGGCCGGCGCAACATCGCCCAGTCCTGGGGCTGGTGGAAATCCAACGACCTGGCCACCCTGGGCAAGATCGAATACGATGTGAACGATAAGGTGACCGTGTTCGCCGACGTGGGCGGCACGCGCTCCGACGTGTCGCGCTATTCGGACCAGACGCCGACGATCACCAGCGCGGCCGGCGACATGACGGTCACGCCCATGAACTGGAAATTCCGCGTACGGCGCGCCAGCGGCGACACGGGCGTGCGCACGCGCTTTCGCACGGGCGGCGTCGAGCATGCGCTGGTCGTGATGGGCAATGTCTACCGCGACGAGTTTGGCAGCGTGAGCAATTCCGGCAAGCTCATCACCTCGAACATCTACCATCCCGTGGCCGTGCCCGATCCCGGCATTCCCGCACCGGCCCGCGTGCCGAAACTGTCCGCGTCCACCCTCTCCAGCCTGGCCGTGGCCGATACGCTGGACATGCTGGACCAGCGCGTGCAGCTGACCCTGGGCGTGCGCCGCCAGCTGGTCGAATCGAAAAACTACCACGCCACCAGCGGCGCGCTGACCACGCACTACAAGCAAGGCGCATTGACGCCGCTGGCCGGCATCGTCGTCAAGCCGCTGCGCCACGTGTCGCTGTATGCGAACTATATCGAGGGCTTGAGCAAGGGCGATATCGCCCCGAACATCGCCGACAACGCGGGCCAGGTCTTCGCGCCCTACAAGAGCAAGCAGTATGAAGTGGGGACGAAGGCCGATTTCGGCGTCGTGCTGGCGACCCTGGCCGTGTTCCAGGTGACCAAGCCCAGCGGCCAGTTGTATGGCAAGGTCTACAGCATGGATAGCGAGCAGCGCAACCGGGGCCTGGAGCTGAACCTGTCCGGCGCCGCCAGCAAGACCGTGCGCCTGCTGGCCGGCATCACCGTGCTCGACGGGCGTCTGGTGAAGACCAACAACGCCGCCACCATGGGCAAGCGCCCCGTGGGTGTGCCGACCTCGATGGCCAACCTAGGCGGCGAATGGGATCTGCCGTACTGGCCCGGGTTGACGGCCACGGGCGCCGTCAGCTACACCAGCAAGCAGTTTGTGGATCAGACGAATCTGCAATCGGTGCCGTCGTGGACCAAGGTCGACCTGGGCTTGCGCTACCGCACGGCCATCGCCGGCAAGGCGACGACCTTGCGCGCCGGCCTGATGAACGCCTTCGACCGCCATTACTGGGCCGGCGTGGCCTCGTATGGCACCGTTTCGCAGTCGGCGCCCCGCAGCATGCAACTGTCGGCGGCCGTGGATTTCTGATTTGTCGATGCGCTTGCCGCAGGCTTGACTGCCTTTCCTTGATTTAATTTTTACTGCCTATGCCCATGCTTTCCATGACCCTGGCGGCATTGTCCTTGCAGTCCACATCATCGGGTTTTGCATCGATCAGTTGAATCAGGGATAAAAGATGGGCCTTGTTCTGGGCCAATCGCACTTCCAGCGATTCGATATCGGCAATCTTCTTTTTCAGTGCGGCCATCAGCTCATCATGTTTCCATGATGAGCTGTCCTCTGGCAAGACTTGCTTGATTTCGTCCAGGGAAAAGCCCGCCTGCTGCGCGTCGCTGATGATGGACAGTACCGCCACCGCTTCCAGAGGATAGTCGCGGTAGCCATTCGATTGCCGGCTCACGGCTTTCAATAAGCCCCTGGATTCGTAGAACCGAATCGTGGAGGCCGCCAAGCCGCTGCGCTTGGCCAATTCGCCAATTTTCATCATTTCCCCGCTGATTTTTTGTGCTTGCCAGTCCGTGTCATTAGGACGCCATGCTCAACTATAAGCTTGAAGCCAGCTTCAATGTCAAGCGGCGGATGATGGCGCAAGAGAGATTGTAATTTTTCCGATTCAGGACTTGACCTTCAAGTTAGCTTAAAGCTTATCGTGAGGCTATCGCAACCTTGGAGATCAGCATGAAACCCTTTACCGCACTGACATTACCGAATGGGACCGTCGTTCCGAACCGTCTTGCCAAAGCCGCCATGGAAGAGAACATGGCCGACAACGATCACGCGCCCTCGGACGAGCTGATACGCCTGTACCAGTCGTGGGCGGACGGTGGCGTCGGCCTGATGATCACCGGAAACGTGATGATCGACCGCCGCGCCATGACGGGGCCCGGCGGCGTGGTGCTGGAGTCCGAGCAATTTGGCGCCCGCTTCGAGCAATGGTCGCGCACCGCCCGTTCACGCGGTGCGCAGATCTGGATGCAGATCAACCATCCGGGGCGCCAGATGCCTGCCGCCCTGGCACAGGAAACCATGGCGCCGTCAGCTGTGCCCATGGACCTAGGCAACTTTTCCAGGCAATTTTCGGCGCCGCGCGCCATGACGGAGGCCGACATTGCCGACGTGAAACAGCGCTTTGTCAACAGCGCCCGGCTGGCCGAGCGGTTTGGCTTTACGGGCGTGCAAATCCATGCCGCGCACGGTTACCTGATCAGCCAGTTCCTCTCCCCTCTGACCAACCAGCGCACCGACCGCTGGGGCGGTTCGCTGGAAAACCGGGCGCGGCTGCTGGTCGACGTCGTCAACGAGGTGCGGCAGGCCGTCGGCAAAGGCTTTGCCGTCGCCGTGAAGCTCAATTCGGCCGATTTCCAGAAAGGCGGCTTCAGTTCGGAAGATGCCAAGCAGGTCGTTTCCATGCTCAATACCCTGGGCGTGGACCTGATTGAATTGTCCGGCGGCAGTTATGAAGCCCCTGCCATGCACGGCCAGACCCGCGACGGATGCACCCTGGCCCGCGAAGCCTATTTCCTCGAGTTCGCCAAGGAGATTGCCACGGTGGCCAGCATGCCCATCATGGTGACGGGCGGCATACGCCGCTATCAGGTGGTGCAACAGGTGCTGGACAGCGGCATTGCCATGGCAGGCATGGGAACGGCCTTGGCACTCGACCCGCAGCTGCCTGAAGCATGGCGTTCCGATCAATCGGCAAGCCCCTTGCTCCGGGCCATTACGTGGAAAAACAAGGTGCTCTCGTCCATCGCCTATATGGCGATGGTCAAGTACCAGCTGCGGCGCCTGAGCCAGGGCAAGCATACCCGGCCCAACGTGGCGCCTGCGCTGGCGCTATTGATACAGCAATGGGACACCACCATCCGCAACCGGCAGTATCGCCGGCGGATGCATAGCGGCTGTTAATGGAATTTTTCCCAATCAAACATGGAAGGTGCAAGCAATGAACATGAAAATCGCCGCGGCGGTATCCGGACTGGTGTTGAGTATTGCCGCAAGCCCGTCCCGGGCGGAACACGCTGTCGAAAACAGGCAGCTCATCATCGATATCGCGGGCCATGCCGTCCCGGTGGCCGCCGGCGGCCTGTATGACCGCTTTCGCTCGAATCCGCCTTTGTCCGTCATCGCATCGGAAGCGCCGGAGCTTGACCTGAGCTGGTTCAAGGAGATGCAAAAAGAAAAGGTGTCCATCGGCTTTGATTCGTATTCGCCGAACTTCTATTACAAGAACCGCAAGATCACGGCCGTATTTACAGCGGACCTCGCGCGCCTGAAGGAGCTGATGCCCGAAGACATACTGAAGCAAGTCCAGCCCCTGCAAGTATGGCCAGGCCAGGGCGCGGTGGCATTGACGGCCTATGCGTATGAGTACTGCGACAACGACAGCTACAATGAAATTTCATTGGCGATTGTGACCAACAAGCCCGGCACCACCAGTTTTGGCCCGTTCACTTTACTGGGCCAGTCGCTGTCCAGTGATTTCTGGGGCTATGTGCTCAAGCTTCCCGTCAACACGGAACTGGCCAGGGTGCGTGGCGTGGTTGGCTACAATCTGCCCAAGTGGCTGACCGGTATCGAGGTGAAGGAAACGGACGCAAACGTTTCCTTTGAAGTCATGGATAGCGTAACAGGCAAGCTCGATTTTGTTTTTGCAGGCAAAAAACTGGCCGACCTGTCGCACACGGCCGATGTGGTGAGCAACAGCTTCACCAACAAGAATGGCACCGGGAAACTCACGTATGGCTATGCCCTTCCCGCCAGCTGAGCCACGCGTCGAGCACGAGTGCGGAATCGGTCGACCTGAAGCTGGGCGACGGCAGCTTCTCCACCTATATCAAGTCATTGAAGCTGGGGAAGATGATGAAATATGAATACGTGCCGGAATTTCAAAGCGCGCTGTATGCGCCGAAATCACTAAGAGACCTCGGTGTCGAAAAGTGATTTGTTGAAAAGCCGCCAGGTGAGCAGCAACGTAGCGTTTACTCGTCCTGTAGCTGCAACTCCCAATACCCCACGTCGATCCACCGGTCGAATTTACGGCCGACCCGCTTGAACATGGCCACTTGCTCGAATCCCAGGCGCTCATGCAAGGCGACGCTGGCGTTGTTGGGTTGTGCGATGCCGCCGATGACCACCTGCAGCTGCCGCTGACGCAAGTCATCGATGAGCACGCTGTACAGTTGCCGGCCGACGCCTTGCCCCACGCATTCGTGCGCCACGTACACCGTCGATTCGACGGAAAAACGATAGGCACTGCGGGCGCGCCAGGGCGTGGCGTAGGCATAGCCGAGAATCCCGTCGTCGCGCTCGAAAACATACCACGGCAACTGCGCGCCGACAGCGGCGATACGCTGGGCCATCTCGTCGCTGCCAACCACCTGCTCTTCGAACGTGATGGTGGAGCTGCTGACGTAATGGTTGTAAATCGTGGCGATCGCGCCGGCATCGGCGGTAGTGGCAAGTCGTATCATCAGTGGGATCCAAATAGACGTGAAGTGGCAGGAAGGAACTCGGCCGTAAACTATGCACGGCGCCGCAAGGTGTCATTCTGGCAATAATTCGCCATATGCGACCTCACGGCGCATTGCGTTGAGAAGGATCGCGCAGGAAAGCCGGCGAAGGCCCTGTTCCTCCCGATCGCTCCCGCTCCCGCCTAGCGGCCTCGGCCCACCAGGTCAGCTGGGAAAAGGTGCGCTCGAAATAGGAAACCCAGCGCGTGCTATCGACTTCAGGCGCAAAACTGCCATCGGCAGCAAAAACAGTATGTGCGGCCGGAATATGGATCATGGCCGACACCGGCAAACAACCCAGCTCGGAGAGAAAAGCGCGCATGCCCACTGCCGCACGCACGCCACCCCACTGCCCTGCCGAATAAGTCACGATGGCACTGGGCTTGAAAGCAAACAGGGAACTTCCAAAATGGTTCAGTAGATGCGCCAGCGCCGGGCTCATTGAATGATTGTATTCGGGGCTGACCATCACATACCCGTCGGCGCCGGCAATCTCACTGGCCAGGTGCTCCAACGGCAAGGGTGCGCGTCCTTTCGCATAGGAAAAGTGCGGTTTGAACACATCACCCAGGTCGTAATCGAATGGATCGATGAGCACCACGTCGTGGCCATCTTGACTGCACTGCGCCGCGCAGGCTTTGGCGACACGCTCGCCGAGACGCGCCGGCTGGGGCGGCGTGCTTGTACGTATTGAGCCAAGAAACACCAAGATTTTCATGCTGTCCTTTCAAACCAGGAATTCGACTGCGTCATCGTAAAGTGGCGGCCGCGGCGTGCGGGCCGCGATGAAAACAGCCTACTTGCCCGGCGTTTCGTGCTCCATGGCCGCCGCGGCGAGGGCGCGCACGTCAAGCGGCATGGATTCCTTGCGCTCGCTGTAGCGGCTGGTCAGGTAATCGGAACGGTCGCGCACCACCAGGGTGAATTTATACAGTTCTTCCATGACGTCGACGAGGCGGTCGTAGTATGGCGACGGCTTCATGCGGTCGTTATTGTCGAACTCCTGGTATGCCTTGGCAACGGACGACTGGTTCGGGATGGTCACCATGCGCATCCAGCGGCCCAGCACGCGCAAGCCGTTGACGGCGTTGAACGATTGCGAGCCGCCCGACACTTGCATCACGGCCAGGGTGCGCCCCTGCGTGGGACGCACGCTGCCCATTTCCAGCGGCAGCCAGTCGATCTGCGACTTGAACACGCCCGTCACGGCGCCATGGCGTTCCGGGCTGCACCAGACCTGGCCTTCCGACCACAGCGACAGTGCGCGCAGCTCCTGCACCTTGGGGTGGTCGGGGCTGACGCTGTCGACCATGGGCAAGCCGTGCGGGTCGAACACCCGCGTCTCGGCGCCGAAATGCTGGAGCAGCCGCTCCGCTTCCAGTGTCAGCAAGCGGCTGAACGAGCGTTCGCGCAGCGAACCGTACAGCAAGAGGATGCGCGGCGCATGCGTGGACACGGCCGGCGGCGCAAGTTTGTCGAGGGTCGGCGTGTCGAGGTGGGCCGCGCTGATGTTGGGCAAGTCATGCATGGTGGGTTTCCCTTTCAATTATTCCATAATAGTCGAATTATGGAATTAATGTAAGTCTGTTTCATATCTCGGCCTATCTCATCCCTCCCGGCATATGTTGATGTGGATCAAACATTTTTTATATCGTGTGCAGCAGAATGTGACCGTACGCAAGCCTGTGTCGAGCAGACCATGGCTTGCGCCCTGCACTACGCCTATCCACTTCATAAGGAATACCATGACACCCACTACCATGAAAGCCGCCGTTGTCGAGCAACTGGGCCAGCCGCTGGTGCTGCGCGAGGTGCCCGTGCCGGTGCCCGGCCCCGGCCAGATCCTCGTCAAGACGGAAGCGTGCGGCGTCTGCCACACGGACTTGCATGCGGCGCGCGGCGACTGGCCCGTCAAGCCGTCGCCGCCGTTCATCCCCGGCCACGAAGGCATCGGTCTGGTGGTGGCCGTGGGCACGGGCGTGACGGAAGTGCAGCTGGGCGACCGCGTCGGCGTGCCTTGGCTGTACTCGGCTTGCGGCCATTGCGAACATTGCCTGGCGGCCTGGGAAACCGTGTGCGCCGAGGCGCAGTTTGGCGGCTACACGAAGAATGGCGGCTTTGCCGAATACATCCTGGCCGATCCGCGCTACGTCGCGCATATCCCGGCGGGTCTGTCCGCCGTGCAGGCGGCGCCCATCATCTGCGCCGGCGTGACCAGCTACAAGGGCATCAAGGAAACGGGGGCGCGGCCCGGTGAATGGCTGGCCGTGTCCGGCATCGGCGGACTGGGCCACCTGGCCATCGAATATGCGCTGGCCATGGGCTTGCGCGTGGCGGCCGTCGATATCGACGACGGCAAGCTGGAGCACGCGCGCGCCCTCGGTGCCGAAGTGACCATCAATGCGCGCCAGGGCGACCCCGTCGCGGCCCTGCGCGAAGCGACCGGGGGCGGCGCCCACGGCGTGCTGATCACGGCGCCGTCGCTCGACGCCTTCCAGCAAGGCGTGGCGATGACGCGCAAGCGCGGCACCTGCGTGCTGGTGGGCTTGCCGCCGGGCGACTTCCCGACGCCGCTGTTCGACGTCGTCGCCAATTGCGTGACGATACGCGGCTCCTTCGTGGGCACGCGCCAGGACATGGCCGAGGCGCTCGCCTTTGCCGCCACGGGCAAGGTCAAGGCCGACGTGGAACTGCAGCCGCTGTCGGCCATCAACGACATCTTCAGCCGCCTGGAACACGGCAAGGTTGCCGCGCGCGTCGTGCTCGATTTCAGCGGCAAGTAAACGCCACGCCAGCATTCCGGCGTGTCGTGCGACGGCAATGACATTGCCGTCGCCAGAGGGCTGTGCGCAAAGCCTGCGTGCGGCCAGTCGCCCTGCTTCCTCCGTTCCTTTCCACGCTGCTGCGCATCTGGTCGGCAATATCGACCAGGGCACGCCGCAGGCTCAATGGCTGTCGCTCAGCCAAGAACAGCTTCGACACCAACAGCAAACTTGTTCGGATTGAACTGAATGACTTGATAAGTCGCGATGTGCTCCCGATGGAAGGGATCTTCCGCAAGCACGCCATCCAATTCCTCACGGCTCAGGCTTTTCACGAGGATGGCACCTCCTGTTCGCGGCACCTGGGGACCGGAAGCTAAAAAATGCCCTGCGGCATAGTGACGATCAAGAAAACTGCGATGCTCCTCAATGTGAGCCTCGATGGCTGCCAGCGGTTGAACGTAATGCAGAAGGACAATGAACATACGGCTCCTCAAAACTCATTGACAGGGTAAGCAAGCAAGTATGACAGAGATGCCCCGCTATTTACGCCCGCGAACGCCCGTGTGCCGTTGACACCCCGCGCGGTCTGTCCTATAGTCCCCGGGTTGACGATAAATGAGAATGAGAATCATGTTCAGTTCTATCAAAAAATGGCTCGTGTGCTATCCGCTCGTGGCCGCCAGCCTGTTGCTGGCCGGTGGCGCGCACGCGCAAGCGACCGATCCCGGCGCTGGCGCCAAGCAGTTGTGGCAATTGATTGACTACGTAGCCGTCGATTACAGCGGCGCCGTCGAGCACGGCAAGGTGGTCAGCGAGGCCGAATACGCGGAAATGCTCGATTTCACGGACAACGCGACGACGCAGATCGCCGCCCTGCCCGCCCACGCCTCGCAGGCGGCCATTGCCGCCGCCATCGCCGACCTGCGCAAAGCCGTCGTCGCCAAGGCCGATGGCGTGGAAGTCAAGCGCCTGGCGCACCACGCAAACGGCTTGCTGATTGCCGCCTACCCGATACCCGTGGCGCCGAAAGTGCTGCCCAACCTGGCGCGCGGCGCGGCCCTGTATGCGGCCCAGTGCGCGTCGTGCCACGGCGTGGCCGGTGGCGGCGACGGCCCGCTGGCGGCCAGCCTGGAACCGAAACCGATCGCCTTCACGGATGGCGACCGGGCGCAGTCGCGCAGCCTGATGGCGCTGTACCAGGTCATCTCGCAAGGCGTGGCCGGCACCTCGATGGCCAGTTTCGGCCAGCTGTCCGACAACGAGCGCTGGGACCTGGCGTTCTACATCGGCGGCATGTCGCACGATGCGGCGGCCAGCGCGCGCGGCGAAAAACTGTGGCAGGACGATCCACGGGCCAAGAAACTGTACGCGGACCTGGCCGCCGTGACGACCCTGACGCAGGAGGCCGTTGCCGCCAAGCTGGGCGCGGAAGAGGCGCAAGCCTTGACGGCGTATCTGCGCAGCCATGCCGACAAGGCCGAGGCGCACAAGCCGGCCGGTCTGGCGCTGTCGCGTCTGCGCCTGGCCGAAAGCCTGGCCGCCATGCACGCGGGCGACCGCGCGAACGCCACGCGCCTGGGCCTGTCCGCCTACCTCGATGGCTTCGAGCCGATCGAACCGATGGTGGGCGCGCGCAACAAATCCCTGCTGCTGGCCGTGGAAAACGCCATGCTGGCCTATCGTTCCGCCGTGGCCAAGGGCACGGTGGCCGACGCCGAAGCGGCCGGTGAAAAACTGCAGCAACTGTTTACCCACGTGGAAGCGGAACTGGGCGACGCCAAGGCCGACCCGATGACGACCTTCGTCGGCGCCCTGACGATCCTGCTGCGCGAAGGCGTGGAAGCGCTGCTGATCGTGATCGGCATCATCGCCTTCCTGCGCAAGGCCAAGCGCAAGGACGTGCTGCCTTATGTGCATGCGGGCTGGGCCAGCGCGCTGGTGGCGGGCGGCCTGACGTGGGTGGCGGCGACGTATCTGGTGACCATCAGCGGCGCCAGCCGTGAAGTGAGCGAAGGACTCGGTTCCGTATTCGCGGCCCTGGTCCTGCTCAGCGTGGGCTTGTGGATGCACCAGAAGAGCAGCGCCGGGCGCTGGCAGGAATACCTGCACGAGAAACTCACGGCCGCGATGAGCCGGCGCTCGGCCTGGGGCCTGTTCGCCCTGGCCTTCATCGCCGTCTACCGCGAAGTCTTTGAAACCGTGCTGTTCTATTCCGCCCTGGCGGCCGACGGCAATGGCGGCGCCCTGCTGGGCGGCTTCCTGGTGGCCATCGTGCTGCTGGTCGTGATCGCCTGGGCCTTGCTGCGCACGAGCGCTCGCATGCCGATTGGCAAGTTCTTCTCGTGGACGTCCGCCTTCGTGGCCGTGCTGGCCGTGATCTTGATGGGCAAAGGCGTGGCCGCGCTGCAGGAAGCGGGCTGGATCGGCGTCACCCCCGTCGACTTCATGCGCATCGACCTGCTGGGCATCCTGCCGACCCTGGAAACCCTGCTGGCGCAGGCGGCCATCCTGGCCATCATCGTCGCCGGCTATGGCTGGAACCGCGTTTCCGCAGGCAAGCGCAAGCTGGCCTGATCCTTCGCGGCACGGGCAGCGTCCAGCGGGCGCTGCCTACGCCGGGTGGATCGGCGCGAACGACTCGGCAAACGGATCTGGCTCGTAACCGGCGGCACTGAACAGGTGGCCACAGGATTCGTCGATGGCGGCGCGCAGTTGTGCCTGATCGACGCCCAGCACGACGCCGCCGCGTTTGCGCACGCGCCCGCCAATGATGACGGTATCGATATTGCTGCGCTCAGCCGCGTGCACGACCGTACCGATGGCGTTATTGACAGGATATACATTGAGGTCGCCCGTGCGTATCAGCACCAGGTCGGCCTGCTTGCCTGGCCTCAGACTCCCGATACGCTGTTCCAGCCCCGCCACCGCGGCACCGTCGATCGTGGCGGCCTCGAGCAAGCGGAAGGCATCGGTGGGCGCGGCCGCATGGCGATGTCCCTGGCGTCGCCCCATTACCCGTTGCAGGTAGAACGCCACGCGCATTTCCATGAACATGTCGCCGCTATACGAGGTCTCGTTGTCGACACTGAGGCCAGGACGTATGCCGTGCTGGTGCGCCGCCTGCCAGGCGTTCATGCCATCTTCGATGCCATAGTGGGCATCCGAACGCGGGCATACGTTGACGCGCACGCCCGCCTCGCGCAAGATGCGCCAGCCCGCTTCCGGCAGGCAGGTGCAGTGGTTGAAGATGTTGTCGCCGCCGAGCAGCCCCTGCCGGTGCAGACCTTCGAGTTCGGCCGCCATGCCAGCGCCAAAAAACTCGGTCACGATGGGAATGCCCAGTTTACGGGCGACGGCCCACTGCTCCGGTTCCAGCTGCGCCATCATGGCCAGCGTCACCAGGCTGTCGGGATCGCTGAAATATTTTTCCTGCAGGCGCGCCAGGTTGCCAGGCCAATGCGCCTTGTCCCAGTCGCCCGAAACGGGCGCCCCTGAGGCATGCACGGCGCGGATGCCCGCATCGAGCAGCGCTTCGACCGCCGCGTCGGCGTGCGCCGCCGTGCGGCTGTTGTGGGAATTGTCGATCACGGTCGTGATGCCGGCATCGATGCAGCCCAGGGCCGTGAGCAGGTTGCCTACGTAGATGTCGCGCGGCCGGTAGTATTTGGCAAACGAGAAATGCGTGGCGTTGCAATAGTCCTCGAGCGTTGCCGCATTCGGGTTGATGCGGCGCAGCTGGCCTTCCCAGGAATGGCGATGGGTGTCGACCATGCCGGGAATGGCGATCATCTGCGTGGCATCGATCACTTCCGCACCGTCGGCTTGCAGGTTCTGGCCGATGGCGGCGATGATGCCTCCGGCAATCAGGATGTCGCCCCTGGACAAGTTGCCGACCTTGCCATCCATGCTGATGATGGTGGCGCCTTTGATCAGCATCTTGTGCGGGGGCGGAGCCAGCGGAGCCAGCAGTTGAGAGGCTTGTTCAGACATGCTTGATTCCTGTCGCAGTTAATGAATTGCACGCAGTCTAGTGCAGGCCAGCACAGGGAAAAAGTAGCGCCCTGCGTTTTCAGCATGCGGAAAAACCGAACAATGTTGGGTTATAGTGCCGTTTCCCCTACTGCTACGAAGACAACACATGGACCGCGTACAAGCAATGCAGGTATTCCTCCGCGTGGTCGAGAGCAAGAGTTTCGTGCGCGCGGCAGAGACCCTGGGCCTGCCCGCGTCATCGGTCACGGGCATCATCAAGCGGCTGGAAAAGCATTTGCAGACGCGCCTGCTGAACCGTTCCACGAGAAACCTCAGCCTGACACCGGAAGGCGAGCGCTACTTTCAACGTTGCCGCGAGATCCTCGACCTGATCGCCGACACCGAAGCGGGCCTGCAAGGCTCCAGCGAGCGCCCGCAGGGACGCTTGCGCGTCGATATGCCTGGCGGCATCGCCCATGCCGTGATCCTGCCCCGGCTGGCGCAATTCCAGCAGCGCTATCCGGACATCTACCTGATGATCGGCGTCAATGACCGCCAGGTGGACTTGATACAGGAAGGCGTCGATTGCGTGATCCGCACCGGCAGCCTGGAAGACTCGACCCTGGTCGCGCGCCGCCTGGGCGAGCTGCGCTGGATCACCTGCGCGGCGCCGTCCTACCTGGCCGAACACGGCGTTCCCGCAAGCCTCGAGGATTTGCCGGGACACCGGGCCGTCCACTACTTTTCCGGTACGCCGCGACGGGGCAGCGAGTTGCATTTCATCGACGAGGGCGTCAACGTCGCCGTGCCCCTTCCCGGCACGGTCGCCGTCAACGAGACGGGGCTGTACGTCGAGCTGGGCCTGGCCGGCCGCGGCTTGATGCAGCTGGCCGAGATTCTGGTGGCCTATCATTTACAAACCGGGGCATTGGTCGAGGTGCTGGCCGACAGGCGGCCGGCGCCCGTGCCCGTATCGCTGCTCTACCCGCATCAGCGCTTTCTCTCGCCGGCGATGCGGGCGTTCACCGACTGGACGGCCGGGCTGTTCTGAGCTGTTCCGAGCACCTCGCGTGCACGCTGTTGAAAATTGCGATATGATGGCCATCATGCAGAACTCATCCAAAAAAGCGTCGGCGCAAAGCCGCAAGGAAGCCACCCACGAACGCATCGTCGAAGTGGCCACGCGCGCCATCCGCCGCAGCGGCTATGCGGGCACGGGCGTGGCCGACATCATGAAGGAAGCGGGCCTGACGCACGGCGGCTTTTATGCGCACTTCGCCTCGCGCGATGCGCTGCTGGCCGAAGCGGGCGACCGCGCGGGGGCCGAAGCGGTGGCGCTGGCGGCCAGGGTGGCTGCCGCCGCCCCACCCGGCCAGGCGCTGCAGGCCATGCTGGCCGCGTATCTGTCGCCCGAACACGTCGCCGCCATCGAGGTGGGCTGCCCCGTCTCGGCGCTGGGTTCGGAAATGCCGCGCCAGGCACCCGAGGTGCGACGCGCCGCCACCATCCATATCAAGGAAATGATCGACCTGTTCGCGCGCCAGTTGCCGAACTGGGGCCAGCCCGAAGCGCATGCGCAGGCCATGGCGACGGTGTGCGCCATGATCGGCACGACCATCCTCGCGCGCGCCGTGGACGAACCGGCCCTGTCGGAGGCGCTGTGCGCGGCCACCCTGGCGCAGTTTCAGGCAAGCAGCTAATTGCCCCGCCCGTGGCACCGATCCGTCACGGGCTTTTTTTGAAACAACAATATGATGATCGTCATACTTTGTATCCAACGCTGTCAACCACTGAAGGAACTGTCATGAAAAACAAGAAGATTGCCCTCGTCACCGGCACCTCGTCAGGCATCGGCGCGGCCACGGCCCGGCGCCTGGCGCAGGCCGGCTACACGGTGTACGGCACCAGCCGCCGCGGCGCACAAGCATCCGGCTCCGGCCATGCGATGCTGGCGCTCGACGTCACCAGCGATGCGTCCGTCGCTGCCGCCGTGGCGGAGGTAATACAGCGCGAAGGCCGCATCGACCTGCTGGTGAATAACGCCGGTTTCGGCGTGGCGCCGGGTGGCGCCGAGGAAAGCAGCGTGGCGCAGGCGCAAGCCATCTTCGACACGAATTTCTACGGCGTGCTGCGCATGACCCTGGCCGTGCTGCCGCACATGCGGGCGCAGGGAGGCGGGCGCATCCTCAATATCGGTTCCGTCCTGGGCTTTTTGCCCATGCCTTACGGCGCGCTGTATTCCGCCACCAAGCACGCGATCGAGGGTTACACTGAATCGCTCGACCATGAAGTGCGTGGCTGGGGCATCCGCGCCAGCGTCATCGAACCGGCCTACACGAAGACCACGTTCGAAGCCAATTTGCTGGCGCCCGATACCCCGCTGTCCGCCTACCGGCAAGTGAGCGCGGCCGTCACCAGCCGCTTGCAAACGCTGATGGCCGGCGCCGATGAGCCGGCCATCGTGGCCGACGCCATATTGGCGGCGGCGCAGGCAAGCCAGCCGAAATTGCGCTACACGGCCGGGCCGCTGGCGGCGCGCTTGCGCCTGATGCGCCGTTTCATGCCCGCCGCGCTGATGGACGCCGGCTTGCGCAAGGACCTGCGCCTGGCTTGATCTCCTGCGCCTTTTTCAGCCTTCAGAAAGAACATCATGCAAGCTTTGCAACTTAAAAAATACGGCGGCCTCGATCACGCGGCGTTTGTGGAACTGCCCCGCCCCACGCCCGGCCCCGGCGAATTGCTGGTGCGGGTGCACGCCGTGGGCCTGAACCCCATCGACAACCTGATCCCCAAGGGCGACTTCAAGCCGATCTTGAAAACGCGCTTGCCGGCCACCCTGGGCAGCGACCTGGCCGGCGTGGTCGTGGCCGTGGGCGGCGGCGTCACGCGTTTTAGAGTGGGCGACGCCGTGTATGCGAGCATTTTCGATACGCCCCATGGCAGCCTGGCCGAATTTGCCATCGTGCCGGAACAGGCGGCCGCCCTCAAACCGGCCAACCTCGATTTCGTGCAGGCGGCGTCGATCCCCATGGTGGGCCTGACGGCGTGGCAAGCGATGCACGAACGCATGCAGCTGAAGCCGGGCCAGAAAGTGTTCATCCCGGCCGGTTCCGGCGGCATCGGCACGTTTGCCATCCAGCTGGCAAAGTACCTGGGCGCCCGCGTGGGCACGACCACCAGCACGGCGAACGTGGAACTGGTGCGCGGCCTTGGCGCCGACGAGGTCATCGACTACAAGAAACAGCCGTTCGAGGACCTGCTGCGCGATTACGACGCCGTGCTGGGCACGGTGCGCGGCGACGGGCTGGAAAAGGCCCTGCAGATTGTCAAGCCGGGCAGCCACGTCGTCTCGCTGATCGGCCCGCCCGACGCCGCCTTTGCCCGCGCGCGCGGCATGAACGTGGTGCTGAAACTGGTGTTTGGTCTGCTCAGCCGCAAGATCATCGGCCTGGCGCAGCGGCGCGGCGCCAGCTATGCCTTCCACTTCGTGCGCCCCGACGGCGGCCAGCTGGCGCGGATCGCCGCCTTGCTCGAAGCGGGCACCATCCGTCCCGTCATCGACGGGGTGTTTCCCTTTGCTGAGGCGAAACAGGCGCTGGACTACCTGGCGCAGGGCCGCGCGCGGGGCAAGGTTGTGGTGCAACTGCCCGTGTCTTGAGGCGTATCCGGCCTGCTTTCCGCGCTGTGACTATGTGTGAGTTTTGCGTTGGCAATTTGCTCCATACTCGTTGTCAACCCTATACCTCTTGATATCGGTCAACCTGAACAAAGGTAGCTCATGCGCTTTTTCCCGGAATGCTGCTGGCTGACTATCATCCTCGCGGCCGGCGTGGTTCATGCCGTCGAACCGGGCGTCACCGATACGCACATCCGTCTGGGCATGGTCAATGCCCAGACTGGGGCGGCGTCTGGGCTGGGGAAGGCCATGCTCGACGGCGCGACGGCCGTGTTCCAGGAAGCGAACCTGCGCGGCGGCATCCATGGCCGCAGCATCGAACTGGTGGTCGCCGACGACGGCTACGATCCGGACCGGGCCATCAGCGAAACGCTCAGGCTGGTCGAGGAAAAACAGGTGTTCGCCCTGTTCGGCAACGTGGGCACGCCCACCACCAACGCCGTCATACCGATCGTCCAGGAAATGAAGGTGCCGCTGGTGGGCGCGTTTACGGGCGCGATGACCTTGCGCCGTCCCGTGGTGCATGAAATCATCAATTTCCGCGCCAGCTATGACGATGAGTCCGATGCTCTGGTGCAATATTTCGCCAGCCGGGGCGTCAAGCGCTTTGGCGTCCTGTACCAGGACGACGGTTTCGGCAATGCCGTGCTCGACGGCACCGTGCAGGCCCTGCAACGGCGCGGCATGGAACTCGTCGCCAAGGGCTCGTTCCAGCGCGGCACCACGGCCGTCAAGGCGGGACTGGCGGCCCTGATCGGGCACGACCTGCAAGCGGTCATCATGGCCGGTCCCTACACCCCGGTGGCGGCGTTCGTGCGCGAAGCGGGCCAGGCCGGACTGAAGGCGGCCCTGTCCACCGTGTCCTTTGTCGGCACGGACAGCCTGCTGCAACTGCTGGGCACGGAAGGCAACAACATCGTCATTTCGCAGGTGGTGCCCCTGCCGGAAGACCGCGCGCTGCCCATCGCCGCCGACTGCGCCGCGCTGCTGGCCAAACATGTGCCGGCGGCCAGGCTGTCTTTCGTCAGTTTCGAAGGCTGCATCTCGGCCACCCTGATGGTGGCGGCGCTGCGCCAGACAGGCACCGACCTCACGCGCGAGCGGCTGATCCGGAGTTTTGAAACGTTCGACCGGCGCGACCTGGGCGGCATGCACGTGACGCTGCGGCCCGACAACCACCAGGCATCGACGGCCGTTTTCCTGACCCGCATCGCGGACGGCAAGATCGTACCGGCCGACCCGGGGCCAGGCGCGAAATGATGCGCGCCCAGTTTTCCAGCCCGCCCTGGAGCCCGGCATGAAAATCAGGAGCAAGCTGATCATCAGTACCACCGTCCTGCTGGCCGGCGTGGCGGTCATGGCGGCGGCCAGCCTGCTGCTGGTGAAAGGCATCGAAACCCACGTGCACGGCTTGACCGACCGTACCGTGCCGCTGTACACGGACGTGCTGCGACTGCGCTATACCGTGCAGGACATGGCGTCGGATTTCTTCGAGCTGGGCAAGGCGGAAGACCTGGCGCAGCTCGAGCAGGTATCGAACAAGATCGTCGCCAATATCCAGACCGCCGAAAGCATCAGCGAGCAATTGCAAGGCCACGGCGAGTCGCGAACGCCCCGCTATCACGCGGCCTTCGAGCAGGAATTCCAGCGCATGCGCGTCGCCGTGCGCAAGCGCCTGGAAAACGAGGCCTACTACAAGGCGCAGGCGACGGAGATGCGCCAGGTACTCGATCAGATCAAGGCCGCCGCCAAGGACGCGCGCGGCAAGATCCGCCTGGTCGATAGCCAGGCCCAGGCCACGGCAGCCGAAGTGCAGCTGCAAAGCCAGCACCTGAACCAGAATTCCCGCTACCTGACGGACTTGCGCAAGAGCATACTCGACATGCAGATTTCGCTGGCGGAAACGGAGGCCGTGAAAAACCGTTTCCGCATCGCCCCCTTGCGCGAGCGCTTGGCGGCGGCCGTTGCCCATCTGGCGGGCAGTGGCGAGCGCGACATCAGCGCTGGCCAGCAGGCGTTGCGGTCGACACTGCTGGCCACGGCGCAGCAGATGCTCGATCCCGCCGCCGGCTTGCTGGCCTTGCGCGCCGGACTGCTGGCCGAAGGCGGCGCCAGCGCGGCGCAGCAGGCGCACTATGCGGCGCTCAAGGAACAAGTCAGCACCACCCTGGCCGCCACCCTCCTGCGCCTGGCCGAGGAACTCGATCCCATCGAATTGCAGCTGGCCATCGGACGCGACCGGCTGGCGGAGGCGAACCGCTACATGCGCACCTCGTCCCGCATCGAGGATGCCAGCGGCGAAATCAACCTTGCCGTCGACGCCATCAGCATCGACGTGGGCGAAGTCATGCTTGCCACGGCCACCGGCGACGTCCAGCGCCTGGGCGACGATATCGCGCAACGCATCAGCGCCCTGCACCGCGACATGGGCGCCATGCAGACCTTGCTGCAAAGCATAGGCCAACTGGGCTTGCTGGCCGAAACGCGCAGCGTCAACACGTACCTGGATGCGGTGGAACGGTCAGGACAGCGGCTGGTGCAGGCCAAGGGCAAGGTGCTGGACAGCCAGGCGGCGCTCGACGAGGTGATCGGCCACGTGCGCACTTTCGAGCGCGAACAGGCCGCCTATTCCGCGCAGCAAGTGGCGCGCATCACGGCGCAGCAGCAGGATGCGGTGGCCACCGTGCGCAATGGCGTGCGGCATGCCTTCGTGCTGATCCTCGGCATCGCGCTGGTGTTGCTGCTGGCCTGCGTGGCCATCACGGGGCTGATCAGCGCGTCCATCGCCAGGCCGCTGGCGCGCCTGTCGCACGCGATTGCCCATATCCGCGACGGCAAGGCGCTGTCCGTGCGCGTGGCGCAGCATGGCAGCGATGAGCTGGGGCAATTGATCAAGGGCTTCAACGGCATGCTCGAACACGTCGAACAGCGCGACCTGGCGCTCAAGCAGGCCAAGGCCGAGGCGGACGCCGCCAACCGGGCGAAATCGGAATTCCTGGCCAAGATGAGCCACGAGATCCGTACCCCCATGAATGGCGTGCTGGGCATGACGGAGCTGCTGCAGCGCACGGAACTGAGTCCCAAGCAGCAGCGTTTCGTGCACACGGTGCACCGCTCGGGCGAAAGCCTGCTCAGCATCATCGACGACATCCTCGACTTTTCCAAGATCGAGGCGGGCAAGCTGGTACTCGAACAGATTCCCTTCGACTTGCGCCAGGTGATCGATGACGTGGTGGCGCTGTTTGCCAACGGCATCCAGCGCAAGGCCATCGAATTTACCTGCCGCATCGATTCCGACGTGCCGCAGCACGTGCGCGGCGACCCCGTGCGCCTGCGCCAGATCCTCACCAACCTGCTCAACAACGCCACCAAATTCACCGAACGCGGTGAAATTTCCGTCGATGTCAGCTGCCCCGCTGCCGGACAGGTCCGCCTGGAAGTGAGCGACACGGGCATCGGCATGGCGCCGGAAGCGGCGGCGGCCGTCTTCCAGCCCTTCCGCCAGGCCGACAGCACCACCTCGCGCAAATACGGCGGCACGGGACTGGGCCTGGCCATCATCAAGCAACTGGCGGAAATGATGGGCGGCAATATTGTGCTGAAATCCGTGGCGGGCCAGGGTTCCAGCTTCGCCGTCACCGTCGCCGTGGGCAGCGTGGCGCCCGGGGATGCGCCGCCGGCACCGCCGCCGCGCGTGTCGCTGGGCGCCTTGAACGTGCTGATCGTCGACGACCACGCCACCAACCGCACCATCCTGCTGCAGCATGCGATCGAGTGGCAGATGGCCGCCGCCAGCGCGGCCGACGGCGCCCAGGCGCTGGGCCTGCTGCAAGGCGCGCTGCGCAGCGGGCACCCGTTCGACCTGGCCATCATCGACATGCGCATGCCCGTCATGGATGGCGCCGAGCTGGTGCGCGCGATCAAGGCCGACCCCGGGA
Organism: Janthinobacterium sp. OK676; assembly: GCF_900103595.1. Lineage (NCBI taxonomy): Bacteria > Pseudomonadati > Pseudomonadota > Betaproteobacteria > Burkholderiales > Oxalobacteraceae > Janthinobacterium > Janthinobacterium sp. OK676. The sequence goes on from NZ_FNHA01000001.1 coordinate 126,525, forward strand.
TGGCGGCCCTGAAAATCATCATGCTCAACTCGCTGGACGCCTCGGCCGATCTGCGCCAGCTGACGGCGCTGGGCGTGGAATACTGCCTGACCAAGCCCGTGCGGGCGCTGGAACTGCGCCACTGCATCGAAGCCATCGGCGGCTTCGGCACCCTGGCGCCCACGAGTGCCGCCATGCCTGCCCTGCCCGCTCCAGCGGACACCGCGGCCGCAGGCCAGGTCCCGCTGCGCATGCTGCTGGTGGAAGACAACGCGATCAACCAGGAAATCGCGCTGGCCATGCTGGAGGACAGCGGCTACGAAGCGACGCCGGCCGACAATGGACGGCGCGCGCTGGCCCTGTGGCAACAGCAGCCGTTCGACGTGATCCTGATGGATTGCCAGATGCCGGAAATGGACGGCTTCGAGGCGACCCGGCGCTTGCGCCGCATGGAAACGGAGCAAGGCCGCGGCCGCACGCCCGTCATCGCCCTGACGGCCAATGCCATCCTCGGCGACCGCGAGCTGTGCCTGGACGCGGGCATGGACGACTATCTGGCCAAGCCGTACACGCGCGCCGCCCTGCTGGACGTGCTGGCCCGCTGGCGCCCGTCGTCTTCAGCGCCGGCCAAAGTGGAAACGGCGGCGATGGCAGAAACGCCGGCGCCGGCGGAAACGGCCGCCATCCTTGACGCGGCCGCCCTGCAAAACCTGCGCGCCATGCGGCGTCCCGGCCGTCCCGACGTGCTGGGCCGCATCATCGACCTGTTCTACAGCGACGCCCCGCGCCTGCTGGGCCAGCTGGAAGTGGCCGCCGAGGCCAGCGATGCCGCGGCCCTGCAGCTGGCGGCGCACACGCTCAAGTCCAGCTGCGCCAACGTGGGCGCGCTGGGCTTGTCGGCCACCTGCCGTGAAATCGAACAATATGCGCGCGGCAATGACGTCGGCAGCGCACTCAACCATATCCGCGGCATCCAGCAAGAGCTCGACCGTGTCCTCGCCGCCCTGGCCATTGAGAAGGAAGCCATATGAATACCGCACTGCCCCCGCAAGCACTGGTCCTGGTGGTCGATGACGACACCATGACGCGCATCCTCGTGACGGAAGCGCTGGAACCGGAAGGCTTCCGCATCGAGGAAGCGGCCAGCGGCCTGGAAGCGCTGGCCGCCTTCCAGCGCGGCGTGCCCGACCTGATCCTGCTCGACGTCGCCATGCCCGGCATGAGCGGCTTCGAATGCTGCCAGCAGCTGCGCCGGCTGCCGGGCGGCGCGCACGTGCCCATCGTCGTGCTGACTGGCAACGACGACGACGATTCCATCAAGCAGGCGCTGGAAGCGGGCGCCAGCGACTTCATTTCCAAACCGATGCAGTGGCGGCTGCTGGCGCACCGGCTGCGCTACCTGCTGCGGGCCAGCAGCGCGCTGACGGAATTGAGCCGCATCCAGGAAAGCCTGAACCACGCGCAAACGCTGGCCCGCCTCGGCAACTGGGAATACCGGGCCGCCGGCGGCGACGGCTACTGGTCGCCGGAACTGTTGCGCATCCTGGGCCTGGACGCCGATGCCGGCCCCACCAGCTTCGACCGCCTGCTGCAGTGCCTGCCCGAAGACCAGCGGCCCCTGCTGCTCGACGCCTTCATGGAATTGCATGCGAACGGCACCAGCTACGGTCTCGAGCACAAGGTAGTGCGGCCGGACGGCGGCGAATACATCGTTTTTCACCAGGCCGAAGCCGTGCGCGAAGGCCGCGAAGTGCGCTTGATGCGCGGTACCGTGCAAGACATCACGGACCGCAAGCTGCAGGAATTGCGCATCGAATACCTGGCCAACCACGACGCGCTGACGGACTTGCCTAACCGCCAATTGCTGAACGACCGCATCGGCCAGGCCATCGCCCATGCCCGCCGCACCCGCTTGCACCTGGCCACCCTGATGATGGACCTCGACCGCTTCAAGTTCGTCAACGACAGCTATGGCCACCCCGTGGGCGATGCGCTGCTGCAGGAAGTGGCCCGCAGGCTGAAGCTGGCCGTGCGCGAGGGCGACACCGTGGCCCGCCAGGGCGGCGACGAGTTCGTCATCCTGCTGACGGACTTGCCCGACATTGTGACGGCCGAACAGATCGTGCAAAAAGTGCTGGCGGTGTTCGCCGAACCCTTCGTGCTGGGCGAACATACCTTGCACGTCAGCACCAGCATCGGCGCCAGCGTGTTTCCATCCGACGGCGACAGCGGCGACATGCTGCTCAAGACGGCCGACGCGGCCCTCTACAGCGCCAAGGACAAGGGCCGCAACGGCTACCAGTTTTACAACCACAAGATGGGCGTGCTGGTGGAAGAACGGGCCGAAATCGAACATGCGCTGCACCAGGCGCTGGCGCTGGGCGAGCTGGAATTGCACTACCAGCCCAAGGTCGACCTCACCAGCGGCAAGATCTATGGCATGGAAGCGCTGCTGCGCTGGCGCCGCGACGGCATCGGCCTGGTGCCGCCGGACCGCTTCATTCCCCTGGCCGAGGAAACGGGCATGATCGTGCCCATCGGCGAATGGGTGCTGCGCACGGCGTGCGCGCAACTGGGCGTCTGGCATGCCTACGGCTTTACGCACCTGACGATGGCCGTCAACGTGTCGGCGCGCCAGTTCCGCCAGGTCGACATGCCGGCACTGGTGCGCGAAGTGCTGGCCGAGAGCGGCGTGCCGGCCCACTGCCTGGAGCTGGAGCTGACGGAAAGCGTACTGATGCAAAACCGCGACCTCGTGGTGAAGGCGCTGGAAGAATTGAAGGAAATCGGCGTCACCCTGTCGCTGGACGACTTCGGCACCGGCTATTTCAGCCTGTCCTACCTCAAGCAGTTCCCCATCGACGTCGTCAAGATCGATCAATCGTTCATCCGCGACGTGACGGACAGCGTGGATGGCGCGTCGCTGACCCGCTCCATCATCGCCATGGCCAAGTCGCTGCACATGACGACGGTGGCCGAGGGCGTGGAAACGGAAGGACAATTGGGGTTTCTCAATACCAACCATTGCGACGCCATGCAGGGCTATTATTTCAGCCGCCCGCTGCCCGGCGCCGAGATGGATCTGATGTTGCATGCCGGCACCCATTTGCCGCCCGACAGCTGCCATGCCGAAACGCCGCAGCGCGTGCTGCTGCTGGTGGACGACGAGGAGCACATCCTGTCCTCCCTGCGCCGTTCGCTGCGCAAGGAGGGTTACCAGATACTGAGCACCAGCCAGCCGCAGGAAGCGCTGGAACTGGTGGCCGCCCATGCCGTGGGCGTGATTCTCACGGATGCGCGCATGCCGGGCATGTCCGGCAACGAACTCTTGCGCCGCATCAAGGGCATCTATCCCGAGATCGTGCGCGTGATGCTGTCCGGCTACCCCGAACTGCATTCGGTCACGGCGGCCATCAATGAAGGCTCGGTGTACAAGTTCATCACCAAGCCCTGGGATGAAACCTTGCTGAAGGAGCATTTGCGCGAAGCCTTCGTGCGCTTCGAATCGGGTGTGCAGCGGCCTCCACTCGGTCCGCATGGTATCGAGATCGGCAACCGCGCCGCCTAGGCGCGCCACCAGGAGCCATCATGCCGGACCAGCTGTTCTTCGAAGGCCTGCGGGCCCTGGCCGAAGCCGCCTTCCCCAAGCATTGCGCATGCTGCGGGCGCGAATTCGCCACGGCGGACGAGTTCATTTTGCAGACGCAATCGATGCGCCAGAACGTCTCGGGGCTGAAACAGAGCTTCGATGACAACAACGTGGCCATCGTCGAGGTCTACCGCAATTGCCTGTGCGGCTCGACCCTGATGGATTTCTTTTCGGACCGGCGCGACACCTCCGAGGCATCGCTGCAGCGGCGCCAGCTGTTTGAACGCCTGTTGCCGCTGCTGATGGAAAAAGGCATGGAAAGGGGCGCGGCGCGCGAATATCTGCTGCACGTCGTGCGCGGCCAGCTGCCGTGACGGGGCAGCTGGCCGCTGGCATTACCAGTAGCCGAGCACCTTCCACCATGTCGTGCCGACGACGGCAAAGATCAGCAGTTCCACCACGCACATGATAAAGCCGACGCGCCACCAGTTGCCCATCGTCACGAAGCCGCTGCCGAAGATGATGGGCGAAGTGCCCGTCGCGTAGTGCGTCAGCGTCATCATGATGGCCGAGCCGGCCGTCATCATCAGCATGAAGGGCACGTGGTATTCGGCCGGGATCAGGTGCAGGCCCACGGTCAGGAAGGCCAGCAGCATGGCGCTGATGTGGGCCGTCGTGCTGGCAAAGAAATAATGCGAGAAGACGAACACCAGCACGAGCACGCCTGCAATCGGCAGCCAGTCCATGCCGCTGGCGACGATGGCCGCCTTCATGCCGGCCGAGAACCAGGCGATCACGCCCGTCTTGTTCAGCTGCTCGGCCATCATGACGAGCGCGCCGAACCACACCAACGTATCCCAGGCGCTCTTTTCCGACAGCACGTCATCCCAGTCGATGGTGCCGGTAATGATCAGCACGAACAAGCCGACAAAGGCGACTACCGTCGCATCGAGCGAAAACGCGGGACCGAACAGCATGGCGGGCACGTTGGCCCACAACAACAGCAACAGGGCGAAGGTGCCCAGCATGACTTTTTCCGACGGCGACAGCGGGCCCATGCCTTTCAGCTCCGCCTTGGCGTAGGTGACGGCGTCGGGCGTGGCCTTGAGTTCCGGCGGCGACAGCCAATAAATAATCAGGGGCATCACCAGCAGGCAGACCAGGCCCGGCAGCAGCATGCACAGGGCCCAGGTGGTCCACGTCAGGTGGAAACTCTGGCCGCTGGCCTTGGCCACGAAGTCGACCACCAGCGGGTTGGGCGCCGTGGCCGTCAAGAACATGGCCGAGGTGATCGGGTTGGCGTGGTAGTTGACGAGGGCCAGATAGGTGCCGACCTTCTTTTCCGTGCCCTTGGCCGGGTCCGAATCGAAGGCGTTGGCGATCGATTTCATGACGGGGTGGACGATGCCGCCGCCGCGCGCCGTGTTACTGGGCGTAAATGGCGCCAGCACCAGTTCGCAAATCGCCAGGCCATAGCCGATGCCCATGGTGCGCTTGCCCAGCAAGGAAATGAACAGCAGGCCGATGCGGCTGCCCAGCCCCGTCTTTTTCAGGCCGCGCGAAATCAGGATCGCCACGACGATCAGCCAGATCAGGGGATTCGAAAAACTGCTGAGGGCATCCGTGATGGCGCCCTTGGACGAGGTCGACGTCACTTGCGACAAGGACACGATAACGATGGCCATCATGGCCATCACGCCGATCGGCATGACTTTCAGGATGATCGCCAGAATCGTGGTGAGGAAAATCGCCACCAGGCCCCAGGCCTTGGGCGTCAAGCCGTCCGGCGCCGGCAGCAAGAGCATGCTCACCAGCAAGGCGGTGCAGATCAGGGCGGGGACGAGGCGGAATGGGACGGCTTCCTTGAAATGCAGGAACAAGTCGCGCACTGTTTTATACATCTTTATGACCTTTCGCTGTGGGTCGGGCATCCTGGCGGCAGGAATCGTGCACGCAGATTCATGGGCCGGCGGGCACAAGAAGCGCGCCCGCAAGATGACAGATGCCCAACAATTCTGTTCGGCAATATCATACACGCAAGACTGCCTTTCCCCTGATCCATTCGGCGCGCCTTTCCAGTCAATTGCAAAATCGTTGACCTGCGCGCGGCATCTCTCACATAATCGCCCTTCCTGCCGCCCCCCACGAGGATGCCATTGCATAGCCGCAACAATCACATCGACGCCCTGCGCGGCGCCGCCATCCTGTGCGTGCTGGTGCTGCACTTCGCGCTGGCCTACGGCTTGAAGAACAGCCCGCTCGGCGTTCTGCCGACTTGGCTACTGAAAGCCGCCTACCAGGGTAATTACGGCGTGACCATGTTTTTCGTCATTTCCGGCTATTTGATCACCTCGACCTCGCTGCGGCGCTGGGGCGACCTGGTGCGCATCGACCTGGCGGCGTTCTATGTCTACCGCATCGCCCGTCTATTGCCCGCGCTGTTGCTGGCCTTGTCCATCATCGTGCTGCTGGGCGTGCTCGACGTACCCTTCTTTGCCAACTCGGACGGCGGCAAGGATTTGCCCGCCAGCTATTTCGTCATCGCCATCGCCTCCGTGCTGACCTTCTGGCATAACGTGCTGATGCAAAGCGCCGGCTATTTCAATTACTGCCTGAACGTGTACTGGTCGCTGTCCGTCGAGGAAATGTTCTATCTGCTGCTGCCCTTGTCCTGTCGCGTCCTGCGCCAGCGCCACCGGATCATGCTGCTGTGCGGCGCCGCCATCGTGGCCGGGCCCTTGTACCGCAGCCTGCATGCGGACAACGAGATTTACTTCATGTACGGCTACCTTGCCTGTTTCGACGCCATCGCCATCGGCTGCCTGACGGCCCTGCTGACCCAGCACTGGCAACCGGGCGCGCGGGCCGGGCGATTCTTGCGCTGGACAGCGGGCCTGGCCCTGGCGGCCCTGTACCTGCGCGGCATCGGCGGCCACGAGGTGTTCGGTTTTACGTGGATCGCCGTGGCCGGCGCCGCCTTCATCGCGGGCGCCACGGCGAGCCCGGCGGCAGACCGGGGCCGCTCCGGCCCGCTGCAGTGGCTGGGACGGCACAGCTATGAGCTGTATTTGTTCCATATCATCGTGCTGGCCGGCATGCGCAATGTGGTCGACAAGGCGGGCCTGGGCTACGAGGAACGGCTGCCGTGGCTGGCGCTGTTCCTTGCCGCGACGGCGCTGGCGGCCGCCCTCGTGGCCCGCTACGTCTCCGACCCGGCCAATGCGGCCCTGCGCCGGCGCTTCCGGGGCGCCGCCACGGCCGCGCCGGCGTGCCCTGACGCGGTGCCCTGAAAAACTGAGCCAGGTCAAGAGTCCGCATGTCCAGCGCCCGTTTCCGGGCCAATTCCAGCCCTGCCTTGCCATTCGCACTATAATGTCGGCACCGCGTGCGGCAGCAATGGCGGCGATAGACGGTAACAATTTCGTGCGCAGGCCAGTACAATAGCGTCTGGGCCTACACAGGGTTTCACTTTTGCCAGCAGTTGCCAGCAACTAACCATTTTTTTGACCAGCCAACACATACTATGAGTTCGATGAATGAAGAGCGCGTTTTAAGCGTGCACCACTGGACGGATACCCTGTTCTCCTTTACCACCACGCGCGACCCGTCGCTGCGTTTCTCGAATGGCCATTTCACCATGATCGGCCTGCGCGTCGATGGCAAGCCATTGCTGCGCGCCTACAGTATCGCCAGCGCCAATTACGAAGACCACCTGGAATTTTTCAGCATCAAGGTGCCGGGCGGTCCATTGACGTCGCGTTTGCAGCACTTGCAAGTGGGCGACACCGTGATCGTCGGCCGCAAGCCGACGGGCACCCTGGTCTCCGACTACCTGCTGCCAGGCAAGCGCCTGTACATGTTGTCGACGGGCACGGGCCTGGCGCCTTTCCTCAGCATCGTGCGCGATCCGGACATCTACGAGCGTTTCGACCAGCTGATCCTCGTGCACGGCGTGCGCCAGGTCGATGAACTGGCTTACCACGACTTGCTGGAAGAGCATCTGCCCAAGCATGAATTCCTGGGCGAAATGGTCAGCGACAAGCTGCGCTACTACCCGACCGTGACGCGCGAAGACTTCCGCAACATGGGCCGCATCACGGAACTGATCGAGAACGGCAAGCTGGCCGAAGACCTGGGCGTGCCGGCGCTGAACCCGGCCGAAGACCGCGTGATGATCTGCGGCAGCTCGGACATGCTGCGCGACCTGAAGGAAATGCTGGAAGCGCGCGGCTTCAAGGAAGGCAATACCTCGACGCCTGGCGACTTCGTTGTCGAGCGCGCGTTCGCCGAGAAGTAATCCGCGGTAAATCCGTAGCAAATACAGGGGCCCGGCCCCGCCGCACACCGCGGCGGCGCCGGGCCTTCTTCATTGCCTCATTGGTGGCCGCGCTGGTACTGCAAGCCATTCATGAAGCGTTGCACGGGCGTAAAGGCGCTGCTGAGGATATCGTCATGCGCGGCGTAATAGCGCGTTTCGATCTTCAGCAAGCCCAGCACGGTCGCGTCGAGCTTGTCCGTCTGGTAGGGCCGGCTTTCCAGCGCGGCGCGCGCGCCCGCCGATTGCGGCGCTTGCCGGTTGTCCCAGATCAGCATGGGAATTTCATAGCCGCTCTTGTCCGACGCCGAATGACCCGCATGATTGCGGCTGTAGCCCACTTCCTGTCCATGGTCGGACACGAACAGCAAGGAGGCGGCGCGGTCCGTCTTGGCCTTTTCCGCCATGCCGATCAGCGTGCCCAGCACGTAATCGCCATAGCGGATGGCGTTGTCGTACTCGTCGCGCTGGTTGCGTATCCAGCTCGACCTGCCCTGGCGCTCCATCTGTGCGCTGACGGCGTCGTGCGCCCGGTCGAAATGGGCGAAGCGGCGGGGATAGCGCATGTCATAGCTGGGATGCGCGCCCAGCAAGTGCACGACGATGAGCTTTTTTGGCGCTGCGTCGCGCAGCGCGTGGGCGAACGGCTGGAACAGGTTGCCGTCAAAATTGTTTTCGCCGCGGCCAGTGCCATAGTTGATGAAGTCGCTTTCATCGGCCTCGCCCGCCAGCAGCCCGATCCAGCCGTCGTTGCGCGTCTGGTTCGACACCCAGAAGGTCTTGTAGCCGGCCGCCTCGGCCAGCATCAGCAGATTCGGCTTGGCCATCCACGCGTCCGGGTTGCCGATATCGGCGGGCGTGAGCATCGTCATCATCGATTCCACGGTGCTGGCGGCCGGCGAAATCACGTCATTGAAGACCAGCAGCTTCGAGCGCATGGCGTCGAGCCGGGGCGTGGTCGCGCGCGGGTAGCCATACAGCGACATCGAGGCGCGGTTCGTGCTCTCGCCGATCACGAGGATGACGGTGCGGGCATCCTCGCCCGCATAGCGCACGTTCCAGTCGCGCGGCGCGGCCATGGCCGCCGTCAGCGCGTGCTGCATCGATTTCATGGCGTCGAGCTGCGCGCTGTACTGCTGGTAGCGCAGCGGCCAGAACAGGACCGGATTTTCGCGCCGCATCGTGGTGTTGACGTGCAACAGCACGAGCAGGATCGCCATGCCGGCGGCAAAGCATTGTTGCGCCAGGCCAGGTGCGGCAACGTCGCGCGCCGCTTGCCAGCGCTGCAACTGGCGGTCGGCCAGCAGTACCGCCGCCGTCACGAGCAGGAAGCCGCCGGCCGATTGCGCCAGGGCGACGCTGTTGTGCAGGAAAAACTCGCCCGTTTCGGCTTGATCTGTCGCAAACATGGCTTGCAAAACAGCATTGGGATTGGGCCGCATGCCAAAATAGCCACGCAAAAAGCCCTTGATGGCCGCGTCGAGATAAAACACGGGCACGACGACGCGCAGCAGCACGGTAATCGCACGGGCGCTGGACCTGCCACGCCACGCCTGCAGCACGCCGCCCACGCCCAGCAGGAAGGCCGCCAGCAAGACGCCCAATTTCAGGCATTCGTTCGCGCTTAACTGATCGAAGAGGAAGAAAAGCAGCAGGCCAGCAATGCTGAGCAGGACACGGCAACACAGAATCAGCATGGAGGCGACAAGTAATAGGCATTGAACAGGAAGGTGCCCGCGTGGACGGGCCAGCGATTGTAGCGCAGTCCGTTGCAACTTGTACCATCGTTTCCACGCGCTACTGACAGAAACTGTCAGTGCTTTTTATTATGATTTCGGCACCCGCAGGCTAGCCAGCCTGTACTATCGATATCACCACCCGCGACAGGAATTTTCATGACACGTGCCATCACCATTCTGACCGAGAACTTTGCCGACTGGGAAACCGCCCTGCTCAATTCCACGGCGCGCCTGTACTACGGCTTTTACACGCAGTTCGCCACGCCGGGCGGCGCGCCCGTCACCTCGTCCGGCGGCATGCTGGTCACGCCGCAACTGGCGCTGGAAGAGGTCAATCTCGATGAACTCGACTTGCTGATGGTGTGCGGCGGCAGCTTCTGGCAAAGCGGCAAGGCGCCCGACCTGGGCCCGCTGCTGCGCGCGGCCCGCGACAAGGGCGTGGTGCTGGCCGGCATTTGCGACGGCACGCGCGTGCTGGCGCAGGCGGGCGTGCTTGACACCGTGCGCCACACCTCCAATTCCGCCGAGAACCTGACGGCAACCGGCTATGCGGGCGCGGCCCTGTACCAGGACGTGCCGTGGGCCGTGGCCGACCGGGGCGTCATCACGGCACCCGGCACGGCGCCCGTCACCTTCACCAGAGAAGTCTTGCGCGCCCTGGGCATTGCCGATGACAACCTGACCGCCTACCTGGCCATGCACGGCGCGGAACACGGCAAGGCTGCCGCCTAGTCGGCGCCCAGCGCGCGCAAGCGGGCCACGGCGTGCGTATTGCCCGGGTCCAGTTCCAGCGAACGGCGGTAATGCGTGGCGGCCAGGTCCTTGGCGCCGTCCGCCTCGTACGCTTCGGCCAGGCTGTCGTGGCCATTCGCCCCTTGCGGGTACAGCTGCACGCCCAGCTGGAAAACGGCCACGGCCTGTTTCGGCTGCTGCCGGCCCAGCAGGCGGTAGCCCCAGGCGTTCAAGTCGTCTTCCGCAGGGTCCGGCAAGCCGTGCTGGCGCCGGATGGCGGCCAGTTTCGTATCCAGCCCGTCGAAACCGGCGCTGGCCGCCTTGTTGCGCAGCAAGTGCGCGGCATACGCACCGCCCCGCTGCTCGCGCAATGCCGGAAGATAAAAACCGGCAACGGTATCGATCAGCTGTTCCGGCTGGCCGCCGGCCAGGTTGCTGAGAATAATGACGGCCAGGCCATCGTTGGGATACACATAAAAGGCCGAGCGGCCGCCGCCGATGCCGGCCACGGCGCGGTGGCCAGCGCGGCCGATGGTGGGCCAGCCCAGCGCCCACGGCGCCGGCTTGCCGTCATTCAAGCTGGTCGGCTGCCACAGCCGTTCCACGCTGGCGGGCGCCAGCAAGCGTCCCGACTGCAGCGCGACGAGCCAGTTGGCCAGCTCACCCGCGTTGCTGTTGATGCCGGCCCCGGCGCGCATGAACACGGGAAAATCCTCGATCACGTTGCGGTAGCCCTTGCCGTCCCGGTCCAGCACGTAGGAACTGGCCTTGTTGACGACCACGTCCTTCGCGTCGCCAAAGCCGCTGTGCGGCATGCCGGCCACGTCGAATTGCCGGTGCCGGATGAAAGAGACAAAGGGCTGGCCGCCCTGGCGCTCGATCAATTGCGCCAGCAACACGTAATTGGTCTGGTTGTAGCGGTAGCGCAGGCCTGGCGGGGCTTCCACGGGCAGCGCCTGCACGGCTTTCCACGCGGCGTCGGCGTCGTCCGGCTGAGGACCCACGAGCTTGCCGCTGCGCGGGTCCAGCACGTCGGGCAAGCCCGAGCTATGGTTGAGCAATTGCGTCACCGACACGGCTTGCCACGCGACAGGCAGCCCCGACAGGTACTGGCCGATGGGTGCGGCCAGGTCGATCTTGCCCTCCTGCACCAGTTGCATCACGGCCACGCCCGTAAACGCTTTCGTTGCCGAATTGATGGAAAACAGGCTGGCATCCGTCACGGGCACCTGGTATTGCAGGCTGGCCAGGCCGAAGTTGCGCTTCAGCACAACCTTGCCCTGCTGTATCACGGCCAGTTGCAGCCCAGGAATCTGGCGCTCCTGCATTTCGCTGCGCACGAAGGCGGCAATATCGCGTTCCGCGGGGGACGCCTGCGACTGGCTGGCGGGAACGGCGGCAAACGCCATGACGAGCAGGACGGAGGAGAGGCGTGGCTTCACGATGCGGCTTTCGACTAGAGAAAACGGAACCGCAGCATCCCATACCTATTTGTCAACGTCAACGACAATCTTGCCAATCAGAAACTTACTCTTCCACCCATACGTCCTCGTACCCTTCCCGGTCGAGAATGAACCTGGTGCCGCTGGGCAAGGCCAGGTAATCGAGCACCTGCGGCAGCATCTCGTGCAGGTGTTCCGCATGCAGGGGCTGGTAAAAGTCCAGCGCATCGTCGTGTTCGCCGCAGTGGATGAACCAGCTGATGGTGCCGTTTTCCGGCAGTTCGATGCGCGTGCCGTAGATGGGCGATTGGTCCAGGCTGCCGATGGCCAGGGCCACCATGGGCTCGGACGCCTGAGCCGGCAAGCGGAATTTGTCGCAGATGCGCTGCTGTGCTTCGCTGATCGGTGTGGTCATATGGTTCTCAGGATCCAATGTAGCGGTAATGGAGGCGCAGCGCGCCATCGTGGCCGGACATTTCCAGGTGCAAGACCGCTTCGCCCGGCTTGCCGTCGGCCAGCAACAGGCATTCCAGGCCCAGCGGCCCGGCATCGGTGGCATACACGTCAACGGTGGGACGGCCGGCCTTGCCGGGCACGCAGGCTTGCGCCAATGGCGCCAGGGACAGCACCTGGTCCGCCGCGAAATAGCTGTCGAGCATCTCGATGAGCTCATCGGCCACGGCCGGCGACAGGCCCCAGTCGCGTTGCAGCGCAACAGGATCGCGCCCGTCCAGCGTCTGCACGAAAGCGGCGGCCTGCGCGTATGCCAGCTGCCGCAGGCTGCCGCTCATTGCTGTCTCCATGAAGGTCTCCCTGGCTGAACAAGGCGACATTATAGTGGTGGCAGGCTGCCGTTGTCATTCCAGCAGTTGCATGACAGCACGGCCCCCCTGTAAAGTGGCTTGCATGAAAAAGACCTACCATGGCAGTTGCCACTGCGGCGCCGTGCGCTTCGCCGCCGAAATCGACCTGGCGGCCCCCAGCCTGCGCTGCAACTGTTCCTACTGCCTGAAAATCCGCTGCTGGGCCAGCCTGGTGCCGCCTGCGGATTTTCGCCTGCTGGCCGGTGAAGCGGACTTGAGCGAGTACCGTTTCGGCGCGCGCCGCGAACGCCACTACTTTTGCCGCCATTGCGGCGTGCGCCCGTTCGGCCACGGCGATTCTCCCCGCAGCGGTCCCTTCGTCGGCATCGGCATCAACTGCCTCGACGACGCATCGGCCGCCGAGCTGGCGCAAGTGCCCGTCACCTTTGTCGATGGCCGGCATGACGAGTGGGACACACCGCCGCAGGAAACGCGGCATTTGTAAATAGCAATGTAGAAATGGTTGTCATCCACCACGGAGTTTTCCTACGTGGCGACAAGTCGTGTCCCTATGGTTAAGCCCGACGCAGGCAGCGAGAATGGTCTCAACGGTGCAGCCAATGCTGAACCGGATGATTACGCAAACCAACCATAGGGGACACGATCATGACTTCGAACAGCAACGACAAATCGGGCAGCCAATCGGACAAACAGCAATCGGGCAGCCAGCAGTCGGATAAACAGTCCGGCAGCCGTCAATCGTCGGGCGGCACCCAGGGCGGCACGCACGAGCAGCATGTCGAGGCGGGCCGCCAAAGCCACAAGAATGACGGCGACAAGCAGTCGGGCTCGCAGCAATCGGGTTCCGGCACCGGCACGCGCGGCGGCACGCATGAGCAGCACGTGGAAGCGGGACGTCAAAGCCACAAGAATGACGACAAATCCTGATCCCGCAGGCATGGCTGGACGCGGCTTGTCGACATGAAAGCGCTGACAGCCATGCTGTGCGCAGGGCTGGGCTTGGGCCTTGCCGCCTGCGGCGCCAGGAATACGGCATCGAACGTGGAAGCTCCCGGCGCGCCGGCCGGGGTTTCCACGCGCATGCTGGACGCTGGCGCCGATGCCTTGCAAGCGCGGCCGCCGATAGCGGCGCTGAACGCCTATCTCGACGGCTTTCATTTCTACAACGGCAACCTGCGCGGCCAGATGGAAGCGCACCACTATTGCGCCATCGTCAATGAAGAACTGATCCAGTGCGTGATCTACGACGGCAATGTCAAGGATGCCAAGCTGATGGGCGTCGAGTACATCGTCAGCGCCAGGCTGTACCAGGGTTTGCCGGCAGAGGAAAAAACGTTGTGGCACAGCCATGTGCATGAAGTCAAATCAGGCCAGCTGATCGCGCCCGGCATTCCCGCCGTGGCGGAAAAAGCCTTGATGCAAAAACTCGTCGCCACGTATGGCAAGACCTGGCATACCTGGCACACGGACGTGCACGAGACTCTGCCGCTGGGCGTGCCGCAGCTGATGATGGGGTTTACCGCCGATGGCCAGACCGATGCCGCCATGGTGGCCGCGCGCGACCGCCGCTTCCGCATCGATTCCGCCGAAAAACGCCGCCAGCGAGCCGATATCGCCGCGCCCGCCATCATTGCCGGGGCCGATGCATGGCAGCACGGCACGGTCATCCAGCTGGCCGACCCGACGGGAATGCCGCACGGTGCAACACCACAGCCGCCGCCCACGCGATAGCCGGCACGCGAAAGGCCGTTGTCTGGAACCGCATTCTGGGCGATAATGACGCCCATGAACGATACCACCACCTTACCCCCATTGCCCGATCGCCTGTCGATCGACCCTAGCAGCCCTTATCACGTTGCAGCCGTGTTCGAGAACGACGTCGGCATCCGCTTCAACGACAAGGAACGTCTTGACGTGGAAGAATATTGCATCAGCGAACGCTGGATCAAGGTCGCTTCCACCAAGTCGCTCGACCGCCGCGGCCGTCCGCTGCAAATCAAGCTCAAGGGCAAAGTCGAAGCGTTTTACCGTTAAGCAATACTTGCAGTTGTTCCTGCAGTGTCATCGAGGCCGATTTTCATCGGCCTTTTTTGCGTCCGTCGCTTTCCGCTCATGCATCGCTGGTGACCAGCCCTGCCGCGGCCGCCATGGGCAGCCACAGCATGGCGTCGGCCAGTACCTCGTCCGGCTCCCTGCCACTGGACTGCGCCGCCTGCCGCGCGTACTGCGCCAGCGGCGCGCCACCGGCCAGCGCCTGCAGGCAGTAAAATTGCCACGGCTGCAAGTCCTGCATGGCAAGCCGGTAATGCATGCGTGAAATGGCGACAAAGGCGGGACTGACATCCGGCTGGGCCGGCACGGCGTCGTCCGGCGCAGCCTGCGCCTGTTGCCAGAAAGTACACAGTGGAAACGATAGTGCCAGCAGCCGCGTGCACGGCGCCAGGCGCCAGGCCGGCGCATTTCCCAATAGCAAATCAAGACCGGAAGGCAAGACGGGCGGCGGGCGTTTTTCCAGCCCCGGCGCCCTGCCCGCCTCGCTGCGCGCCCGCTCCAGCTGCGCCAGCTCGACGGCAAAGCGCAAGGCGTCCCCCTGTGCCCCCGCGCCACGCTGGCTGGCGGCAAGAAAATCGGCGAAGCCGCCGCCCAGGTCATACAGGGTGGGCGAAGCGGATGGGTGGCGCCAGACATAGGCGCGGGCAAAGAAGGCGAACAGCTCGTCGCCCATCACCTTGCGCAAGACGGGATAGTCGGCCTGCAGGCATTCGAGCAGGCGCTGCACGTAGCCGTCCGCGTGGATATGCAGCGGCGCCGGCCCGCCCCGCGCCTGTTTCAGCACGTGCTCCTGCGCCAGGCCGTGGCGCTCGCTGGCCAGCTGCGCGCCGCGCACGGCGCCGCCGGGTGTTGTCATGGCCGTCAGGAACCATGCCTGCAATTGTGCCAGCGGTGTGCTGGCGTCCCCGGCGGCGTTACGGCGCATGGGCCGCCTCCAGGTGCAAATCCGGCGGCGTCGAGACGGCGGCGGCAACCCTGGCTGGCGCGGCGTCCGCAAAGTCCCCCCGCACCGCCGCGCGCGTCTTGTCCAGTTCGGCCAGCAGTTGCGGATACGGGGGAATCTCCGCATCCCATTCCAGCAGGGCCGACACGCCGCCCGTCAGCTGCTGCGCCAGCGCGTACAGGCGCCAGACGGCGGCCGGCACGGGCGCATCGTGGGTATCGATCAGCATGGCGCCGCGGACGGTCGGCCCGGCCAGGTGGATCTGCACGATGTGGTCGTGCGGCAGTTGGCGGATATACGCGGCCGCATCATAGCCGTGGTTATGCGCGCTGACGTGAACATTATTGACGTCGAGCAATAGCCCGCAGCCCGTGTCCTCGGCCAGGCGTCCCAGAAATTCCCATTCCGGCATGCTGGACTGGGCAAACTCCACGTAGGTGCTGGGGTTTTCCAGGATCAGGGGGCGGCCGAGGAATTCCTGCACCTGCCGCACGCGCGCGCCCACGTGGCGCAGGCTGGCTTCGTCCAGCGGCAGCGGCAGCAGGTCGTGGCTGTTGAGCGAGGCGGCGCCCGTCCAGCACAGGTGATCGGAAATCCACGCGGGCCGGATTTCGGCGGCCAGCTGGCGCAGCTTGCGCAGGTAAGCCAGGCTCAGGGGATCGCTGCTGCCGATCGACAGCGATACGCCATGCATGACGATGGGCACCTGCGCCGCCACCTGCTCGAGCACGTGGCGCGCGTAGCCGTGGTTGTCGATGAAATTCTCGCTGATGATCTCGAACCAGTCCACCTGCGGCCCATGGCGCAGGACGTGCTCATAGTGCGGCGGGCGCAGCCCCACGCCCAGGCCCAGGTTCGGCAGGCCCAGGCGCGGCCGCGTCGCGTGCAGGATGCCCCGCATCAGGTCGACGGCGGCAAGGCCAGGCGCAGGTCGGTGGGCGCCGGCGGCGCTCCCACCGGCGTGCCGCGCGCCGCCATCACCTTGCCGTAGGCTTCCCAGGCCTTGTCGTAGACGTTGTCGCCCAGCGCAAAGCTCATGCTCTGGCCCAGCGGCTTGCTGCGGTGCCCGGGCGCGGGGCCGAAATCGTACAGGGTCATGGTGGCGGGCTCGGGCGGTTCCTTGCCCGTGGTGTTCGGATACAGCTGCGAGGCCGAAATCGGCACGGCGCAGCCGCCGAAGCTCGCGCATTTGTTGTCGCTGGGCGCGCTGTAGACTTTATCGTCCGCCGGTGGCGGTGGCGGCACATAGCACGGCGTGCCCGGCGACGCGGCGATCTTGACCGAGTGACCGCAGGACGAGCCGCCCGTGTCGGCCTGGGCAAAGCCGCAGCCGCCCTGGGCGTGGCAGCCATTGGAGCCGCGGCACGTATGGTAAACGGCCAGCGCGGCGCAGGTGGACGACGCTTCGCCCTCCAGGTGCATGCCCTGGCAGGCGTGGTACAGCACGCCCTTGTCGGCCAGCGGCACGCCCGTCGCCAGGTTCGGCGCCTGGCCCAGCACGGCCCAGCAGATGGCCATGCGGTCGCCCGCGCCCACCATCGACGGGTACGGGAAGTCCAGTTGCTGGTTCAGCCAGTACCGGTCCAGCACGGAAGTGATGCCGTAGATGGCGCCCGTGGCCACCGTGCTCAGCATTCCTAGGGTGCCGCTGGTATCCTTCAGGCGGTTCAGGGCGCCCGCCACGGTGGCCGGCGCGGGGATGTTCTTCGGCGCGGTGGCCGGATTGTAGCGCTCGTTGGTCAGCATGGCCTCGCTCCAGCGCTGGCCTTCCCTGTGCCAGCCTGCCCAGGTCTTCACGGGCAGCATGGACTTGACCTGGCCGAAGCGCTCGTAGTGGTCGAACGGGGCGCTGTCGTGGCGCGCCTGCGCATCGCGCGATTCGGCGTCCTTGCCATTGTTCGTGTACGAGGGATAATCGCACTGCAAGGCGGCCAGGTCTTCGCGGTAGTCGGGCTGCACGGCCATCAGCCGCAAGCCCGCGTCGCGGCGGTAGCGCTGGATGGCCGCTTCGCTGCCCTCGCCCTGGTCCGTGATGGCCGCCATCATGTCGATGGCCTTGTTGAACGAGCCCGTCTGGCCGCCATCCTGGTCCTGCGGTCCGAAGCAGGTGTCGAAACGGGGAAATTCCGCCCGCGCATGGCCCTGGACCTGGCTGTTGAACATGTCCTGCTGCACCGAACCGTTGACGAACAGTTTTTGCCACAGGGTCTGGCCATCCGCGTATTCGATGCTGATGTAGCGCGCGTAGCATTCGTACAGGTAGCCGATGGTGCCGAACAGGGGCAGATCGTGCACGTGCTTGCCCGGCGTCCAGCCCGGCAGCGGCACTTCCGGGAAATACTTGGTGTGGTTGTGCTTGTCGAACTCGGCCAGCTGGAAGCGCGCCTGCGCCTCGGGTTGCTCGATGGCGAGGAACAGGTCGCACTGGTTGTCGTTCAGTTCTTCCAGGTTGACGCGCACGTGGCGGTAGCCGGACGTGTCCTGCAAGTCGACGATGTGCGGGATCACCGTGCAGTGCTCGCCGTAACAGGTCCAGCCGTGGTCCTGCGATTGCAGCTCCGAGCCCGTGAAGCATGGCGCCGTGCCGATGGCCGTGGCCAGGTTGGCCGCCATCTGCAGGTGCAGCATTTCCTGGATGAAGACGCTGAAGATGATATTGAAGGCCTTCTGCTCGGCCAGCTCGGGGCGGGCCGTGGTGCCCATGCCCGGCCACTGGCGGCCTTCGTAATACGTGATGCCTTTCGAGTTGATCTGGTGCGTGCCCTGGATCGAATACATGGTGGCCATGTACAGGGGAATGGTGAACAGTTCCACGCTGACGGCCGCCTGGGCGATGGCGCGCACGGCGGCCGTATCGGTGGCCAGCATGTCGAGCGGACGATTCGTGATGGCGGGCTGCGTACTTCCTAAAACGGGCATTTTCATTCTGTCTCTCCACAGGAACGATGCGTTTCGGATATCGGGCCGGGTCACGCCATCTGCGAGCGCTGTTCACGGCAAGGAAATCATACGCTTGGGAAAGATACTTTTGCGGCAAGATTTATGCGCTGGCCGAGGAGTGGTGCGGCCCGCCTTGCGCCATGAAAATAGGCGTTTTCAGCCGCCATTCGATGACAATTGAATAGAATCGGCAAAAGCTGTGCGTGTATAAGCGCCGCACCGGCAGGCGCCGGCGCGTGGCTTGCATGCTGATAGTCAGCCGGCCGGCGGCGGCTGGAAGGCGCAGAAACCGGGCCACTGCTCGCGGCTGTCGCATACCTTCAGGCAGCCTTTGTCATCCTTGAACGTGGCGACGACCTTGATGGGAAAGCCATAGTGCGGCGTGGTGGCCAGGAAGGCGGACGGGCAGCTTTGTTCGTTGCTGAAGCGGAAAGTGATTTCTTCGCGGCGGCCCTTGCGCTCAAAGCTCAGCATGAAGGTTTCATTGCTGTTCCACTGCGCCTTGCCCGGCACGCGGAAGCGGTAGCGGGGGTTGCCCGGCTGCTGGCCGCCAAGTTTCTGGCCAAAGACGCGGCTGCTGGCCGTGGCCGTCTCGACCTTGGCAACGGGATACACGACGCCAAAGATATAGGTGCCGGCAAACCCCTGGTCGAAGCCGAGTCCCTTCTGGTAAAACGGCACGACGATATGCGGCGCGCCCGCGTATTCCACGGTATTGCGGGCCGTCGTGCGCGACGTCAGCTTGTCATCGGGCTCTTTGCCGAAGACCACGTCCAGTTCCAGCAAGGCTTGCTGCTTGTCGATATCTTGCGCCAGATAATCCTTGGGGAACGTTTCGCCATGCACGCAGCCGGCCAGCAGGGAAGCGGCGAAGCAGCCGGCGATCAGTTTGGATATTGTCATGGCTGTTTTCCTTCCGGCGGCGAGGAAGCAAGGCCCAGCCCTGACACTTGCCAACCGTCCGTGCCTTCTTTCCATTGAAATTGCTGGCCGAACCAGGCCAGTTCCAGCTCGCGCCGGATGCGGATCGAATCCGTGCGGCCCTGGCGCGCCTTGATGGCGGCGCCCGCCTGGGCGGAAGCGGCATCAGACAAGGGTTTCAGCCACCGTTGGTAGGTATCGGGCGGCAAGGCCAAGACGCCAGCGACGCCGTCATCGCGCGTGGCCACGATGATGCCCACCTTCGTCAGCGCATTCGTGAGATAAGCGCCGCGCCGCCCGTCGGGCGAGACGGAAACCAGCATGGCCTGCGGATAGTCGCCGCTGACGTTGCCCGGCACGTCAAACCACAGCAGTTCGCCCGTGCCTGTATCGAGCGCGCGGCCGTCGCGGGGAAACAGCAGCATCTCGGGGCGGCCAGGTTGCGGCACGCCCCATTCGGGGTCGCGTTCCGTGCGCACCATGTTGTCGCGCTGCAAGGGACTGATGGGGCGCATCAGCGGTTCGCCATTCTGCACGCCGATCAGTATCGTGCCCTGGCCCGTATAGCCCTTGGTAAAGGCCAGCAGCATGGGCTGGCCGTCGCGCGTGGCCTTGATGGACCGCACTTCCACCACTTCGCGGGCGCCGCCGGGCCAGTAGCCGTGCCGGCGGAAAGACAAGGTGACGAGCGCATCGTGGCGGTTGTTCGTGACGGCAAAGTCGCCGTATTGCCTGACCACCGGCATGTTGGGCGTCTGCGCCTGTGCGGCGGGCGAGATGGCGGCAAGCAGCGAGGCGGTGGCCGCCAGGCGGCATAAAGAGAGGGACAGCATGGCATCCTGTAAAGGTCGCACCGGGCGAAGAACGAGGATGATAAACGATTCCTCGTCAACAATACTGTCCAATTGAAAAGGCTCTGTCATCAGCAAGTAGGGGAAATGCCGGAATCTTCCTGTGGCCGTGCTGTCTGACTCTGCATACTCACTTTGCGGGAGCCAATCATGCGGCCAGCCGAATGGATCACCTTGATTGCGCAGTTTGCCCGGTTGAGCCGACGCCAGCGGCAAGCAGGCATTGCCCTGCTGCGTAGTAACCAGCCACACGACACGACCGTCGCACTGCTGGAAAATGTGGCGCAGCCGCGATTGGCCTGTCCCGCCTGCCACTCAGCGCACTTGCACCGGCACGGCCATGCGCACGGCCTGCAGCGCTACCGCTGCGTTCCCTGCAGGCGCACCTTCAATGCCTTGACGGGCACGCCGCTGGCCCGCTTGCGCCACAAGGCGCTGTGGCTCGACTACGCCGATTGCCTGCTGGCATCGGATTCCGTGCGCAAGGCGGCGAGCCAACTGGGCGTACACCGCAATACCACCTTTCGCTGGCGCCACCGCTTTCTCAGCGTAGCGAAGACCGACCGGCCGCATGGCCTGCATGGCATCGCTGAGGTCGACGAGTTATATCTGCTGGAATCGGAAAAGGGAGCCAAAAAAATGACGCGTCCGGCCCGCCGCCGGGGCGGCCATGCCCACAAGCGCGGCATTTCCAATGAACAGGTCTGCATCCTGGTGGCGCGCGACCGCACGGGCCAGACGCTCGATTTCGTCACGGGCAAAGGGGCACTGACGCAGGCGCAGTTGCACCACTGTTTGTTGCCCGTCATCGACAAGGATGTCTTGCTGGTCACCGATGGCCATGCCGCCTACCGGGCTTTTGCGAGGGAAGCGGGCATCAGTCATCAGGCCGTCAACTTGCGCGCCGGCATCCGCGTGCAGGGCGCCGCCCACGTGCAGAACGTCAATGCTTATCACAGCCGTTTGCGGCAATGGCTGGGGCCATTTCATGGCGTGGCGACACGCTACCTGCCGAACTACCTGGGGTGGCGCTGGATACTCGATGCCGGGCGCATCCGCTCACCGGAAACGCTGTTGAAAGCAACATTGGGCGCATTCCCACACCTGACGGTGACATAGCCATTGGAAACATCAACGGCGCTGGATCTCGATCAGCTCGATCTCGAACAGCTTGGGCCACAGCTTGCCCGTGACAAACAAGCGCTTGCCCCGCGCATCCCAGGCGATGCCGTTGAGCACGGCGTCGGGATTGGCCGTGCCGCGCTGTTCCGGTGGCAGCAAGCCCGTCAGGTCGATCCAGCCGACGACCTTGCCGCTGGCCGGGTCGATGCGGGCGATCACGTCCGCGCCCCACACATTGGCGTACAGCTCGCCGTCGACCATTTCCAGTTCGTTCAGGCGCTCGATGGGGCGGCCTTCCGCCTTCACCTCGAAGCGGCGCACCTCGGCCAGGGTTTTCGGGTTGAGCACGCGGATGGCGGAACTGCCGTCGCTCATGTAGACGAACTTGTCATCGCTGGCCAGGCCCCAGCCTTCGCCCTGGTAGCTGAATTTGCGTTTCAGTTTGAACGTCTTCAGATCGAAGACATAACCGGTCTTCGACACCCACGTGAGGCCCAGGATCTCATCGCCCACGTCCGTGATGCCTTCGCCGAACACATTCTTGTCGAGCATGCTTTTCTGCAAGACCTTGCCCGTCGCCAGCTCCACCTTGCGCAAGGAGGACTGGCCATTCTGGCCCGTGCTTTCATACAGATGACCATCCTTGAACAGCAAGCCCTGGGTGAACGCCTGCGGGTCGTGCGGATAGGTATGCTTGACGAAATAGCCATACACGGGGATGGCGGCCTGGGCGTAACCCATTTCGCTCATCAGGCCCACGGTGCACAACAATCCCAGCAGCAATGAGCCTGCCGTGCGTTTCAGACTGGTTTTACCGATATTCTTCATATTCTTGGCGGTGGTTGGCGAGCGCCTATTGTAATCGCCCGGGCTGCGCCATGTGCGCCCTGACGAGCTCCAGCCAGGCGCGCGCCGCAAACGACAGCCGCCCTCCCCGGCGCCAGGCCAGCATCAGATTCCATTCCACGGGCGGACCAGCAAGGGGAAGGACGTCGAATTGCGCGGCGTCGAGCGTGTCGCAATACATCTTCGGCAACAGGCAGATACCCACGCCCAGCCGCACCAGCGAGGCAATGAAATCCCACTGGCCGCTGCGGCCCGTGATGCGCGGGGCGAACCCGGCCCGCTGGCAGGCGTCCAGCACGATGTCGTTCAGGGCAAAGGCGGCGCCATAGAAAATGAAGGGACTGTCGGCCAGCTCGGCCAGGGCCACGGAAGCGCGCCCCTGCCACGGCGAACCGGGCGCGGCCAGCAGGCACAGCGGCGAGCGCACGAGGGGCAAGGCTTCGAAATCCTGCCAGGTGGCCGCATTGCCAGGGTAATCGAGCATGGTGCCCAGTTCCACCGCGCCCGTGCGCAAGTCGCGCTCGATCGCCTGCGTGCCGCTTTCGTACATCTTCAGCTCAATCCCGGGATAGCGCTGGTGGTACTCGGCCAGCCACGGCGCCAGGGTCGAGTGCGTCTGCGGCGATACGCCGACGCGCAATTCACCGCGTTCCAGATGTTGCAAGTCGCGCAATTCCACCTTCAGTTCCGCGTGCAGGGCCAGCAGTTCATGCGCGCGCGACAGCACCACCTTGCCCGCGTCCGTCAGGGTAAAGCGCTTGCCCGCGCGGTCGAGCAAGGCCAGGTCCAGCGACTGTTCCAGCTGGGCGACCATCTTGCTGACGGTGGGCTGCGTCACGTGCAGCCTGGCGGCCGCCCGCGTAAAACTGGCTTGCTCGACCACTTCGACGAAGTAGCGCAGGGAGCGGATATCCATGATGCATTCCAATTTCGAATGATAATCATGAGTTTAAGTCATTTTATCTTTTGATGCGGGCTCCCTACAATGCAAGCTTCCCCCTGCCGCTAGAAAGCCTGCCGTGAAAGCCGTCCCTTATGCCACTACCGTCCCACTTTCCGTCCCTGCTTGGCGCCAGCCCGCGCAGACCGTGTGGCAAGTAGGCATCTTGATCGCCGCCTGGTGGCTGGCGGACGAGGCCGCCTCCTCCCTGCACTTGCCGTTTTCCGGCGGTGTGGTGGGGCTGTTCGTGCTCGTGGCCCTGCTGCTGTCGGGCTGGGTGCGGCCTGCCGCCATCGAACTGGGCGCGAACTGGCTGCTGGCCAATATGCTGCTGTTCTTTATTCCGCTGGTCGTGTCCGTGGTGCAGTTTACGCACTTGCTGAAAACCCAGGGCCTCACCCTGTTCCTCGACATCGGCCTGGGCTTTGCCAGCGTGATGCTGGCCACGGCCTTCACCGTGGAATGGGTGTGCCGCCTTGAGCGCAAGCTGCGCCTGCAAAAACTGCTGCGCCAGCGCGCAGCCCGGGCGCAAGCATGAATACCGTGCTCCTGTCCCTGCTGTTTTTGCTGCTGACCCTGGTGCTGTTCTACGCCAACCAGGCGCTGCACCGCCGCCATCCGCACTTTTTGCTCACGCCCGCCATCTGCACCTCGGCGTTACTGATCGTCATCGTGCAAGCCACTTCGACGCCGTTCGCCACGTATTTCGGCGAGACGCGCTGGCTGCCGTGGCTGCTGGGTCCCGCCACCATCGCGTTTGCGCTGCCCATCTTCCAGGAGCGCAAGCTGATCGGCAAACACTGGCTGGCCCTGTCGCTGGGCAGCTGCGCCGGCATCGCCGCGTCGGTCGCCGCCACCCTGCTGCTGGACAAGGTGCTGGGTGTGCACGGCGACATGGCGCGCAGCCTGCTGGCCCGTTCCGTGTCGACGCCGTTCGCGCTGGAAGCGTCGCGCCACATGGGCGGCTCGGCCCAACTGACGGGCATCTTCGTCATCATGACGGGCCTGTTCGGCCTGCTGCTGGGCAAACCGTTGCTGAAACTGCTGCCGCTGCGCATGCGCATCGCCCGTGGCGCCCCGTATGGCGCGGCCGCGCACGGCTTCGGCCTGTCCGTGGCGCGCCGGGTCGGCACGGAAGAAGGCGCCGTGGCCAGCCTGACGATGATTTTTTCCGGTATCGTCACTGTGCTGCTGGCGCCGCTACTGGGCAGATTGTTGGGCTAAGACGCCACGGCACGGGCGTTTATCGGGGATAATACGTCTTTCCCCATTCCAAGCAGCCGCGCCACGATGAAATACCCCGCAGTCCAGCCTTTCAGCGACATCCTGCCACGCCTGCATGAATTCGATGCCATCATCGACGTGCGCAGCCCGTCCGAGTTCGCGGAAGACCATTTGCCGGGCGCCATCAATCTGCCCGTGCTGGACGACGAGCAGCGCATACGCGTCGGCACTTTATACAAACAGACGAGCGCCTTCGAAGCGAAGAAGCTGGGCGCGGCGCTGGTGGCAAAGAATATCGCGCGGCATATCGAAGACGGTTTCCTCGGCCACCCGCAACACTGGAAGCCGCTCGTCTACTGCTGGCGCGGCGGCAACCGCAGCGGCGCCATGGCGCACATCCTCGCGCGCATCGGCTGGCCCGTCACGCAGCTCGAAGGCGGCTACAAGGATTACCGGCGCCACGTGAACGCCGAGCTGGCCACCCTGCCCGAACGCTTCGACTTCATCAACGTGCTGTGCGGCCCCACGGGCAGCGGCAAGAGCCGCTTGCTGCAAGTACTCGACCGGCAAGGCGCCCAGGTGATCGACTTGGAAGATCTGGCGGCCCACCGCGGCTCCGTGCTGGGCGGCTTGCCCGAGGAAGACCAGCCGGCGCAAAAGGCGTTTGAAAGCGCGCTGTGGCAGCAACTGCGCACTTTCGACCCTGCGCTGCCCGTCTTCATCGAATCGGAAAGCAAGAAAGTGGGCCGTTTGCGCGTGCCCGATGCGCTGATGGACAAGATGCGCGCGGCCGCTTGCACGGACGTGCTCCTGGCCACGGACCAGCGCGTGCAATTGCTGATGCAGGACTACGAGCATTTCGTCGGCGACCCGGCCCGCCTGAACGTGCAGCTGGCCCTGTTGACGCAGCTGCACGGCAAGGAGAAAATTGCCCATTGGCAGCAGCTGGCCACTTCTGGGCGCATGGCCGAGCTGGTGGAAGAACTGCTGGTCCAGCATTACGACCCCGTCTATCGGCAATCGATCGCCCGCAACTTCAGCCGCTATGCCCAGGCGACGCCGCTGGTGCTGCCCGATATTTCAGAACATGCCTTTGAGCAAGCCGCGCGCGCATTATGTGCTATCGTCGGCGACAACCGTACCGCCAGCGCCGCGTGATGCCTGGCTTGCCATCTAATTACTTATTTCAGCAGGATGAAGACCATGTCCGATAGCGTTCCAACACCGATCCGATTGACCGAATTTGCCCATGGCGGCGGCTGCGGCTGCAAAATTGCGCCGGGCGTGCTGGCCGACATTCTAAAGGGCAGCGGCGGCTTTCCCCTGCCGAAGGAATTGTTGGTCGGCATAGAAACCTCGGACGACGCGGCCGTTTATCAGCTCAACGATGAGCAAGCGCTGATCGCCACGACGGATTTCTTCATGCCCATCGTCGACGACCCGTTCGACTTCGGCCGCATCGCCGCCACCAACGCCATTTCCGACGTGTACGCCATGGGCGGCACGCCCATCATGGCGCTGGCCCTGGTCGGCATGCCGATCAACAAGCTGCCCGTGGAAACCATCGGTCTCATCCTGAAAGGCGGCGAAACCATCTGCGCCCAGGCCGGCATCCCCATCGCGGGCGGCCACACCATCGATTCCGTCGAACCGATCTATGGCCTCGTCGTGCTGGGCCTCGTCCACCCGTCGCAAGTGAAACGCAATGCGGGTGCGCGCGTCGGCGACAAACTGGTACTGGGCAAGCCGATCGGCGTGGGCATCCTGTCGGCCGCGCTGAAGAAAAATGCGCTCGACGCGGACGGTTACGCTTCCCTGATCGAGAACACCACCAAATTGAATACCCCGGGCAAGAAACTGGCCCTGCTCGATGGCGTGCATGCGCTGACGGACGTGACGGGCTTCGGCTTGCTGGGCCACACCCTGGAACTGGCGCGCGGCGCCAAGCTGCAGGCGCGTATCGCCATGGCTGACGTGCCGCTGCTGCCGCAGGTGCAGCAACTGGCGACCAACGGCAACATCACGGGCGCCTCCGGCCGCAACTGGCAGGGCTACGGTGCGCAAGTGGCGCTGGCCGACAGCCTGAGCGCCATCGACAAAGCGATCCTGACGGACCCGCAAACGGCCGGCCCCCTGCTGGTGGCCTGCGCGCCGGAAGCCGTCGAGCAAGTGCTGGCGATTTTCCGCGCCGAAGGCTTTGGCGACGCCGTCGTCGTCGGCGAGATGCAGGAAGGCACGACCGGGGTTTCCGTATTTTAATGAATATTTTTTGCAAAGGCAGTCCCATGACCACGTTTTCCAACAAATTCCCCGCCATCCTGGCCACCGTCGCCGCCACCCTGGCCATCCACAGCGGCCTGGCGCAGGCGCAGCAAGTGTTGCGCGTGTCAGCCATCCCCGACGAAGCGCCGACGGAATTGCAGCGCAAGTTCAAGCCGCTGGGCAGCTACCTGGAGAAAAAGCTGGGCATGAAGGTGGAATTTACGCCTGTTACCGATTACGCGGCGTCCGTGGAAGGTTTGATCAATCACAAGCTGGATATGGTCTGGTTCGGCGGTTTTACCTTCGTGCAAGCGAACGTGCGCAGCGGCGGCAAGATCGTCCCGCTGGTGCAGCGCGAGGAAGACACGAAGTTCCGCTCCGTGTTCGTGACCACCAGCAAGGACATCAATCAGTTGTCTGACCTGAAGGGCAAGAATTTCACATTCGGTTCGGAATCGTCGACCTCGGGTCACTTGATGCCACGCTACTACCTGCTGGCCGCCAAGATCAACCCGGATACGGACATGAAGCGCATCGCGTTTTCCGGCGCGCATGACGCCACCGTGGCGGCAGTGGCCGGCGGCAAGGTCGATGCGGGCACCCTGAATATCTCCGTGTGGGAAAAACTGGTCGAAGGCAAGAAAGTCGATCCTAGCAAGGTGCGCGTGTTCTACACGACACCGGGCTACTACGACTACAACTGGAGCGTGCGCGCCGACATGAACCCCGCCGTGCGCCAGAAGCTGACGGACGCCTTCCTGGCGCTGGACCCGTCCACGGCCGAAGGCAAGGAAATCCTCGAACTGCAGCGCGCCACCAAGTTCATCCCGACCAAGGCCGAGAACTACAAGGATATCGAAGCGGCTGCGCGCGATGCGAAGCTGTTGAAGTAATTTACGCCGACGCGTTTGCCGTAGGTCGGATTAGCGGCAAAGCCGCGTAATCCGACACAGGCAATGATGCCAACAATGTTGTCGGATTACGGCCACCGGCCTAATCCGACCTACCGATTTCACAAGCATGACATTCCAACTTCACAAGGTCAGCGTCCATCACGCGGGCGCCGCCGGCAATGCGCTGGCCCTGCGCGAGCTCAGCTTGGACGTGGCCCAAGGTGAACAGATCGCCCTGATCGGCCCTTCCGGCGCCGGCAAGACCAGCTTGCTGCACACCCTGGCCTGCGCGCTGCGCCCGGAATCGGGCACATTGAACATCCTGGGCACGTCGCCCTGGCAGCTCGGCAGCGCCGCGCGCCACGCCTTGCGCGCGCGCCTGTTCCTGGCGCCGCAAACGCCGCCGCTGCCGCCGCGCCAGCGGGTCGTCAATACCGTGCTGGCGGGCCGCCTGCCGCAATGGAGCTTGTGGACGGCCATCCGCTCGCTGCTGGCGCCCGTCGACCCGCGCGCCGCGTGGGAAGCGCTCGGTAAATTCAATCTGCAAGACAAACTGTATGCGCGGGTCGACCGCCTGTCAGGCGGCGAACGCCAGCGCTGCGGCATGGCCCGCGCGCTCGTGTCGGATGCGGAAGTCTTTCTCGTCGACGAACCCTTGTCCGCGCTCGATCCCACTCTCGCCTTGCAGACGATTAACGTGCTGCAGACCGAAGCGACGGCGCGCAACG
Organism: Janthinobacterium sp. OK676; assembly: GCF_900103595.1. Classification (NCBI taxonomy): domain Bacteria; kingdom Pseudomonadati; phylum Pseudomonadota; class Betaproteobacteria; order Burkholderiales; family Oxalobacteraceae; genus Janthinobacterium; species Janthinobacterium sp. OK676. The sequence goes on from NZ_FNHA01000001.1 coordinate 154,867, forward strand.
CCACGCTGATCTGCAGCCTGCACCAAGTGGAAATCGCCCGCGCCTGCTTTACGCGCATCGTCGCCCTGCGCGACGGCCAGGTCGTCTTCGATGCACGCAGCAGCGAGGTCAGCGATGCGATGATCGCCGAGCTATACCGCAACAAGGCCGATCCTGCGCCGCAGTTCGAGGCCGTCGAAGCCAACCTGGACGCGGCGAGGCCCCTTTGCTGAAGAGCACCGCCATGCCGCGCGACCCCGCCTGGCGCGGCCGCCTGACTGGCGCCGCAATCATCCTCATCGTGCTGTGGCCGATGCTGGTGCAAGCCGAATTCAAGCCGTGGATTTTATGGGATGCGCAAAGCCTGGCCGCCACCTGGCAATTCATGGCCAGCTTCGTGCCGCCCGCGCACTCACTGGAATTTTTGCAACTGGTGGCCGTATCAAGCTGGGAAACCATCGCCATGGCCACGGCCGGCATGGCGCTGGCCATGCTGGGCGCCATTCCCTTGACCCTGCTGGTGACGGAGCGCTTGTCGATCTCGCGCATCGGCAGCGGAAGAGTGTCGCCGCTGGCCGCCGCCCTGCGCCATTGCGTGCGGGCCTTGCTGGTGCTGCTGCGCAGCGTGCCGGAACTGGTCTGGGCCTTGCTGTTGGTGCGCATCGTGGGACTGGGACCGACGGCGGGCGTGATCGCCATTGCCCTCACCTATTGCGGCATGCTGGGCAAGGTGTATGCGGAAATCCTCGAATCGTCGGATGCGTCCGCCTGTAACGCCCTGCTCCACAACGGCAGCGGCAGATTAAAAGCCTTGCTGTACGGCGCCCTGCCCGAGTCGGCCGCCGAACTGGTGTCGTACACGATTTACCGCTGGGAATGCGCGATCCGCGGCTCCGTCGTCATGGGCTTTGTCGGCGCCGGCGGCCTGGGCCAGCGCATGGATGAATCGATGAAGATGATGGCGGGCAGTGAGTTGGCCACCATGCTGATGGTCTTCGTGCTGCTGGTGGCGGGTGCCGACGCCGTGTCCGCCATGCTGCGCCGGAGGCTGGCATGAAGCATCCGCATTTCACCGCCATGCCCGCGCCTGCGCCCGTGCGCTGGTCGACCTGGGCCTTGCTGGCCGGTTTGCTGCTGCTGGTCATCGCCAGCTTTGCCAGCCTGCCCCTGAAATGGGGCGAGTTCTTCAGCGCGGATGCTCTGCGTACGACGGCCGACTTCCTGCACGGCTTCGCCCCGCCCGAGCTGGCGCCCAACTTCCTCATGAAAGTGGGCGTTGCCACCTTCGAGACCCTGGCCATGTCGGCCATCGGCACGGTCATCGCGGCCCTCGCGGGCGCACTGCTGGCCCTGCCCGCCAGCGGCCGTTTTGGCAACGTGGCGCGCAATGCCACGCGCGCGATACTCAACGTGCTGCGCTCCATTCCCGAACTGGTGTGGGCGTCGATCCTGCTGATCGCCGCCGGCCTGGGCCCCTTCGCGGGCACCCTGGCGCTGGCCCTGCACACGGTGGGCGTGCTGGGACGGTTGTTTGCCGACGCCTTTGAAAACTGCCCGCCCCTGCCTGCCGCCACCTTGCGCATCAATGGCGCGCGCCCCGCCGTGGCCTTTTTGTACGCCACCTTGCCGCAATGCGGGCCGCAGATGATGTCCTACACCCTGTATCGTTGGGAAAACAATATCCGCGCCGCCGCCATCCTCGGCATCGTCGGTGCGGGCGGCCTGGGGCAAATGCTGAAATACCATCTGTCGCTGTTCCAGATGCAGAACGCGGCCACCGTCATCGTCGCCATGCTGCTGATGGTGGCCGCCGTCGATGGCCTCAGCTACCTGCTGCGCCGCGCCATGACCCGTTAACCTTACTTTTTACAAGGAAAATCCATGGCAGGCTGGTGGACCATTATCTCAACGGAAACTCCGGAACAAATGGCCAATATGACGAAGGTCAACAAGGAAGCGCTTCTCGCCAGCTGGGAAGCGGGCCTGTTCGGCGCGGACTGGATCGCGCAATTGTGCCAGCAAGGCAAGGCGACGCAGCTGACGTTCAATGGCTTTCCCAACCGCTACACGGCGCTGGCGGACGTCGTCGTGCCTCTGCTGCAGGCAGGCATCGCCGATGCGCAGGAGGGCGCATTCCCCCGCGACCAACCCACGGCTTGGCCGGGCACCATCACCATGCATGCGCAGCGCATCGCCGCCTGCGCGCCGGGACAGCTGCTGACGGTGGAAATATGGGATCAATCATGACAGCTCAACATGGCAAGGTTCCCCTGCAGACCGAGCACCTGGCCTGGTTCAGCCAGCACCTGGGCGGGCGCTTCCGCACGGCAGGATTACGCATACAATTTCATGACAGCCAGCAAGCTGGCATCCATTGGCAGGTGGCATGTCCCGAAGAATACCAGGCGGCCATCCTGCAAGGCTTGCATGAGGGCATGAACGACGCTTTTCCCCACTATCTGGCAAGCCGCGGCATGTGGATCACGGCCGTGCTGGTGGACGACGTCAACTCCTCACCCGATGCCTTTTACCGCGCGGCCTTGCTGGCGGTCGCCCAGGCCAGGGCACTGTTGGAACTGTCAGGACGCGCATACAACTTGGCGTGAGTAAATATACGGGAACGGCAACAAACCAGGCTGCGATCCTGTTAATATTATTTAATACTTTTCACCTCCACGGCCGCGCCGACCAGTTAAGGAATGTCGCAGAATTGAATCACATCGTCATCCGCCCCAGCAGCGCCGCCGACTGGCTGGCGTTGAAGTCCACGCGTCTGGCCGCCCTGCTCGACGCGCCCACGGCCTTTGGCGCCAGCCACGCCAGCGCGGCCGGTTTTTCCGATGCCGACTGGCAGCAGCGCGCCACCAGCACGCCACAGCGCACGTTTTTCCTCGCCTTTGACGGAGAACAAGCCATCGGCCTGGCCGCACAAGTGGTGGCCGGCAATGGCGAGTGTCATCTGATCGCCATGTGGGTACAGTCCGAATATCGGGGCCTGGCCGTGGCGCAAGGCCTGGTCGATGCCGTGAAACAATGCGCCGTGGGCAATGGCCATCCTCGGCTGGTGCTCGACGTGGCGCCGGAGAATGCGCGCGCGGCGGCGTTTTACCAGAAACAGGGCTTTGTCTTTTTACCGGTATGGGAAGCGCTGGAAAGCCATCCGCATATCCGCGTGCAGAAGATGGAGTGGCGGGCGCCGGCTTGAACGCCATCCATCTGTACACATAACAACAATCCCACAATGCTCGATACCGCTGCTTTCCCACAGAATGCGCGGGAGCGACGACAGTGTGCTCGAATTAGCATTCGACAACGACCAAACTGCGCAGTGACTAACGGAATGTCTACTTGACCCGCTGCTTTTCCAGCTTGCGCGCCAGCGTGCGCCGGTGCATGCCCAGCCTTCTCGCCGTTTCCGAGATATTGAAATCCGTCTCGGCCAGCATTTCGTGGATGCGTTCCCATTCCAGGGTCTTGATGTTGGTGGCGCGGTTCGTCAGTTCGATGTCGGCGTTGCCGGCCACGTGGCCGAAGGCCGCTTCGATGTCGTCCGTGTTCGACGGCTTGGCCAGATACTGGCAGGCGCCCAGCTTGATCGCTTCGACGGCCGTGCCGATGCTGGCGTAGCCGGTCAGCACGACGATCAGCATGTCCGGGTCATGCTGGTGCAGCATCTGCACGCAGGCCAGGCCCGAGGTATTGCCATTGAGTTTCAGGTCGACGACGGCGTAGTCGGGGCAATGCTGCTCGAGCAGGGCGCTCGCTTCGTCGAAATTGGTGGCCAGGATGACCTGGTAGCCGCGCCGCTCGAACGAACGGCCCAGGGTGCGGGCAAACGCGGCGTCGTCTTCCACGATCAGTAACAGACGGTCATCCTGCATGGGGGTCGCTTTCTCTTTCCAGTTTGATGGCCGCCAGCGGCAAGGCCAGGTGCACCACCGCCCCGCCCTGCACCCGGTTGCGCGCCGTCACCGTGCCGCCCAGGGTGCGCGCGACATTGACCACTAGGAACAAACCAAGGCCGCCGCCGGGCTTGCCCTTGCTGCTTTGATACGGCTTGCCCAGGTGCGTGAGCATCGATGGCTCGAAGCCGGGGCCCGCATCGGTAATGACCAGGTGCAAGGCGTCCGCTTCGCGCGTCGCTTCAAAACGCAGCCACTCGGGCGACGCTTCCAGCGCATTGTCGAGCACGTTGCAAATGGTTTGTTTCAGCGTCGAATCGAAGACGACGGGCACGTCGTGCTCGATGCGGTTATCGTACTCGAAATCCTGGATCGGGCGGCTGGTGCGCCACTCGTCGACCAGGTCGTTGAGGAAGGTATTGATTGTCGTTTTCACGGAAGATTCCCCGCGCGCCTCGCCCGCCGACAATAAAATGCCGCTGACGATGCTCTTGCAGCGCTGCAGCTGCGCCTGCATTTCCGTGATTTCTTCCAGCAATTCGCTGTTCTTGCTCAATTCCGGCATGCGGCGCCAGTCGCCGAGGATGACGGAGAGTGTTGCCAGCGGCGTGCCCAGCTCGTGCGCGGCGCCCGATGCCAGCAAGCCCATGCGGATGATGTGCTCTTCTTCCGCCGCGCGCTGCCGCAAGTCCGCCACCTTGGCGTCGCCGGCGCGCTGGTTGCGGTTGATGCGCGTGATGAAGACCACCAGCAAGGCCGCGTTCAGGATGAAACAGATCAGCAAGCCTTGCACGTACAGGCTGGAAAAGCCCCGCTCGGGGTCGATCGGCAGGATCAGGGGGCCGGGCAGCAAGGCCAGGCCGGCCAGGCACAGGCTGGTGATGGCCACCATGATCCACGTCGACCACACTTCCAGCAGGACGGCGCTGAGGATGACTTGCAGTAAATACAGGAAGGCAAACGGATTGCTGATGCCGCCGCTCAGGTAAAGCTGGGCCGTCAGCACGGTGACGTCGACCAGCAAGGCGAGGAACAGGGCCGTGTTGGAGACGGGCTGGCGTTCGTGCCAGCGCAACAGGCTGGCCAGGTTGAAGGCGATGAGGCAGGACAGCACTTCGAGCATGTAGGGCACGGGCAAGGCGATGCCCAGTCCCACGCCCACGCCGAAGATCGTGCTGATCTGGCCGATCACGGCCAGCCAGCGCAGCTGGATCAGCAGCTTCATGTTCTGGTGGCCGGCCGGATGTTCCATCTCGGCCGCCACCGCGCCGCGCTCCAGCACTTCGCGGTTGGGCAGGATCTCAATCCTGCCCGGCATGGTCGCTCTCTTGCGTGCCGGCGCGGCGGCGCGCGCGGCGACGCTTGTCTTCGCGCACGATCCACCACGTGATGCCGGCCACCATCAGGGCCAGCGCAAACCACGTCAAGGCGTACACGAGGTGGTTGTTGTGGAAGGAAACCACGGTCAGTCCGCCGACGGGAGCGTCGCTGGCCGTTTCCGATTTGGCCTTCGCGTCGACAAAATATGGCGCCACCTTGGTCAGCATGTGCGAGGCGCCGATGGCGGCCACATCGCGCGAATACCAGTGCTGCGTGGCAGGACTGTTTTCGCGCAAGAAACCACCGCCCGTCTCGCTGACGCGCAGCAAGCCGTCGACGTGGACGATGCCGGCCGGCGTGCTGGCGGCGATGCCTTCGCGTTTCGGCACAAAGCCGCGGTTGACCAGCACGGTGCTGCCATCGGCCAGGCGCAATGGCGTCATCAGCCAGTAACCGCTGCCCAGTGCCGTCGTTGCTTGCACCAGGGTATTGAAAATGGGGAGATAGGTACCGGAGAGTCGCACATGGCGGTATTCGTCCGTTTGCTGCGTGATGCTGGCCCAGGCTGCGGGTCCAGGTGCGTCCGTTGCGGGCGCATGTACGCGTTGTTCGACGCGCTCGATCAGGTCAAGCTTCCAGAACAGGCGCTTGACTTGCCAGGTGCCCAGGGCACAGAAACCGGCAAACAGGATCCCCGCCAGCACGGCCAGCGCATATCGCACGACCATGCCGCGTGGGCCTGGCGCGGCATCTTGCGATGCGGCGCCAGGGGCGCGCCCGGTACTGCCAGGGCGCGTTTGACTCATCATGGAGCCGTTTTCGTATGCATGTACTCAGGCATCAGATCCGGCATCATGTTGTGGTTCATGTGGTACATGACCCACAGGGAACCGGCCATCGCAATGCCCACGATCATGACGGTGAAGATCAGCGCCATCATGTTCCAGCCGCCTTCGGACTTCGTGTTCATGTGCAGGAAGTACACCATGTGCACGACCACTTGAACAGCCGCGAACGCCAGCAGGACCAGGCCCATGGTGCCCGAGTTGGTGATGGCTTTCGTCATCACCAGCCAGAAAGGAATGGCCGTCAGGATCACCGACAGGATGAAGCCGATGGTATAGCTTTTCAGGCTGCCATGATCGTGGTTGTCATGGTGGTGGCTATCGCCGTGTGTGTGGTGGTCGCTCATGGCAGCACTCCCATCAGGTAGACAAAGGTGAAGACGCCGATCCAGATGACGTCCAGGAAGTGCCAGAACAGCGACAGGCACATCATGCGGCGGCCGTTTTCCGGGGTCAGGCCATGCTTGTTCAACTGGAACATCAGGGTCACGAGCCAGATCACGCCGAACGTCACGTGCAAGCCGTGGGTGCCGACCAGGGCGAAGAACGACGACAGGAACGCGCTGCGCTGCGGACCGGCGCCTTCGTGGATCAGATGAATGAATTCATACATTTCCAGCGACAGGAAGGCCAGGCCGAACAGGCCCGTGATGGCCAGCCAGACCAGGGTGCTGCGCAATTGCTTGCGCTGCATGGCCAGCATGGCGAAGCCGTAGGTGATCGACGACAGCAGCAGCATGGCCGTGTTGACGGCCACCAGCGGCAGGTCGAACAGCGCGGCGCCCGTCGGGCCGTCCGCGTAGCTGCGGCCCAGCACTGCATAGGTGGCGAACAGACAGGCGAAGATCAGGCAATCGCTCATCAGGTAAAGCCAGAAACCCAGCAGGCTGCCGTTTTCCGGGTGGTGCTCGCGCACAAAGTAGCTGCGCGTGCTTGGTGCGGCGCCAGCGGCGCCGGTGTTATGGGCGATGGTATCAGACATGGCTGCTCAGCAATTTAGTATAAGCGTCTTCGGTACGGATGACTTCTTCCGCAGGAATGTAGTAATCGCGCTTGTAGTTAAAGGTATGGACGATGATGGCGGCCATCATGATCACGAAGCCGACGCTGGCGACGAGCCACATTTGCCAGATCAGGCCAAAACCGACCAGTGCGGACAGTGCGGCGATCACGAAACCGGCCCAGGTGTTCTTCGGCATGTGGATCTTCGTGAAACCGGACGTCGGACGCTGGTAACCGTGTTTCTTCATGTCAGTCCATGCATCGAGTTCGTGCACTTGTGGCGTGAAGGCGAAATTATAGTCTGGCGGTGGCGACGATGTCGCCCATTCCAGCGTACGGCCGCCCCATGGGTCGCCGGTCACGTCGCGCAGGGCGTGACGGTTGCGGAAACTGACATAGAACTGCATCAGCAAGGAGCCGATACCCAGCGCGATCGAGACGGCGCCAAACCAGGCGATGATGGTCCAGATTTGCAAGGATGGATCTTCAAAGTGGTTGACACGGCGGGTCACGCCCATCAGGCCCAGCACGTACAGCGGCATGAAGGCCAGGTAGAAACCGACGAACCAGAACCAGAACGAGCACTTGCCCCAGAACGTGTCGAGCTTGTAGCCGAAGGCTTTCGGGAACCAGTAGTTAATCGCAGCGAACACACCGAAGACCACGCCGCCGATAATCACGTTATGGAAGTGGGCGATCAGGAACAGGCTGTTGTGCAGCACGAAGTCCGCCGGTGGTACGGCCAGCAGCACGCCGGTCATGCCGCCGATGGTGAAGGTGACCATGAAGCCGATCGTCCACAGCATCGGCAGTTCAAAGCGGATGCGGCCGCGGTACATGGTAAACAGCCAGTTGAAGATCTTCGCGCCCGTCGGGATCGAGATGATCATCGTCGTGATGCCGAAGAAGGAGTTGACGCTGGCGCCCGAACCCATGGTGAAGAAGTGATGCAGCCATACCAGGTACGACAAAATCATGATGACGCAGGTGGCGTACACCATCGACGCATAGCCGAACAGGCGCTTGCTGCAGAACGTGGCAACGACTTCCGAGAACACGCCGAACAGCGGCAGGATCAGGATGTACACCTCCGGGTGGCCCCAGATCCAGATCAGGTTGACGTACATCATGGCGTTGCCGCCCAGTTCCGTCGTGAAGAAGTTAAAGCCGGCAACGCGGTCCAGAGACAGCATGGCCAGTACGGCCGTCAGCACCGGGAAGGCGGCGACGATCAGGATGTTGGTGCACAGTGCGGTCCAGGTGAAAATCGGCATGCGCATCCAGGTCATGCCCGGCGCGCGCATCTTGACGATGGTGGCGATCAGGTTGACACCGGACAGCAGCGTCCCGACCCCGGCAATCTGCAATGACCAGATGTAATAGTCTACCCCCACGTCCGGACTGCCGACGATGCCCGACAGCGGCGGATAGGCCAGCCAGCCCGTGCGGGCGAATTCGCCGACGAACAGGGAAGCCATCACCAGGACGGCGCCCATGGTGGTCATCCAGAAGCTGAAGTTGTTCAGGAATGGGAAAGCCACGTCGCGCGCGCCGATTTGCAGCGGCACCACGTAGTTCATCAGACCCGTCACGAAAGGCATCGCGACGAAGAAGATCATGATCACGCCGTGGGCGGTGAAGATCTGGTCGTAGTGATGCGGTGGCAGGAAGCCGGCATTGTCGCCAAAGGCGATGGCCTGCTGGGTACGCATCATGAGCGCGTCGGCAAAGCCGCGCAGCAGCATGATCAGGCCCAGGATCATGTACATGATACCGATTTTTTTATGGTCGATACTGGTGATCCAGTCGCGCCACAGGGTACCCCAGACGCGGAAATACGTCAGTGCCGCAACGAGTGCGATACCGCCCAGGGCGACCATCGCAAAGGTCGCCAGCAGGATAGGTTCGTGAAATGGAATTGCATCCCAAGTCAGACGGCCGAATATAAGCTTCGTCAGATCAATATGGTCTAGCATTGTTACTCTCAGAGAAAAAAGGGAGGCGCCAGGCAAGCGGCGCCAGTATCTGCAGCGCAATGCGCTGCGGGATTCATGCAGTCGTTACTTGGCTTGAACGCCCTTTTCAACTACTGCATCGCTAGCGACTACTGCCGTTACGGCCGCTACCGGGCTATTTGCCATCGTCAATTTGTATGGCTCGACCGGCGTCACGCACAGGGCGTCGGAAACGATGGTGCGATTCAGGATTGCCTTGTACAGATCGTTAGGCACGGCGCTGTAGTGACGCACCGGATCGCGTTCGCTAGGCTGGGCCAGCGACAGGTAGTCGTCGCGGTTCAGCGCGCCGCCACCGGCGCGTGCCGATGCCACCCATTTGTCGAAGTCCGCATCATTGACACCGTGGAACTTGAAGCGCATGCCCGAGAAACCGGCACCGCTGTAGTTCGCGGAGAAACCCTTGTATTCGCCAGGCTTGTTGATGACGGCATTCAACTGCGTTTCCATGCCCGGCATGGCGTAGATCTGACCTGCCAGTGCGGGGATGAAGAACGAGTTCATGACGGACGACGCGGTGATCTTGAAGCGGATCGGACGATCGACGGGCGCATACAGTTCATTCACGGAAGCGATGCCTTGCTCCGGGTAGATGAACAGCCATTTCCAGTCCAGGGCCACGACTTCGACGATCATCGGCTTGTGGCTGGCAGGAATGGGACGATTGGCGTCGATACGGCTCAATGGGCGGTATGGATCGAGGGTGTGGGTGCTGATCCAGGTCAGCAGGCCCAGCACGATAATGATCAACAGGGGCGCGCCCCAGATAATCAGCTCGAGGCGAGTCGAGTGGTCCCAGTCCGGCTCGTATTTGGCCGCGGTGTTGTTTTTTCTATAGCGCCATGCGAAAAGCAGGGTCAGGGCGATTACCGGAACGATAATCAACAGCATCAGCAATGTCGAGATGACAATCAGATTGCCTTGCTGAACTGCGATGTCACCAGACGGATTCAGTACCACCGTATTGCAACCAGCCAACAATGCGAGAGGTAAAAGAAACAGTCCGCGACGAACTTTTAATGAAAACATACAGGAAAGTCCAGTACAGGGGATGAAGATATGGTACTGTATTCTCACTGGAGCGCGTTGGCAATTGGACGTTTTGTCCTACCCCTTGCTCGGACTTTTACTAGGCAATTGAGGAGTTTTCCTACAGCTACCTATTGAATAGTCCTACTCCGGGCGTGAGACACCCGGAGTATGTTACGCGTTGGCCGAACTCGAAACTATATTGGAGACGATCATCATGTCCAGCACGCGCACACACGGCGGGGACGTACCCGCCGACTTTGCCCCCCATTCCCTGCGCGACGCACGCGGGGCCGGCACGGTCGAATCGCATATCGACCCCGGTGAGATCGCCGTCGGCGTGATCATCGGCCGCGCTTCCGAATACTTTGACTTCTTTGTCTACGCCATCGCCTCGGTGCTGGTGTTTCCGCGCGTCTTCTTCCCGTTCGAGGAACGCCTGGAGGGTACCTTATATGCATTCCTGATCTTTTCGTTCGCATTCATCGCCCGCCCCTTCGGCACCGTGATCTTCATGGAAATCCAGCGCCGCATGGGGCGCAGCGCCAAGCTGACGTTCGCCCTCTTCCTGCTGGGCGTGTCGACCGCCGGCATCGCCTTCCTGCCGACCTATGCCCACCTGGGCTTTGCCGCCATCGTCTGGCTGTCCGTGCTGCGCATCGGCCAGGGCGTGGCCCTGGGCGGTTCCTGGGATGGCTTGCCATCGCTGCTGGCCCTGAACGCGCCGCAGAACAAGCGCGGCTGGTATGCCATGCTGGGCCAGCTGGGCGCGCCCGCCGGCTTCCTCATCGCCGCCGGCCTGTTCTGGTTCATGCTCACCACCCTGACGGACGAAGAATTCCTCGACTGGGGCTGGCGCTATCCTTTCTACGTGGCGTTCGCCATCAACGTGGTGGCCCTGTTTGCCCGCCTGCGCCTGGTGTCGACGAATGAATATGCGCGCCTGCTGGACGAACGCGAACTGCAGCCCGTGAGCGTGTTTGAAATGAGCCGCGGCCAGGGCCGCAACGTGCTGATCGGCGCCCTCGCCGCGCTGGCCAGCTACGCCCTGTTCCACCTCGTGACCGTGTTCCCGCTGTCGTGGATCTCCGTCTACCAGACCCGTTCCGCTTCGGACTTCCTGCAAATCCAGATGATGGGCGCCGTGCTGGCCGCCATCGGCGTGGTGATTTCCGGCTTGCTGGCCGATAAAGTGGGCCGCCGCACCACCTTGGGCGTGCTGGCCGTGCTGATCGCCATCTTCAGCGCCTTCGTGCCGACCCTGATGGGTGGCGGCAATACGGGCCAGGACGTGTTCATCCTCGTGGGCTTCAGCCTGCTGGGCTTGTCCTACGGCCAGGCAGCCGGCGCCGTGACGGCCAACTTCCCTGCCCGCTTCCGCTACACGGGTGCGGCGCTGACGTCCGACCTGGCCTGGCTCGTGGGTGCCGGCTTCGCCCCGCTCGTGGCGCTGGGCCTGTCGGCCAACTTCGGTCTCGCCTACGTCAGCTTCTACCTGCTGTCGGGCGCCGTCGCCTCGCTGGCCGCCCTGAGCCTGAACCGGGCGCTGGAAATCCGCGACTGACATATATAGAGGCAATCCGGGTGGCAGCGCCCACCCGTAACACCCCAGGAAACGCCGGCATCGTCCGGCGTTTTTTCGTAGGTCGGCTTAGCCCGCAGGGCGTATGCCGACAGGCGCCGCCACGAAGATTGTCAGATTACGCCGCGCTAATCTGACCTACGCAGCTAAAACTGACATATATATAGAGAGAGTCAATTGGGATGGCAGCGCCCCGCCACCCGGAACACCCCAGGAAACGCCGGCACCGTCCGGCGTTTTTTCGTAGGTCGGCTTGGCCCGCAGGGCGTAAGCCGACAGGCGCCGCCACGAAGGTGTCAGATTACGCCGCGCTAATCTGACCTACGCAGCTAAAACTGACATATTTAGAGAGTCAATTCGCGTGGCAGCGCGCCGCCACCCGGAACACCCCAGGAAACGCCGGCATCGTCCGGCGTTTTTTCGTAGGTCGGCTTAGCCCGCAGGGCGTAAGCCGACAGGCGCCGCCACGAAGGTGTCAGATTACGCCGCGCTAATCTGACCTGCGCAGCTAAAACTGACATCTATATAGAGAGAGTCAATTCGCGTGGCAGCGCCCCGCCACCCGGAACACTCCAGGAAACGCCGGCACCGTCCGGCGTTTTTTCGTAGGTCGGCTTAGCCCGCAGGGTGTAAGCCGACAGGCGCCGTCACGAAGGTGTCAGATTACGCTGCGCTAATCTGACCTGCGCAGCTAAAACCCGGCCCGGCCCGATTCACTGTATCGCCAGCTGCCGCCCGCCCGTGCCTTCCTTCTTCGGCAAGTCCAGCAGCAGCACGCCATTTTCATAGCGGGCCTGCGCGCCAGCCTCGTCCACCTCGTGCGGCAGCACGAAGCTGCGGTATTGCTGGCCGTACTCGCGTTCGCTGCGCACGGTCTTGCCGCCGCCGTCGCGCGTCACTCTTTCATCCTTGAGTTCGGCACTGATGGAAACGCGGTTGCCGTCGATGGAGACCTTGATATCGTCCTTGTTAACGCCGGGAATGTCCGCCTGCACCTGATACGCTTGTTCGGTTTCGGAGATGTCGACACGCATGCGTGACGATCCCCCGTCGCGCAAGCGCAAGGCGGGGGCGAAAAAGTCGTGCATGAATTCTTCCATGTCGCTGAACGGATCGAAACGTGCCAGCGGGTTTTGCGGATCGCGACGGATCAGTTGATTAGCCATGATGTCCTCCTGCATGGGCTGGTTTGGGTTCGCACACGGCGGTCATCCCCGGGGACGCCGCCACCTCCTGCATCTTAGGATGTCAACAACCAATCTCTTTGATCTGCATCAATCGTCTGCGGCTTGATTTTCCCTCTACTTTGATCTGTGCGTTGCCGCGCTTTGCACGGGCTTATGCGTCAGCAATTGAGCGCAAGGCTGTTATGCTAGCGCACGCCATGCTTCAATACCAGAAAGCTTGCATTTCAATTAAAATTGCTTTTTTTGCGACAGCCTTACACGGACATAATGAATACCAAGACCCCGATCGATTCCTTCAGCTTTCGCCGCATCCTCGCCCGCAATGTGACCTTGCCGCTGGTCATCGGGGTCGTCACGGCCCTCGTGTTCGTCGCCCTGATCGCCTACCTGCTGTCGGCCCTGCGCTCGGTCGAGCATTCGGAGCGGGTGATCGGCAATGCAAATGAAGTCATGAAGCTGTCGGTCGACCTGGAAACGGGCATGCGCGGCTACCTGCTGACGGGCGACGAAACGTTTCTGGCGCCGTACAAATCGGGCAAGGCGAAGATCGCCGTCGAAATGAGCACCCTGCTTGAACTCGTGTCCGACAGCTCCATCCAGGTGGACCGCTTGCGCCGCATCCGCGCGCTGCAAGGCCAGTGGCTCGATTACGCCGAAGGCGTGATCGCCCAGCGCCGCAACAACCAGGAATTCCTCGCGCGCGTGCGCCAGGGCGAGGGCAAGCTGGAATTCGATGAAATCCGCCGCGAATTCCTCGCCTTCCTGTCCATGGAGCAGCGGTTGCGCCAGGAAAGGGCCGATACGGCCGAAAGCCGCACCATGCTGGCAGTCATCGTGTTCCTCGTCCTCAGCCTGGGATTGTCTGGCTTGCTCGCCTATCTGGGCCGGCGCGAACTGCTGCGCCTGTCCGACATCTATAACGACGCACTCGACCAGCGCGGCAAGGATAACGACGTGCTGCAGGAGCAGGCATGGCTGCGCACGGGGCAGACGGAACTGGCGGCCCACACGAGCGGCCAGCTGGGCTTGCCGCAACTGGGACGGCACGTGCTGGACTTCATGGCCCACCGCCTCGACGTGGCCGTCGCCACCCTGTACGTCGTCGACGAGGATGGCAGCCTGCGCCGCACGGCCGTGTACGGCTTCAACGAACAGGGCGTGAAGGAAAAGCAGGTGTTCAAGCTGGGCGAAGGCCTGGTGGGCGAGACGGCGCGCGAAAAGCGCCTCAGGCATGTGCAGCAAGTACCCGAGAATTACCTGACCGTGACGTCGAGCCTGGGCCGCGGCAAACCGCTGGAACTGGTCCTGGCGCCCGTCAACAACGAAGGCGTCGTCAATGGTGTCATCGAGCTGGGCTTTACGCACCCCGTCAGCGCCCGCGCCAAGGAATGGCTGAACCTGGTCGCCGCGAATGTCGGCACCTCGCTGGAAGCGGCCTTGTACCGCCAGCGCCTGCAAAACATGCTGGAAGAAACCCAGCAACTGAATGAAGAACTGGAAGTGCAGCAGGAAGAGCTGCGCACCGCCAATGAAGAGCTGGGCGAGCAGTCGCGCGTGCTGGAACAGTCGCAAGCCCACCTGGAAGAACAAAAGGCGGCGCTGGAACAGTCGAACGAGCAGCTGGCCGTGCAGGCGCTGTCGCTGGACCAGAAGAACATGGCCATCGGCGAAGCGCACGCCCAGCTGGAAGCCCGCGCGGAAGAGCTGCAGCGGGCCAGCCGCTATAAATCCGAATTCCTGGCGAATATGTCGCACGAGCTGCGCACGCCGCTGAACAGCTCGCTGATCCTGTCGAAGCTGCTGTCGGACAACACCAACGGCAACCTGACCCCGGAGCAAGTGACGTTTGCGCAAACCATTTATTCCGCCGGCAACGATCTGCTCACCCTCATCAACGATATCCTCGACATTTCCAAGGTCGAGGCGGGCAAGCTGGAATTGACGTCGGAAGCCGTGCCCTTTGACGAGCTGCTCAGCAGCATGAAGATGCTGTTCGGCGCCCAGGCACAGCAAAAGAAACTCGTTTTTGACGTCAAGGTGGCGCCGGACACCCCGCCCTCGTTCGTCAGCGACCGCCAGCGCCTGGAACAAATCCTGAAAAACCTGCTGTCGAACGCCATCAAGTTTACCGATACGGGCACCGTGAGCTTGCACGTCAGCAGCGGTGCGGCCGGCCAGGTGCGCTTCCAGGTGCAGGATTCGGGCATCGGCATCGCCGACGACCAGCAGCACAAGATTTTCGACGCCTTCCACCAGGCCGACGGCACCACCAGCCGCCGCTATGGCGGCACGGGCCTGGGCCTGTCGATTTCGCGCGACCTGGCCGCCTTGCTCGGCGGCAGCATCGAGCTGGCCAGCACGCCGGGCCAGGGCAGCACGTTTACATTGATACTGCCGCAGAGCATGCCGGAACGCGAGGCGCAAGCCGCGCCAGCGCCGGCCGCCACGCCGCAAGCGCCCGCAGCCGTCGCCGCGCCCAAGGCGGTACCCGCCGCCAAGCCCGTGCCGCTGCCCACCTTCGACGATGACCGCGATAGCGTGCCGGCCGTCAAGACGGGCCAGCGTTCCGTGCTGGTGATCGAGGATGAACCGTCGTTTGCCGGCATCCTGTTCGACCTCGCGCATGAAATGCAATACCGCTGCCTGGTGGCGCACGGCGCCGACGAAGGCTTGCGCCTGGCCGAGGAGTTCCTGCCCGACGCCATCCTGCTCGACATGGGCTTGCCGGACCGTCCTGGCTTGCTCGTCTTGCAGCAGCTCAAGGAAAACCCGCTGACGCGCCACATTCCCGTGCACATCGTCTCCGGCAATGACCAGGTACAGGAAGCCATGCAGCTGGGTGCCATCGGCTACGCCACCAAGCCGCGCACGCGCGAGCAGCTGAAGGAAGTGTTCCGCAAGCTCGAATCGAAGTTCACGCAGCAGATGAAGCGCATCCTGCTGGTCGAGGACGACGAACGCCAGCGCGAAAGCGTGGTGCACCTGATCAGCGACGACGACGTGGAAATCACGGCCGTGGCGCTGGGCGAGCAGGCGCTGGAATTGCTGAAGACGCAGATTTTCGACTGCATGATCATCGACTTGAAGTTGCCCGATATCCAGGGCAATGAATTGCTCGAACGCATGGAGCATGAAGAGCTGTGCTCGTTCCCGCCCGTCATCGTCTACACGGGCCGCAACCTGAGCCGCGAGGAAGAAGCGGACCTGATGAAGTATTCGCGCTCCATCATCATCAAGGGCGCCCGCTCGCCCGAACGCCTGCTCGACGAAGTCACCCTCTTCCTGCACAAGGTGGAGTCGGAACTGTCGAGCGAGCGCCAGGGCATGCTGCAGCAGGTGCGCAGCCGCGAGCGCGTGTTTGAAGGGCGCAAGATATTGCTGGTGGACGACGACGTGCGCAATATCTTTGCACTGACCAATGCGCTGGAACAGAAAGGCGTGGTGGTGGAAATCGGCCGCAACGGCTTCGAAGCCATCAGCAAGCTCAACAGTGTGGACGATATCGATCTCGTATTGATGGACGTCATGATGCCGGGCATGGATGGCCTGGAAGCGACGCGCCTCATCCGCGCCGATGGCCGCTACAACAAGCTGCCCATCATCGCAATTACCGCCAAGGCCATGAAGAATGACCAGGAAGAATGCCTGCAGGCGGGCGCGTCCGACTACCTGGCCAAGCCGATCGACCTCGACCGTTTGTATTCGCTGCTGCGCGTGTGGATGCCGAAGATGGAACGCATCTGATGTCCCAGCGCAGCACCGACGCGCAACTGCAGGCGCTGATGGAAGCGCTGTACCAGCGCTACAGCTATGATTTTCGCGACTATTCCCTGCCCTCGCAGCGGCGCCGCCTCAATCACGCGCTCGAGCGTCTGCACTGCACCGACGTGCCGACCCTGCAGCAACTGGTGCTGGACGACGCGGCCGCCTTTGGCGATCTGCTGCAGATTTTGACCGTGCCGGTCACGCAAATGTTCCGCGACCCCGCATTTTTCCTCGCCTTGCGCGAACACGTGGTGCCCGTGCTGAAAACCTACCCCTCGCCGACGATCTGGGTGGCCGGCTGCTGCACGGGCGAAGAGGCGCTGTCGCTGGCCATCGTGCTGCACGAGGAAGGCTTGCTCGAGCGCAGCACGATTTACGCCACCGACATCAATCCGCAAGCGCTGGCCACGGCCGCGCGCGGCGTGTATCCGCTGCACCGGCTCGATGAATATGGCGCCAATTACCTGGCCGCAGGCGGCCTGGGCGAACTGGCCGAGTATTACACGGTCGAACATGCCACCGCGCGTTTCCAGCAGCGCTTGCTCGACAGCATCAACTTTGCCGACCACAGCCTGTCCACGGACAGCGTGTTTATTGAAACGCAATTGATTTTGTGCCGTAACGTACTGATTTACTTTAATAAAACCTTGCAGGAGCGGGCCCTGGGCCTGTTCCACGATTCGCTGTGCCACCGGGGCTTCCTGGGACTGGGCAGCAAGGAAAGCACGCATTTCACGCGCTTTGCCGCCGACTTCGAACCATTGCCGGGTCCCGAAAAGCTCTACCGCAAGCGTGCGCCGTCGCACGCCGCTTCCCACTACGCTGGACGGCACATGCCAGGAATGAAACATGATGAATGAAACGAGCACCAAACTATTGATCGTCGACGACTTGCCGGAAAACTTGCGCGCGCTCAATGCGCTGATACGCGAGAGCGACCGCAGCGTCTACCAGGCCTCGTCCGGCGAAGAAGCGCTGGCCTTGCTGCTCGAGCACGATTTCGCGCTGGCCATCCTCGACGTGCAAATGCCGGAAATGGATGGTTTTGAATTGGCGCAATTGATGCGCGGCACGGAAAAGACGCGCCACATCCCCATCGTCTTCGTCACGGCGGCCGGCAAGGAAATGAATTTCGCCTTCCAGGGCTATGAAAGCGGCGCCGTCGATTTCCTGCACAAGCCGCTCGACATCAATGCCGTGCAAAGCAAGGTCAACGTCTTCGTTGCCCTGCACCAGCAGCGCAGCGAGACGCGGCGCCAGGTGCAGGCGCTCGAGCACAGCCGCCAGCAGCAGGAAGCGTTATTGAGGGAATTGCGCGCCACGCAAGCTGAACTGCAGCGCTCGCTACGCCTGCGCGACGAATTCATGTCCATGGTGGCGCACGAATTGCGCACGCCCCTGAACACCCTGTTCCTGGAAACGCAGATGCGCACCGTCAACCTGGAACGGGGCAATCTGGCCGCTTTCGAGCCGGACAAGCTGGGCAAGATGGTGGCGCGCGACGGACGCCAGATTCGCAGCATGGTGCGCCTGATCGACGACATGCTCGACGTGTCGCGCATCACCAGCGGCAAGCTGTCGATTCGCCGCGAAGCCGTCGACCTGACCAGCCTCGTGCGCCGCGTGGCGGACGACCTGGGCCCATATGCCGCCGCCGCGGGCAGCGTGCTGGAAGTGATGGCCTTCGAGCCCATCGAGGGTTACTGGGACGCCTTCCGCGTCGAACAGATCGTCGTCAACCTGATCAGCAATGCCGTACGCTATGGCCAGGGCCAGCCCGTGGAAATCAGCCTGGCCCACACGCAGAACAGCGCCGTCATCGAAGTGCGCGACCATGGCATCGGCATCAACGCGCGCGACCAGGAACGCATCTTCGACGCCTTCGAGCGCGTCATGCACCAGGACCGCACGGGTGGCCTGGGCCTGGGCCTGTTCATCACCAAGCAGCTGGTCGACGCGCATGGCGGCGCCATCACCCTGCAAAGCCAGCCCGGCAATGGCGCCCTGTTCAGCGTCACCCTGCCGCTGGCCGGCAGCTGAGGCCCCCATGAGCAGCACACCCGCCCACCGCAGCCAGGCCGGCGCCAGCGGCGTCGCCTTTCTGCTGCAACTGGAACGCCGGCTGCGCCTGCTGCAAGACACGGGAGACATCCTCTCGCTGTCGGCACAGCTGCTGGGACAGCGCCTGGGCGCCCAGCAAGTGGCCTGTTTCGATATCGACCAGACCCTGCAATCGCCCACCCTGCAGCATGCGTGGAGCGACGGCCTGGCGCCGGGCGCCGCCGGCGAATATTTCCTCGGCGATTATGCCGCCCGCCTGGCCGATGCCTTGGCCGCCGGCCAGGCGCTGGCCGTCAGCGACGTGGCCAGCGACCCGCGCACGGCCATGCCGGCCGCGCTGGCCACGTTCGCGCGCCTGGGCATCCGTGCCTTCCTGAACATTCCCATTGCCAAGGATGGCCGGCTGGCGGCCCTGTTCGTCGTGCACAGCAGCGCGGCGCGCCTGTGGCATGCGGACGAGATCGAACTGGCCGTGCAAGTATCGGAGCGCGTGTGGTCGACCATTTTGCGGGCCCAGGCGGAAGCGCGTCTGCATGCCCTGACTGCCAGCATGGAAACGCAGGTGGCCGAGCGCACGCGCGAATTCGGCCGCACCTGGAACGTCAGCCCCGATCTGCTGGGCGTGCTCAACCTCGACGGCTATTTCGAGCATTCGAACCCCGCCTGGCAAGCCACCTTGGGCTGGTCGACGGAAGAAATCCGCACGACGAAATTCTTTGAACTGATCCACCCGGACGACTTGCCGCGCACCTATGCGGCCTGGGATGCCGCCAACCAGGGACAGCCGGCGCTGCGCTTCGAGAACCGCTACCGTCACAAGCTGGGCGGCTGGCACTGGCTGTCGTGGGTAGCCGTGCCCGAAGGCGAAAAGGTATATTGCAGCGCGCGCGACATTACCGTGGAAAAGAAGCTGGAAGCGGAACTGGCCGCGCGCAACAGCGAGCGCGAGCGCCTGTGGCGCAGCGCGCAAGACCTGATGGTGGCCATCGATGCGGAAGGCTGCTTTACCGCCGTCAACCCGGCCGCCGGCGCCATCCTGGGCTGGCTACCCGAGGAAATGCTGGGTCGCAGCCTGTTCGATTTCGTCCTGCCCGAGGATGCCGCCGCCACGCGCCAGGCGCTGGCGCAGGTGGCGCAAGATGCCCTGCCCAGCTTTGAAAACCGCTACCGGCACCGCGATGGCGGCCACCGCTGGCTATCGTGGGTGGCGGCCATCGAAGGCGACCTGATATTTGCCACCGGGCGCCACGTCACGGTGGAAAAAGAAGCGCAAAACACCCTGCGCCGCATGCAGGAATCGTTGCGCCACAGCGAGATGGCCCTGCTGCAATCGCAAAAGCTCGAAGCGCTGGGCAAGCTGACGGGCGGCGTGGCCCATGATTTCAATAACGTGCTGCAAATTATCTCGGGCAATCTGCAACTGCTGCAGCTGAGCCTGGACAACGATCCGCAGGCCGCCAAGCGCATCGCCAGCGCCTCGGCCGCCGTGGACCGGGGCGCCAAGCTGTCGGCCCAACTGCTGGCCTTTGCGCGGCGCCAGCCCTTGAAACCGCTGGTGACGGACCTGGCGCAGCTGTTGCGCGCAACGGAAGAGCTGCTGCGGCGCGCCACGGGCGAAACCATCGAGACGCGCTGGCTGCTGGCCGACGACTGCTGGTGCGCCCTGGTCGACCCGCACCAGCTGGAAAACGTCATCCTCAACCTGGCCATCAATGCGCGCGACGCCATGGATGGCCAGGGTCAGCTGACCATTGAACTGAGCAACATCGTGCTGGGCAGCGACTACGCGGCCCTCCATGCGGACGTGGCGCCCGGCGATTACGTGCAACTGGCCGTCTCGGATACGGGCACGGGCATTCCCGCCGAGCTGCTGGACAAGATTTTCGAACCGTTCTTCACGACCAAGAAGGAAGGCGAAGGCACGGGCCTGGGCCTGTCCATGGCCTACGGCTTCCTGCGCCAGAGCGGCGGCCACCTGACGGTGGACAGCTTGCCGGGCCATGGCAGCACCTTCCGCATCTATCTGCCGCGCTCGCTCGAAGCGGAAACGGAGCTGCCGCTGCAGCTGGACGGCCCCGTGCTGGGCGGCAAGGAAACCATCCTCGTCGTGGAAGACGACGTGCATGTGCAGACGACGGTGGTCGACATGTTGCGCGGCCTCGGTTACGTCGTGCTGCGCGCCAGCGATGGCGAAAGCGCGCTGGCCGTCATCGGCAGCGGCGTGCCCATCGACCTGCTGTTTACGGACGTGGTGATGCCGGGCAAGGTGGCCAGCACGGCGCTGGCCCGCCAGGCCCGCGTGCTGCTGCCGCAGCTGGCCGTATTGTTTACCTCGGGCTATACGCAGGACGCCATGATGCAGGGCGGCCGGCTGGAACCGGGCGTGGAGTTGTTGAGCAAGCCGTACCGGCGCGAAGACCTGGCGCGGCGCATCCGCCACCTGCTGGCCAACGGCCGCCACGTGACGGCCCTGCATCAATACCGGGCACAGCTGGCGCCGCAACCTGCAGCACCCGTGCAGCCGGCGGGACGCCATATTTTATTGGTGGAAGATAATGCGGATGCGCGCGCCATGACGAGCGAATTGCTGGCCATGCTGGGCCATACGGTGCTGGCCGTGGGCACGGCCGAGGAAGCCTTGCCCCTGCTGGGCACGCCGGGACTGGACTTGCTGCTGACCGATATCAGTCTGCCGCGCATGTCGGGCGCCGAGCTGGCCGAGCTGGCGGCGCGCGACTATCCGCAGCTGGAAGTCGTGTTTTCCACCGGCCATGCGCCGGCCAATTCCGGCGTGCTGGACCCGCAGGCGCGCTTCCTGGTGAAACCATTTACCGTCAAGCAATTGCAGCAAGCCTTGCTCGCGCCAACCGAGTAAACACCAAGCTAATAGACGTCGAGCCGGCGCGCCTTCAGTGCGCTGGCCAGTTCTTCCAGGCCAAACGGCTTGCGCAGGAAGCGTGCGCTGGCATCGTGCATCAGGCTGGCGCCCCAGTCGTGCCCGGAAGCAAACACCACGTCCAGCTGCGGCCAGTGCGCGCGCGCATGGCGCGCCAGTTCCAGGCCCGACATGGTGGGCAGGCTGATATCCGTCACCAGCACGTCCAGGCCGGGCATGGCCAACAGCGGCATGGCCGCTTCCGCGCTGGCCACGCCATGTACGGTATGGCCCAGCATATTGAGCATTTCCGTCGTCATTTCGCGCGCATCGTCATTGTCTTCCACCAGCAGGATGCGCCGGCCGGACGGGTCCGGCGCACCCACGAGGCGCCGGTCGGCCAGCACATGGCGGATGCGCCGCGCCAGGTCTTCGCGCTGGTAGGGTTTGCTGAGCAGTTCCACGCCCGGGTCCAGGCGCCCGCCCTGCATGATGGCGTTGTGCGTGTAGCCCGAGGTAAACAATACGGCCAGCTCCGGCAGCAGCAGCCTGGCCTGCTGCGCCAGCTGCTTGCTGCTGACGGGTCCCGGCATGACCACGTCCGTAAACAGCAGGTCGATGGCCACGCCCGTGCCCAGCAGGGCCAGGGCCGAAGCGCCGTCGTCCGCATGCAGCACGTCGTAGCCGAGGCCGCGCAGCATGTCGACCACCGTGTGCTGCACGGGCGCATCGTCTTCCACGACGAGGATGGTCTCGCCGCCGCCCAGTACGGGGCCCGTCAGGCTGGGCGGCGGTTCGGCCAGCTTTTCCAGCGAACGGGGCAGGTATATCTTGAACGTCGTGCCGGCGCCGGGCGCGCTGCGCACCTTGATGTGGCCCGCGCTCTGGCGGATGAAGCCGTAGGCCATCGACAGGCCCAGGCCCGTGCCCTCGCCTTCGCGCTTGGTGGTGAAGAAGGGCTCGAAGATCTGGTCGATCACGTCGCGCTCCATGCCATGGCCCGTGTCGGTAATGGTCAACAGCACGTATTGCCCTTCCAGCACGTCCGCATGCTGGCTCGCATAGGCGGCGTCGAGCGTGACGTTGCTCAAGGTAAAAGTCAGGCGTCCGCCCTTGTCCATCGCGTCGCGCGCATTGATGGCCATGTTCAGCAGCACGTTTTCCATCTGGTTCGGGTCGACCAGGGTATGCCAGAGGCCTTCGCTGATGAAGGTTTCCTCGCTAATCGCCTCGCCCAGTGCGCGGCGGATCAGCTCATGCATGCGGCGCAACAAGCGGCCCAGGTCCGTCACCAGCGGTTTCAACGGCTGGCGCCGCGCAAAGGCCAGCAGTTGCGACGACAGCTTGGCGCCCCGCTCGACGGCCGAGGCAGCCGAATCGAGGCGGCGGGCCGCCTGGGGATTGTCGGCCACCGTCAGTTTCAGCAACTGCAAATTGCCGGAAATGATCTGCAGGACGTTATTGAAATCGTGGGCCACGCCGCCCGTCAGCTTGCCGATCGATTCCAGTTTTTGCGCCTGCAATAAAGCTTGCTCGCTGCGCACCAGCGCCAGCCGCGCCTCTTTTTCATCGGTGACGTCGCGGCCGATGGCGTGGATCAGCTTTTGCGCCGGCACGGCCGTCCAGGATATCCAGCGGTAGCCGCCATCGCGGCGCCGGTAACGGTTTTCCATGCGCAAGGTGGGTGCGCCGTGGGCCAGGCGCGACAAATCCTGCAGGGCCGCCATGCGGTCGTCGGGATGCACGAGGCTGATGAAGTCCATGCCCAGCGATTCGACTTCCGGGCGCTCGAGGATCTTGCTCCAGGCGGGGTTGACGGCGATGATCATGCCGGACAGGTCGGCCACCAGCATGATGTCGGTCGACAGCCGCCACATGCGGTCGCGGTCCGCCGTGCGGTTGGCCATTTCCACTTCCAGCGAGGAATTCAGGTAGGCCATCTTTTCCAGCACGTTCTTCTGTTCCTGCACGTCCGTATTCGTGCCCACCCAGCGCAGCACCTTTCCCGCCTCGTCGAACAGGGGCAAGGCGCGCGCGAGGAACCAGCGGTAGGCGCCGTCGCTGGCGCGGCGCATGCGAAATTCGCATTCATAGGCGCTGGCCGTGGCGACGGCCTGGTCCCAGCTTTTCTGCGTGGGCTGCACGTCGTCCGGATGCACGCAGTGGCGAAAACCGCTGGTGACGAGCGACTTCAGCGATTGTCCCGTGTATTCGCAGACCTGTTCGTTGACCCAGTAAGTGGTGCCGTTGCCATGCGCCAGCCAGGCCTGGTTGGGCATGGTGGAGGCGAGCGAACGGAACTGCGCTTCGCTGTCGAGCAAGGCATTGCGCGCCTGCCAGTGTTCGTCGATATCCTCGCACGAGCCATACCATTTCACGGCCTGGCCCCGCTCGTCGTGCCGGCAATACGCGCGCGAATGCACCCAGCGATACTGGCCGTCCTGCAGGCGCACGCGCATTTCCTGGTCCAGCGGCTGGCCGCTGCCCACCGCCTCGCTCCACGCCGCCAGGACACGGGGCACGTCCTCGGGGTGGATGGCGTCCAGCCAGTTGTCGCCCAGGCCGTTGCAGCCCGTCCATTCGCGCCAGCGCTGCGCCACATAATCGAGCTTGCCGTCGACGTCGGCCGTCCACAGCACTTGCGTATTGAGTTCGATGGCGTAATGAAAGTGTTCGCGGCTCTCGTGCAGCGCCTGTTCCAGCTGGCCCCGCTCGATCACATGCGCGGCCACGCGCGCGGCCAGCGCCAGCAATTCGATCTCCGGTTGCGTGGGATGGCATGGCGCCTGGAAAAACAGGCCCAGCACGCCGAGGATATGGCCTTTGGCGCCAAACACGGGGGCGACCCAGCATGCACGGTAGCCGTGCAACAAGGCTTCCTTGCGTCCCGCGCTCCAGTGCACGTCGCGCGTGATGTCGCCGCAATACACGGGCGCGCCGGAAAAGGCCGCCGTGCCTAACGGGGAAGGCTGTTCGCCGCCATGGCGCAAGGCCAGGCACAGGTCTTGCGGCAAGCTGGGCGCGGACAAGCCGCAGAAGCGGTCGGACTCGTCGATCAGCACGAGGCAGCCATGTGCGCCGCCGTCGGCCAGCGCTTGCAGCGCCAGCAACAAATGCTCCAATGCATGGGCCAGGCCGGCGCCTGCCGCGATGCTGCCCAGCGCACTATGCTCGGCGTCCAGCAATGAAAGGATGTTGTTTGCTTGCACCGTGTCCATATGGGGAAAACTGATGCCCGGAATATACCATGGGGCAACCCTCCCGCAGGAGGAAAACAGTGCATCGCTTGATCTCCGCCCCCATGCGGCCCTATGCTAAAGTGTTGCTCTCTTCTCAAGCGAATCCCAGCATGCCTACCTCCTTGCCGTCCTCCCTGATCGCCACCGCCTTGCTCGCCTCTGCCCACGGCGCCGTCGCCGCCCCCATGAGCCTGGACGACTACCTGGCCCTGAACGGCCCACCGCCCACGGCGCAGATCGCCTATGGCCCCGCGCCGTCGCAATACGCGCAGCTGTTCAAGCCCGAAGGCAAGGGACCGTTCCCCGTCGTCGTGCTCGTGCATGGCGGCTGCTGGACGGTGGCCTTCGGCGGCATCAAGCAGATGCGCAACGTGGCCGGCGCCCTCGTCGCACAAGGCATCGCCGTGTGGAATGTGGAGTACCGCCGGGTGGACGAGCCGGGCGGCGGCTACCCGGGCACCTACGAAGACATGCACGCGGCGCTCGACAGCCTGCGGCAGCACGCGCCCCGGTACCAGCTGGACGTGAACCGCATCGTCGCCATGGGCCACTCGGCCGGCGGCCAGCTGGTGCAATGGATCGCCGGAAGGGAAAAACTGCCGAAGACCAGCCCCCTGTACCGCGACAACTATCTGCCGGTCAAAAACATTGTCAGCCTGGGCGGCCTGGCCGACCTGCGCCATGAGAAAGACCTGATCAAGACCAGCTGCGAGCGCGACATCGCCCAGCTGGCAGGCCAGCCCAGCACTGAGCGCCCCGACATCTACAGCGACACCAACGCCGCCGACCTGATCCCCAACGGCAGCCGCACCGTCCTGGCCACGGGAGAACTCGACACCATCTCCCCTCCCCGCGTCGCGCACGACTACGCGGCCAGGGCCAAGCTAGCTGGCGACCATGCGGAGGTGCTGATCTTGCCCGGAGCCAGCCATTATGACGAGATTGCGGCGACGTCGAATGCCTGGAAGATGATTTTGCCCGTGATTCGGCAGATGCTGGGGATGGCGGGCGATCAGAACCAATAAGACAATTGATCAATGCATGCGAATACGCAATTTTCGAACCGGGCGATGAAGGTAAACCATGCGGGAGAGCAAGGTGCCATCAGCATTTATACCGGCCAGATCTTCGTCGCCCGTTTGACCGCAAGCCATCTCGTGCCGGAACTGCGGGCCTTCAGGGCGCATGAGCAGGAGCACAGGACGATATTTCATGACGTTCTCGAACGCCGTGGCTTGCCGCGCTGCCGCAGCTATTCCCTGTGTGCGGCGGGTGGCTATGCGCTGGGCATCGCCACGGGGCTGTGCGGTGCGCGCGCGATCTCGCTGACCACCGTGGCCGTCGAACGGGTGGTCCTGCAGCACCTGCGGCACCAACTCACTATGTTGAGCGACGACGATGATGCGGCTGGCGCCATTAAAGCAATCCTCAGGGACGAGCAGGAACATCACGACCAGGCATCCATCTACGCGCAAGGCAGCGGGATGTTCGGACGCATGCTGAGCGCTATGGTATCCGGCGCCACGGAATCGGTGATCTGGCTGGGAATGCGCCTTTAGTCATACTGCTATTATTGGCCCACGCGGAAAGCGGCCAGGAGCCGTCTCATAGGAATGATATGCCAAGCACAAAAATCAATGCAATGACCCAGCGCGAATGGCTTGAGCTTGGTTTTTTCCATGAGAGAGATGACGATCTCAAAGAATGGCGATTGCGAGGCCACAAAGCTGGACTTCGACAATTCGCCGAGGCGATACGCGCATATGCCGCCAACCCACGCAATAGGATTGTTTCGGAACACGAACACTTCGGACCGTACAAATCTCTTGAAATTGGAACTTGGCCGACCACAGAAATTACTGATCACTGGATAGCCGGACCTATCAGTGAAATCCATCAGTTAGTTAGCGCAACTGATGGAAGCTCGCCTGGATAAAGCACTCGTGGGCGATTGTGTTTTTTTTCTTCGTTCCGAATTCGCGCCCTCATCACCATATGAGTTTATCCTGGAAATTGAGGGGGATAACTTTGACCCGTCAAAGGCGGATCTTGACGGCTGGCCGTGACCATGAGATTTTCTGCTAAAGTCTGCGCCGGAGCGTAGCTTGCTAACGGCAGCCTTCGGCCAGCAGCGGACAGTCGGCAATTGACCAATTAAGCTTTACTCAGAAAGTCAGCATGTCTCACCGTGATCCTTTTGATGTTATTTCATCCACCGTTGATCTGGATGATCCGGTAGCGCACGGTGATGCTCAACGCTTTATGGTTAACGCCCTGGCTCGGGTGATCGAATGTCTACCCGTTACCGCGCAGTCTTCTGTTTTGGCTGCTAAACGATATCTTGAGGGCTCGGCAACGGATAGCGAGGCCTTAGCTGTCCGGGTGAGGCTTTGGGAGACCATCCGAGGACGCGATATGTCGGATGACCCTGAGGTGTTGCGTATCAGAACCACGATTTGTGCGCTGCACGGCATGGACGCTGAAGCACCTTACGACAAGTTGGAATACTTTCTGTTTTTTTGGGAGCGCAGCGGCTTAAGCATGGTCGAGCTAGCTGGAGCTATGTTCGACACATACGGCGTTGTTTATCACGACGCTTAATCGGCTGCGGTGGCATATGTCGAATGCGTCAGATCTATGTCTGCTTCGGGGCGGAACCTGCAGATGACTGCAACCGGCCAGAAGCGGACGATGAATAATCATGACGAGGCATAAAAGGAGTAGCAATGGAAGCAACACGGCTGCCGTCAAGGCAAATGGCGCAGCATGCCAAACGGCCTGTCATCTCGCTGAAGGTGTTCCTGATCGTGGTAGCAGTCGGGTTCGGGTACTTTATTTACGCGTCATCTGCTCGGATTTTGGGCGTTACCGGTACTTTGGTCTGTGTTTTTTATGTCTGGACCACCGTTTTGAATCGGCGTGAAAAGCATCGCCTTCAAACCCTGGCTTACGCCCGCGAAGGCGAATCGATATGCCACTTCGCCCGCAGTTTTGACAAAAGAAAAACCGACACCTGGATCATCCGCGCGGTGCATCAGGAATTGCAAGTTTTTCTTAGGCCGTTCATCGCGTTTCCAGTGCGAGCATCGGACTCGCTCACGGGCGATTTAGGCTTGGATGTCGATGACGTGGACGATCTCATAGTGGACGTTGCTTTGCGGGCCGGAAGATCGCTAGAACAGACCGAGCGCAACCCGTATTACGACAAAGTGCGTACCGTTTCTGACGTAGTGCTGTTCGTAAATGCGCAACCATCGGTGTAACGAATCCATCTGTCCGCTTCGGGCGGAACCTGCGAACGATACCAACCGGCCAGAAGCAGACCTTGGGGCAGCTATGCCTTTTTGGATCAAAAAACGAGGATGACATGGTGTACCTAGCACTAACCCCACGAGGTTTGCGAGAAATTTTGGATGCGTCAGAGGCGACCAAGACTCCCGTATGGTGCAGCGCGGATGCATTGTCAGAAGCAGAATTTGCGCAGCTTGAGCGCAGCAATGTCACTCGTTTCACGTACTCTTTCACGGATGCCGACCAAGCGACGATTCAGGGGGCGCTTGCGACTATCGAGGAGCATCACCCGGGCGAACGGGTTTGGATTGAAAGTACTGTGTTCGGGGCCTGAACAGCCCCTTCGACAGTCTGGTATGGGGCGGAAGCTGACGCCCCTCAACCGCGAACTGGCAACGAGAGCATGAACCCGCCCGCGCCTCAAACCCAGGCTCCCCGGGCCCAGCGGGCCTGAAAAATGGCCAGGGCAAGGCGCGCGGGCGAAGACAGTACGCATGTACGGCGAGCCCAAGCAACGCAGCCATGGACATTTTCTCAGGCCCGCGGCTCTGGCCCGCCGTTTTTAATAACCAGCGATCAACATAACTCTACTGAACACGGGCTAGGTACTGGGCCAGCTGGGCGAAGGTGGCCCTGAACCCCTGCGTCATCGACTCATGCCCCTCCACAAAAGTCTCATGCTGCTCATCCGTCGCCTTGTGCGGCGTCGACCGCAAGGTCATCGTCGTCTTGCCATTTTCTTCCGTGAGGGTCATGACATTGAACGATTCCAGCGGCCAGGTAGCGCTGACCGGATGCTGCACGGCATTGCCCTGCTTGTCGGCAAACGACAGGATGGAAACGATGCGTTCAGGCGCTTCGATCTCCTGGTAAGTAAACTTGCCCCACATCTCATAGCCATTGTCGGCGCGCATACCGTAGTGGAAAACGCCGCCCGGTTTGAGGTCCAGCGCCAGCACGCTCAGTTCGAAGCCGACCGGTCCCCACCACTGCGCCAGACGTTCCGGCTCCACCCACGAGCGGAACACGAGATCGCGTGGGGCGTCGAAAGTTTGCGTGATGACAAAGTCGCTGCTGTCGCGGTGCTGTCCGTCCTGCTTCTGTTTTTCCGTCGTCATGCTGTCTCCTGATGGTGATGGGCTGACTGTTAATGTACCAGTGGCGCCGATAAACGGGAAGGCCTGTACGCCTGTGAAACTGGCATGCTAGAATATTAGTTAGACCCCTAACTATTAGATCACTCACCTTATGACTTCTATCGAAGAGCGCTTTTCCGCCGCGCTCCACAAGACGGCGCGCGGCTGGCGCCATGCGATCGACCGGCGCCTGAAAGACCTGGACCTGGGACAAGCAAGCTGGATGTGCATCGCCATGATCGCCAAGTCGCCCCAGCCACCCTCGCAAAGCGAGCTGGCCCATCAACTGGGCGTGGAAAACCCCACCATGGTGTCGATGCTGGACCGGCTTGTGAAATTGGGCTTCGTGCAGCGCCAGCCATCGGAAACGGACCGTAGAGTAAAACTCGTCGTGCTGACCGAGGCGGGCATGCAGGTGTATGACACCGTGCGCAAGGAAGCGGATGGCTTCCGCAAGGAACTGCTGCAAGGCATCGATCCGGACCAGTTGCGGGCCGCCACCGAGCTGCTAGAAGCGCTGCAAGCGGCGACGGAGAAGTTCGCGTGAATTCCGTGACGGCAGCGCCCCTTCCCGCCTCGCAAGACCCTACCTTGAACCGGCGCATGATCACGGTTTCGATCATGCTCGCCACCATCATCCAGGCGCTCGACGGCACCATCGCCAACGTCGCCCTGCCCCACATGCAAGGCAGCCTGTCAGCCTCGCAAGACCAGATCACCTGGGTATTGACCTCGTTTATTGTCGCCGCCGCCATCGCCACGCCCCTGACGGGCTGGCTGTGTGACCGCTTCGGGCAGAAAAACACCTTTCTCGTGTCCGTGGCCGGCTTTACACTCGCCTCCGTGCTGTGCGGCCTGTCCGCTACCTTGTCCGAGATCGTCGCAGCGCGCCTGCTGCAGGGCGTGTTCGGCGCGGCGTTGGTGCCGCTGTCGCAGGCGGTGCTGCTCGACATCAATCCACGCGAGAAACACGGCTCGGCCATGGCCATCTGGGGCATGGGCGTGATGATAGGCCCCATCCTGGGGCCGACACTGGGCGGCTGGCTGACTGACAGCTACAGCTGGCGCTGGGTCTTCTTCATCAACATCCCCATCGGCGCCATGGCCTTCTATGGCATCTGGCGCTACATCCGCAAGGACCCGCCGAACCGCCGCATGAGCTTTGACATGTTCGGCTTCGCCACCTTGAGCCTGTCGATCGGCGCGCTGCAGATGCTGCTGGACCGGGGCGAGCAGAACGACTGGTTTTCTTCGACGGAAACGTGGATCGAAGCCATCGTGCTGGCCATGAGCCTTTGTTATTTCATTGCGCACACGGCCTTGCGCCCGGCCGGCAAGTCCTTCCTCGACTACCGGCTGCTGAAAAACTCCAACTATGTGAGCGGTCTGCTGTTCATCTTGATCGTCGGCATGGTGCTGTTCGCCACGCGCGCGCTGACGCCGTCGATGCTGCAAGGCTTGATGAATTACCCGGCGGCCATCGCCGGCCTCGTCACGGCGCCCAGCGGCCTGGGCACGATGCTGGCCATGCTGATCGTCGGCAGGCTGACGGGCAGAATCGATACGCGCATCCTGCTGGGCGTGGGCTTTTCGATTACCGCGTTTTCGCTGTGGCAAATGGCCAATTTCAGTCTGGACCTCGTGCCGAAGACCGTCGTGTGGAACGGCATCATCCAGGGCATCGGCCTGGGCCTCGTCTTCGTGCCCCTGAGCGCGGCCACGTTTGCCACCCTGTCGCCGCAGATGCGGGCGGAAGGCACGGCGATCTACAGCCTGGTGCGCAATATCGGCAGCAGCATCGGCATTGCCCTCGTGCAGACCTTGTTGGTGCGCAATACGCAGATCGCCCATGCGTCCCTGACGGAACACATCAACATCGCCAACCCGGCCCTGCACGACCCCGGCATTGCCCAGGTGTTCGACCTGGGCACGAGCACGGGCATGGCGGCGCTGAATGGCGAAATCACGCGGCAGGCGTCGATGATCGCCTACCTCGACGACTTCTGGCTGATGATGTGGCTGACCATCCTCGTGCTGCCGCTCTTGCTCCTGATCAAACCACCAAAGAAGAATGCGCCTGTCGTGGTTGACCACGCGGCCATGGAATAACCCTCATGCACACACCTATGAAATTTTCCCTGCGCGTATTGACGTTGAGTCTGGCTTTGGCCGGCTGCGCCAGCATCCCGCCCGACACGCAACAGTTGCCGCAGCAAGACCTGGCCAAGGCGCAACTGGCGGCCGACATCCACCTGGCCAGCGAAGGCTGGCCCGCCGCCCAGTGGTGGCGCCAGTTCCAGGACGCTCAGCTGGACCAGCTGATTGACAACGCCCTGTCCGCCAGCCCCGGCCTGGACGTGGCGAATGCCCGCATCGGCTCGGCCCTGTCCGCGTTCGATGCCCGGCATGCGGAACGCGGCCCCAGGCTGGACCTGGACGCCAGCGCCAGCCGCCAGCGCTATTCGGCCAACGGCCTGATGCCCGCCCCCATCGGCGGCAATTACTACAATGAATTCACCGTGGGCGTGCAAGCCCATTACGATCTCGACTGGTGGGGCAAGCACAAGGCGCAGATCGCCGCCAGCCTGGGCGAGGTCAACGCGCGCCGCGCCGAGTACGCGATGGCGGAACAGATGCTGGCCGCCGAAATCGCCAGGCACTACTTCAGCATGCAAAATGGCTGGGCCCGCATGGACAACCTGCATGCGCTGGTCCAGTTGCAGCAGCAACTGGTGGACGACAAGGAAAAGCGCATCGCGCATGGCCTGGGCGTCAGCGACGACCATCTGTCCGCGCAAACGCGTTTGAGCCTGCTGCAGCAACAAATTGCCCTGCTGGAAACGCAGGTCGTCACGGAACGTGAAGCCTTGCGCGCCCTGCTCGGTGCGGACAGCACGGCACTGGCCGGCCTGCAGCCGAAAGCAGCCCAGGCGCTGCCGCACGCACTGCCCGGCAAGCTGGGCATGGAATTGCTGGCGCGCCGTCCCGACCTGCAGGCGGCGCGCTGGCGGGTCCAGGCGGCCATGAGCAATATCGAGGCGGCGCAGGCATCGTTCTACCCCGATATCGACCTGGGAGCGTCGTTCGGCCTCGATGCGATAAAACTGGGCAAGCTGCTGCAATCGGGCAGCCGCACCCTGTTCATCGGCCCGGCCCTGTCCCTGCCCCTGTTCGACAGCGGCCGCCTGCAGGCGCAGCTTGCCGGCGCGCGCAGCGAACGCAATGAACTGATCGCCGACTACAACCAAAGGGTCTTCAATGTCGTGCGCGACGTGGCCCAAGCGGGCGCCAAGGTGCAAGGCGTGGAAAACCAGCTGCGCCTGCAGCAGGAAAACCTGCGCGCCAGCGAGGCGCAGCTGCGCAACGCCAATGCCAGACTGAAACAGGGACTGGCCGACCGCGCCACGCAACTCAATGCGGAAATGACCGTGCGCGGCCAGGTCGACCTGGGCATGCAGCTGCAAAACCAGCGCCAGGACGCGGAAATCAGCCTGAGCGTGGCACTGGGCGGCGGCTACCGGGGCAGCAGCGATTTTTCCGCCAACGCCACCGCACAACAATAACCATCGATTACGGACGACATCATGAGCAGCGATACCACAGCAACGACCACCCCAACCGAACAGCCGGGCAAGCGCAAGGCCGTCCTCATCGCCATCACGGCCGCCTTCCTCGTGGCCGGCGCGGCCTGGGCAGTTTATTACCAACTGGTGCTGGCCAAGGAAGAAGTCACGGACAACGCCTATGTGGGCGGCAACCTCGTCACCCTGTCCGCGCAAGTGACGGGCAATGTCGACGCCATCCGCGCCGACGAGACGCAGATGGTCAAGGCGGGCGCGCCGCTGATCACCCTGAACGCCATCGATGCGGACCTGGCCCTGAGCCAGGCCGAGGCACGCCTGGGCAACGTCGTGCGCCAGGAGCGCGAACGCTATGCGAATGTGGCGCAGTACGACGCCGTCATCGAACAGCGCCGCCTGGCGCTGGCCACGGCGCAGGGCAACCTGGCGCGCCGTGCGCCGCTGGCCGCGGACCAGACGATCTCGGGCGAAGACCTGGCCCATGCGAAACAGGCCGTCGACGACGCGAAAGCGGCCTTGGCCGTGGCCCAGCGCCAGGCCGAGTCCGCCAAATCGGGCGTGGCCGGCGTGCGCCTGGCCAGCCATCCGGCGATTTTGTCCGCCAGGGGCGACGTGCTGCAGGCATGGCTGGCCGTGCGCCGCAATGCCGTGGTCGCGCCCGTCTCGGGTTACGTGGCCAAGCGCAGCGTGCAGCTGGGCACGCACGTGACGCCGGGCACGCCCTTGATGTCCATCGTGCCGCTCGACCAGTTATGGGTCGACGCCAACTTCAAGGAATCCGAACTGCGCAACATCCGCGTGGGCCAGGCGGCGACCATCGAAACGGATCTATATGGCAGCAAGGTGGTGTACCACGGCAAGGTGCTGGGCATGTCGGCCGGCACGGGCAGCGCGTTTTCCCTGTTGCCGGCGCAAAACGCCACGGGCAACTGGATCAAGGTGGTGCAGCGTGTGCCCGTGCGCATCACGCTCGACCCCAAGGAACTGGCCGCCCACCCGCTGCGCATCGGCCTGTCGACCACGGTGACGGTCGATACCAGCCATGGCGAAGGCGCGACCCTGGACCAGCCGATGGTGGCCTCCACCGTCTACACTACCAAGGCGCTGGAACAGCCGGTGGGCGAGGCGGAGAAGGTGGCCGATGCGATCATTGCGCAGAATCTTGCCCATTAAACCGTCCGTTGAACTCAAACGACATCCGGGGTCAGACCCGCCGGGTCTGACCTCAGCCTTACTTAACCCGACACCACCAACGGCCTTCGCCAACAATGTTGTCGGATTACGCGGGGCGTTGCCCCGCTAATCCGACCTACTTGGCCTTGCCGGCAGATGCCACCTGGTCCAGGATATGCTTGGGCACGGCCGCATAGTGCTTGAATTCCATCGTGTACGTGGCGCGGCCTTGGGTCAGCGAACGCAGGGTGGTGGAATAGCCGAACATTTCCGCCAGCGGCACGAGGGCCTTGACGATGCGGCCCGCGCCGCCGGGGATGTCGTCGACGCCCTGCACCATGCCGCGGCGGGCCGTCAAATCTCCCATGACGTTGCCCATGAATTCCTCGGGCGTTTCCGCCTCCACCTGCATCATCGGTTCGAGCAGCACGGGATGGGCCTTGCGCATGCCATCCTTGAAGGCGATGGAGCCGGCCATGCGGAACGCGTTTTCGTTGGAATCGACGTCGTGGTAGGAGCCGAAGGTCAACGTCGCCTTCACATCCACCACGGGATAGCCGGCCAGCACGCCCGACTTCAAGGTTTCAACGATGCCCTTGTCGACGGCGGGAATGAATTCGCGCGGCACGACGCCGCCCTTGATGGCGTCGACGAACTGGTAGCCCGTGCCCGGCTCCAGCGGTTCGAGTTTCAGCACCACGTGGCCGTACTGGCCCCGTCCGCCCGACTGCTTGACGAACTTGCCCTCCACGTCTTCCACCGCGCGCGTGATGGTTTCGCGGTAAGCCACCTGCGGCTTGCCCACATTCGCTTCCACGCCGAATTCACGGCGCATGCGGTCGACCAGGATTTCCAGGTGCAGTTCGCCCATGCCCGACATGATGGTCTGGCCCGATTCCTCGTCCGTATGGACCCTGAACGACGGGTCTTCCTGCGCCAGGCGGTTCAGGGCGATGCCCATCTTTTCCTGGTCAGGCTTGGTCTTCGGTTCGACCGCCTGCGAAATCACGGGTTCCGGGAAGATCATCTTTTCCAGCACGATGATGTGGTCGAGCGCGCACAGGGTGTCGCCCGTGGTGACGGCTTTCAGGCCCACGGCGGCGGCGATGTCGCCCGCATACACTTCCTTGATTTCCTTGCGCTCGTTCGCATGCATCTGCAGGATGCGCCCCAGCCGCTCGCGCGCGCTCTTGGTGGGGTTGTAGACCATGTCGCCCGAATTGACCACGCCCGAATACACGCGGAAGAACGTCAGTTGCCCCACGAACGGGTCCGTCATGATCTTGAAGGCCAGCGCGGAAAAGTGCTCGTCGTCGGCCGGATGGCGCTCCACCTCGTTGTCGTGCTCGTCGTGCCCCATGATGGGCGGCACTTCCGTCGGCGACGGCAGGTATTCGATGACGGCGTCCAGCATGGCCTGCACGCCCTTGTTTTTGAAAGCGCTGCCGCACAGCATGGGCACGATCTCGTTGCGGATGGTGCGCGCGCGCAAGGCCTGCTTGAGCTCGGCTTCAGTGAACGTGTCGCCGTTCAGGTAGCGTTCCGTCATCTCCGTGCTGGCTTCGGCAGCGTGCTCGACCATGTGCTCGTGCCATTCCTGCGCCTGCGCCTGCAACTCGGCGGGAATCTCGCCGTAGCTGAACTGCACGCCCTGGCTGGCGTCGTCCCAGGTGATGGCCCGCATTTTCAGCAGGTCGATGACGCCAGTGAAATGCTCTTCGGCGCCGATGGGCAGCTGGATGGGCACGGCCACGCCCTTCAGGCGGTCGGCGATCTGCTGGCGCACGCGCAGGAAATCGGCGCCCACCCGGTCCATCTTGTTGATGAAGGCGATGCGCGGCACGTGGTATTTATTGGCTTGCCGCCAGACGGTTTCCGATTGCGGCTGCACGCCGCCGACGGCATCGTAGACCATCACGGCGCCGTCGAGCACGCGCATCGAGCGTTCGACCTCGATCGTGAAGTCCACGTGGCCGGGCGTATCGATGATGTTGATCCGGTGTTCGGGGAAGTTGCCGGCCATGCCTTTCCAGAACGCCGTGGTAGCGGCCGAGGTGATGGTGATGCCCCGCTCCTGCTCCTGCTCCATCCAGTCCATGGTGGCGGCGCCATTGTGCACTTCGCCTATCTTGTGATTCACCCCGGTGTAGAAGAGGATGCGCTCGGTGGTGGTGGTCTTGCCGGCGTCGATATGGGCGCTGATGCCGATGTTGCGGTAGCGCTCGATAGGTGTTTTGCGGGTCATCACAATCTCCATGGCTAGCCCCGGCACGACTGGATTTGCGCCGGTTTTCCAGTGTAGCAGACATCGATTTTGGCGGCAGAGAGTGACCGGTTTTTACCAGGCATACAACACCGACATTCGCGCGCACGGTAGGCGCGCAGGATATATGGCGGATTCAGCTATACTTTCCTATCAATTAATTCAACAAACATTAACCAAAATCAAGACGCATCCCGAATAACCGGGGTACGCACCGAACGATATTCCCTCACATCCTATGACGACCCAACTAAAAAAAATAATCCTCACTTCCCTGTTGGCATCACCGGCGCTGGGCATGGCCGGCGAACTGGAGCAGCAAATGCAGCGTTGCGCCGTGCTCGGTGACGCCAGCGCCCGCCTGGGCTGCTTCGATACCCTGGCCAAGGCGGCGGAAAAAGCCACCATCGCCGCCGGCGGCGATCCCGTCACTGCGGCCGTCACCTTGGCGGCCGCCGCCGAGGTCGCGCCCTTCACGCCGGTCAGCCCGCCTGGCGTGGCCACGCCGGAAGCCGTCAACGCGGCTATTCCCGCCGTCGCTCAGGCTGGCGCGGCGCCGCCGGAAGCACCGATTTCGCGCACGCAGCAATCGTGGGAACTCAACGAAGCTTCGAAGCGTGGCCTGTTCAATTTCCGCCCGCACCGCGACACCTATCTGCTGCTGGCCAATTACAGCGACGCCTCGAACGATGAACCGTTCCAGGATTTCACGCCGGCCGGCATCAAGAGCCAGCACGTGGAATTGACGTTCCAGCTGAGCTTCAAGATGAAGATGCTGGAAGATATCGCCGGCACGCCCATCGACATGTGGTTCGGCTACACGCAGCAAAGTTTCTGGCAGGCGTATAACCGCAAGGCGTCGAGCCCCTTCCGCGAGACCAACTATCAGCCGGAACTGATGCTGGTCATGCCGATCAACAAGAACTTCGCGGGCGTGGAATTCAATTACCTGAACTTCGGCCTCGTGCACCAGTCCAACGGTCAGACGTCGACCCTGTCGCGCAGCTGGAACCGCGTGTATGCGGAGCTGGGCATGGAAAAAGACAACCTGGCCGTCACGGCCCGCGTCTGGCACCGTCTCGACAATAGCGCCGTCGACAATGACAATATCGACATCATCGATTACATGGGGCATGGCGACTTGCGCCTGAGCTACCGCAACAAGGGCCACGAATACGCCGTGACGGCGCGCCGCAATTTCAGCAAGAAGCATGGCTCCATGCAGGCCAGCTGGGCCTTCCCATTGAAGGCCAACCTGAAAGGCTATTTGCAACTGTTCTCGGGCTATGGCCAGAGCCTGATCGACTATAACTATTCGCAGAAATCGATAGGCGCCGGTTTCATGGTCGACCTGTAAGCAAGGCAGCAGCAAAAATGAAAATGGCGCCGAGGGGCGCCATTTTTCATGGGGACTATCCGCTTTAGTGCCGCCCGCCGCCCAGCACGCGGGCCGGCAGCATGACGATGGCGCGCAGCAATTCGAACACGCCTTCCACGCCGATGCCGATCAGGCGGAATGGCAGCAACAGCAGCCAGGCCAGCGGATACAGCACGAGGGCCAGCAAGGCCAGGGGCCAGCACACGAGCAAGAGCAGCAGCCACAGCACGAATCCCAGCATTGCGTCCCCCTAGAATGAAATGTGCGGAACAAGCCGTGCTTGCCCCGCTACCGTGACGCCACTCTATGCAAGCGCCGCCACGGCGGCAATGGCCATGCGATGAACTGCGTGCTGGGGAGATGAACGGTACAAAAACGGGAATGAACGGTGGCGGGCGGGCAGCTTATTGGCCGACGCAAATTACTTTCGTGACGTACTCGTGCGCATTCGGTTTCTTGCTGGTGGCCCATTTGATGGCCTGGTTGGCATCTTCGATGGTCATGACGGTGGCCTTGTCCTTGGACTTGATGAAAGACACGCCTTCAAACACGCCTTCCTTGCTGCGCATTACCTTGGCAAACACGGGCGGCCTGGTCTCGCCGTCGCTGATTTTGTTCTGTTGCACGAGGTAACGCTGATCGATCTGTTCCATGATAGTAAAGCTGTCCGGTGGGTAAAAGACGAAATATACCCTGAATGGACAAACGCCGCAGGATGAAATCGCTGCGGCGTTGCCTATACATTAACGGCGCTTACGCGTAGACGGCGTTCTGCGTAACAGCTTGCAAAGTCGCGTCATAGATGACCTGGGCGCGGATCGACGCTTCCAGCGAAGGAATCGAGCCGCCGGCGCGGTACTGGAAGCTCACTTGCAGCACGTCGCCCGCCTTCACGGCCACCGGCGTGGCCAGCGGCAAGCACATGTAGTGGTTCAGCCAGTCGATGGTGGTCGAGCGCTCGGGCACGACGGCCAGGATGTTCTTGGTGACGAAGCGCAAGGCATTCAAGGTGCCGCTGCGCTCGACGACGAACTTGCCGTCGAAGCCGAACACGCTGTCCGTCGGCTGGCTGAAATCGATGATGCTGTAGACGGACGGCGGCGCCAGCTCCTGCACGCCAGGGTGGATGGCCGTGGTTTCCTGGAATTGCACGATGGGCGCATAAAAGCCCTCGAAATCGTATTCCTGCTGCATCGGCTGCACGGCCATGATGACGGCTTCGGGCAGGAAGATCGGCAGCGGGCCGCCAAAGCGGGCCAGGTAGCGGCGCTTGAACGATTCGATCACTTCCACCTGTTTTTCGCGCAGCATGCCGACGTGGATCATTTCGCAGATGACCACGTCGACGGGCTCGGGCGGCAGGTATTCAAAGGCGTCCGCATGGACGACCTCGACTTTTTCACCGTTGGGATTGAGCGCCAGCATCTTGCGCGCTTCCTTGACCATGTCCGGATTGAATTCCACGCACCAGACCTTGTCGGCGCGCGCGGCCGCAAACCACGACAGCACCCCCGTGCCGCCGCCCAGCTCCAGCACTTTCATGCCAGGTTTTACCGCGTAATCGATCGCCGACTTGAACCCGTGCATGCGGTTCTGGTCCATCAACATATTGTGGTGGTAATGGACGGGGATAAATTGCCCCAGGTAACAACTCTCGATTTCTCGTTCATTCAGCATGTCTGTCCTCTTGGAGTCTGGCTCCGATGGCCGATCGGTTTTGTCATTCCAGAAAGCAGTGTTATCGCAGGGGCTGCGCGAGGGGCGGCGACAAACCAGCCGGCGCCTGACGTTGATGTGATTGCCCATGCGAAAAATCTCCTGATTAATGCGACACGATCATTATCGTGAATCGGCACGGAGAACAAAGGGCTGAGCTGAGAGGCAATTCCATGCCAGTTTCAGCGCTGGCATGGAAAATATTGCTAGAAAATTACTTTCTGGCCGCGCGCGCCTTCTGCGCCGCTTCGATGATGGCGACCACGCCAGGCTTGTCGCCGGCCTGGGCGAACTGCGCGGCCGTCCAGCCGTGGTCACTCTTCAGGCTGGCGTCCGCGCCCCAGGACAGCAGCAGCTTGACGGCGCCTTCCTGCCCTTCGCGGGCGGCAAACATCAGCGGCGTGATGCTGGCGGGCGCGCGCGCGTCGACCGTCGCCTCGCGGTCCAGCAAGATCTTCATGATGGGCAAGTCGCCCGCCGAGGCCGCATAGTGCAGCGCCGTCCAGCCGCTCTGGTTGACCTTGGCGCCCTTGGCCAGCAAGGCTTCCACGGCATCCTGCTTGTGTTTGTAGGCGGCCATCATCAGCGCCGTATTGCCGTTCGCCGAACGGGCTTCGATGTCGATGCCGGGCGCGTCGAGCAGCACCTTGAAAACCCGGTCCGCATCGTCGCGCAAGGCCAGCACGAGGGGAATGTCGCCGCGCTGCGCGTCAGGCTGGTTGGGGTTCATGCCGTCAAGCAGCATGCTGCGCACGCCGCTGGCGTTGTTGACGGACACGGCGCGGAAGAATGCATCCGGTTCCGGCGCCGCCTGGCTGGTGGTGGCCCAGCACAGCAGCATCGCCAGCGCGAGTTTTTTCATCATGTTTTACCTTAAGAAATTATGGCAACTGATTGAATAATTTAAAGAAATTATCCGTCGTCTGCTGCGCCACCTGGGCCAGCGGGATACCCTTCAAGGTCGACAGGTATTCCGCCACGTGGGCCACGTAGCCGGGCTCGTTCATGCGGCCGCGGAACGGCACGGGCGCCAGGTACGGCGAATCCGTCTCGATGAGGATGCGCTCGAGCGGCACTTCCAGCGCCACGGCCTGCAAATCCTTGGCGCTCTTGAACGTGACGATGCCGGAAAACGAAATATAAAAACCCATGGCTATGGCGGCGCGCGCCACTTCCAGCGATTCCGTAAAGCAATGCATGACGCCGGCCACGCCGCCGTCCGACACGCCAGCACCCTCTTCGCGCATGATGCGTATGGTGTCTTCACTGGCCGCTCTTGTGTGAATAATCAAGGGCTTGCGCGTGATTCTTGAAGCTTTGATGTGAGTGCGAAAACGCTCGCGCTGCCACTCGAGGTCGCCCGTCAGGCGAAAATAATCGAGGCCCGTCTCGCCGATGGCGATGATCTTCGGGTGGTCGGCCAGCCGGACCAGGTCTTCCACGGACGGCTCGGGCGTGTCTTCGTAGTCGGGGTGCACGCCGACGGACGCAAAGATATGCGGATACTGCTCGGCCAGAGCCAGCACCTGTGGAAAGTCCGGCAAGTCGACGGACACGCACAGGGCGTGCGTCACCTTGTTCTCGGCCATCTTGGCGAGGATCTCGGGCATGCGAGCGGCCAGCTCGGGGAAATTGATATGGCAATGGGAATCGATATACATAAGGCGGGATTGTACCGGAGCACGGGAAAACTGGCAGGGGGGAAGGGCACCGCAGTGCCCTGGTGTTCACAGCTGCGACGCGGGGTGTTCCGCGAGCGGCACGAAGTTGCCGGTCGATTCGTCGAGCGCATCGAGGGAGCCGTTCTCGATGTCGTACACCCAGCCGTGCAGGGTCAGCCGGTGTTGCGCCATGGCCAGGGCCACGGAAGGATGGGTGCGCAGGTTATTGAGTTGCGCCACCACATTGGCGCGCACCATGCCGTCAATGCGCGACTGTTCCGTCGGATGGTCGACCGATTCGTTGATCATGCGCGCCGCGTCGGCATGGTGCAGCCAGCTGCGCACGGCCGGCATGTGGTCGAGGCAGGCGCAGGTGGCGATCGCCTTCATCGCGCCGCAATCGGAATGGCCGCAAATGACGATGTCGCTCACGTTCAAGGCGGACACGGCAAATTCGACCGTGGCGCTGACGCCGCCCGGCTCCGGTCCGTATGACGGCACGATGTTGCCCGCGTTGCGGATCACGAAGAGTTCGCCCGGTTCGCGCTGCGTCACCAGTTCCGGCACCATGCGGCTGTCCGAGCAGGAAATGAACAGGGCCTTCGGGGTTTGTCCCGTGGCCAGGGTCTTGAACAACTCGCGGCGCTCAGGAAAAACCTCTTTTTGGAAGCGTAGGAATCCAGCAATAATGTCGCGCATAGTAAATAGGGATCGTTATCTGAGCCGATATTATCGCTGAATGACGCCTGGCTTGCCTACTGACCCTGTGGCGGCTGCCACAGCTCCACCTTGTTGCCCTCGGGATCGATGACCCAGCCGAACTGGCCGTATTCCGAATCGGGCGCCTTATCGAGTACCTCGCAGCCTTCGTCGCGCAAGGCTTGCAGCAGCGCGTCGAGATCATCGACCCGGTAATTGATCATGAACGGCGCCTTGCCGGGCAGGAATTGCTCGCTATCCCTGGCTGCCACCGACCAGATGGTGCTGCCTGCCGAGGGCTGGCCGTCCGCATCCGTCCAACTGAAGGCGGCGCCGCCCCAGGGCTGCACGTCCAGGCCCAGGTGGCGCTGGTACCAGGCGCGTAGCGCGGCCGGGTCTTGCGCCTGGAAAAAGATGCCGCCAATGCCAGTGACTCGTTTCATGCACGCGTCCTTGCTGTCGATTGACTGACTGTAACACCAGGGACCGGGCATAGCAAACGGACCCGTTCGGTAGGCAAGAACGTTATCAAGATGTATAGTGGCTTGCCGGTACGCAACCATGGGGTTGCGTGCGGATACACGGAGAGCGTTCATGCTGAAAGTTGTTGGTCCTTTGACACTGCTGGTCTGCCTGGTCTTGACAGGCCCTGCCCATGCGCAGGATAAACGCGACGCGCCCAAGGTTATCCCCGAGGCCGGCTTGTGCGCGCCCGTGTGTGCGTCGGCACGCCAGGAATGCCGTGCGCAAGTGCAGCAAGCAACGGAAGACGATACCAGCCCCATGCTGACGATGAAGCCAAGCAGCAATCCCTACGCTGCCGCGAGCAGGGAAACGGGAGCCCAGTCGCAGCAGTTGCAACCGACGCAAGCCCAGGCCTTCCGTGCCCGGCGCGCCGAACGCCAGCAAGCCTGTGAAGTGCAATACCGCAGTTGCACGCGCGCCTGCGGTTAAGTCATTCCAATCGGCTCAAGAACCGCATAATCTGGATTAACTTGATAACGCAAGCGCTTGATTTTATTGGCAACTTGAAGCGTAATCGAGCAGCATATCTTCCAGGAACAACTTGGGCGACAAGGGGTGCTCGGCAATCGCCCGGCGCTCGTTCGCTGCCTTGATGGCGGCCATCAGACGGCTCACGTTGATGCGTCCTGCCAAGGCTTCCAGTTCGCGCCGGTGGCGCGGGTAGTAGCGGATGGTGCCCGACAGCTTGACGGAAAACACGTCGTACAGCCAGCGCTGCAGCGATGCCACGAGCGGCGCCAGCGGCGCCTTCTGCAATTTGTCCGCCGCCTTCAGGGCCGCTTCCACGCCGGGATTGGCCAGCACCTGCAGCAATTGTTCCGTTTCCTCGCGGCCGCCCGATTCGGACTGGGCCAGCGCGGCCAGCGGCGCGCCGCCCTGCTCGCGCAGCCAGCTGTCCGCATCGTTCAAGCCTTGCTGCTTGAGCCACGTCAAGGCCTGCTCGTGGCTGGGCATCGGCAAGGCAAATTTGCGGCAGCGCGACAAGATGGTTGGCAGCAAGCGGTCCAGGCTGTTCGAGGCCAGCAGGAACAAGGTGCCCGGCGGCGGCTCTTCCAGGGTTTTCAGCAAGGCGTTCGACGCGGGCGTATTGAGCGCCTCGGCCGGATACAGCACCACCACGCGCAAGCCCTGGCGGTGCGTGGAAATGTTCATGAAGTCGGCCAGGTTGCGGATCTGCTCGATCTTGATGTCTTTCGACGGCGTCTTGGTCTTGGCGCTTTTCTTGGCACCTTCGCCCTCTTCGCCCTCGTCGGCCACCTCGTCTTCCAGCGCTTCCGGACGGACCCGGCGGTAATCGGGATGGTTGCCCTGGCTAAACCAGCCGCACGAGGCGCAAGCGCCGCAGGCATGGCCGTCGGCGCGCACGTCTTCGCACAGCAGCGCTTGCGCAAAATGCTCGATGAAGTCGGCCTTGCCGATGCCCTGCGCGCCATGGAACAAAATGGCGTGCGGCATGCGCGGGCGCAAGGCTTGCAATTGCTGCCAGGCGTCCTGTTGCCATGGATAGAGAGAACTGGTCATTTTATTCTTTGTAAATCAGCGTGTTGCGACGCTTTGTTCGAGCAAAATATCAAGCAGCTGCGCGAGCTGTACCTGGATATCGGCAATGCTTTGCGTGGAATCAATGATGCGGAAGCGTTCCGGGAACTGGGCCGCGCGGCGCAGATACTCGTTGCGCGTGGCGGCAAAGAAATCCGACCGCTCCTGCTCGAACTTGTCGAGCGCGCGCGTGGCGTCCAGGCGGGCGCGGGCAACTTCCAGCGGCACGTCGAACAGGAAGGTCAGGTCCGGCTGCAAGTGCGGGTGCACCCATGCCTCCAGCGCTTCCATCTTGCTCAGGTCCATGCCGCGGCCGCCGCCCTGGTAGGCGAAGCTGGCATCGCTAAAGCGGTCGGAAATGACCCAC
Source organism: Janthinobacterium sp. OK676 (assembly GCF_900103595.1). Lineage (NCBI taxonomy): Bacteria > Pseudomonadati > Pseudomonadota > Betaproteobacteria > Burkholderiales > Oxalobacteraceae > Janthinobacterium > Janthinobacterium sp. OK676. Next base: position 198,997 of record NZ_FNHA01000001.1, read on the forward strand.
TCGCCCCGCGCCAAAGCGGGCGCGATGACTTGGGCGATGTGTTCGCGGCGGCTGGCGAACATCAGCAAGGCTTCCGTTTCCAGATGCATTTTTTCATGCAGCAGCAATTCGCGCAGCTTTTCGCCCAGGCTGGTACCGCCCGGTTCGCGCGACGAGACGAGGCTCACGCCCCGCTGCCGCAGGTAGTCGGTGACAAAGCCGATATGCGTGGACTTGCCCGCGCCGTATCTGTGTTTCCAATTCGATGTAAACCAAGACATCGCCCAACGGCAATGAGACCACAGATCGCACAGGAGCCCGTCCTCAAAGGCGAAAGTCCTATGCAGTGACTCTCTTTGTAATGCCAACTGCATCAAATCCCGCCCATAATGTAAACCTGCATCACAATATCAATTTCCGGGGGCAATTGTAAACCTAATCGCCCTAGTCTGTAGCGACTTCCCCGAGTAGTTGTTAAAAAATGGAAACCCGCTCAAGCCACAGCTACTGTTTAAGCCTCGGCTAATGTAAGTGTTGCGCCATTGCTGCTATGAGGGCCAAGTGGCATCGCAAAATTACGTTGGGGAAAGAGCAAGTTATTACACGCGCGCGCGCGCCGCTAACTCTTCAAGCGTGACGCCCAGCGAGTTAGCGATCGCCACGAGCGTCAGGAATGTAGGATTGTTATCAGCGCGTTCCACAGCAGATAGGTAGCTCAGATTCAGCCCTGCGGCAGCTGCTAAGCCCTCTTGAGTAAATCCGCGCTCCTTCCGCAATAGACGGATAGCATCGCCGATAGCAAGAAGTGGCGGCTGTTTGCGCTTTGGAGAAATGTTGGTCACATACGGATGATCCGGGTATACTTGGGGCAAATCCAACGGACATGTCCGTTATTTCTTGGGCGACAGGGCTTTGTGTGCCACATCGCATTTTTAAGTAAATTCAATTGACAGTACCCATACAAACTTCATTTGTTCGTTGAAAGTATGTAATGGCAGGTGATCTAAAAAAATCTACTCAAGAATTTTTTGGTTTTCGTCACCGGGATTGGCACCATATGCCCTATTTATACGGAGTAAAAAATGTTTCAGACGGAGGAATCTTGGCAAATTCAGGAAGGAATTGAAATGCTTCGTGCATTGGCAGGAAACGCTAATCTACGTCAATATCGAATGTTTGAAATAGCATTGAATATGCCAATTTACAGATTAGATGTGGTCTTGCCGGAGAAATTCTCTAAAGATCAAGTGCTGCGGAGATTTCGCCTTCAAAGTTTACACGATGCTCTGCAATTCATAAAAGAAACAAATCCGGTGGAAGTTCGGCTGACGCAAGAAACAGCTTTTGAAGACGGCATGGAGGATCAGTTGCGCCCTATCAGTGCAGTTTCTAGCGGCGTCGATGAACGTGGCCGGCAAGTGTTCATTTGCGAATCGATAGCTGGGACATTCACAATTGGATGGAATGATTGTCAATATGACGGCCCTACAAGTGATCATCGAAAGATATGGCCGCGCGGACCTTTGTTCGCGGGGGGGGGCGTAAGTTAGATTGATTTTATCCGAGTCACTGAACACGGCATGTCCGACGCGGAATTAATGCGACTCGCGCTTGAAACGTTCGTGCGCCTACGTGCTCACCAGCTCTAAGCGCAAAGGAGGTCTCGCCCGTTTTCCAGAAGCCCCCTCGTTTGACTTAGATCTATTCGTATTTAAATACACTGACAGCGCTGGAAGCAAGGATGGAAAAATGGTGATGATTTTTATGGATGCTGAATTTACCGGACTAGACCAGGTTAAGCCGGACCTTATTTCGATTGGATTGGTGGATGAAGCTGGTCACGAGTTCTATGCGGAACTGCCGCCAAGTCATTATGCAGTTCAGTGCAATGAGTGGGTGCATTTCAACGTACTCCCGCATCTATGGGGTGGGAAGTATGTCCAGAGCGTAGCGGAAATTCGCAGCCGGTTGAGAACCTGGATATCGAGAATTCAGGAACAAGCTGTGATCGTTAATGATTGTCCCGACAGTGATTTTCGTTTGCTGCTCTGGCTACTGCCCGATTGGCCGCAAAATTTAGACCTAGAGCCCATTCTCTTTACTGCATGGGCAATGGGCGTGGACGCTCAGCCAGAACTTGAAGCGCGAATGGCGAGGTACCATACGGGAGACCGGCCGGCGCACCACGCTTTGCACGACGCACACTCGCTCCGGATTGGGGCGATGTACGCCAGAGAAAACGGGTGGAACTACAAGTTGCTTCAGTGAGTTCTAGTAGGCCAGACTTGCTCTTACAGCAGTTCTTCGAAAATTATAGAGTTCTGCCTGATACATACCGCTTACTGCTTGCGGGTGGCTTCTTGCAACACAAGGCTCCGCCTTAGTGCGACGACAGATTCAATTACATGAAGATTGAGCTAGAACAAAGAAACTGGATTGGTCACGTACGTTTCTGGCGAAGTTCTTAATGAGACCTCATCAATCAGCTCATGAAGCGCGAGGTGGAACGCGCACCCCTTACCTATTCAATGGAGATGACAGGCGCACTAAAGCTGACCTTTAGGAGGTCTTGCGCTACGTGTCAGATCAAATCTGAGCCACTACAAGCGAGTTGCTTTCGACGGCTTCATCAGTTCCAGAGCTAACAAAAATATGTGCCTCGCTCTTTTTCTGCCGCGTTAAGCACCTTTTCCCGCAATTTCAGGGCATTTGCTGGAGCTAAGCTTCCAGGCCCATCTGGGTCGCCGATCCAGCCATTAGGGAAAAGAAACCAAGAGGCAATGGCCCAACAATCCTCACGTCGAAGCAAAGCAAGAATCTCTGCAATCACAGGGATCGGACGCCACTCTCCGTCAAATTGGAAGGCACCATACAACTGATGGCCGTCGCTATCAACAGCAAATATGCGCCGATCTGCGACCCATTCCTCGATAACCAGATCTGCGAGATTTGACGATCGACCAACCAAAGCAATTAGTTGCTCGCGCGTAACCCATCGCGTCATCGTACGCATCTTTTTGATGGTCTCTAACCGACCTTTGCGCTCAAGTTCAAGTGCGTCCATATTCCTGAGAAGCCCAAAGTAAAAAAAAGGCATATGCTTGATCATCCAGCGGCACTCCACGACCCCAGAACGCCATCACCTGCCGGTTCAACGAATCCTAATGCGTATCGCCCCCGTGCAGGTACAAGATGCCAGCCGCTACAAGATTGGTCAATAAGAGTTTGGTGCCGTCGTTAGAGAATAATGTGCCAGCACTAGAGATCAGAAGTCGGATGTTAGAAAAAGTTTTGGCCCAAAGACATCTGCGGGACATGTTCACTCGCTCGCACGCAACTTCCGCCTCGCACTGAGCGCCGCGCGGAACGCTTCAACGTCAGTTTTTTGTTGATTGAGATGTACTAGCAACAGATCATTTGCAAAAACTTGGGCAACGAAGGCGGAGAGCTTGACGTCATCAAGTAATGCGTGCCCCTCGGCATTTGGGCAGCGGCCGGCTTGAGCACTAGGCGCCTCCGCAGCCTCGTCCAGTTTACTCTTTAGAGTTTTCATGGATATCCGGATTTTCGTGTAATTCATACGCAAGCTTCATAAGCCAGGCAACTATGCTAACACGGGTCATGGACGTCGCTATACGGCATAAAGTCGTAACTATGACACTAGCCCGCAGTTGTCAATGTTCATAGATAACGCGTTATGGAACATAATGACCTATCTATGAACGGAGTAAATTATGCCGAAGAAGCTCTCCAAGGCTGAAGATTGGCCAACACTGGTGCAGGACCGCCTCACTGCATGGGGTAAATGTATCAACACACAACGCCTACGTCAGCGTATCACTGTCGCTGATTTGTCCGCGCGGCTGGGCATTTCCCGGACGACGCTGCTACGGCTGGAAAAAGGGGACCTTGGTGCAGGTGCAGGCGCATATTTGACAGCGCTTCTTGTGCTAGGCATCGTCGACCAAGCAGCACCAGCGCTGCCTGCCGAGCTTTGGCAAGGCGACTACCGCCAGCGCGTCAAGTTGAGCCTGCTGGAAAAGGGAGCTGACGATGCTGAGTATTTCTAAACCTATATACGTCTATCTGCAACGGCCAGATAATGGCGAGTGGCTCACAGTGGGCCGATACAAGGCAGGCAAGCCTGGAGAAGGTTTTTTCAAGTATGGCCCCTCTTACATTGATGCAGGGCTTGCCTGGGCCATAGACCCGCGAAACTTACCATTTTTGCCGGGAATTGATGTCACGGCACCACGGTATCAAGGACTGCATGACGTCTTACGAGATGCTTGCCCGGATGCGTGGGGACAGGCTTTACTGCGCCGAGAACATAATCTGCCGGAAGATGCTGCTCCGCTGCAATACTTGCTCAAAACTAGCAACCTTGACCGCTGGGGTGCGCTTGCCGTAGGTCAAAACCCCAAGCCGCCTGACCCGAAAGTGAGCAGCCTTGGTCTGCCTCAACTCAGTGAGGTTATCGAAGAATTGGCGGCGATCGCGGAGCGCCGTCCTACGATACGCGCAAAAATTCGTGCGCGGTTGGTCGAGACGGCCAGCGTTGGTGGTGCGCGGCCTAAAGCCACGGTGCAAGGCGATGACGGCCAGTTTTGGCTGGTTAAGCCGGAGATTACAGCAGACGCTGCCAATATTCCTCTGCTCGAACACGTAGGTCAGCAGTGGGGCGCGGCAAGTGGATTAAATTTTGCCAAAACTGTCTTTCACCCTGCCACAGGTGGCAGGAGTTCGATACGAGTTCTAAGGTTTGACCGAACCGGACGGCAGTGCCATATGTGCGTGAGCGCCGCGTCTTTGTTGCAGGCCGAATATCCGGGGCTGCTCCAAACTGACCGCTGGAGTTATCCGCGTTTAGCCGAAGAACTGAGGTTGGCCGGTGTATCAGTTGAAGACCGTATAGAACTGTTTGGGCGAATGGTATTTAATGCTGCATGCGGTAATGATGACGACCATGTGCGCAACCATGCCATTGTCTATAACGCGCAAGAGCGCCGCTGGCGGCTCGCACCGGCTTTTGACGTTGTACCTAACCCGATGGAAACGCCAGTTCGTCTTCACATGCAGCTATCTCAGGGTCGCTTCGACATTTCTCGGGGCGCGGTGTTGGCTGACGCGCATCGTTTCGGATTTACGAGTGCAAGGGAGGCAACAACCTACCTTGATGACCTGCTAGCACGTATCACGGCTGGTTTTGAGGAGGTCGCACATTGGCTCGACCAGGACTGGAAAGATGTAATGCACGAACGGTTATCTCACAACTTTCGCGTCATGATGGAACAGTAAGGGCCTAACGACAGGTAGGTAATTCTAACGAACTATCGAACCGACGGTTTGTTGAGAAAACCGAAAACATTCCGCACGTTAGTCCGGATAGCCATTTTCATGAAGTCGGAGCCGAGCATGGATCGCTATTTTCTGGCCAGCGAGCGGCGCACGATCAGGATCTTCATGCCAGTCCACCAGCCTCACTTCGTCATGCGCCACATTCAGGGCCCAAAGCTGATCTGCAAGTTCAACAGCATCTGTGTGTACTAGTTGTGATCCATTTTCAAGATCTGCACAAATCATCCCGTCGGCGAGATAAATTCTAGCTTTCATAGTTTGACACCTTCACGCTTTTCCATACCAGTCTGGCTCTACGGCTTAAGAGTACCAGAATTTCCTCACTGTGAGCTATGGCTATCACACGCATCCGCCCTCCTTCCACAAAGTCACGGCACGGCAAATTCACAGATGCTAATGGCAACTTCCTCCTCTAACGAAGTTGACTTTGATGATACTGAAAGCCGATAGCGCCAGCATCATTGACAAGACAATTCCAAATACGATACCTCAACGGATCGCAACGGGAACCTCGCGCTGGATGTTCATTTTTTTCCTTAACTATGGGCGGGATAGCCACATCCCGCCCGCCTCTCTACAGTTCAATAATGCAGCTTAACCAGAGCAGTGTGTCGACGCACCAACGCCCTGGCGACGGCCAGTCCACAAGTACGCACCCAGCCCAGTACGGCGCCGTGGTGCAGCAAATGCAAGCTCACGTAAAGAATCCGAGCCACGCCGCCCCGGACAAACCAGGAACGTCCCTTCAGCGCCCCCATCAATGTGCCAACGCTGGACGCCATGCCTAGCGATACTAGTGATCCGTAGTCACGATACACATATGCTGTCGTAATAGGCGCGCCACGTCGCTGTTCCTTCATGAACGACCGATACAAATAATCAGCTTGCTGGTGTGCGGCTTGGGCACGCGGCGGTACACGACTGCCATCTGCCATGACGCAAGCGGCGCAGTCGCCGATGGCGTAGATATCGCGATGACCTTTGACCTTCAGTCGGTCAGTTACCTCCAGCTGGCCGGAGGGTGTCACCGGCAAGCCGAGCTTCGCAAGGAAGGCCGGCGCCTTAATCCCGGCGGCCCACACACAGATCTGGTACGGATATGCCCTTCCTGAACCATCAACCACCTGATCATGAGTGATGCGCTGCACGCGGCACGCGGGCACCACCTTAATGTGCCGCTCTTCCAGCAGCTGCGTGGCTGTAGCAGCGACCCGCTCCGGCAGCGGAGGCAAAATGCGTGGTGCGCCTTCCAGCAAAGTGATTCGGATGTCGCGGGCCGGGTCAAGTTGACGGAAGCCGTAATCCAGATAGCGGTTACTGGCCTCGCGCAGCTCCGCTGCGAGCTCCACCCCAGTTGCGCCGCCGCCAATGATGATCACATCCACGCCAGCGCCAGGCACGCGCTCCTTTTGATTCTCTGCCCACGTCATTTGCTTGAGCATCTCACGACGGAATTGCTCGGCGTCGCTGGGACCGTTCAGCGAAATGGTATGTTCGGCTGCACCGGGCGTGTTGAAGTAATGAGAGGTGCTACCGACAGCGATACACAACTTAGCATAGGCGAGCTCGCGCTCCGGTACGATTTCCTGGCCTGACTGCGCTTCCACTGCGGACACGACGATCACCTTTTTATCCGCATCCAACCGACTAAAAGACCCGTATACAAAGGTGAAGTTATTCTGATGCGCAAGCATGGCATAAGGCAAACCCTCGCGGTGCATGTCCATCGTACCTGCCGCGACTTCATGGAGAGAGGGCTTCCAAATGTGATAGAAGGCTTGATCCACCAACGTCACTCGATCGCGTCCCAGCTTGCGCCCAAGTTTGCAGGCAAGTTCCAGTCCTCCCGCACCGCCGCCGACAATAATAATATTGTCTGAATTCTTGTTATTCATGGTACTCCCTGATTACGCCCTCATTTGCCGGACGCGAACGTCCCGGCAGATGAGGCGCCCTGAAAAATCTGGACGTTAGAACGGATAGGTTTGCGAATTAGGCGAGATCGAAATCCACTTCAGATCCGTGAATTCATCGATCACCGCGCGGCCGTCGAACTTGCCGTAGCCGCTTTGCTTAAAGCCGCCGTATGGCGATTGCGCTTCATTCTGGACGGTCGGGCCGTTGATGTGGCAGGCGCCGGCGTCAATTTGCAGGGCTACCGCCAGCGTGCGATCCAGATCGCGGCCGAAAACGGCCGACGACAGGCCATATTCGGTGTCGTTGGCAACCCGTACCGCTTCTTCGGTGCCCTTGACGCGCACCACGGTCGTGACTGGACCAAAGGTTTCCTCGGCGTAGATTTTCATCTCCGGCGTGACGTGATCGAGGATCGTCGCCGGCATCATCGCGCCTTCCGCTGCACCGCCGCAGACCAATACCGCGCCTTTGCCGACGGCATCGTCAATCAGCGCGTTCAGCCGCTTGCCCGTGGCGGCATTGATCACTGGACCGATGACCAGCCCAGGCGTGGTGGCAGGGTCGCCAGCCGGCAAGGCGCGTGCCCGTTCAGCGAACTTGGCCACGAATTCATCAGCCACTTTCTCATCGACCACCAAGCGCTCGGTCGACATGCAGATCTGTCCTTGATACAAGAATGAGCCGAAAGCGGCGGCGCGCGCCGCTGCGTCCAGGTCAGCGTCATCGAGCACGACCAGCGGCGCCTTGCCGCCCAGCTCCAGCAGACAACGTTTCAGTTCGGTCGCGGATTTCTCCGCAATGATGCGGCCGACGCGGGTCGAGCCGGTGAAGTTGATGCGACGCACCGCCGGATGAGCGATCAGAGTATCGATGATCTGTGCCGCATCTTCCGGGGCGTTGGTAACAAAGTTCAATGCACCCGGCGGCAGACCGGCGTCCAGCAACGCCTGCGCCACCAGCAGATGGGTGTGCGGGCTCGCTTCCGAGGCACGGAACAGCACGGTGTTGCCGCATGCCAGCGGATAGGCGATGGCGCGGGCGGCCAGCACCACTGGGCCATTCCATGGCACGATGCTGAGCACCACACCCGCTGGCTGGCGCACGGTCATCGAGAAGCCGCCCGGCTTGTCAGTTGGGATCGTTTCGCCCTGGATCTGCGTCGTCAGGCCGGCCGCTTCGCGGAACAGTCCAGCAGCCAGTTGCACATTGAAGCCAGCCCACAATTCCGACGAGCCCACTTCACGCGCCATCACCTTGATAAATTCCGGCATCTTGGCTTCGAGCGCATCTGCGGCTTTCAACAGGATGGCACGACGTTCGGTCGGACTGGTCTTCGACCAGGTCTTGAATGCTTCAGCTGCCGAGTCCGCAGCGGCGATCGCATCTTTCAAGGTGGCGGCGGCAGCCACCGTGATGACCTCGCCGCTGGTCGGGCTGACCCGGCTGAAAGTGGCGCCGTTGCTGGCGTTGACGGCCTGGTTATCGATGATGAGTTTGGTTTCCATCTAAATCTCCTGTTCGGTTCGAAAGGCGGAAAGCGCCTTCGCTTTTCGCTCTACAAGGAGATTAGTCTTGTCCGCCGCAGCGGTCTTACGGAAGCTGGACGGAAGGCTGACGGATTCCTGCCAATTGCAGCTGGCGGGTCGCGGACGGCGTCTCGCCGAAGGTCTGGCGGTACTTGCGGTTGAATTCGCCCAGATGGCTGTAGCCCCAGCCGAAGGCGATATCGGCGATGGTCTTGCGTTGCTCAGCATGATTACTGAGTTCAGCCCGGATCTTCTCCATGCGCAGGCGGTGCACGTATTGCATGGGAGCGAGCTCGCCGGCCGTCTCGAAGGCACGCGACAGTGTGCGCACGCTGCAATGTGCGGCATCGGCGATATCGCCCAGCGTCAGCTCATCGGCGAGATGACGGTCGATGTAATCAGCGGCGTCGCGGAAATGGCGTAGCACCAGCTCGCGCCGCGTGTCGAGCTGCGTCGCGACATAGTTGTGCGGTTGGATATTCAGCAGCGTCAGCATCAGGTGCTCTTCCAGCGTCGCCAGCTCTTGGGAAGAAACCGGCGAGACATCGGCGCCGTTCAATGTCACCAGCAGATAGCGCACCAGTGCGGCCCAACGCTGCGACGCCCCCGGCGCCGTCATGGCGGGGCTGAAATGCAAGCGCTGCGCATGGTCCTCGCCGTACAGGCGCGCCCCCAGTTGCTCCAGGCGTTTGCGGCTGAAGCGCAGCTTCAGCACTTCAGTGTCCGGGGCATAGACGAAAGTCGGTTGGTCTTCCGCGTGGGCGATCAAGGTCTCGCCCACACTGGCCTCGAACACACCTTGGCGGCCGGAGATGGCGGCAGTGCCCCGAATCGCGGTGGTGACCAGCAGGCCATCGTCCATGCCCGACGGCACGATGTCGACAGCACGGCCGAACGCCAGGGTGGATACCGCCACCGTACCGCAGAGCGCGGCACGGATGCAGACCGCACCCACCGCATCGCGCGCCTGCTGATAGGCGCGGAATGGTCCTTGCAGACCTTCCAGTATCGGGCTGGCCGCGCCTAGATCGGCGTTGGCCACCTTGGTGTAGCGCTCGGATAACTGCAGCAGCGGTGATAGGTCGACCATGCGGGCCTTGTCGTTATGCCTGGGCAGGTTCGAAGCGCAAGATCGGCTTGATGGTGACGCCGCTTTCGCTATCGGCCATCGCCTCGTTGAGCTGCTCGAAAGGATAGAACTTGACCAGCCGGTCAAACGGGAAGCGGCCTTGCATGAATAATTCGATCAACTGTGGAATGAAGGTGCGCGACACAACGTCACCCTGAACGATGCCCATGATGCGGCGGCCAGGAATCATCACGTCGTTGACGTTGAACGCTGCCTCGGTACCCTCACGGGTCGCGCCCACGATACCGCAGGTACCCAGGGTGCCCAGGCTGTCGATCGCTTGACGCAGCACTTCCGCGCGGCCGCTGCATTCCAGCGTGAAGTCGGCGCCGCCAGTCAGCTTGCGTACCTCGGCGACCGGATCGGTCTCCTTGCTGTTGATGGCGTGCGTGGCGCCCAGTTCCAGGGCCAGTTGCAGTCGTGCTGGGTTGACGTCGACCGCGATAATGCGGGTGGCGCCGGCCACGCGCGCGGCCATGATGGCGGCCAGGCCGACCGCGCCGGTGCCGAACGCCACGAACGAAGCGCCGGCGTGGACTTTCAACGCATTCAGCACCGCGCCGGAACCGGTCTGGATGCCGCAACCGAGTGGACCGAGCAGCTCCAGCGGCACATCCTTGCGCACCTTGACGACATTCAACTCGCTGGCGATGGCGTGTGTGGCAAACGACGACTGGCCAAAGAAGTGGTCATGCAATTCACCGCCCTCGTGATTGCAGGCCGACGACGAGCCGTCGAGCCGGCCACCGGCGAAGTTCAGTTCCCCCATGTGCTCGCAGTGGGCCGGATGGCCGGTGGCGCATGGTGCGCACAGGCCGCAATAGGCGTAGGTCATGACGACGTGATCGCCGACTGCCACGGTGGTGACGCTGCGGCCGATTTTTTCGACAACGCCGGCGCCTTCATGGCCCAGGATCATCGGCATCGGGGTTTTGAACATTTGGTCGCGCACCACCATGTCGGTGTGGCATACGCCGGTCGCCACCATCCGCACCAGCACTTCGGTATCGCGCGGCATTTCCAGCGATGCGGCTTCAAACGTCAGCGGTTGGTGGGCTTCGTGCAGCACAGCGGCACGGATGGCCTGGCGCTCGGTTTGGGTTTCTTTGGTCATGTAAATCTCCTCTGTTTGATCAATGTCACGTCGGGAGTATAGGTACGGAATCGTGGTCTGAAAAATACCGTTTTGATTAACGTTATATCGCTTTGATATATTCATCACTACATCAATCTTCCGGTACCAAATAATTATCTATAATACGATATGGACCTCAAACGATTACGTTACTTTGCGACTGTCGCCCGCCTCGGCAGCTTTACGGCTGCGGCCGAGGCGCTGCATATGGCGCAGCCTCCCTTGAGCCAGCGGATTCAGGAGTTGGAAGCCGAGGTTGGTACCGCATTGCTGAACCGCGAGCAGCGGCCGCTGGCGTTGACGGCGACGGGAAGGGTGTTCTACGAACAGGCGGTGCAGATACTGCAGCAGGCCGATGCGATGATGGCCAGCATGCGGCGCATGGTGAATAACGAGCGCGCGACCTTTACTTTTGGCGTGGTGCCGGCGAATTTTCACGGCAACCTGTCGGCAATCATCCGGCAATTTCGCCAGGCGCTGCCGCGCATCGACATCCGCATGCTGGAAATGAATAGCGCAGAACAGGCTGTCGCTTTGCGCGAAGGACGGATCGACGCCGGCATCAGCCGCGTGGAAATACCGACCGACGGCATACAGCGCATTGTTTTACGCCACGAACCGATGATCGCCGCCCTGCCCTTCGATCATCCACTGGCGCTACTGGAAGAAGGACTGCCGCTCGACGCCTTGAAAGACGAGCCTTTCCTCGTCTACACCAGCAAGCCCCGCCCCAGCCTCGCCGACCATGTGTTGGAGCAGCTCCGGGAGCGCGGCATCACCTTGTCCAATATGCTGGAGGTAGACCAATATGACACGGCGCTGATCATGATCGCAGCCGGTTGCGGTGTGTCCATCGTGCCGGCGGCAGCGCGCATGGTTGCCGCGCCAGGCGTGGCGTACCGGCCGCTGGCGGAGCCTGTGACCTGTCCCATCGTCCTATGCCACCGCCAGACCGACACCTCTGCCGAGCTGCGGACACTGTACTTCGTGCTGGCGCAATTCCTTTATGACAGGGGGCATCCCGTACCGAGCGAACTGCAGAGCGGAATGCTGCGCTTGAACTGACTCGCGAGATGACAACAGGGACGCGCCCGTCAAATCTAGTCAATTATTATCAAATGAACTACAATTGATTTCTATTCTTTTCCGGAACATGCCATGCCTGTCAGCACATTTCGCCCGCGTGACCGGTCCAGACGGGCAAGACAAGGTTCAGACGCGTCTGACTCGCAGGGGACAATGGACTTAGTCCGCGCGGAACTCGCCAAACGTGACGAATACCTTGTCTTTGCCCAAACCCAGATGGAAAAAGACCGAAGCCGGCTGACCGCATTGCTAGTCTTTATCGTTACCATCGTTGGGATCGTGGCGACGACTGCGATCTACTTCACTGGCAACTCGATCAAGGAATTTCGAAACGACATGACGCAAGCGGGAAAAGACGAGATTGCAAACGTACACGCACGGGTCGAAAAAGGCGTGACCACTCAAGTTGAAGACTTCAAAAAAGATATTGCGAGACGCTTTTCGGATGAATTCGCAGATGAAAAGATACAACAACGGATTACCGGCGAGCTGGGAAAAATGACTGACCAGCAGCTCAAAGGGTTGATTCAAGATATATCCGGTGCACAAGTAAAAAACGAGGCGAGCAAGCTAAAACCAGAACTCCGCCAAATGATCAAGGACGATTCGAACGCGGTACTTGCTGAGCTTAAACCCACCATCAAAGACACCGTTGGAATTGCCATCAATAATCAGATTGAGGAAAGCGTGGCGCCGGTAAGAGGTAGCGTGGAGGAGCTGAATGCTACAGTCAAGGTACAGCGGGCCATCGCAAACCTGTGGTCCAACGTAGTGAACAGAAGTGCGTTCGATTATTTAGAGCGTGTCGCCACAGGAAAAGAGCCAGAATCCAGATTCGACAGCCTGCGGAAAGTTAGCCAGCAAACGATCGTCGATTGGAGTGCCGCCTTGGCCGCCGATGGCCTGGGACCAGATTACAGCGGCAACGATATTCCAACGTTGCGGAAAATTATCGCGCAACCCGGCAATATAAATAATACGGTCAAGAAGATGGTGGCGATTGACAATTATCCTTTGGAGGACAAAACCGTGCTTCCACTGCTCGTAGAGGTCGTGAGAAACGATCCGGGATTTGGCGTTGTTCTGGCGGCGATACGCAGAATTAATAAGATCTCGAATAATAATTTTGACTATCTGCGGCGGGAAGACTTGTTCAATTGGTGGGAATCACAGAAAAAGAATCATCCTTAACTCGTTGAAAGCATTTCGTGCACGGCACTGAGCAGCGACCGGATACAGACGAGAGCGCCACACTGAGAGTTATTTCGGTATACGACGTTTGTGTCCCCCCAGCGATCAATGGACGGCAAAACGATCGTTCGAATACCCTCTCCCCGATGAGAACAGAGAATGACAAACGACAATCGCATTTGTGCAAACTGCATTCAGGACGAGCACATGCAGAGGGGAATCAACGAATTTATCGGCACTGTCGAAGAGTGCGATTATTGCGGAGAAAATCGCCCTACTATCGCGTTATGGGATCTCATGATACGGTGCGATGAAGTCATAGAAGTTTTTTTTGAGGTTTCCAGTCTTACCCCTGCCGTCCTCCAATTTGGCAGGGACCCGCAAGGCAAAGATCTTGAAACCCTCATCAGCGAGATCCTTGGCGTCACCGGTGCTGCAAAAACAGATCTTCATGAGCTCCTTGATTACTACTGGTTCGATCGGGATACGATGGACTACAAATATGGAGAGGATCCTTGGTTCGTTGAATCGTCAGAGAGCATCGGTCAGATAGGGACTGAATGGGAGCATATGGAGCAGTCTTTGCGCGACACAGCCCGTTTATTTAACCCTGCTGCTGCTGCCGTTCTTGAAAAGATTTTTGCTCCAGTAATCGATGACCGGACGCGAGCGGGGCACCAGGTAATCACCAAGATTGGTCCAGCCCATCAGATAAGCGGCCTGCTCCGCGCACGCGAATTCGAATCATTGCACGAACTTGAGCGCGCCTTATGCCATCCTGAATCGAGCCTTGGCCCACCACCGGTCGGTGTCGGTAGCGCCGGCCGAATGAATTGTGCAGGAATTCCGGTTTTCTATGGTGCGACCAAAGCATTAACTGCGATTGCGGAAGTTCGCCCAGCGGTGGGTGCTCATGTAGCGATTGGATTGTTCCAGGTCGTCCGCGAGCTTAGCTTGCTAGATTTAACTAAACTAGGCGATGTTTCTTCTTCGAAGGCCAGCAAATTTGACCCGATTACAGTCGAGCGAACTATCCGAAATAATTTCTTGAAGACGTTGGTAACGCAGCTGACCATGCCCGTTCTACCAAGCAGGGCGGGTACCGACTATTTGATTACCCAAGCTATTGCGGATTTTCTCGCCACACATCCCAAATTGAATTTAGACGGAATTATTTTTCCGTCGACCCAAGCTGCAGAGGAGGAGTCCAGTGGCCGCAATGTCGTGCTTTTCAGAAAAGCTTCTAAGGTCCTTCGAGCTACGCGTGAATATGATCGCACTGCGAGCGCATACCTGTTCGAATACGAAGAAAATTCCGCGTGGTTTGCTCCCGTACTTGAAAGTGAGCCATCGCAGGCGTGCGAGCCATCGCTCGTCACATGGCCGGCAGATCACGATCGATTCGAAGCGGCGCTGGAGCTCGATCGTGATTCAATATGGATTCATAAAATCCTGGCCGTGCACTTCAAAACCGACGAGACACCAGTGCGGCACGTACGAGCGGAATCTAGGCAAGAAAGCGGTGAGCGAATGCCGAACAGTCATCGAGGTGACGGATTACTTTAATGCGCGCTGCACCAACATGACAACCGCACCAATCACGCCGATCGCCGCCACAATCCAGAAGTAGTCCAACGTGGCCAGTAGGGTCACCTGTTGGGTCAACGATTGCGCCAGCCCGGCGGAGGCAAGCGCTGCCGACTGCGCGGTTCCGGTCTGGGCGTAGGCTTCGCTCATCTGTCGCAGCGACTGTTCATAGAATGGGTCGCCGGCAACGAAATGCGTGTTCATCGCTGAGTAATGCATCGCCGTTCGGGTTTGCAGCAACAGCGTCGCCAGCGAAATCCCGAGGCTGCCGCCAAACTGCGACAACATGTTCTTCACCTGCTGCGCGTGGGAAAAGACGGTTTCATGATGTTGCACTTCGCGGAACGTGTGCATCGCGGTCGTGGCCAGCACCAGCATCACGAACACCCCGTACGCTGCCAGCGCTGGCACGAAGTCGGTCCACAAATTGGCGCTGGGACTGAAGTTGGCGATGCGCCAGCCGAAGATCGCAAGTGCCGTAAAGCCGATCAAATAATATTTTTTCGCTGCGGGTTTCTTTGGCAAGATGACCGCCATCACCGCCCAGGTCAGCACGGTGGTGGCCAGTCCGGTTGCCTGCACCTGGCCGATCACTTCCCACGGGAACCCGAGACCTCGTTGCAGCAACGCCGGCAGCATATAGTTGGTCGCCGCCATCAATGTGTAGCAAGCAGTAAACAGCGCCACGCCGCTCCAGTAACGGGTATTGTGCAAGCTGCCGATATTGAGCAGGGTTCGCTTGTGCGCGTGCATGGCGTGGACAAAATACGCCAGCGCCATCAATCCCAATACGCCAGCGGATGCCAGCATCGCGAAGTCACCGTAGAAATCGTAATAGGATCGCTGCAATGCGTAGAGCACTACGAAAGTGCCGGCGATCAGCACCATCAGCAGCACCGGATGCGATTCGGTGTGCAGTTCGCGCGCCGGCGTTTCCACCGGCAGGCAGACCAGCGCCAGCACACTGGCGACCGCGCCAAGAATAATCAGAATGCCAAAAATCCAGCGCCAGCTATCGTGAGAAATGGCCACTGACGACAGCCACGGCGCACTGGAGCTGCCCACCGCTAGCGCCGTGGCGAAGTAGCGTATCCCGGTGAACCGCTTCGGACTGGGCGGGAACAAATTCACCAACACCCGCGCCGATGTCATCAAGGTGCCGCCGCCCATCGCCATGCACACGCGCCCGGCCATGAATTCCAGATAGGTAGTCGATACCGCGCACAGCGCCGCCCCGAGCATGAAGAATGCCAGCGACAGCATCACAAAGCGGCGCCATCCGAGGCGCTCGGCGAACCAGCGCTGCTTGGCGATCGCCGCGATGGCGACGCAGGCATAGGTGGCGCTGATCAGACTGAATTCCTCAGGCGCCGCGCCGATCTCCCCCATGATCGGACCAGCGCCAAAGGCGATCATCCCGCTCTGCAAATATTCGATCGAGGTGAGCGTAAAGATCGTGAACAGCAGTATTTGCGGATAGCGCGGCATGTTCTGCATCATCGTGCTCCTAGTTGGCGGCGATTGCAGGACCGCCCGCCGCCATATTGGTGGCGATAATGCGGGTAACTAATGCTGCCGCCTCCTTGCCCTCCTGGGCGAAGACGTCGGTTTCATAGGCATGTGCGGCGTTTCCGCCGGCGGCGAACCGCACCCCATCGCGCTGGCTGGTGTCGACGCTTACGCGCATCGACAACCCCAGCTGCAACGGATTGGCGCGGACCTGATTCGGATCGAGAGCAATCCGCACTGGCAGCCGCTGTACCACCTTGATCCAGTTGCCGGTCGCGTTTTGCGCTGGCATCAGCGAGAAGGCACTGCCGGTGCCAGCCTCCTGGCCGATGACTTTTCCCTGGTATTTGACTTCGCGGCCATAGGCGTCGGCAGTGAGCACCACCGCCTGTCCGGCGTGAATATGGTGTAGCTGCGATTCTTTGAAGTTGGCCGTCACCCACAAGCTTTCCAGCGGAATAATCGACATCATCGAACTTCCGGCCGCCACCCGCTGGCCCACCTGCACGTTGCGCCGCGCCACTATCCCTGCCACCGGCGCAGGCACGACAGCGCGGGCGGCGGCGATGTAGGCATCCTTGACCTGGGCTGCGCCACTCAGCACATCCGGATGCGTCGTCACCGTCGTACCATCGACATAGGCTTGACTGGCCTCGTACTGCTGCTCCGCCGACTTCAGCGCGGCCGACGCGGTGCGGACCGATTCGCTGGCGTGTTCCAAATCCTCGCCGGACACCGCGCCGGAATGCACCAGTTCACTACGGCGGTCCATGTCGGCCTGGACCCTTCTCAACTCGGCACGGCGCAGTTCGACATTGGCACGCATCTGCGACGCCACCGCGAATTGGCTGCGGACCTGGCGGACCGTCTTGCCCAACGCGGCCTCGCTACGCTCCAGCGCCAGTTGTGCATCGAGAGGATTCAGCTTGACCAAGGACTGGCCTGCGATCACGCGGTCGGTATTGTCGGCGCCAATCGCAATCACGGTTCCCGGCACCTGGGAGGTCACCTGAACGATATTGCCTTCAACGTAGGCATCCTCGGTGGTCTCTTCCTGTGCGGTCGCGCGCGACCAATACAAGGCGTATCCACCGCCGGCGATCAGGGCGCCGATCAGGGCGGCGGTCAGCAAGGTGCGGCGACGCTTTCCGCCGGGCGTATGGTCCGGTGCAGCAGCGGCTTGAGCAGGGTGTGCAGTCATTCAAAAATCTCTCTCAAAGTTATTCCAGGTTCAGCCTTGCGGAGCAAAGCCGCCGCCGAGCGCGCCCGCCAGCGCGATGTCCAGCTCGATGGCGCGCATGTCGAGGTCGGACTGCAACCGTTCACTGGCCAGCTTTTGCAGTTCCGCAGACAGCACTTGCAGGTAGTTACCGACACCGCTGCGGTAGCGCTGTGACGCCAGTTGATAGGCGTCATCCGCCGTAGCGACGGCCTCCCGCTGCAAGGAGCGCTGTTCCTCGATCCCACGCAACGACACCAGCTGACTGACCACGTCACGCACGGCGTCAATCACTGTGGCGTTGTATTGTTCTACCGCGTAGTCGTACTCGGCATTGCGCCCGGCCAGGTTGGTCTTCAGCCGGCCGCCATCGAAGATCGGCAGGCTGAGCGCCGGGCCGATGCCGGTGATGCGGCTGGCGGCATCGTTGAAATTCGGGAAGCCAAGACTCTGCATGCCGATGAACGCGGTCAGGCTGATGTTGGGGTAGAACTGCGCCTTGGCGTTGGTGATTTCCTGCCCAGCCGCTTCCACCCGCCAGCGCTGCGCGACGATGTCGGGACGGCGCCCGATTAGTTCCGCCGGCACATCGCTGGGCAACAAGGTGGTACGCGCTTCGCGCATGTTCGGACGCGCCAAAGCCAACCCGCGATCGGGCCCTTGCCCTGTCAGCGCTCCTAGCTCGGCTCGGCTCAGCGCGATGGCTTCATTGATCTGCGCAATCTGCAACTTGGCGGCGGGCACCAACGACTCGGCCTGCTTCAGATCGACAGAGGAGTCGATCCGAGCGCGCACGCGCTGCTGTGTCAGCTCCAGAATGCGCTGGCGCTGGGCCAGGGTCGCGGCGGCGATATCGAGCTGCTGGTAAGCCTGCTGCAGACGTACGTAGCTGCGCAGAATATTAGTGATCAGCACCAGGCGCGCTGTATAGGCGTCCACCTCCACGGCATGGGTAATGCCGACCGCCGCTTCCATCGCCGACTGGTTTTTGCCCCAGAAGTCAAATTCATATGAGCCGTTCAGGGTCGCTTCATTCACCCACTTCCACTGTCCCGCGACAGGAGGCGGCGTCGTACCGTGTCCGCTGAACAGTTGACGATTGTTCTTATCCGCGAGGCTTAACTGTGGCGCGCTGGCCGCTTCCGCCCTGCCCGCGATGGCTTCCGCCTGACGCACCCGCGCCTGCGCCATTTTCAGAGACGGACTCAGCTTGAGTGCTTCGTCCATCAAGGTATTCAATTGGGCATCGCCGTAGCGGTCCCACCATTTTTCTGTAGGCCAGGCGGCGGCCGACAGCGTCGGCTTGCCAATGCTGGCCTGCGCGGCGAGTTCATTCGCCCCATGTAGTTTAGCTAGCGGACCGAGCTCCGGCGCCGCGCAGCCGGCCATCAATAACAGCACGCCGAGCGAAACACTGGATTTATATAAAAGTTTCATATTAACCACTCCTTGCTTAGGCAAGTATTTAGTCAAAAAAAATCAAGCGGCCGGGCCGTTGTCCAACAAGCGCTGCAGCAGCGATTGCAATAGCAGTGCTTCATCAGGCGAAAAATCCGCTAAAAATTGCGCGTAGACCTTGGCGATCGCCGGCATGATCTGCGGCGATAATTGCTGCCCTTTTTCCGTCAACTTTACCTGCACCTGGCGACGATCAGCACCATCCCGCACGCGGCGGACGATGCCCTTTGCCTCCAGGCGATCAAGCAAGCGTGTCATTGCGCCGGCATCGACGCCCACAAAGTCACAGAACTCGCTGATGGTATGGGCCCGGCCACGCATCGCGGCGATTACGACAACGAACTGGGCCGAAGTGAGTTCCAGCGGTGCCAATTCGGTTTCAAGTGCGTTAAAGATGGCGTTACGCACTGAGTTAATCATATGTCCCAAGCCGCCACTTACCAAATAGTCAATTCCGGTTTCGTCTCGCTGCATACCCGCCTCTTAGAATAAAGCGAATAATACTTGCCTAGGCAATTGATTGCAAGCGGAGAATTAAAACTGCCCTGCCAGCCACCGCTTGAAATCTTCCACCATAGCCATGTTCAATGTGTGGTTGGCTGTATATTCGTGATATTCCAAAGGCACGTCGAAGCCGGTGAGCACTTGCTTGGCGTGGTGAGCGAAGTGGATACCCAGCTTGTCATCCTGAACTCCGTGGCTGATAAACGCACGTATTTTGCTCAGTGTAGCGCCAGGCTTCACCGAGGGTAATACCTCCGGCAAAATGCGACCGCTTAAAATGCCAAAGCCGGTCAGTTTTTCAGGGGCAGTAAGGCCGACGCTGGCGCTCATGATGCCGCCCTGACTAAAGCCGGCCATCCACAGATGCGACGGATCGATATCCAGCACTTCCGGCAGGTGATCGACAAAGGTCAGCAACTTCTGGCGCGCCTGATCAGCCTGGACTGGATTGATGGCCGGGCCGTTCTGCGTAAAGTGCACCTGGAACCAGCCAAACTGCATCGCTCCGAATTCCAGCGGTCCGCGCGCCAGTACCACAGTCAGGCGCGGGTCCAGCGATTTAGCCAGTTCGATAAAGCCAACCTCGTTGGCGCCCACGCCATGCAACAGGATCAGGCACGGTGACTTGCCCTGCGCACCGGTGCCCGGGCGCACCCTGTAAGTCAATCCAGAAACCGGTTCCACCAGCGTTTCGTTAAGTTTATCCGTCATGTTCATTCCTTTCAGTTAAAGGCGTAGGCGTCCATCGCCAGTACGCCGTGTTCAACGCTCGTATGGAGCAGTTGCGCCTTGGCGCCGGCACCCGCAGCACCCATCGCGACAAACAGTGGCAGCAGATGCTCTTCCGTGGGGTGATTCTGCACGGCGGATGGTGCGCGGTTGCGGTATTCGAGCAATGCCGCGTGATCGCCTTCCTCCAGACGCTCACGCATCCAGACCTCGAACTCGCTGACCCAGGTCGGTGCTGGTGCGTCGACAGCCTGCCCTCGGAATTCGTACAGGTTGTGGGTCAGCGAGCCGGAACCAATCACCAGTAATCCTTCGTGCCGAAGCTGGGCAAGCGCTCGGCCCAGCATTTCGTGCGCGGCCGGACCGGCGCCGCGCACCAGTGATATTTGCATTACCGGGACGTCGGCCTGCGGATACATCAGGCTCAGCGGTACCCAAGTGCCGTGGTCCAGTCCGCGCTGCGCGCTGCGGCTGACGGCAATACCGGCGGCGGCAAACAGCGCTGCCGCCTGCTCCGCGACTTCCGGCGCGCCGGCAGCGTGGTACTGGATATCGAACAATGCTTTGGGAAAGCCGCCGAAATCGTGAATGGTGGCGGGTTGCTCGGCAAGAGAAATCGCCGGCGCATTCATCGTTTCCCAATGCGCGGAGAACACAATAATGGCCTTCGGACGTGGCAAGCTCTCTCCCAGGCCCTGAAGGAAGCGGCGTGCGGGGCTGTCCTGCAACGCCAGCATGGGTGAACCGTGAGAAACAAAGATGGTAGGCAGCGGAGACATGGTGCACCTCGATTAGTAAGATGCAGCCATGGTAGGCCG
This sequence comes from Janthinobacterium sp. OK676, assembly GCF_900103595.1. Lineage (NCBI taxonomy): Bacteria > Pseudomonadati > Pseudomonadota > Betaproteobacteria > Burkholderiales > Oxalobacteraceae > Janthinobacterium > Janthinobacterium sp. OK676. The sequence continues at coordinate 220,142 of NZ_FNHA01000001.1, forward strand.
GTTTGAATGGTTGATAAATACCTACACAGTGACTAAACTATTTCCATTGAATTGACAATGGATGGCCATGGACCTGTTTTCATCGATGCGAATGTACGTTGCGGTAGTGGATGGTGGCAGCTTTGCGTCTGCCGCCGACAAGTTGGACATTTCCCGCGCCATGGTCTCGAAGCAGATACAGAAGCTTGAGGAACACTTGGGAACGCGCCTGCTGAACCGCACCACGCGGCGCCTGAGCCTGACTGAGACAGGCCGCGAGTTTTACGAACGCAGCACCCAGATTATGACCGATGTGGAGGAAGCGGAACAAGTCGCTGGCCAGATGAATCGCACGCCCCAAGGCGTGCTGCGGGTAACCATACCGCTCTCGTACGGACAGCACCGGCTAGCCACCATCATCGGCGATTACACCCAAGCCTATCCGAAAGTACAACTCGATATTTCACTCAGCGACCGCAAGGTTGATCTGATTGAGGATGGTTTCGATCTGGCGGTGCGTATCGGCGTCATGCCGCAGTCAGACCTGATCGCCCGCAAGATTGGCGGGGTGCGCAGCATTGTCTGCGCCAGTCCCACCTATATAGCGCGGCACGGCGCGCCGCAGGCGCCGACGGAATTGAGCAGCCACGCCTGCCTCGGCTATACGCTGACCGGCAGCGGCGCCGACTGGCGCTTTGAGACCCCCGACGGCCCGCTGGTGGTCCCGATCGCGGGACCGATCCGCGCCGATAACGGCGACATTATCCGGCTGGCCGCACTCAGCGGCGCCGGCATCCTGTTTCAGCCGCACTTCATTGTCGGCGACGATCTGGCCGCAGGCCGCCTGGTACAACTGCTTCCGGAATGGCAGTCGGCGGAACTCGGCGTCTACGCCGTCTATCCCAGCCGCAAGCATTTATCCGCCAAAGTGCGGACCTTCGTCGATTTCCTGGCCGCCGCGCTGGGCCAATAAGCTTACGCCTTGTGCGTGCCGAAGGCAGCGACGGCAAATTCAATGAAACTGCGCAACTTGGGCGTCATCTGCCGATCCGGTGCATACAGCAGATGCAGTGGCCGGTCTGGCGGCCGGTATTTAGGCAGCACGTGCACCAGCCGCCCGGTTTCCAGCTCTGGCTCGATCAGCTCGGCGGGCTGCAACAGCACGCCCATGCCGGCGCGGGCAGCCATCAGCAGCGCCTCGCCGCTGTCAATCATCAAACGGCCGGATACTGGCACGGTGACTAGACCTTCGGGGCCATTGAAACTCCAGTGCGTCCGCAGTTCGGTGTAGGCAAAGCCCAGGCACTCGTGACTGGCCAGGTCAGGCGGTGACTTAATCGGCGGGTGCGCATTCAGATAGGCCGGCGCCGCGCACAGGATCAGACGGTATGGCGCCAGCCGCCGCGCGATGCGGCTGCTGTCAGACAGTTCACCGACGCGGAACACTGCATCGGCCCCCTCCTCCAGCGCGTCGACATAACGGTTTGCCAGCGAGACCTCAACCTGCACCTCAGGATAGGCGGCCATGTATTCGGTCAGCCGGGGCATCAGCGCATGGATACCGAAGCTGACCGGGGCGTTGATGCGCAGGCGGCCGCTGGGCCGGGCTTTGCTCTCCGCTGCGAGCCCCTCGGCAGACTCGACTTCCGCCAGGATCACTTTCACCTTTTCGTAGTAGTTGGCGCCGATCTCAGTCAAGTGCTGCCGACGCGTCGTGCGGTTCAGCAGGCGTACGCCCAGATGCTGCTCCAGCATCTGCACATGCTTGCCCACCAGCTGCGGCGACATGCGGAAAGCGTCTGCAGCGGCCGAGAATGAGCCGAGCTCCACCGCCTTGGCAAACACCGTCATGCTCAATAAACGGTCCATTAGAAACACTCCATTTCAAGTGAGCAATTCTATTCGATATTTATCGCATGGCGTTTACAGTTCACACTGATGTTTTACACATTAGAGTCAGAATATATGCGCCATCTCTTCCGCCTCGCCGCTGGCGGCATCAGCCTGCTGCTGTGCAGTGCCCTTGCCAGCGCCGCCCCAGCCATCACCGTTTTAGGCAAGGATTTCACTTTCCCGAACAAAATCGAAGGCTTGCCCGCCAAGCTGTCCGACTTCAAGGATTTGCAGATCAATCACTTCACCACCAGTGACGGGGTCAAGCTGGCCTACTGGGAAGCCGGCAAAGGCAAGCCGCTGGTCTTCATTCCGGGCTGGTCGGCCAACGGCGCCGAGTACCTCAACGTCATGTACCTGTTGAGCAAGCAGTATCACGTGGTGGTACTGGACCCACGCAACCAGGGCCTGTCGCAGCACGTCGATTATGGTTCGCGCATCTCGCGCTTCGCTGCAGATTTGAAGGAGCTGAATGAGCATCTCGGGCTCAAAAAGGCCGACTACTGCGGCTGGTCCATGGGCGCGTCGGTGCTATGGAGTTACATCGACCTGTACGGCACCAAGAGCATCAACAAAGTGGTCTTCATCGACGAACCGCCATCGATCTACAGCCACGCCGACTGGACCGAAAAGGAGCGCCAAGACGCCGGCGCCATCACCAGTGACGCGGAGCGCATGATCGACTCATTCACTTCCGGCAAGGCGCCAAACAAGATGATCGTCGACAGTCAGGCATTCCAGCGCTTCACGCTGATGGACTCGCCCTACTTCCAGAACTCGGAGAACTTCGCCCAGGCCGTCGTCAAGAACAACATCGATGACCTCAAGCGCGTGATGTTCGATCACGTCACTAACGACTGGCGCGACGTCATCAGCAAGCGCGTGGACGTACCGACCGCGATCTTTACCGGCGTCTACAGTGATTCGCTTACCGGCCAGCGCTGGATCCACTCAGTCATTCCGAACAGCGAACTGCACGTGTACAGCGCCAAGGAACAAGGCGACCACTTCCTCGCCTTCAAGAACCCATTCAAATTCACGGCCGACCTCGATAATTTCCTGAACAAACCATGACTGTAGAAAAAAAGTTGACGGTCTGCGGACCGCCAGCCTGTTTATTCGCAGCACCGCACAGCTTAAGCTGACAACCTTCCCAACGATACACACGATTGCAACCTATGACCATCGCAGAATTAATCAAAGCCCGTACCTCCGCCAGCAGCTACGACTCGTCGCACCAGATGTCGGAAGCGGAAATTGCTGAACTGGTGGACCTCGCCACGCAGGCGCCGTCCGCATTCAATTTGCAAAACTGGAAATTCATCGCCGTGCGCAGCACGGAGGCCAAGGCGCGCCTGCTGCCGCTGGCGTTCGGCCAGCCCAAAGTCGTCGAGGCGGCAGTGACCTTCATCATCTGCGGCACGCTGGAGCCACACCTGACAGTATCGGACGCGCTGAAGCCAACGCTCGACGCCGGCATCATTGACGAAGCCATCTTCAACGGCTGGGTTGGCGCGGTTCAGAATATGTACGGCGCCAACCAGACCTTCCAGCGTGATGAGGCGATCCGCTCCGGCGCGTTGGCAGCGATGACCCTGATGCTGGCGGCACAAGGCCAGGGCTTGGTCAGCTGCCCGATGATCGGTTTCGATCAGGCCGGCGTCGCCGCAGCCTTTGGCCTGGCACCCACCCAGGTACCGGTGATGCTGGTCACCGTCGGCCAGCCAGGCCCATCCAACTGGCCGAAGAAGCCACGCAAGCAGATCAACGACGTGTTGGCTTTCGCTTAAATTGAAATGAAGGCGAGCGCACGCAACTTAAGGCGATATTTTTTAATGATGACCTTGTCAGCTACAGGAGTGCTTGTGGCGAACGCGCAGAATGTACATCAGGTTGGCAATCAGGATATCGCCGGCTTCCAAGTAAGGGGCGTGCAACTGCAACAAAGCCAATATCTGGGTCAGCAGGCATTCAAGATGTCCATGCCTGCGACGTCGTACCAGAATCCGGATACAGAAGTCCTCACGGATCGCGCCATGCTGGCGTGGCTGCCGGTGGATTTTACCGACGGTACGATCGAACTTGACGTGGCGAGCACGCTGGCCGCCGATGCGCCGGCGTACGCCCGAGGCTTCATCGGCGTCGCATTCCGTATTAGCGACAACCTGAGTTTTGAAGGTCTGTATCTACGCCCGGCCAACAGTCAGGTTGACGATCAGGTTCGACGCAATCACTCGGCCCAGTATTTCTCCTATCCGGATTTCGACTTCGCCCGACTGCGGCGCGAGTCGCCTGAGAAATACGAATCCTATGTCGACGTCGCGCTTGATCAATGGACACATCTCAGCATTGAGGTGCGCGGCGACGCTGCGCGGCTCTACGTCAACGACGCAGCGCGGCCGGCGCTGATCGTTACAGACTTGAAGCATGGCGCAGCACAGCATGGCGGCATCGGCTTCTGGATCGAATCCGGCACGGTCGGCTATTTCAGGAATCTAAGCTGGAAGCCGTTGAAGCTCCACCCCAATCAGTAGATCAAACAACGTTAACGAGGACCCCAACATGAATAACACCCTACGCCGCCTGACCCTTGCTACCACGATCTGCGCACTTGCAAGCGCCAGCGCCTGGTCGGCCGACGCGCTGCCACTGCCACCGATGAAAGCGCAAGCAACGCCAGAAAAGGTATTGGCAGAGCACTTGGACGCGGTCGACAAAAGCGACTGGAATCGCCTGGTCGCACAATTCCCGGAAAATGGCGAAGTCCACATGCTGGACGGCCAGGTCAGCAAAGGCCGTGAAGCCATCGGCAAGCTGTTTGTTGGCTTCGTCACGCCACGTCCCAACGGCTTGAAAGGCATCCGCTTCATTCCACAAAGCACCGCCATATTCGGCGACACGCTGGTAGTGTATTGGAAGGCCGAAGCGCCGTTCCTAGCGGAGCCTTATTACGGGTCGGATGCTTACATCACCCATGACGGCATGATGGCCGGCATGGTGACCACCTTCGACGGCTCCAAGCTCAAGTTCAAGCAGTAAGCCAGAGCCATGACCTCCCGTTTGACGCCCGCCCATATCGCGATCCAGATCGCTGCCTGCCTAGGCTTTCTCGTCGTGCAACTCGACGTTAGCGTCGTGAACGTCGCACTCGGTCCGCTTAAAGCTGCCTTCTCTACCGACCTGACAGGTCTGCAATGGGTCATCAACAGCTATGCGCTGATATTTTCTGCATTGCTTATTCTGGGCGGTGTGCTGGGCGACAAGTTTGGCGCACGGGCGGTTTTCGTTTTCGGCTTCGTGACGTTCACGCTAGCGTCGATCGGCTGTGGCCTTGCGCATAGCTTGACCGAGTTAATCACCATGCGCCTGCTTCAGGGCATTGGAGCGGCTCTGCTCCTGCCGACGTCGCTGACGATCATCCGGATTTCATTCACAGATCCCATTCAGCGCGCGTCCGCCGTGGCTATTTGGGGCGCGTGCGGCGGTTTGGCACTCGCAGCCGGGCCGGTTCTTGGCGGCTTGATGATCCAACATCTTGGCTGGAGCAGTATATTCTTGCTGAACGTACCAATCGGCGCGTCAGCGATTGTCCTGATCATGCGTTACGGTTCCGCTTCCCCGCAGGTAGCGCGGAAGTTGGACATTCAAGGTCAGAGCGTCTCAGCAATATGCCTGGCCGCGCTGACTTACGCCCTCACGGAATCCAGCAACGAGGGGTGGACTGCAGCGCCTGTGATTGCGCTTGTTCTCGCGCTTTTACTTGCTCCCCTCTTTGTACGAATCGAGAAAACGGCTACCTGCCCTATGCTGCCCCGCAGGCTCGCGACGAACCGGGTTCTGGCATCGGCTTCGTTGTGCGGGGCCGTCATCAATATGACTTTTTACGGCACCGTGTTTGCCCTTAGCATCTACTATCAGACCATTTTGCACTACAGCCCACTACAAACCGGGGTCGCGTTCATTCCACTCACCGCCGTCTTGACTGCTTCCTCAGTAGTGTCATCACGGGTTGCACGCACTGTTAGCGCAAACCGCATCATCACGGTCGGCTTTCTGTTGCAAGCTGCAGGTTTTCTCGCTCTTTCTCGGTTAAGCGCAACAACGCCGGTTGGTTGGCTCAATGCAGCGTTGGTATTGGTTGGCATTGGCAGCGCAGTGTCCGTTCCCTCCATCACTAACTCGATGCTGTCGGCAGTGAGCAAAAATGACGCTGGTGTAGCCTCCGGTTTGATGGCGACGGCCCGGCAGATGGGGGGCGTAGTCGGCGTGGCGTTATTTGGCACCTTGATCTCTTCACGAGACAGCGCCAACTTTATGCGCGGGATGTCGCACGCCATGCTGACGGCCTGCTGTGCCCTGGTAGCGACACTACTTTTCCTTCGCAAAGTACCGTTGGCAAACCAAGCGCACACGTTGAACCCGTGAACGTTGCGATTGCAACAAAGCGTTTAACATTGGTCGTGATTATTCGCTCACTCTTTGAATTTTGAATGCGTTCGTCGCATGAAAGGCAAGCATGAAAAGCCAGCTGGATAAAATGGAGTCTGATGCGGGCGATCCGGAAACTCCGCCCACGGTGCCATTCTGGCATATGAAGCCAAACGCCGATGGCCAATCGACTATTGAGCGACAGGAACTGGCGGATTTCATCCGCAAGAGTGTTAGCGGCGATGCAGATCCATTCTGGATGCGTGAGTTTCAGGGCAATGCAAAGGCAGTTTGGTTCAACGTCATGCCTGTCGGCTGGGTCGGAGAATGGCATCCTAGCCCTGCTTTGCAATGGGTAATCGTGTTGACTGGTAGATGGTTCATCGAAACCCAGGATGGGCAACGGATTGAGATGGGCCCGGGCGACATTCATTGGGGTGAAGACGTGAGCGACTCCGGCGCGACAACGCAGATCAACCACCGTTCGGGACAGATAGGGGCACATCCCTGCGTCCAAATCATGGTGCAGTTCAGCAGTAAGTGTGAGCAGGCACTTTAACGCATGGTGACCACAGTAGACGGCTCCAAGCTGAAGATCGGGGATTAGCTTGCGAGCACACCGCAAGCCGCTAATCGCGCCAGACTGGCGCCTGAAACGACTCAACTAGAAAATCGATCATATAGCGCAACTTCAAAGGCAGTTGCCGGCGCGAGGCATAGACCGCGTAGATGCCCAGTTCTACCGCCTCGTATTCAGGCAGCAGGCGCACCAGTGCGCCCGAACGCAACGCCTCATATAGCAGGAAATCCGGCTGCATCACGATGCCATGGTGTTTCAGTGCGGCGGCCACACAGGTATCGCCGCTATTAGCGTGCATGCGTGGCCGCGTCTTGACTGTTTCAACGACGCCGTCGGCGCGTTTGAACTCCCATTCATCGCGCGATGACCAATAGGTGTAAGACACGACCTCGTGCGCCACGATTTCCTGCGGATGCAGCGGCGTCCCATGCCTTGCCAAATATTCTGGTGAGGCGCACAGCACCATTCTCGTAGTTGCCAGCTTGCGTGCGATAAACACTGGGTGTGGCGAGCGTGAGATCCGGACCGCTAGGTCCAGCCCCTCTTCCACCAAATCCGCCGTGCGGTCAGACAAATTCACGTCGAGCGACACCTTCGGGTGTTGCGCGAGGAAGTCGCCCCACAGCGGCGCCAGCAGGTTGTTTCCGAAGGTGACCGGCGCGGTGACGCGCAAGTGCCCTGCCGCCTCTCCGGTACGCGTATTGAGCTCAGACTCGGCTTCCTCCAGCGCGTTGAGCAACTCGGTGCAGCGCGCATAAAACATTTTCCCGTCATCGGTTAGGGATAGCGTGCGGGTGGTGCGGTTCAGCAGCCGTGCGCCCAAGCGTCGCTCCAGATCGGCTAGCAGCCGGGAGACCGCTGCCTTCGAGCTGTTGAGCGCCTCGGCGGCACGCACAAAGCTGCCGTTGTCGACCACCGCGACGAAAACTTTCATTTCCTGGAATCTGTCCATTGGCTCGGAATTCGGAACAAACAATCATTCTAAGCCATATTTATCTCGCTGCGAGATATCGGTAAAGTCTATTCATCGGCTACCGCCTGGTGGCCAACTTAAAGGAGCAACAGATGAATATCACGATTATTGGCGCCGGCAACATGGGCCGTGGCCTGGTACAACAACTGGCCAAAGCTGGCCACCAGATCACCATCACCGCCCGCGACCTGGACAAGGCAACCCAACTGGCCGCCGAGTTCGCCGGTGTCAAAGCCGCGCCTGCAGCCAGCGCGCTTGGCGAGTCGGCCGTGGTGATCGTTGCCACCGGCTTTGCCGATGCGGTACCTGCGTTGCAAGCCTTGGGCAACCTGGATGGCCGCGTGGTCATCGACATTACCAATCCGCTGACCGCTGACTACATGGGCCTGACCATCGGCCACAGCACTTCGGCAGCGGAGCAAATCGCCGCCGCGATTCCGGGTGCGCAAGTGGTCAAAGCGTTCAATACCGTATTCGCCCAGATACTGGCGGGCGGCCCGGAACTGAATGACCAAAAGATTCCGGTCTACTTCGCCGCTGATACCGAGCAAGGCCGTGAAACCGTGCGCAGCCTGATCGACAGCATCGGCTTCGCACCGGTCGATGCGGGCCCACTTAAAAATGCGCGCTACCTCGAACCGCTCGGCGGCCTGAACATCTACTTCGGCTACGGCGCAGGTCTCGGCACCAGCATCGCCCCAAGCTGGATCGGCATTCAATAAGCAAAGCGGTGGGCGGCTTGCCGCCTGCCCCATATCATCCCAACCTGGAGAAAACCATGAAACGTACCTTTCTGATCGCTGCCCTGATGAGCCTCGGCGTCTCGCTGAGCGCCGGCGCCGCCGAAGCCACTTATCAACTCGATCCTAGCCACACCTACCCGAGCTTTGAAACCGACCACTTCGGTGGCGTATCGGTATGGCGCGGCAAGTTCAACAAGAGCAGCGGCAGCTTCACGCTGGACACCACCGCTAAAAAAGGCACGCTGGACGTGACCATCGACCTGAACTCGGTCGACATCGGCAACGGCGTGCTGGATGCTGAGCTGAAGGGCGACAAGTTCTTCGATACCGCTAAGTTCCCGACCGCCAGCTACAAGGGCACCTCGTTTAAATTCAAAGGCAACGTTCCAGTCGAGGTGATCGGCGAACTGACGCTGCATGGCGTAACCAAGCCGCTCAACCTCAAAGTGCTGTCGTACAAATGCTTTGAGAATCCAATGATGAAGAAAGAAGTCTGCGGCACCGACTCGATCGCCACGTTTAGCCGTGAAGATTTCGGTATCGACTACGGCAAGGGCTACGGCTTCAAGATGCCAGTCACGCTGCGCATTCAGGCAGAAGGCATCAAGCAATAAGCTTGATACGCCCAGCCGAGGCTGGGCGTCTCCAACACCAGAACAACTCCGCAATGACACTCCCCGCCCCCTCTATTGTCGCCTTAGCCCACCGTCTGGAGCAGGCGGAACTAAACGCCGCACCGATCAGCATGCTCACCGATGAACATCCGGAAATAGATCTGGCAGATGCCTATGCCATTCAGGACGCCATTCGCGACGCCAAGGCTGCGCGCGGTGCAAATGTCCGGGGATTGAAAATGGGACTGACCTCAGCCGCCAAGATCCGGCAGATGGGCGTTTCAGAACCGATCTATGGCTTTCTCAATGCCGATCACGCGCTTCACAGCGGCGCCGAGATCAGCACAGCACAACTGATACACCCCAAGGTCGAAGCGGAGATCGGTTTCGTTCTCAAGCACCCCTTACGCGGGCCGGATTGCCAGATCGAGGATGTACTGGCAGCCACCGCATATATCGTCGCAGCAGTGGAAGTGATCGATTCCCGCTATCAGGATTTTCGGTTCGACGCCAGGAGCGTCATCGCCGACAATACCTCGGCAGCGCGCTATGTGGTCGGCGAGCGCCACCTCGACGTCACCAGCCTGGATCTGCCACATCTCAAAATTTCGTTACGCAAGAACGGCATTGTCGCAGCAGTCGGTTCAGGCGCCGATGTACTCGGCCATCCCGCCGCCAGTGTGGCGATGTTGGCTAATATGCTGGGCTCGCGCGGCAGGTATATCCCCGCAGAGGTGCTGATCATGACGGGGGGTGCCACCGAGGCGGTGCCGGTGCATGCAGGCGATTGCATAACCGTAGACTACGACGGGCTCGGCAGCATCTCCATGCAGTTCACTTGAGAAGACGCTGCCGCCGGGCACTTCGCTGCTAAAGCGGAATCAGCGTCTTGATCCAGAACGCGCCGCCTGAGGAACGGTTACGAACCTCATACTGCCGCTCGTACTTCGCGGTGATCATCCAGCCTTTATCATTTTGATAGCGCAGCGACGGACCGATCGCAAACGCCCGCCCACGGTTCCCGCCCGCTACCGCCACGCCGCCAACTTTATCATCGCTGATCTGGCGATAGATGTAGCCACTGACGCCCAGGGCCCAGCCATTACCCATCCCCCAGCCCAACGCATAGTCCGCGTGCAACTCCTGGCCGGATTTATAGTCGGTGTCCTTGTTGCGGAAATTGTAGTCGTACATCAGCTTCAGATCTGCATTCAGCCCTTTGGACTGAATGTAAGAGATGGCAATCAGCGGCTCGATGTTCCAGTAGTTACGGCCGATACTGGCGACATCGTTGCGGTCGTAACGCCCGGTCGGCGCATTGGTCTCCAGGGCCACCACGTAATGTAGCTCCGGCGAGACGTGATAGCCGAGTGCCGCTGCCAGATTGATGTCGCCGATGCCGGTGTTGCGGTTCTTATTCGACCCAACACGGACATCGACATTCAGCAGCGGAACAATTGCATGCACGGCCAACTGACCACCGAGCACCTTTTGGTCGGTTACCCAGATGAAGCGTGGAATCACACCGGCCACGTCCGCCTTGAAGCCACCGATGGCAGCGGCAATATCGTTGCCGCGATCATCGCGCAGTTCTGTCGCATGGTAGCTGGTGGCGTACACCAGCGGATAGAATCCCGGAGGCGGCATGGCGCCGACCAGGAAGTTTTCCACGCCGTTCGGATAGATGCTGCCGCCGCCTTCGGTGGCGAGCGCAGGCGCACACAGCGCGACGCCGAACACGGCTGCCGCAGTGCAGCGCGTGCGGATACCTCGGTTACTTTTCATGATTTGTCTCCTCTATTATTTTTATCAGAATGGGTATTGCTGATTTTCCGGCTCGATGGTGATCCACTTGAGTTCCGTGAATTCATCGATGACAGCGCGGCCATCGAACTTGCCATAGCCGCTGTGCTTGGTGCCGCCGTATGGCGACTGCGCCTCGTTCTGCACCGTTGCGCCGTTCACGTGCACGCAGCCGGCATCGATCTGCAGCGCCACCGACAGTGCGCGGTGGACGTCGTGGCCGAACACGCCTGCGGACAGGCCGTAGGCAGTATCATTGGCTACCCGTACCGCCTCTTCAGCACCTTGCACCCGCACCACGGTGGTGATCGGACCAAAGGTCTCCTCGTCGTAAATACGCATGTCGGGCGTGACATGGTCCAGGATGGTGGCTGGCATCATTGCGCCTTCGGCGTGGCCGCCACACACCAGCTTGGCCCCCTTGCTGACTGCGTCATCGATCAATGCATTCAACCGTGCGCCATTCTCGTTGCTCACCATCGGGCCGATCACGCAACCTGCGGTCTTGGCCGGATCGCCAACCGGCAGCTCCTGGGCGCGTGCCGCGTACTTGCGTACAAACTCGTCGGCCACCGCCGTGTCCACCACTAGGCGCTCGGTCGACATGCAAATCTGTCCCTGATACAGGAACGAACCGAATACCGCTGCCCGCACCGCCGCGTCGACATTGGCGTCATCCAGCACCACCAGCGGCGCCTTGCCACCCAGCTCCAGCAGGCAGCGTTTCAGCTGGGTAGCAGCCTTCTGCGCGATGATGCGGCCGATTTTGGTCGAGCCGGTGAAGTTGATGCGGCGTACGGCTGGATGGGCGATCAGCGCATCGATAACGTCGGCGGCATCGGCCGGGTCGTTGGTCAGGAAGTTCAGTGCACCCGGCGGCAGGCCGGCATCCAGCAACGCCTCTGCGACCAGCAGATGGGTACGTGGGCTCGCCTCCGAGGCCCGGAACACTACCGTGTTGCCACACACCAGCGGATAGGCAATGGCCCGCGCCGCCAGCACCACCGGGCCATTCCACGGCACGATGCTGAGCACCACGCCGGCCGGCTGGCGCACCGTCATCGACAGCGCGCCCGGCTTGTCGGTTGGGATGGTTTCGCCCTGGATTTGCGTGGCAAGGCCAGCCGCTTCGCGGAACAGATTGGCGGCCAGCATCACGTTAAAGCCGCTCCACAATTCCGAGGCGCCGACCTCATTCGCCATCGCCTCGATAAACTGCGGCGTCTTCGCCTCCAGCGCATCGGCCGCCTTCAACATGATGCGGCGGCGTTCTGTCGGGCTGGTCAGCGACCAGCTTTTAAAGGCAACGCCAGCCGAGGTTGCTGCTTTATTGGCGTCGTCCACCGTAGCGGCGGCAGCCACCGTCACTTTCTGCCCAGAGGTCGGGCTGATGCGGGCATAGGTCGCGCCACCAGCGGCGGCCACATGTTGATTGTCGATGATGAGTTTGGTATCCATGCTGTTCTCCTTTGTTTTAATAATCAGGCTTCTGCCTTCAGAATTTCCGCCATCCGCTCGCCAATCAGGACGCAGGTGGCCATGGTGGCGACCGAGACGATTTGCGGCATGATCGAGCTGTCGGCGATACGCAAGCGTTTAATACCATTCACACGCAGCTTGCTATCCACCACCGCCCGATCATCCTTGCCCATGCGGCAGGTGCCGCTTTCGTGGAAATAGGTGGTGGCGCCGTTGCGAATAAAATCTGCCATTTCCTTGCCGACCAGCTTTTTGGCTGGTGCCACTTCGCGCTTGACATGCGCACGCATAGGCGCGGAATTGCCGATGTCACGGCACATCTCGATCCCGACTGCGAGTGCCTTGACGTCATCGTCATGGCTCAGGAAGTTCGCGTGCACCACCGGCTTGTCGCCGCTTTTATCCGAGCGGAGCGCAATATGGCCACGGCTCTTAGGCTGCACCAGGCCGGCGCACAGCGCCCAGCTATTGCCAGGTGGGCTGTAGCTCTTGGCGATAACTTCGCTCGCATACGGAAGTTCGATCTGCACCAGGTTAAGATCGGGCGCGCCCTGACGCTGCTTGCTGCTTTGCATAAAGCCGGACGCTTCTGCCCCGCTATTGCGCAAATCGCCGGGCGCGGTAGATTCCCACAGGCAGCCGCCGTGCAGAATGTGGTCCTGGAAGTTCTTGCCGACTTCCGGCGCATGCATTACGGTCTTGATGCCGTGACGCTTCAGTTCCTGCTGGTCGCCGATGCCGCTTAACATCAACAGCTTGGGGGTGTTGATGGCTCCGGTGGACAGGATGACTTCACGGTTGACTTTCACCTTCAGAGGCTTGCCGTCACGCGTGATTTCAACACCTGTCACTTCATTGCCGCTCAAGCTGAGACGGTCAATATGGGTATTCACCAGCAGCGTGACGTTTTTCTGCCCCAGCACCGGGTACAGATAGGCTTGCGCCATACTGTGACGCTGACCGTCCTTGATGATCTGGTTCATCATCGCGAAACCGATATCGCGTTCTTCGCGTGCGCCGTTCAAGTCCTCCAGCACTGGCAAGCCGAGGGCAGCACATGCCTGCAACATGGCGGGAGCAATCGGTGCCGGATCGTGAGCAGGCTGGCACCAGACTGGACCGCCCTGGCCACGATAGTGCGCGTCGGGCTTGCCTTGCCAATTTTCCATGCGACGATAGATCCCCAGCGCATGCTCATAGCCCCAATCCTGATCGCCAGTCACGGCAACCCAGTCGTCAAGATTTTTCTTGAACGGCCGCGCCCAAATGGTGGCGTTGATGCTGCTGCCGCCGCCGACGACTCGTCCCATGTGCTCTGGAATGGCACGGTTATTGACGTGCGCTGAGCGCTCCGAGACAAAAGCCCAGTCGCGCGGCGTACCCAGATTGGTAAACCACTGGCGTGGGTCGGCGATGGAAGGCGCGGTGTCCCAGTCGCCGGCCTCGATCAACAGAATCTTCACCTCCGGATCTGCCGCCAGTCGGTTAACGATGGCGCAGCCGGCGCTGCCGGAACCGCAAACGATGTAATCATAGGCGTCCAGCAATGCCTTGCCGCGTTCTGCCTGATTGGCGCGGATAGCGTCAAGATTGTCCGCGAGCGCACTGACGCCGGCGCCGAGCAAACCGGCCGCGCCCATAAAGCGCATAAAGTCGCGGCGGCCGATTCGGCCTTTAATAAACGCCGCTTCCAGCGACGCCTGCTGATCCTTGTTCGACATAGTCTCCTCCAGTCTGGTTAATGTCCGGCCCTCTGACGGGGTCCGATCTCTTCACAGCGTAGATCGATCACGGCTGACCGTCTTACGGAATGTGGCCAGCGCTGACGGGAAATGGCCAGAATTTGGTAGCAAACGACAAGCTTCAAATTTTGGCAATTTTCCGTTGCCGTTGACCAGATTCCGTTATCTCCCCTATCGGTCTTTCCCGTAGCCTCCTCGCACAACAAAACAAGACATTCAAACAACTACAAGGAGACCTAAGATGAATGGATTCAAGAAGCGCCCTATCGCTCACGCCATAGCCATGATGATGATGTGCGGGATCAGCCAGGCGCAGAACCTGTCGGAAGAAGAGAGCAACAACCAGGGCAAGATCGTCGAAGTGATGGTTACGGCGCAACGTGTTGCCCAGCCGGCGTCCAAGACGCCGGTTGCGCTCAGCGTCATCAGCGGTGATGATTTGAAAAGCGCCGGCGCGGTCAATGCATCCAGCCTTACCGACCTGGTGCCGAACGTCCAGGTGGCCAACAGCAACGGTGCCACAGTGATTGCCATCCGGGGTGTCAGCAGCGCAGACAACACCGAGAAAGGCGATCCATCGGCCTCCTTCAACATCGATGGTGTGAATATCGCCCGGCCGCAGTCAGCTGGACTGGCCTTCTACGACCTTGAACGTGTCGAAGTGCTGCGCGGCCCGCAAGGCACGCTGTACGGCCGCAACGCCACCGCCGGCGCCATCAACCTGATTACCAACAAGCCGGCGGACCGCTTCGAGGCCAGTGCGGCGTTCGAGGTGGGCAACTACAGCACGCGCAAGGTTGACGCCATGCTCAACATCAAGGTCAACGATGCGCTGGCGTTGCGCGCGGCGGTTTCCGGCAGCAAGCACGACGGCTATCTGCGCTCGACCCAGGGCTTGCAGCGCGACTTCGACGATGAAGATACGATCTCGGGCCGCATCCATGCACTGCTCAAGCTGGCCCCCTCGGTCAGCCTGCTGTTGAGTGCCGACAGCAGCGAAATGCGCGGCGCCGGTCCGTATGCAGTACCCGTGACCAGCTTCCTGTCATCCAGCGGCGACGCGCAACGTACCGCCACGCCCGATATTCAGGGCGAGATTCACAATCGCGCGCAGGGCTACAGCGCCGAGTTGAAAGCCGATGTCGGCCTCGGTGAGCTTGTATATCAGGCCGCACACCGCAGCTATGACCGCGATGAAGTGCAGCCGTTCGGCTTTGGGCTGTCCGCCCTGCCAACCTACACCTACGCCGACGCCAGCTATACGCAAAATTCGCACGAGTTGCGGCTGGCATCGACATTTGGCGCCTTCCGCACGATTGCCGGCCTATACTGGTTCAAGGAACAATCGCGGCTGGACTTCCAGGTGTTGAATTTTCCGGATCTCGGCGAACTTCGCTTTGTGCAGGACCCAACGATCTCGAAGTCCAAGGCCGCGTTTGGCGACCTCACCTACAGCGTGTCGCCGGACCTGCGCCTGACCATAGGCGCGCGCCGTACCAAGGACGACAAATCGCGCCAGGGTTTCTCGCTGTATGGCAATCCGGTGGTTGCCCGCGATGTCAACGATGCTGCCGTCAGCTATGCCCAGACCACCGGCAAGCTCGGCATCGACTACACGCCAAGCAAGTCGGTCATGCTCTACACCACCCTGTCCAGCGGCTACAAGGCCGGTGGTTTCAACGATGGCACCACCGCCTCCAATCCCTTCCTGACCTACGATCCGGAAAAGCTGACCTCGCTCGAGGCGGGCGTCAAGGGCCGTTTCCTCAACAACAGCCTTCAGCTGACCGCTGCAATATTCCGCTATGACTACAAGAATCTCCAACTGACCTCGCTGGTGGCGGACCCGGTCAACGGTGCAGTCACGCAACAAACAAGGAATGCTGCCAAGGCCAAGATCTCCGGCGTGGAACTGGAAGGAAAATATGCCATCACCAACAACGACAAGATCGACTTCTCGCTGACTTATCTGGACAGCACCTACGAGAACTATCATCCGACCACCAGCATCGACTGGTCCGGCGCGCGGCTGGACAAATCACCGCGCAGCTCAGTTGGGCTTGGATACACCCATCATTGGGATCTTGCCAGTGGCGCCTCGGTCAGTGGACACATCGGCACACGCTACAGCAGCTCCTATGTGTTGAGCGATTTTTCCATCCCGCGCCAATATCGCCAGGATGGCTTTCACAAGAGCGACGCCACGCTCACCTATACGCCAGCGGCCGGTGCGTGGTATGTGCAGGCTTATGTGCGCAATATCGAGGATAAAAACGTGATGACCTCGTACACCGCACAGCCGATCGGCAACGTCAGCATTGCGCCGCCAAGACTGGCCGGCCTGCGTGTCGGCGCCACATTCTAATACTCCCGGAGACTACATGCTGAAACGCTTTTCAATTATCATTGCCGCATTGGCTGCGCACAGTCTCGCCACAGGCGCAGACTGGCGCGACAGCCGTCTGTCACCGGACGAACGAGCCCGCCTGCTGGAGAAGCAACTCACGCAGGACGAGCGCATCGGACTGCTACACAGTCCACTCGCCATGGACTTGGGCGACTATAAGAAGCCGGCCAGTGTCATGGCCTCGGCCGGCTACGTCGCTGGCGTGCCGCGACTCGGCATACCAGCGCTGCATGAAAGCGACGCTAGTCTGGGCGTCACCAACCCGCTCAATTCCCGGCCAGGCGACAGCGCCACCGCCATGCCATCCGGGTTGGCGCTGGCGTCCACCTGGAATACCCAACTAGCGCGGGCCAGCGGCGCACTGATCGGGCGCGAGGCACATGCCAAAGGCTTCAACGTACTTCTTGCCGGCGGCGTCAACCTGGCGCGCGACCCACGCGGCGGGCGCAACTTTGAATACCTGGGCGAAGATCCGCTGCTGGCCGGCATCCTCGCCGGTGAATCGATTGCCGGCGTGCAGAGCCAGCACGTGGTCTCGACCATGAAGCATTTCGCGCTGAATGCTTACGAGAACGGCCGCAATCATCACAACATCGTCATTGGCGACGCCGCCATGCAGGAAAGCGACCTGCTGGCATTCAAGCTGGCCCTTGAGCGTGGCCAGCCTGGCGCGGTCATGTGTGCCTATAACAAAGTCAACGGCGTATATGCGTGCGAAAACGAAGCATTGCTGGGCAAGGTGCTGAAGCAGGACTGGGACTACCGGGGTTGGGTCATGTCGGACTGGGGCGCCGTGCATTCGGTCGGTGCAGCCCGTGTGCTCGATCACCAATCCGGGGAACAGCTGGACCAGCAAGTCTACTTTGGCGAGCCACTGAAACAGGCGGTCGCCGCCGGCACTATTCCGCAGTCCCGGGTGTCGGACATGGCGCGCCGCATGTTGCGTTCAATGTTCGCACAGGGATTATTCGAACATCCGGCCACCCCAGCGCCTATCGATTACGCCGCGCACGCGCAAGTCGCTCAGCGCGCTGCGGCCGAAGGCATGGTCCTGCTACGCAATCGCGACCGCCTGCTGCCACTGGGGGACAACCTCAAGCGCATTGTCGTCATTGGTGGTAACGCCAGCCTCGGCGTGCTGTCCGGTGGCGGTTCTTCGCAGGTAGCGCCGTATGGCGCGCCACCGCTGATCCAACCGCTAGGCGGCGTCGGCCCGCTGGAGACGATGTTCCGGCGTGCCTTCTGGTTCGGCCCGGCACCGCTGGACGCGATCCGTGCCCATGCCGGGAAGGCCGAGATCGTATTCAACGACGGCCGCTATCCCGCCGCCGCTGCCGCGCTGGCCAAGGATGCGGAGGTGGTCATTGTTTTCGGTACACAGTGGAACGGTGAAGGCGAAGATGTGAGTGATCTGAGCTTGCCACAAGGCCAGGATGCGCTGATTGCCGCCATCACCGCCGTCAACCCGCGCACGGTGGTGGTACTGGAGACCGGCAATCCTGTGCTGATGCCGTGGCTTGAAGACAGCGGTGCGGTACTGGAAGCCTGGTACCCCGGACAATACGGCGCGGCCGCGTTGGCTGACGTGTTGTTTGGCAAAGTCAATCCATCCGGCCATCTGCCGATGACCTTTCCCAAATCGCTGGACCAATTGCCGCGTCCCCAGTTGCCTGGCCAGGGCTTGCCGCCGAACAGCGCCTTCGACATTGTGCTGAATGAAGGCGCCGACGTCGGCTATCGCTGGTTCGCCCGCAACCAGCAAGCGCCGCTATTCCCGTTCGGCTATGGCCTTTCTTACACCAGCTTCGCAGTCTCGAATCTGCAGGTCGCCGGCGGCAAAACCTTGACGGTGAGTTTTGACATTACCAATACCGGCGCACGTGCCGGCGCCGACGTGCCACAAGTATATTTAAGGTCGGCAGCAGGCAAGCCACTGCTGCGCCTGATCGGCTGGGACAAAGTGCAGTTGAACCCGGGCGCGCGGCAGCGCGTGACCTTGGTGGCCGATCCACGTCTCCTCGCGCACTACGATCCGGCAATCAATGGCTGGAGCGTGGCGGCTGGCGAATACCGTGTCACCGTGGGCGAACATGCGAATGATGCCGCGCTTGCGGGCGCAGCCCAGGTGGTGGCGCAGACCATCAGGCCCTAAGCTCGAAAACTAACGAGCAGCCACGGCACGCGTCTCCGAAGGGGTTTCGCCGAATACCTCGCGGTACTTGCGGTTAAATTCGCCGAGGTGGCGAAAACCCCAGTGGTAAGCGATGTCGGCAATGGTCTTGTCGTGCAAGCGCGCCTGCGAGAGTTCAGCCCTGACTCTCTGCAGACGCAAGGCGTGCAAATACTGCATCGGCGTGGTGTCGCTGGCGAGGTGGAACGCCCGCGTCAGCGAACGGATGCTACAGGAAGCTGCGTCAGCAATATCGCTGAGACGGATGTCGGCCTCCAGATGTTGATTGATGTATTCCACCGCCTGACGAAACTGTCGCGGCGTAGCCTTGACCGCATTGCTGGTCTGGTCGACGTGATAGTTGCTAGGCTGGATGTTCAACAAGGTCATCATCAGCAGTTCTTCCATGCTGGCCAATTCCATCGCCGACGGCGAAGCATTCACCGTCGCCACCACGAAACGCAGCAAGGTGGTCCAGCGGTGACTGGCTTCCGAAGATGGCATCCGGTAATCGAAGCGCAAGCTGCCGTGCGGTGCCTCGTCGTGCAGCTTGAGGCTGAAGGCTTCAAAGCGGCTGCGATCAAACCGCAGTTTCAAGACTTCCGTATCCGGTTCGTACAGGAACACAGGCCGATCCTCTTCCTGCGAAACAAAGGTGGCGCCACATTGCGCGCCATAGAGCCCGTGGCGGGTTCCTAACCCAGCGCGGCCGGCAATTGCCGTGGTCACCAGCACTGCGCCCGTCAACCCCTGCGGCTCTATTTCGACTGTACGACCAAATTGGAACGTCGAGATCGCCACATTGCCACAAGTGGCAGCCCGCACATGCACCGCCTGTTCGCGGGCGGAACGCGCCAGCGCCGGACGCGCAACAAAGGCGCCCTGCAGTGTCTCGATGGCTGACCTTGCCTCAGCCAGGTCGCGCGTGGCGACTCTGGTGAAGCGATCGGATAATCTTAAACCGGCTTCGCTGAACATCACGGTGTCTCCCCATGAATTATTTTTAGTCTAATTTTCCCTGCTGCGCCAACTCCAACAACTTGTCCACCAGATGCCTCACCTTTGGCCGCAGGTGTGAGGTCCTGGGCCACACCGCATGGACATCAACCTCATGCGTGGTGAACTCGTCGAGCACGGTTACCAGTTGGCTCGCTTCAATGTGCTGCCGAAACAGCGCCAACGGCATCTGACACAGTCCTATGCCGGCCAGTGCGGCATCCATCATCGCTTCACCATCGCTGATCTGATACGTCGGTGGTGGCGCAAAACGGCTAGGCACGCCCTCTTCGGTCAGATGCCACGCCAGTGGCCTGCCGCGACGATAGCCGACAATGCAGCGGTGCGCCGCAATGTCCGCCAGCGTGCGCGGCTTGCCAAACTTGCGCAAATACCCAGGGGTGGCGCAAATCACCCAGCGGTGACTGGTCAGCTTACGCGCCACCAGGTCGCTGGAATCTTCCAGAGCACCAAAGCGGATGGCCAGGTCAACGCCCTCCTCCAGCAAGTCGATGACGTGATCCGTGAAGGTCAGCGTCAGTTGCAGCGCCGGATACGCCTTGCCAATCTCCAGCAGGATAGGCAGCATGACTTTGCGACCAAAGGCAGCCGGCATATCGACCCGTAACCTGCCTGCTGGCTCCTGCAGACGACTACCCAGGCTGCCTTCGGCCTCGGCTATTCCTTCCAGTGCCTGCGCACAGACGCCGAAATAAGCCTCGCCGTCCGCCGTCAGCGACAAGTGGCGGGTGGTGCGATGAAACAGCTTGACGCCCAGCCGCTCCTCGAGCCGGGAGACTGCCTTGCCGACCGCTGATTTCGAAATTCCCAGTCTTTCTCCGGCCTCGGTAAAACTTGATGACCGCGCCACGGCGACAAAAGTGGCGATGCCGCTTAATGATTCTATTTCGATCATACCAGCTCCATTGCTGCAAAACAGAGCCTCATTGTAGATAATAAGTTGACGCTATGGTGAGGCACAGCCTGTTTATCCAAAGCCGACGCTACTTTAAGCTACAACCTTTACTCACCTGGAGAACATTATGCCTGTCGTACGAGTCACCTGGTTTGAAGGCAAAGAAGCCAAAACCAAGGCAGTGGTTGCTGCCGAAATCACCGAAAGCATCGTCAAGCACACCGGCACGGACGCAAACTACATCTACGTCGTTTTTGAAGACGTCAAGCCGTCCGACTGGGCCGGTGCCGGTAAACTCTTCGGATAAGCTCGCGCAGCGTTAGAAGCTATGGCGCAGACCGGTCATCACACCGTTCTGCGCTTTCCCCGCTCCCACCGTTCCGCCAGCATCCAGCGACACCGCCGAGGTGCCGCTATTTTTCATCCGCCCCAACGCCGCATACACCGCTGTACGCTTCGAGAAGTAATAGGTCAGGCGGCCCACCAGCATGGTCACATCGTTGTCGCTGCTTTTTTGGTTGCGGCGCGCTACCTGCGTATCGAGCGTGACAAACGGCGTTACCGGATAACTTACGCCGAGATAGTACAGATCGGTCTCGGTCAGCCCCGTCACCGCACGTGTGCTACGATCCATGACACCAGCGCCAATCCTGGCATCACCAGCTTTGAGATAGCCGTTCAGCATGAGGCGCTTGTCGCTGTTATTGCTGCTGCTAAGGCCGTTGGCCGCGCCGGTGTTGCCGTACATGATGTCATAGGCGACGTTGAAACCGTAGCCCGGCGTTTCATACCCCACCAGGCCGGTCACTTGCCGACACGCCTTGGCGTTGCCCGGGACTTCGCCACCGCAATTAGTGCCGCCCGGGCCGCCCGCAGCTGAGTTGTCGCGGCCAGTGCTGTAGGTAGCACCCACGACTACGTTGTTAAACCCGCCGTAATAACCAACCGCATTGTCGCTGCGCGCATTGGGGATGTAAGGGTCGATGCTGCTGATCGAGAACAGGTTCGGCCCCATGACATCCGACTTGAGCATTGCCATGAACGTCATGTTGACTTGCCGGCCAATCGTGACGGTGCCGAAATCGCCCTTCAGCCCGACCGATGCCTGCCGGCCGAACAGCCGGTTACCTTGGCTTAAACCACCGGTATCCATCAACAAACCAGCTTCCAGTGTAAACACCGCCTGCAAGCCGCCGCCGAGATCTTCCGTGCCACGAAATCCGATGCGTGAAGGGAAGGAGCCGGTCAAGGTCGGCATCTTAGTGATCGAGTGGCCGGCGGCATCGGCGTTGGTGGTGTGCACAATGCCTTCGTCCAGCAAGCCATAGATGGTGACCGAGCTTTGCGCCATCGCCGTGCCAGCACTGATGGCGGCCAGCAGTGCGGCTGCGCCTTGTATCGCATTTTTCATTTTTGTCTCCGTTTTTATAGTTTGGTACTACTTACAACGCCGCTTATTCGGCGTCAGGTTGGCGTGCGGGATGGGCTTGCGCGAATGCCTCCAGCTTCTGGCATTCGGCATCAATTGCCCGCAGCGTCGGATAAGGCGCAAGATCAATGTTGAAGCGCTGCGCATTAAACAGTTGCGGCACCAGGCAGCAGTCCGCCATGTTGGGCATATCACCAAAACAGAAGCGGCCGCGTTGCGGCGCGCGCGCCAGCTCCTCCTCCAGTGCATCCAGCCCTGCCTTGGTCCAGTGCGCAATCCAGGCTTGTTTGACATCGTCGGGCTGGCCCATCGGACCGGATAGGTATTTCAGCACCCGCAGGTTGTTGAGCGGATGAATATCGCAGGCCATCGCCAGCGACAGCTGACGTACATAGGCGCGGTCAGCGGCGGCTTCAGGCAATAGCGGCGAGTGAGGGTATTGCTCTTCCAGGTATTCGATAATCGCCAGCGACTGACTGATATCGATACCCTGCTCGCTCAGCACCGGCACCAATCGCTGCGGATTGAGCGCAGCGAACGGCGCGCCGAACTGCTCGCCGCCATTCCGGTTCAGGTGCACTGAAGCGTATTGGTACGCCAATCCCTTCAGATTGAGCGCGATGCGGACGCGATAGGCGGACGAGCTGCGAAAATAATTGTGAAGGATGCGTTCTGACATTTTAAACTCCGAGGTATTGATGAATAATTTCTGGTTCGCCGCGCAGTTGATGTGAGTCACCGCTCCACACCACGGTGCCCCGCTCCATCACGTAGTGACGATCGGCCAGTTTCAGCAGCGCCCCTACGTTTTTGTCGATAACGATTTGCGACAGCCCTTCCCGCTTCAGTGCCGCCAGCGCATTCCAGATTTCAGTGCGGATGATCGGCGCCAGTCCTTCGGTCGCCTCGTCCAGCACCAATAGGCGGGGATTGGTCATCAACGCGCGGCCGATGGCCAGCATCTGCTGTTCTCCGCCGGACAACTGCCAACCGAGGTTGCTACGCCGTTCCTGCAATCGCGGGAAGAAGCGATACACGCGCTGCAAAGTCCAGGGCTCCAGCTGGTTGCCGGCACGCGGCACACGCGCGGTGGCTACCAGGTTTTCCTCGACCGTCAGGTTGGTAAAGATCTGCCGGCCTTCCGGCACCAGCCCCAGGCCGAGCCGCGCGATCTGGTGCGACGCCATCTGCGCCAGCGGCTGACCGCCAAAGACGATGTTGCCGGCCTTCGCCGCCAGCAGTCCGAACAGGCATTTGATGGTGGTCGAGCGGCCCATGCCATTACGCCCGAGCAGGGTGACGACCTGACCGGCATCGACCGCCATCGACACGCCGAACAGGGCTTGTGCATGGCCATAGGACGCCTGCAAGCCATCGATTTTCAGTAAGGTGCTCATGCTTCGATGCCCTCCTCTCCGAGATAAACCGCCTTGACTTCAGGATGGTTCCTGATCTCATCCGACGTCCCGGTGAAGATCACCTTGCCGTACACCAGCACCGTGATGCGGTCGGCCAACGCAAATACCGCGTCCATGTCATGCTCAATCAACAGGATGGAATACTTACCTTTGAGCCCCGCCAGCATCTGGATCACAGCATGGGATTCCTGCACACTCATACCGGCCATCGGCTCATCGAGCAGCAGGAATTTGGGCTTGGCGGCCAATGCCATCGCCAGTTCCAGTTGCCGCCGTTGGCCGTAGGCGAGATCGCCGGCCATGGCTTCCGCCTGAGGCGCCAATCCACACGCGGCCAGTGCCTCGTCGGCCTGCCGCGCCAGATCGCGTCGACCGAGTAGCGGCTGCCAGAATCGGAAGCCGTGTTCGCGCGCTCCCAACGCTGCCAGGGTGACATTTTCCCGCACCGTGAATTGCTCGAAGATCGAAGTGATCTGATACGACCGTAGCAAGCCACGCCGCGCACGCTGATCGATCGGCAAGCCGGTAACGTCTTCGCCGTTGAAATGGATGGCGCCGCTGTTGGAAGCCAGTTCGCCCGAGAGCTGGTTGATCAGCGTGGTCTTGCCTGCACCGTTCGGGCCGATGATGGCATGTAGCTCACCAGGACGAATATCGAGCGAAACGTGATCGGTTACCAGAATGCCGCCGTAGCGCTTGACCAGCGCCGAAGTCTGGAGCGCGCTCATGGATGCTCTCCAGCAGGCACCGGCACCCCAGCCTTGGGCTTCGCCGCTGTTGGGGCCGGCCGATGGGCGCCCCAGCTGTCCAACAGCCCGGCAATACCGCCCTTGCCCAACACGCCGATCAGTACAATCACCAGGCCAAACACGGCCATCCAGTATTCGGTAGCCATTTTCAGCACTTCCTCCAGGCCGAGGAAAGCCAGCGCACCCAGCAATGGGCCAAACACGGTGCCGATACCACCTAGTACGATCATGACGATCAGATCACCGGAGATCATCCAGGTCAGCGTCGACGGCGAGGCAAAGGCTGTCAGATTGGCCAGCAGCATGCCGGCCACGCCGCACAACACTGCAGACAGCACATACGCCCCCAACTGGTAGCGCGTACTGCGCAGGCCGATCGCATTGATGCGACGTGGATTCTGCCGTGCGCCACGCAACACCATGCCGAACGGCGCCACCCGCAAGCGCGCGGTCCACCACAGCACCAGCGCCAACAAGGCAAGCGCCACCCAGTACACCGTACCGGCCTGCCCCAGATCGGCGCCGAAGAACTTGCTGGTAGCGGCGATGGTGGTGCCGTCGTCACCGCCATACTGCTTCAGGCTGACAAACACAAAGTAGCCCATCTGCGCGAAGGCGAGCGTAATCATGATGAAGCCGATACCGGAAGTGCGCAGGCTGACTGCGCCAGTGACCAGCCCGACCAGGCCGCACACCAGCACGCAACACAACAAATGCAGCCAGCCGTTGTCGATGCCGTGGAACGCCGGAATCGCCACGCTGTACGCGCCCAGTCCCAGGAACAAGGCATGACCCAGGCTGACCAGGCCGCCGAAGCCCAGCGCCAGGTTCAAAGCGCTGGCGGCAATCGCATAAATGATGATGCGGGCGAAAAACGCCAGATAAAATGGCTGTTCCGTCAACTGCGCGATGGCTGGCACGGCTGCCAACGCGAGCAGCAACAACAGCGGGACCAGCACCGCTGGCTTCAGGGATATGGTGTTCATCAACTTCTCCCTGCAGGGAACAGGCCCTGCGGACGGATGGCAAGCACCAGCGCCATCAAAACATAAATCAGCATCGATGCCAGTGCCGGCCCCGCCGCATTGGCGACCTCGCGACTGGCGACTTCGCGCAGCAAGGCTGGCAGGAAAGCGCGGCCCAGCGTGTCGGCCACGCCGACGATCAGCGCGGCATAGAAAGCCCCGCTGATCGAACCGATGCCGCCGATGACGATCACTACCAGGGTGGTGATCAGCACCGGCTCGCCCATACCGGACTGGATCGACAGAATGGGGCCGGCCATGACGCCGGCCAAGCCCGCCAGTGCCGCGCCCAGCGCAAACAGCAAGGCGTTGAGCAGTTTGATGTCCACACCTAGCGCGCCGACCATGGCTGGATTGACAGCGCCAGCGCGGATCAGCATGCCAAGGCGCGTCTTGTGCATCAACAGATGCGCGCCCAGCGCCACCAGCAAGCCAACCACGATGATCGCGAAGCGGTACGACGGATAGCTGATGCCCAGCAGATCGACCGTACTTTCCAGGAAAGCTGGCACCGGCAGGAAGTAAGGCTGCGGCCCCCAGACGATACGCACCAGCTCATTGAAGAACAGCACCATGCCGAAGGTGGCCAGCACATGGTCGAGGTGATCGCGCCGGTACAAGCGGGAGATCGCTAATCGCTCAAGCAAGAAGCCCAGCACCACGCAGCCGCCCACACCAGCCAGCAGAGCCAGCCCGAACGACTCGGTATGCGTGTAGGCGCTCGCTGCGAAGTAGGCGCCCAGCATATACAGCGAACCGTGCGCCAGATTGACGAAGCTCATGATGCCGAACACCAGCGTCAGCCCCGCCGCCAACAGGAATAGCAACACCCCCAACTGCAAGCCATTCAGCAGTTGGGTCAATAACAGACTCATACTCATGATCCGCTCCGTTACGGTAGGCGGCACTGTGCGGCGTAGGCGTCGCGGTGCTGCGTCAACGGCGTGGCCACATTCTTGACAACCGGCGCGCCACCTTCCTTCGCCACCTGGAAGGCGTAATAATTCTGGATAGGCAGATTGTTCTTGTTGAAGCTGAACGGTCCACGCACCGAGCGGAACTGGTCGCCGGACGCTTTGACCGCCGCCGCCAATGCACGTTTATCACCTGCTTTGCCCTGCAGCTTGCCAACCGCAACGTTCAGCAGCCGGCCAGCGTCATAGGCCGCCGCCGCATACTCGCTCGGCACGCGCTTGTACTTGGCCGTGAACGCTGTGACGAAGGCGCGGTTTTCCGGGTTGTCCAGCGCCGCATCCCACATCGCGCCGAAGGTGGTGCCCACGGCGGCATCACGTAACGCCGGCATGGTGACGCCGTCCACCGTGAACACGGAATAGTTGGGCAGCTTGGTCAGCAGGCCGGCCTGGCTTAGTTGACGGATGTAGTTGACACCCATGCCGCCTGGATAGAAAGCAAACACTGCGTCAGGCTTGGCAGCCTGCAGTTGGGCGATTTCCGACGAGTAGTCGGATTGGCCTACTTGAGTGTAGACCTCATCGACCACCTCACCTTTGAAGTAGCGTTTGAAGCCTGCCAGCATGTCCTTGCCTGCCTGGTAGTTCGGCGCCATGAGGTAGACACGCTTGATACCCTTGTCCTGCATGTACTTGCCCATGCTCTCGGCGGCGCCATCGTTTTGCCAGGCCACCGAGAAGATATTCGGCGCACAGCTGGCGCCGGCTATCGGCGACGGACCGGAGTTGGTCAGGATCGCTACCGTACCCGATTCGGTCAGGCTTTTCAGGCTGGCCATCATCACGTTGGAGAAACTCAGGCCGACAATGGCATCCACCCGATCCTTGTCGATCAGCTTACGCACCGCCTGGCTGCCGATCTCCGGCTTCAACTGGTCGTCCTCCTTGAAGACTTGCACCGCCTGGCCGCCGAACTTGCCGCCGGCCTGCTCCAATGCCAGCATAAAGCCGTCTACCTGGTCTTGACCCACCACGGCCTGGCTGCCCGTCAGCGGCGCCATTAGTCCGACCTTGATTTGCGCCATCGCGCTGTTGGCGGTGCACAGCACGCCGCACATGGCCAGGGTTGCCCAACTATTCTTCGTTTTCATCTTTGTCTCCGTATATTTTTTAGTGGTTCAGATGTCGCCGAGGTCTACATACACCCGTCCGTTTTCTATCTTGACCGGATAGGTCCGTATGTCCACAGTCAGCGGCGCACACATGGCTTTACCGCTGCACACGTCGAATCTGCCCTGATGCAGTGGGCATTCGATTTCCGTGCCTTCCAAAAATCCATCACTCAGACGGGCGTGGCCGTGGGTGCAGATGTTGTCCGTTACATAGACTTGTCCATCGACGCCATAGAAAGCCAGCTCCCGGCCTCCCACGTCGACGGCAACCACATCTTCGTCCGGCACCGCATCTTGCGCTACCGCGTCTATCCAGGTTTCAGTCGTCATGGCAGCCTCAGATCGGATAAATTAAAGAGTTCGGAATCATCTCGGTGTCGTAAATGCACAGGCGCGATTCAAGTCGCAGGCCGTCGGCAGTACGACGGATACGATCCAGATAGCGGCCGGCGTTGAACACCGTGGTTTCCTGGCTTAGCTTGGTGCGGAACACCGTGTAATTGGTTTCGGTGACGATGACGGCGCCGTCATCGCTGACAATCAACGGCTGGCCGACCACGTGACGCTGGTAGTACGGGTCATGGAACAGTGTTTCGCGAATGCCGTAGGCGCGGTCGCGCAACATGCCCTTGCTCAGCAAGGCCAGCGTCGCCAGCGGGAAGCCGCGTTCATAGTTCTCGCGCGGCTGCACCTTGTACTCGCAGTCTTCGGTGAACAGCGCGATCCAGCGATCCCAGTCGTTGCTGTCGACGGCGGCGCTGTAGGCAGCGTGCAGCTGGCTGATGTCGAAATAGGTTTGCAGTTGGCTCACGATCACACCTCCATCACTTTGCGCCAGTAGTTGTACATGCCGCGTATCAGTGTTTCCGTGACCATGTGTTCGGTGTCTTCGCACTCCAGACCGCCCAGCTCCGCCAGTGCACGGTGGAATGGCTTTTGCTCGAAGCCCTGTTGCGAGAATTCGATCACCTCGCCGTCGTCGGCCGAGACAAAGCCCGCCGGGCCGAACAGATTGGCCTGGATCAGACGGCGCTGCGTCATTTCCTCGGTGTCGTCCTCGAAACCAAAGTGGGTCCAGACGAAATCGAAGGAGCCGTTGCCGTTGGGCTGGATATGGCGGGTCGACACGCTGTTGACCTGCTGCTGGAAAATCACGCTCGGGAACACAGTCATCATCACAGCGGTCGGGCCTCCCCACCATGCCTCCGGTACGATATCGAGCAGGCGCTTGTCCTCGATCTCCATGCTTTCCTTGAAGCTGGTGACGCCGGCAGTGACCTCGGCCTTCTGGCCGCCGGTGCCTCGCGTGGAAATCATGGCGGCATGGCGGAACTGCTGGTCCATACGTAGCGCCGACTTGTTATCGGCGCGCCACAGGCCGTAGGTAACGAACCAGGTGTGCAGCAAGCCCGGATGGTATGGGTCTTTGATGTTTTCCTGCATCAGCTTCCAGTTGCCCGGAATGCGCTGGCGGTTGTAGCCGAGGATCTTCAACTGCCGGCCATTGAACAGGCGGTCGAAATACGACAGGATTTCCGGTCCCAGGAAGTCTTCCAGCGGCTCCACGTCGTGATCGAACGAAGCGAAAACAACGCCGCCACGGGTGGCGACCTTCAGCTTGGTCAGGCCGTGATCTTCGGTCTTGAAGTCCTTCGGCATGCCGCCATTGACCTTGCCGTCCTGCTTGACGCCACGCCGGAACGGCACACCCTGCAGATCGCCCTGCAGGTTGTAATTCCACTGGTGATAGGGACAGACCAGTTCCTTCTTGTTGCCATGACGCTCGCGGCAGAACTGCATGCCGCGATGCGCGCAGACGTTTTCCACCACCGTGATGCCGCCGTCCTCACGACGCACCATGACCACCGAGCGCTCACCGACTACCGTGCGCTTGAAGTCGCCATGGTTGGGAATCTCGGCCTCCAGACCGACATAGCACCAGTGGTTCTGGTAGAAAAAGCGCTCCAGTTCGCGCTTGTAGAGGTCGGTATCAGTGTAGGCCCAGAATGGGATCCGGCTGGACCCCTGCTGATCCCATACCGGCTTGATGGGAAAAATGGGCTGCTTATTCATGATCTTTCCCTTTGCCGACACGGACCACAATCTCGCCAAGGCCGGCGATGGCGCCACGCATTTCATCGCCCGCCACCACGGCGTTCACGCCCTCCGGCGTACCGGTCATGATGATGTCGCCAGCTTCCAGGGTTTCGTACTGCGACAGATAGGAAATCGATTCCGCCACCGACCAGACCAGTTTGTTGATATCCGAACCCTGGCGCGGCGCGCCGTTGACGGTCAGCGTGATCGCTGCATTCTCCGGGTGGCCAATCGCGGTTGCCGTGTGCAGCGGGCCGATTGGCGCCGACTGCGAGAACGATTTGCCGAACTCCCACGGGCGGCCCTTGTCGCGGGCATCCAGTTGCAAGTCGCGACGCGTCATGTCCAGGCCGACGGCGTAACCGTACACATGTTCCAGCGCTTGCTCTAACGGGATATTCGCGCCGCCCTTACCGATCGCCACCACCAGCTCAATCTCGTGATGGTAGTTGGCGGTCTTCGGCGGGTAGTCGATGGTAATGGCCTCGGCACCGGCGCGCACCGCCGCATTGGCCGGCTTCATGAAGAAGAAAGGCGCCTCGCGCGTTGGATCCTTGCCCATTTCGATGGCATGTGCCGCATAGTTGCGGCCCACGCAGAAGATGCGGTTGACCGGGAACACGGCGTCCTGGCCGGCGATTTCCAAGGTATTGATGGCGGCTGGCGGGATGGCGTACTGCGTGGCGTATTGCATGGTTTGCTCCAATGGTTATCGTTATTCAATGCGTGGGTTAGCGCTTTTCCTCGCGCCACATGCCCAGCGCCTGCTGGACCGGACGGTCGGAAAAGCTGAAAAGAACGGTTTCGCTGTCGGCGCTCAACGTCAGCGTGTACCAGGGCGGTACGACGAAGACGTCGCTTTCAGCGAAATGGAAGATTTCTTCACCGATCTGCGCGCTACCGCTGCCTTCCAGGCAGACGTACACGGTGCCATCGGTGCAGCGATACGGCTCGGTCTTGAAACCGGCTGGCAGCAGCTGGGCAAAGGCGCCCATGGTTGGCATCGGCGACGCGCCGGTAGCTGGATTTACATAGCGCATCTTGTGGCCAAGATGCTTGTCGGCCGGCGCGCCAGCGGCAATGGCGGTCAGCGCGGCGCGGGTTTGCGCGTAGGGATAGACGAAGATCTTGGTCGGCTCGTGCGACGCCTGCTGGAAATCCACCGGCAGCAAATTGCTGCCATAGCGCGCCAGCGCATCGCCCTCGGGTCGACTGGTGTCCTGCACCGCGTGATCGGAATGCTCGTGGAAGCCTGTGTCGAAGAAGCGCACCAATGGAATGTCGAGGCCATCCAGCCATACCACCGGCTGGTCGCCCAGGTTACCGTGGTCGTGCCAGGTCCAGGCCGGCGTGATGATGAAATCGCCGCGATGCATGGTGGTGCGCTCGCCATTGACGGCGGTGTAGGCACCCTCGCCGTCCAACACCAGCCGCAGTGCGGTCTGCGTGTGGCGGTGCGCCGGTGCCACCTCGCCGGGCATGATCATCTGCAGACCAGCGTACAACGACTGCGTAATCGAGGAGTTGCCACGCAATGCAGGGTTTTCCAGGATCAGGACGCGGCGCACCGCTTCCTCGGCAGTAATCAGCGTTCCTGACTCCATCACATGCTCGCGCACATCGGCGTAGCGCCACAGCGCCGGCACTTGCTTGGGACGCGGCGTGTTTGGCACCAGCGTGCCCAGCACCTCCCACAGAGGCGTCAGGTTGTATTGATCGATGCGGCGATAAAATTGTTCGCGTGCCGGATCTTGCGTCGCGGCCTTGGTGTTCGAGTTCATCTGGGTCTCCATCAGGTGGCACTGGCATAGAACGCGTCGGCATAGACGTGTTCAGGTTGAATTCCGCGTCGACGCAGCAGCAACGTAGCGGCATCGACCATCGGCGGTGCGCCACACAGGTAAGCGCGCCAACCGTCGAGATTGGGCAGATCTTCGGCCACCGCGTCGGTGACCAGGCCGCGACGATGCACGCCATCACGTTCGCCCATGGCGACAATGATCTGTACGTGCAGGTTGGGATGCTGTTCCGCCATGGCAGCCAGTTGCTCGGCACAGTAGATGTCCGCCGGCGAGCGCACGCCGAAATAAACGTGCATCTCGTTTTGCATGCCTGTCGCCAGCGCACCGCGCAGGATCGACAGCACCGGCGCCAGACCGGTGCCGCCGGCGATGCACAGCATCGGTCCCTCGTGCTTTTGACGCAGGTAAGCAGTGCCCATCGGGCCGCTGACGCGCACGCTGTCGCCAACTTTCAGGCTGTCGCGGATATAGCCGGTAACACGGCCGTCCGGCACCAGGCGCACATGGAATTCCAGATGGCCATCGCTGTCCAGACTGGCCATCGAGTAAGGCCGGATGTGCTGCGGCGTGAATTGCAACATCGCGTATTGACCTGGCGAGAACGACAGCGGCTTCGAACATCGCATGACGATGCGCTTGATGTCGTGGGTAGCATCTTCGATTGCTACTACCTCGGCTTTAACGATACGTGCCGGATGGGTGACGATCTCGTCCGGCTCAGGGACTTCGATGACGCAGCTTTCGTTCAGAGTGCTCATGCACGCCAGCACGTAGCGGCCTTCATTCGGGTTGGTGATCTTGGCTTCCTGGCCAGATTCCACCACCCGCCCTTCCAGCACTTTGCAGCGGCAGGTGCCGCAGCGGCCGGCGGTGCAGCTATACGAAATGGGGATATTGTTTTCGCGGAGAACTGCCAGCAGATTATCGCCGGCGTTCACGGGCACGCTTTGGCCCAGCGGTTGTACGATCAGTTCCATCATTCGATCCATGTCTCGTAGTTCTGTTTTGTGACGAGTATAGGAACTGATGTAATATAAATATATAGAATCTCGTGAATGAACAAAATCACTCAAATGAATATTACTTTATGGAACTGAAGGACGTAGACCTGAACTTGCTGCTGGTTTTCCACCAGTTGCTGATGGAGCGGCGGGTGTCGATCGTGGCAGAGAAGCTTGGCCTCAGTCAGCCGGCGGTCAGCAACGCGCTTAAGCGGTTGAGGCTGTTGCTAGGCGATGAATTGTTCCAGCGCACTTCAAAAGGAATGGAGCCAACGCCTTACGCCAACCAGTTGGCGGAGCCTATCGCATATGCCTTGAGCACCATCCATAGTTCGCTCAACGACAGGCACAGCTTCGACCCGCTGACCAGCAATCGCAAGTTCACCTTGGGTGTGACGGATATCGGCGAAATTTACTTCTTGCCGAAGCTGATGGACGTGCTGGCCAAGGTGGCGCCGCGTGTAACGGTGAGTTCGGTCCGCAATACAGCGGTCAACCTGCGCGATGAAATGGAAGCTGGCCACGTCGACCTGGCGATTGGCCTGTTACCGCAGTTGAAAGCCGGATTCTTCCAGCGCAGGCTGTTCCACCAGCGCTATGTATGCATGTTCCGCGCTGGCCACGCATTGGACAAGCCAAAATTGACGCTCGATGAATTCTGCGCCGCTGACCACGTGGTGGTGGTGGCAGCCGGCACCGGCCATGCCGATATGGATGCGACCATTGAGCGCAAAGGCATCAAGCGCAAGGTCAAACTGACAGTGCCGCATTACGTCGCCGTCGGCCACATCATCAGCACCACCGACATGATTACCAGCGTACCGGAACGCTTTGCCCATGCTTGTGTGAAGCCGTTCAACCTGCGTTATGTGGAGCATCCGGTGGTTAAGACGCCGATCGACATCAACGTCTTCTGGCACGCCAAGTACCACCGGGATCCCGGCAACCAATGGCTGCGCAGCCTGATCTTCGACTATTTTTCGGACCAGGCTGCTCCAGCGACCGAGGCCGCAATTTAGCCCTTGCGGCCGCGTCCGGGCAGCATGCTGAGTAAAACGCCATCCTTATGGACCAGATGGTGTTTCAGCGCTGCTGCTGCATGGCCGAGCACCATCATGCCCAGACTCCAGGCCAGCAACTGATGCACAAGCTTGGCGAGATCGTAGTATTGCGGCGCCGGTCCGACCAACGGCGGCAACTGAACTAGGCCGAGCACCATGATCGGCTTGTCGGCCACCGAACTCCACATCCATCCCGACAGCGGCAGCGCAATCAGGGCAAAGGCATATAGCGCGTAGTGGCCGAAGTGAGCCGCGCGCTGCATGGCGGGTGACATCGTTGCCGGCAAGGCCGGCAACGGATGTGTGATGCGCCAGGCTATGCGCACCGCTGACAGGAACAGCACGGTGCTGGCGATCGCCTTATGCAGGAACGTCAGTTGGTGGTGGGGGTTGAGTTCATCGCGAAAATGCACCGCGATGAAGCCAATCACCCACGCGCCGATCCAAATGGCCGCCATCAGCCAATGCTGAAATTTGGCGGCGGGGTGATACGACGATACGGTGGGTAATTTGTTGAGATTGGCCATGTCGAAATCCTGGGTGAATGGGGTCAGTTAAAACGGCCGCTGGCGCCGCCCAGACTGAAGCGCCCTGCACCCAGCAATGCCACCGTGACAGCGCCGAAGAAGAACATGCCTTGCAACTCCAGTGCCCAGCCACCCGTCTCGTTGAGCGTGAAGAACTGACTGGTGTGCACCAACAGGATAGCAACGATCATGTTGATGGCAACGATCAGCGCCGCCGGGCGGGTGAACACACCCACCAGTATCAGCAGGGGAGCGACAACCTCGCCGACATAGACCAGATTACCCAGGACGGCCGGTGCACCGACCTGAGCCAGCATGTCGCCGACAAAGCCAATGCCGCCGATTAGTTTCGAGACGCCGTGAAAGAGCAAAGTAACTGCGAGCGCAACGCGCAGGACTGATTTACCGGCATCGTCCGTGCTGGTGCGAATGGAACTGGCAGGGGTGGTTTGGGCTTGCATGATTACTCCTTAGTTGAATGATGGAGAAATGATATCTTCGATTTCAGGGTTAATAAATACCTGTTTGGCGATCAAACTATTTCCCCTAGATTGACAATTGGGGCGCATCCGCCCCTAACCACCCCGGCTATTTACTGATGTATCTCTATTTGCTGTGCACGCCGGTTGAGCCATGCATCGCGGACGACCGCATATTCATCCAACGCCAGCTCGCGCATGCCGTCCACCTGTAGCCCACGGGCACGCCCATCCGCCATTTGCAGTAAGGTCAGCTTATCTGCAACGCCAGCACTGTCGATGCGACTGATCGGCGACAGTGGCTGGTCGCCGATCATGCCCACCGTGTCACGCACCGTGCGTGGGCCTAGCAGCGGCAGGATCACGTAACGCGAATCGCGCCAGCCCCAAGTCGCCAGCGTCTGGCCGAAGTCTTCCTGCTCGCGCGCCATGCCAAACCGCGTCGCGGGATCAAACAGCCCGCCAACGCCTACCGTTGAATTGACCACAAACCGGCCTAGCGATTGCACCGCTGGCGCCGGTCTCATCTGCAGCGCTTGATTGACTGCCGTGACCGGCTCGCGTAGGTTGCCGAAGAGCCTGGTCACGCTGGCCTGCACCGGGGCAGGGGTAACCCAGTCATAGGCCACCGCCACAGGACGAATCAGCACTTTGTCGAGCGTGCTGTTAACGCTGTAGATTCGGCGGTTATATCCTTCCCAAGGATCGCTGGCGCTGCGTTCTGCGGTGGGAGGACTTGGCGGTGGCGATTGAATCGGGCGGCTGGCACACGCACTGGTCAACAATACCGTTGCGACGAGCACAGGCGTACGGAGGGCTTTCATAGGAATGCTCCTTAGATTAGTGAAGTAAATTTACGGGGTACTACAGCGGTGCCGCGCAGGACGCGCGCCACATGTCAGAAGCGATAGATGTAGCCGAGGCTGACACCGGTCTGGCCGGATTTTTCCATCACTGGACTGTCCTTGATTGCGTTACCGAAACGGGTCACACGGACATCGGTAAATACGCTATGACGGCGTGAAAACGAGTAGTCGAAGCGTAAGCCTGCTTCGATGTTGGCGCTGGCATCGCCCTGATAAAAAGCACGATCCCCACGTACTTCATCCACGCGCACGCCGTAGTAGTAGTCGACGAATTTGCGATCAAGCCATTCCACTCCCAACCGGGGCGTGAGGCCAAAGGCTCCAAGAGCGAAGCGGCGATCCAGCTGTAGCTTGGCTCGCGTTCCCTTGCTGTGGCCAGCAGCGTCGCCTAACAATTCTGCGGAGAAGTTAGCAAACCCGGGACGCCACAGTGCAGCGCCACCAACCCATACACTGCCCTTGCGATCTGCCATGCCGGCCAGGAATGGCGAATCCTTGGCCTCAAACCCATCGCGGGCATAGCGCGCCCGCAGACGTAGCGATACAGTATCTGCGCTGTATGCCTTGAGGTCCAACGTCGGTACCGATGCACTGATCCATTTGCTTTCATACGAAATCAGCGGCAATGGCAGCACATCACGATCAATGTCGCGATAGCCCTTCTGGGTTACGTTGACGCCCGCACCCAGCGCCCAACTAGGCGCTGCCGCAGCGTCCCCCTGTGCACTGGCGGTCGACGCTGATGCGCTGGCCAACGTTAAGAACACAACGGAAGTGAAGCGAGAGAGCATACTCATGAGATCAACCTTCTTTCTGATCAGGGGGTGGAAAAATCACGGTTGGCGATCGGGACCGTAGGCCCGCATAAAAACGTCCAGGGCGCGTGCAACGGTTGCAGCCACACGCTCAGGTTCCAATGTGGTCATCACGTTGAACAGACCAAGTTGGTGAACCTCGGACTCAATAAGTCCGTAAAAATGACAGGCCATGACATGAACATCGGACTTGCGCAATTTCCCGCTTGAGCAGACCTGCTGCAAGTAGTGCCCGAGATATTGCATGGCGCGCAGCGGTCCTTGCTCGTAGTACGTGGCGCCGATATCCGGATTGACCGCAGCCGCGATGACCATGCGCTGCACGCCGAGCGACTCGGGGGTATGAAAGGCGGATAGGATGTACTCGCCAAATTTGGTCAACGTTGGCAGCACATCTGCAGCGGGGTCCAGCATTGGATTGGCCACTGGAACGGCAGCAGTAAGCTCAATGTCGGGCGCCGCACCACCACTCTGGTGCAGCAAGGCCATCATCCCGCCGCCCTGCGCGTTGGCAGAGTTCTGCATCAGCTCGGTGAACAACGTTTCCTTCGAATCGAAGTAGCGATACAGCGTCGCCTTTGAGCTCCCTGCCCTGGCGGCAATCACGTCCATGGATGCCTGGTCGAAGCCGACCTCCTGGAATACGTCACGTGCAGCTGTCAGCAGAGCCGACCGCCGCGCTTCCGTTTTTGTTCTGACCATCATTCGCTCCATTGACTCAACATAACGATACGATACCGTCTCGTTTCGTTATGGTCAAGGAAAAATGAAAGCAGATTAATCTAGTGCTGGTCAATTTCATTTCTCCATTACCGAATTTCGCAATTGAGGAATAGCGGTACTTCGTCCCAGAATGGAGAAAAAACTACGATAAGAGACATGACAACGACACGACGCAGTTTCATGGTATCCGCCGGCCTGGCATCGGCATTCCCGGGGTTGGCCAGGGCCGCAGTACAAGCGACCACGCGAGGCAGGCAAGAGCATCTCGCCCTACGGTATGAACAGGCAGCAGGCACCTGGGTTGAGGCGCTGCCAGTCGGTAACGGACGTATCGGGGCCATGTGCTTTGGCCGTATCGCACAGGAGCGGCTGCAACTGAACGAAGATACCCTGTTTGCAGGTGGTCCCTATAGCCCGAATAATTCTGCAGCGCTCGCTGCATTGCCACCGGTACGCGCTCTAGTCGCCAGCGGTCATTTTGCCGACGCAGCAGAACTCATCGAACGTTCGATGATGGGCATTCCCAAGACACAGATGCCCTACGGCGCTGCTGGCGATCTGCTTCTGAAGTTCACGGGCCTTGGCGCAGCAACGGCATATCGTCGCTGGCTGGATTTGGATACGGCCATTTGCTCTACGCGCTTCCGGCACGGCAAAGTGCAATATAAACGAGAGGTGTTTGCCAGCGTACCCGATCAGGTGATCGTTATGCGCCTGTCCGCCACAGGCGGGATGATGAATTTCGATCTCACCTACCGCCACCCATCAGACGCGATCTATGGACTGTCCGATTACAGCGGCGGCAATCAAGCAAACCGCAGCGCCGCCGTTCCGTGGGATTATCGCGAATCATCGCACACTGAAAAGCGTCCGAAGTCCCTGTCTGTCCGTGCGGATGGCGAGCGGGCTTTGCTAGTAGAAGGGAGCAACATCGCCGTAGCGGGAATTCCCCCAGCGCTGCGTTATGCGGTAGGCATCCGCGCAGATGGCGATGGCACGATAGTCGTGCGCGGAGACGGCATTGAAGTGCGGGGCGCCTCCAATGTGACGCTGATTATTTCGGCGGCAACCAGCTACATCAAGTACGACGATGTCAGTGGCGACCCTGTAGGAATCGCTCGCAAGCATGGCGAGGCTGCCGCATCCAAATCTTACTCCCGTCTGCGCAGCGATCATGTGGCTGCTCATCAGGCACTGTTTCGCCGCCTGTCGCTGCGTATTGGACCGACGGTCGCCGATGAGCGCCCAACAAACCAGCGCATTGCCGAGGCAGAGCAGCACGCGGATCCATCGTTGGCAGCGCTCTACGTTCAGTACGGCCGTTACTTGCTGCTGTCTTCATCGCGCCCTGGAAGCCAGCCTGCGAATCTACAAGGGCTCTGGAATGAGGGGAACAACCCGCCATGGGGTTCGAAGTACACCATTAACATCAATACGCAGATGAACTACTGGCCTGCGGAATCGGCTAACCTGGGAGAGTGTGTCGAGCCGCTGCTACGGATGGTGGAGGACCTCAGTGTCACCGGCGCGATCACCGCCAGACAGTCCTATGGCGCGCGTGGCTGGGTTGCGCATCACAACACCGACCTGTGGCGGGCGGCGGCGCCGATCGACGGCGCGCTGTGGGGAATGTGGCCATGCGGCGGCGCCTGGCTTTGTAAGGCGCTGTGGGACCATTACGACTATCTCCCCGATCCTGCTTACTTGCGCCGCATCTATCCGCTACTAAAAGGAGCCGCCCTGTTCTTCATGGACACCATGGTCGAGGATGCACAAGGGCGCGGACTGGTGACCTCGCCGTCCATTTCGCCGGAAAATGAACACCACAAGGGAGTAGCCACCTGCGCGGGGCCGGCCATGGATCGCCAGATCATTCGTGATCTCTTCACGTGGACCTTGCAGGCGCACCAAATACTGGATGACCATGACGCGGCATTCGCCGCTGACTTGCGCGCCATACGTGCCCGCGTGCCGGCCGATCGTATCGGCGCCCAAGGCCAGCTGCAGGAATGGCTGGACGACTGGGATGCCGGCGCGCCGGAGCAGCAACATCGGCATGTATCACATCTTTATGGTGTGTACCCGAGCGAGCAAATCAATGTGCGTGACACACCGGAGCTGATCGCCGCAGCCAAGGTAACGCTTAACACGCGAGGCGACAAATCTACCGGCTGGGCAACAGCGTGGCGACTGGCGCTATGGACCAGGATGGGCGAAGGCGAGCGGGCCTATACCATCCTGCAAGGCTTGCTCGGGCCGGAGCGTACCTACCCGAATATGTTCGACGCCCACCCACCCTTCCAGATCGATGGCAATTTTGGCGGTACAGCGGCAATTCTGGAAATGCTGGTTCAATCATGGGGCGGTGAAATCCATGTGCTGGCGGCCCTGCCTAAGGCATGGCCGGAAGGCGCGCTGCACGGGGTCCGCGCACGCGGCGGCGTGGAGCTGGACGTGGACTGGTCTCGAAGCAAGCTTAAACGCTTGCAACTGCGCGGCAAGGCTGGCCAGATTATTAAAGTGCGCTACAAACAGCGCCTGACCGAGATGACACTGGACGCGCACGGCAAGGCAACTATGACATTCAACTGATCAATCAAGGATCAGCACGACGACCAGTATGCCGATGGCGATCAGTCCTACCTGAGGCAGGCTGTCGCGCAATGTATCCTTGCGCTGCAGTTGCGGCATCAAGTGGCTGATCGCGACATAAAGAAAACCTGCGGAGGCAAACGTCAGCACATAGGGAACCAGGTTACTGGCTTTATCCAACATAAAGTAGCCGAGTACACCGCCGATCAAGGCCATCAGACTACACAGCAGGTTCAACAAATAGGCACGGGCACGTGTATAGCCCGAATTGAGCAACACAACGAAGTCGCCCACTTCCTGCGGCAGTTCATGCGCAACGATCGCCATGCCGGTCAAAATGCCAAGCGCGGGATCGGCCAGGAAAGCAGCAGCGATCATGATACCGTCGGTAAAATTATGCAGCCCGTCACCGGCCAGGACCATCCATGCACTGCGCTTTCCGCCATGATGGTGGCCGTGCTGATGGTCAGCGCTGGAAGGGCCATCATGCAAAATGCTTAGTTTTTCCAGCACAAAGAACGCAAGCAGGCCCGCCAGCAATGTGGCGAACAGGCTTTCCGCTGATGCTGTCGACTCCAGCGCTTCAGGCATTGCATGCAGTAATGAGGTCGACAGCATGATGCCGACAGAAAGGCTGACCATGCGCTCCGCCATGCGGGCCAGAAGCCCGAATGACAGAAAAGCGGCAGCCGAAATACTGACCACGCCGGAAAGGGTCGTAGTCAGCAGAATTGCGCGGAGCGTAGCGTCCATGTGATGATCTCTTCAACTCAAGTGAGCGCCACGTTCAGCGCGTTCGGCATTTATTGCAGCACGCCGCTGGCTTTGGCAGCGTGTGCGGCCAAAGCGTCCATCAGGGCAGGCGACAGGCAATCGTAGTAAGGCAGACCCAGCTTGCCCAGCTCGGCGCGCACGGCGGCCATGTCGGACGGGTTGGTGCCAGACTCGATGATCGAGGACACGAACGCGGCAAACTGCACCGGCGACCAACCGCTCTGCGGAGACAGTTCGGTGTGCACAAAGTCCAGGCCGTAGAAGGCATGGGCCTCGTTCTCGATACGACCGTACATGTGCACGCCGCACGCCTTGCACGCATGGCGGCGGATGGTGGCATTGGCATCGACCACGCTCAGCTTTTCAGCGTGAGCGGTCACGCTGACCTTGTCGCGCGAGACCACGGCGATCTGCGCGAACAGCGCACCTTCCGGTTTCCAGCACTTGGTGCAGCCGCAGGCGTGGTTGTGGGCGGTCTGGCTGTCGATGCTGACTTCGACCTTGTCGGTGGCGCAGTTACACAGCAGTCTACCGCCGGTGAAATCGGCTGCTGCAGCCGGACGTTTCTGGCCGATGGCCGGATGGATATTGAACTCGGTACTCATGGTGTTACTCCTTAAGAAATCAATGCTGCGTGGTGAAACTTCAGATGATCGTCAATGACCGTAGCGATGAAGTAATAGCCGTGGTCGTAGCCGGTGTGACGACGTAGCGTCAGCGGCTGGTCGGCGGCGGCGCAGGCCGCTTCAAACATTTCCGGGAACAATTGATCAGGCAAGAACTTGTCGGACAGTCCTTGGTCGATCAGAATCCCGCCCGGGAATGGCCGGTGTAGCGTAGACATCAATGCACTGGCATCGTAGGCATCCCAAGCTGCAGAAACCGGCCCCAAGTAAGCGGAAAACGCCTTCTCGCCCCATGGGCAACGACCGGGTGCGCTGATCGGCGCCAGTGCGGACACCGACTTGAACCGATCCTGATTGCGCAACGCCAGAACCAGCGCGCCGTGCCCGCCCATTGAGTGCCCCATGATGCCAATACGGTCGTCCGCCGCTGGCAATTGCGCGATGATTAATTCGCGCAGTTCCAGCAGATAGCTGTACATGCGGTAATGGGGGTGCCATGGCGCCTCGGTGGCGTCGACGTAGAAGCCCGCGCCGATGCCCAAGTCCCAGCTGTCGGCCTCTCCTGGCACCGCCGCGTCACGCGGACTGGTGTCGGGAGTAATCAACATCAGGCCCAGCGCTGCGGCTTGACGCTGAGCGCCGGCCTTAGTGGCGAAGGTCTCTTCGTTGCAGGTCAGTCCCGCCAGGCAAAACAGTGCCGGGACTTTGGCGCTACTCGCCTGCGCCGGCAGAAACACACCAAAGCGCATCGGCAAGCCGATCGCCGTGGACTGATGCCGGTAATAGCGTTGCACGCCGCCGAAGCAGGCGTGTTCACTGATGAGCTCTAGCATCGCCATTGCCTTAGTACAGCACTACCGAACGGATCGACTCGCCGCTCTTCATCAGGTCGAAACCTTCGTTGATACGTTCCAGCGGCAGGCGGTGCGTGATCAGATCGTCGATATTCAGCTTGCCTTCCATGTACCAGTCGACGATTTTCGGTACGTCGGTGCGGCCGCGCGCGCCGCCAAAGGCCGAACCGCGCCACTCACGGCCGGTGACCAGCTGGAACGGACGGGTCGAGATTTCCTGGCCGGCGGCAGCTACGCCGATGATGAACGACTTGCCCCAGCCCTTGTGCGTGCATTCCAGAGCCTGGCGCATCAGCGTGGTGTTGCCGACGCACTCGAAACTGTAGTCGGCGCCGCCGTCGGTCAGCTGGACGATGGCGTCCACCACGTTCTCGACCTCGTTTGGATTGATGAAGTGCGTCATGCCAAACTTGCGCGCCATCTCCTGGCGATTCGGATTGATGTCGACGCCGATGATCTTGTCTGCACCGACCATTTTCGCGGCCTGGATCACGTTCAGGCCGATGCCGCCGAGGCCGAATACGACCACATTGGCGCCCGCCTCCACCTTGGCCGAGAACAGCACCGCGCCAACGCCGGTGGTGACGCCGCAACCGATGTAGCAAACCTTGTCGAACGGCGCGTCTTCGCGAATCTTCGCCAGAGCGATTTCCGGCACCACGATGTAGTTGGAGAAGGTCGAGGTGCCCATGTAATGGAACAGCGGCTTGCCGTCAAGCGAGAAGCGGCTGGTGGCATCCGGCATCAGGCCACGGCCTTGCGTCGAGCGGATCGCCTGGCACAGGTTAGTCTTCTGCGAAAGGCAGAATTTGCACTGGCGGCATTCAGGCGTGTACAGCGGAATGACGTGGTCGTCTTTCTTCAGGGTCTTGACGCCAGGACCGACGTCGACCACGATGCCGGCGCCCTCGTGGCCGAGAATCGCCGGGAACAGACCTTCCGGATCGGCGCCGGACAGCGTGTAGTAATCGGTATGGCAAATGCCGGTGGCTTTCAGTTCGATCAGCACCTCGCCCTCGCGTGGTCCTGCCAGATCAACTTCCTCGATAGTCAGCGGCGCACCGGCGCGCCACGCAACAGCTGCTTTGGTTTTCATAGACGTGCTCCCTTAAAGGTATGTGAATTAACGCCTGGTCATTGTGCAAGCGTTCGCACGTCAGACGGCGGGAGCACAAAGATAATGGCCGAAAATGGTGCCATAATGACCGGATTTTCCAGAATGACTGTCCCACTAGCTTATGAAATCTGAACCGTCAACCGCAGCAAAGACCGTCGACATCATCGTGTACCCTGGTTTCAAGGCGGTCGAAGCGATCGGTCCAATGTCGGTGTTTGAATACGCGAATCTGCACCTGCAGCGGCGCGGCAAAGCACCGGGTTACGATGTACGTGTGGCCTCCTGCAAGGTTGGCCAAATACGTTCCGATACATTGATGTCCCTGGATGCTACTAAGGCACTAAGCACCCTCGCCTTACCGGACAACGCAATCATTGTTGGTGCCCGCCACATTCATGAAGCGCTGATCGAAAGCGCAGCGATCATCGATTGGGTCGCTGCGGTTGCCCCTCGCATCAAGCGCCTGACCTCTTTATGCTCTGGCGCATTCTTCCTCGCCTCTGCTGGTGTGCTTGATGGAAAACGAGCGACCACACATTGGGGTGTTGCTGATCGCTTGCAAGCGGACTTCCCTGCCATTCAGGTAGAGGCAGACGCCATCTTCATCCGGGCTGACAATGTCTGGACTTCTGCCGGCGTAACAGCAGGCATTGATTTGGCACTTGCGCTAGTGGAAGAAGATTTCGGTCGGGATCTCGCGCTGGAGGTGGCCACAGAGATGGTGGTCTTCCTGAAGCGACCAGGCGGCCAATCGCAATTCAGCGCACATCTGCTTAATGAGCGTACTAACCGGCCAAATATACGCGAGCTACAAAATTGGATTCTGGACAATCTGCAAGAAAAGCTTTCAGTCGCACAGCTCGCACAGAAAGCAATGATGAGCGAGCGTCACTTTACGCGCGTGTTTCAACAAGAGGTCGGCATGAGCACACAAGAATTTATCGAACGTTGCCGGTTCGAAGGTGCGACCTCATTACTGGCGGAACTTACGTTATCACTGAAGACTGTGGCGGCACGCGCCGGTTTCACCGATGAGGCACACATGCGCCGCGTATTTTTTAAGAAACTGGGAATAACACCAAAGCTCTATCGGGAACGTTTCGCGACAACCGGCATCTACGACTGAGTTCGCTCGCACGCGGACAACGTCTTCATGTCTCGCGACGGACCGATGGTAACTCGATTCCCAATCATTGTGCGTGGGGCGCAGGTCCGAATGGCAACCACTGCAATGCAACACCACCATAGCCACATCGTGGGGCGGCGCATGTGTTGGCATTGGCCGATTTCCAACTCAATGCCTTGGTGAACGTTGTTAAAGATAAGTTGACATTGGGTTTGGGCGCCGGAAGCCCATCTACATCACGTAAATGCGGAATCATCGCCACCCCGCCCGATCAGGGTGATCAATTCTGCGAGTAGCTAAGCAGACGCAATCGTTAAAACCGATGGTTTGAATTCATTTGCAGCAAGCGCGAAAGATTATGGTTCCATTGTATAAGCACTTGCTCGGGCCGCATATGCCATATCCTGGAAACATAGTTTGCAATTGATACCGCATCCCACGGCTGTAAGCTTCGGCCAGCCACTTGTGCAAATGGACCATCCGTCTCGGGCAGAACTCGATCCATAGGCATTCCTTGAAAGAGCTCCTGACCTTTCAAACCTTGCAGCATTGCAGGGCCAACACTGAACCAACACCCCAAAGAAATTGCCCGCAGCAATTGCTTTTCAGTCCCTGAAAACCAATGCAAGACAGCTTGCCCCGCAAGTGGGTGACGTTCAAGAATATCAAGCACGCGGCCGACAGCGCCGCGCGAGTGAATACTCATAATTTTCCCGCCGACCTGCTCACAACGGGCAACGACGGCTGCAAAAATCTCTTCTTGCAATAGCAATGTTTTTCTAAACCTTGGTGAACCATCTAGCCCTATTTCACCAATAAATGGAGCATGCTCGACCAGCGAAAGTAAAAGCGATTTTTCCGATGCTTTGCGGTCCACGATCTCAGGATGCAACCCGAGTGCAACGTGAATATTACGGTGCCCAGAAAACAC
This sequence comes from Janthinobacterium sp. OK676, assembly GCF_900103595.1. Lineage (NCBI taxonomy): Bacteria > Pseudomonadati > Pseudomonadota > Betaproteobacteria > Burkholderiales > Oxalobacteraceae > Janthinobacterium > Janthinobacterium sp. OK676. Next base: position 264,963 of record NZ_FNHA01000001.1, read on the forward strand.
CTTAGAGGTGCCAACCCACGCACGAGGGCTCGTGGTGACAACTAAGGTAAACGAATTTCTGCGATTAACTTCAGCAAGGATACCCATTGCATCGGGATATAGATCCAAGTGTGAATGCAGGTCCACTATAAAGCTCCGTGCCGCTTCAGAAGTACGCCCAATTCCTTGAGGCCACGTGACACCACACCCTCGTAATTCGCGCGGTCAGCAGAACTAGAAAAGCTCAACGCGCCGCCAACGAACCGTTCTACGCCATCGTCTTGGCAACGTATCACAGCAGATGCGACCGCATTAATATCATTTGCTCCTTTCTCCCTCGCCGAACTGAGCTTTCCTAACGATGGGAACACGTAGTCAGCTGTAGAGTCGTCAATCTCTGCACGAATAAAAGCCGCCCGTCGAACCTGGCATGGCACACATCGCCCGCAGTGCTTATACCCATAGTAACCAAACCTACCACAACTGGTCGACCTTCCGATTAACTGCTCTAGCATGCCTGGGTCCACACAATCCACCAGCATTTCCCCTTTTGTTTTGAATTGATAAGGCAGTTTCAAGACAGCGGAGATACCGACAGCATTCCAAATTGCCTGCATTCGGCTCATAAACACTGGGTGGGTAGTTTTAGTGCTGAAGCTACCCAGTCGGCCCGAATTTAGCGCCACATTTAAGCTAATAAATCCGTTTTCCGGCACATAGATCTCAGCTGGCCCGCTTGCAGAGTCCAAGGCGCTAGTCGCCAACGCCGCAAACGCGAAGAAGACGATTGAGCGGCCTCGTGTAGACCGCTCAAATTCCGCCGTATGTTTAATCCTATGATTCCATTGGAAATGGAGGTGAGCGGCATGGAGAGCCGCTGCGTACTGCTGTTGAGTTACCTTATCACCTTTTGCGGTCTGAGAAACGTAGATTGGCTTTCGCTTTTGCCCATGCAAATCAATCGCTCCGACCAGACTGTCTACTCCACCCGATAGAAGCGAAATACAATCAGCATCCCGTGTCATAGGGGCGGTCGTGATTGGCGCTGCATCGCCGCCAGGTAAAATATTTAGCGTCCAAAAGTCCCCTGTCAAAAACCGCAACGCCAGTTGTAACTCTTCACGTTGACCAAGCCAAGGCGCGGGGTCATACACATTGACTTGAAGCTCGATGACTCTCGTCCATCCGTCGGCACTCCCCGAACGCGGGCAGGCTAAGTCAGCGGCGGCGACCGCCAACGCAATGGTAACGAAATCCCAAACCACAACAGAAGGGAGCAACCCTTCTTTCTGAATGACCGTTCGCCAGCCCGGTGCGATCGATCCAACGCACGGTTTACCCGAATTCGAGAACAAGGAAAAGTAACGCGTTCCGGGTACGAAAACGGCTGGTAGCAAGTCCTGAGGGGCACACACAACTTTGCTCATACCTCTCCTTCGTAGACGGTAAATGTCAGTTTCAACGCATCACGCATCAATTTTTCAAGTTCTGTGGGAGTCGGATCCGGCTGAGCGGCGCGTAGGGTCTCAAGTTGAGCACCAATTTCTGATTTAAGGAAATCCCTCATTTCGTTCACGCGTTGGACTGCCTGCCTCGGAGGCAAATTCGAGCTCTCGAAAAGCTGCCCGATGTCTAGATGCATTCTGCTACATGCCTCATTTGACAGGAATAATTCGACAAGCACCCAGATATCAGCATTGTCCATGCTAAGCAGTTCTACGTCCGGGTTATTTTCTAATAGCTCCGCCATTGCTTGCGCCATCGAGTCGTTACAAGCCTCTTCATCCACGCTCCCGCCACCACTTGTCACCTGACGAATAATTTCGTGAATCACGTCCTGGACATTGGGACTGCCAGCACTCAGATCACTGACCCAACGATTGACCTCAGGATTTGTGCCATCCCTTGCTGCTTGTAACAGCCCAACTAAACCAGTCGCCGAACGTGTCGACATGCGCATCCTGGCCGCAACGTTCTTGGCTCCGCCCATGCCACTCTTCGAGTAATGGCCGGCAGCGCGCGAGAGCGCGTGTCGATCACCAGTGTTGGCGAACCTCTTCAGCTCTCGTCTTGCGCCGACAAACCGCCTCGGCGGTGCGCTTCCCTGAGCCGCGACTGGGACTGCCGTGCCATCGGGCTTCGCGCCATCTGTTGGAGTAGCAGGAGAATCACTTTCGCCTCCGCCAATTTGATCTAACCATGGTGGATCAAACGATACTCCCGGTCCCGGTCCACTGCTTGAAGTAGAGGTACCCATATTATTTTTTCTCCGCGAGCGCTGATAGAGCTTTTCTTAATGGGCTTGGAGAGTCAGAATCAGACGCCCAGTCAGCTAGCAGTTGCTTTGCCCAACTAAATTTACGCAACTGCGGCACCAGAGCGGCCTGACGCATATTGGCGGGCATTTCAGTGAGCAACGCGATAAAACGAGGTGCTAATGGGGGGTGCGCTGATAGAACGTTTAAACAGCGGACCAGCGACGCAAGCGTCCATTGATCAGAACGTGCCCGCCGCATTAATCGGGCTAGGATAGCCTCCGATTCTGTTTCACCTAACGATTGGAGTTGGGTGACTAAAGGAGTCATCAGTCGATCTGCCTCTAGCAAGGCGTCGAGCATTTTTCTTCCGTTGATAGACAGCTCATCAAAGTTCGCGAGGGTCATTTTTCTATCGCGACTCAAATGCAGAAGTGGACGTAAGTCAACCGCCGCCAATGGCGGCGAAAGCTTAAGCCAGTCGATGATGAACGGTGTGTCCCATATCTTGTCAGGCAATTTGATTTCTTCTTCTTTGCTAAGCGCGGATTCGATCGCGCCAAGCATCGGAAGTTTACCGCCCTCACTTTCGTTAACGCACTTGACGAGATAGTCAAAAGCACCAGGGGATGCGCAGCGCTCAAATAACTGCAATTTAACTAGCTCTTCAAAACCGATAGACATACCTTGAGCTTTCGCGATGGACTCTCGGATAAGTAAGCTATTCAGGAAACGTTTGATGAGCCGAGGATTACCGGAAATTTGCTCAGCTGTCGTTAGAATTCCCGACAACTGATCGGCCATATCGACCTCCATCGAAAGCACATCAGAGAACGATGCGAACACACTGTGCAGAAACTGGCGGGTCAGCGCCCCTGACCAAGATTTACGTACTGCGTCAAGAATAGCCGCCTGCGCCTGCGCCCGCTCCTGCAAAGTAATCCGCCCTCGCCTTTCTGCAAGCTCAGCTAGCAAGAGAATGACGTACGCTTTAACTTCGTTGACCCCCAAACGCGGCACTCGTAATGGAATCTGTATAAGCTTATCAAAGTAACTGGTAACTAGTTCATCACCGATATCTGCAGCGCCAAAGTGAGAACGAACGGCACCTCTAATCATTTGCTCGTCGGCCGCAATAATGAAAGCTGTGCGCGGGACGAATAGCAGCAGCCTCATAGCCTCCAGAGTGGAAATAGCGGTGTTGGGCAGGCACCGGTCCAAGTCGTCAACGAGTACGACCAAAGTGACCTGCAGATCGGATAGAATTTCAGCAAATGCTTTCCGGAGAGCTTCGATTTCCTGTGGGAGAGAGCTATGCTCTTTTTCCGCAATTAGCTCTTTCAGATCTGGCTGCAACTCCACATACGCCTCTTTGACTTTACCTAACGCCTCGGCATCTGGCATTCCGCCGCTTTGGAATAGTCCGCCAACCGCCCCGATAACAGCCCCCACTGGGCCCGCGACGGTACCGCCCATGAACGCCCCCGCCGCAGCCGGCGCAACCAAAGTGCCAACCCGGAGCCACTTTATCCGCTTAGCGAACTTCCTTATCTTCCCGAGGATAGTATCGTTTTGCTTCGCCTCATCCGACAATTTGTCGGAAACGGCTTGCAACAGGGCCATGCGGGCGTCGTCATATCCTTGATATAACCAAGCGTTGAACTCCAAAAAAACATACTTGTGCTGCTGCTCAAGGGGCGTTTTCAAAGACTCGCCAATCATCTTTACGAGGGAAGACTTGCCGACGCCCCAGTTTCCCGAGACACCAATAGAGAGAGGTTGACCGCCCGCGTCTCTAATCAGCTGCGCGGCCGTATCTGCGACCACCCGAAAATTAAGCAAATCCGTTTTTGTCTCAATGTCAGTCCACATGTATTTGCATCTTCATAGAAGTATCAGGCCAGAACTGCACAGCTCTTGCACGCTTGTTATCACCTCTTGATTTTACGGAATATTGCCCCGCCAATCGTCACACAATGTAACGAGGTTTGAGACTGGTTTTACGAAACTGCCAGCGCTCGAATCACTACATCACGCAACAGAGCGACCTCGGGAGAGTGGCAGTGTATCCATTAGAGCTCGTCGTTATCCGGCTAATACCCAAGAATTTGCGACACAGAAGCTATGGGCTAATGCGCGCCCATTTTTTCGACGAACTCCTCTACCGTCTGATCGGGGTCTGTAACTAACTCATGCACGTGTCCGTCATGTGCCAACATGAGAAGCCTGGCCATGTCAACATAGTATTTATATGTGGTCGACAAATCCTCGTGCCCCATTTGCTTCACCAAGATTTCTCCAGCGGCGAGGTATAAGGCGTCGGCAGATTGAGTGAGCAATTTATCTCCGAAAAATTTCAAAATATACATTGTTGGCCACCAATGCCGAGCATCGTAAAAAGTGATGGATCGCCGAAATTCTGGAAAGTTCCGGATCGCCCTTTCCTTTGCTGCACCAGTTCGCGAAGATACTTTATTCGATGTCACCGGCTCACCGTGCACGGTCAAAAATAGTATAGAAGGAGGACAATTCCTCCCATACTTCTTTTCATATTTCCGTGCACGCTCATTATAAAATGGTCGAATATATTGATCTTCCAAAACCTTTAGATCAGCACGGTTTATTTTTATTTCTCTATCTTTTTTGCCTTTACTTTCAGTGACAAGATAAGAAACTACTGCCCCCTCGCTCCTCATTTCCGAGTACGGTAGAATGTGCTGATTTGGTCCATTCCCGATATAGGGGAATTTACATAAATCCATAGGCCGCATAGCTGTGCCAAGCGCCAACTTAAACATCACTGAATAAACCGGATCATTAAAAGACAATATTAAAGCTTTTATTTCAGCATCTGTTATAAGGGATTTTCTAGATTGTTGCCTTTTCTCCTTATCAAGGACTTCTATATTTTTAGAATCAATCCGCAGCCCAGATTTCTGGCGAACATAATTTAACATTTTTTCGCTTTTAAAATTTGCAGCCCAGCTTTTAATATTAATTTTAACGCAAGTTATATAACCTGATTTATTTATCCAATTAAAAAAAACCAACAATAACTTCGCATCCTCAAAAATTGTGTTGGAGGTCGGACTTGCATTTTGGCTGCGAACTCGTTCAATCTGCCTCTGAACTTGCCATCGCTTTATATCTCTATTATCAACAATCGCATGATAATTACTTACATCAATATTTTTAAATTTTTCAGAAATAGATAAATATCGATAAAACATTAGTAAAACCGAAGAATAGCGGTTAGAAGTTTCTATAGAAGAGGTCGCATGATCATGTAAAAACAAATTTGGATAACTAAGTAAAATTATATTTGTTCTTGTATGAGCAGTCAAAATATGATGGCGCATATTCCGTCCGGTCTCTTGACTATTGTAATCAAAAACCTCACGCTGAAATTCGATCATAATCAATCTCCTTGATTGACTCTATAAAAAGTAACCGAAGAATATCCATCACTAATTTTCGGATAACTCATCATATCAGCAGCCAAAAACTCAATTTCAGGAGTGGATCTAAAGCGGAATTTCCTCTGGGCTTTAATTATGGAATCGACCTCGCATACCGGTACAATAATCGATATTGCCACTGCTTTAGAAATCTTCTTTGCGAACATCTTAATTTCCAACGGATTAAATAATGGCAATCTCACAGCGACTGAAATACCCGACTTTGTAATAGGTACAAAACTCATGATATTTTCAAAATTCATTAAATAACGATCAATAAAAAGAGTCACATTACACGCTGAGGCGGTACAAACCTTCGACAATTTTTCAGCAAGACGTTCGATTTCAAAATCTTTCTTTTCCTCGAATAATTCTTGATCACCTGAAGAAAAAAAGATTTTAAACACCGATTCCAAATCGGGTTCCATCCAAATAGTTTTGGAAACTTCGCTTCCTTGGGAAAGCTTCCTGCTCTTCTCCGCCGTGAGTTCAATCTGCAGTCGATGAATATCTTTTATTAATTTCTCATTGTGCAAGCTTTGTTTCTCAAGTGTACTTCTGACCTCCTGACTGTTTCTCAATGAAATATCAGAATTCATTAAACTGGTTATGTAACTCGCTTTCATTTTTTCAAATGATTCGTGCTGCGAATTCTTCAAATTTTCCAGAGTTTTTTCTAGGTCGATTACTCTATACTGGCTTGCCGCCAAAAGATCAACAAGATTTTCTGTGTCTGAACGCAGCAAATCCGTGAATGGACTTTTTCCTTGTATATAAACTATTAGTTCATGATAATTCCTACTTAAGGCTTGCCGAGAAATTCCGGCTAATAATGCTGCATCTTCGACCCTAAGCTTTCTTTTTCCACCCGTCGAATAATGCTGAACGATGACTTGAATAATACGTTCCCGCGTTGCACTTTGACTCATTATGCTACAACCCCCATATCCGAGGCGATAGCTAAAATTTTTGAATTAGAATTCAGATTTTTTAAATGACGCGCATTCACCTCAATTTTCGACATCAACATATTTCGAGATAATTTTTTCTCAACATCATTCAATAAATTTGAGTAAAAAATAATATTTTGCTCAAGTGATTTTATAGCACCTTCAAGTACAAGTAGATTTTTACATTCCAGGCTACAATTACTTGGATCGGGCAAAGTGAAATCATTACCTTCTACCTTATTAGCAAGACACGGCGGCAAATCCTTTTCAGTATAATTTTCCATACTCAAACAATATTGACCAACTGCAGTTCTTTTTATATAAACAGGTTCGCCAGCGGCTAGCAAATAGGAGATATAATTAAAAACAGTCATTCTTAGCAATTGTCCTGTGAATAGCTCAGGTCTCGCTAAAGCTAGCGCAGTGATACGATCGCCAACACTTCCGGAGTAATGACCATCTCGCACAGAATTAATGATATCAACAAAATCTTCTGCATAGTGTACTTCCATCGTAGTTGCGATTGATTGTACCAAATACGGATTTCTAGCAATATATCTTAACGTCATCTTATAACTCCGATGACCGAAAAGCATGCGGATTAAATCAATATTTCGCTCCGAGCGATTGATTAAAATTTCAGCAATCGTTTTGCGAAGGCGATGAGGATGGAGACTCTCGATACCTAGCTCGCGGCCCAGCTTGGCAAGCGCCTTCCCCACAGATCGGTCTAAAAAAGTAGTTCGCCTAGAATTCGCCATTTGCTCGAATATGTAACCACGTCCATAGTTCCCATCGAATTTTCTGAGGCTTTCGAAGTCTTGAATAGCAATAGCTAAAAAGACTGGAATCGGTAGAGCTTCTGTTTCCCCCGAAAAATTGGGATCTAAACTCGTCTTAAAACGAGTTACCAAAAGAGAATAAGTTCCATCTGATCCAGAAATTAAATTTTCAAATTTTAACTCTGATAATTCACTCTTCCTGAGGCCCATAACCAAACCGACTAATACCAGCAGAGCATCCTTAATCTTATCTAAAGCTAACTTATAAGAGTATGCCCACCCCTTACCAACATCATTCCGATCAAACAACTTGTGCAGCCATTCCCAACGATATTCCTTATTTTTTTCCTGCAGTCGGGCAGAACCATCAAACACAGCACTCATTTCCAGCAACTGTGGCATAACAGTCTCGGTCCAAAAAAATGAGTGATTGATTACTCTAGCCAGCTCTTGTTCAGAAAGCGACTTCCACCCTTTATAGTATCTAGCAATGCAATTTTGAATATCTTTTTTTCGATCTGAGGTGTCGATCAATCTCGCAGACACAGAAAGTACATGGCTTTTTGGAATCAGGCCGTTGGCCGACAACATGTGCCAAAACATAATTATAAAAAATAGTAGAAAATATTGACGAGCATTCCCGATATTTTTGGCACGGTCGAGAGCCTCATTGAGCATTCTCCCAGTTATCAACGAGATACTCTCAGTCGTAACTTCAAGACAATTGGGGATAAAAAGATGCGCCTCCAGCAAACTATATGCCCAGGCGTAAGTTTTTGTCGAAACATAACTCCTGATTGTTCCCAGCGGATGAAATTGTGGAAGCAAAAAGAAAGTCAACATCTTCGCAAGTTCATCTCCCCCTTCTACTTTATTATTGAAGAGCACCGAAATTTCGGTCGAGTTATCAGGACTAGAAAGTATCCAGCGATTTTGAAGATAAATAGAATAGTCGCTTACCGGAAAATCTAGTGTAGGTGACGAGTTTATGCGAGCCAAGAGCGGAGATATTGGATGTGATCCAACATCTAACAACTCCTGCATACTTTCAAACTCGAATTGCGCAGCATCATTAGTTTCTTGCTCAAGCTCATCGATCCAAAGGCGATCAGAATCCTGCGACTCTTTTGTCTTGCCGATATCTATCATGGTCAATCCTCCACTAGAGTAGAAAGCTCCCGCATACTGGCCGGCAGAAGATTGGGGTGTGCACGAAGATATCGCGCGGCAAGTTTTAAAGCTCGCTCGTCACCCCAGACTTCAAGGATATACTCAATAATCTTCAATTCATCTTGAAGTGGCGCATCAAGCTCTGGCTCTTGATAGTCTGTTAGTTCAACTTGAATACGTGATTCCCGGCTCATCAGATACGGGAGTGAATCTTCAAATATGCCAACACGGCTACAAAAAAGACATTGTGAGATCTCGGTGCATCGCTGCCCCTCGGGAACACGATGGGCGGCGCCAGGCCAGTCGGGCCTCAAAGAATCGGAGCAACCCCATAATGCGCGCTCGTGTCCCGGGATTGTAAATATGCGCCAAGTCGACATATCTATCGAAGCGTCAGACCTCCTGCCAAGCATCCCTTTGAAACGGCGCTCACGTAACGCTTGTACAACGATTTCAAGTTCCTCGCGCAACCGTTCTCTACGACCTTGACGTGCGACCCCAGAATTATCGTAGTGCACATCCGTCGTCTCAATTGACGCATGTCCTTGTTGCAGCGCGACTAAGCTCAATGGCTTATCAAGCTTATCGCGATGGAAACGTATCCATGTCGGTCGCAAACGATCTGTCAACTCGCCGGCAGTTTCGAGGCGCTTGCCGTTCTCAAATATCGGATATCGCTTGAGAAAATCAGCAATACCGCTTTCCCATGGATACTTGCTACCGATGGAAAGGAATCTGCCCGAACGAACGCCCTTGTCGTTGACGAACATGGTGCGATAGCCACGGATACAGATGAATAGCGGATTGAAATTGTCACGATGTTGCTTGGCATCACATTCCAGCGGCAACCCAGATAACGGCAATGACAGTGACTTGGCTAATTTAACGAGAGAGTAAGCTGAAAATTTATCTGCCTTGTTGCTAGGTGCAAAGAAAGTCTTAGGCGCTGAAAATGGCTTACCATTCCCTTGAGACTTATTTTTTTCGGAGACAATAAGGACAGTATTTGTGTCAAAAGCACCGGTCAGTATATGCTTGAAGTTTTCACCATCGATCGCTATAACGGTCTCTTTATTCCACCCAGTTTGGAGCATTAGAAACAGGCAGATTGCCGTTTGATCCATCGCAGATGGGTAATATTTCGATAGAAGCTCATCAAAAAAAGGGCGCTCAATGCCGTAATCTCTTGGCGATACTCGAAATGCGCCGTAGATTGCAGCGAGAACATCTATTTTAAAATCTCTCTTCGGTGCATCGATCGCTTCTGATATACTCACCGAAAACGGATGACCGTGCAAAGAAAGAGTACGTAAGCATCTCTCGAAATTCGGAATCCATTTTTGGATGGATGCAATAGCATTCACCTCCTCGATGGTGTAAGGCGTTGCGGCCTCAACAACTTTTCTGAATTCAAGCTTCTCATATAGTTTGACTATATGCGTACGAAGAGAAGTCTCTAGCTCATTAAAGCACGACTCGGTTAGTGGTTCGTTTGGAACTGATCGCGGTTGATCTAAAACAGGTAATGTCAGCAAAGGCATTCCCTCATCATGCCTCTGCCCCACCATCTTGATAGCAGTTTTGAGCCGCGAGGCGGAGTCTAGCGGTCCACCATTTTTTTTGATAAAAAAATCAAAACCACGAAATAGCTCGACTCCAAATTGCGACAGTTCCGTCAAATGCAATGGTTTGGGATTGCGTATCTCAAAATCAACGATAAAATTCAATAGTAGATTGATTGCCGTACGCAATGAATAGACTCGCGCGAAAGATACATCGCTTCCATAGCGCACAAACACATAATGCAGCCCAGCACAAAAGCCACACGTTAGAGAAAACCGTGGGTGCTGTAAATAATTACACGGTACGATTTTCCCATCGCTGCACTGAACTTTGCTTACAGCCGCTACTACGGTTCGAAACGACATAGCCAGACCTCGAAGGAAACGCGCAGTTAATCAGGCACGACTAGTTGTTCCTATTCTTAAGGGTGCGATCCACTATTGCGATCGCTTCTTGAACCACAACATCGAGAGACTGAGATGCATCGATAACAACGAAATGACCTGGGTCAAGCTTCGCTTGTTCCAGATAACCGTGTCTGGCCTTCTCAAGGAAATCGATTTTCTCTTTTTCCAGGCGATCTAGTTCGCTGCCACGAGACGCAACCCGATCTAATCCGATAGCGGGATCGAGGTCGAGGATAATGGTAATGTTGGGTTTAAAGTCACCGATTGCGATTTCATTCAACTGAGAAATAACATCGAATGAAATTCCACGCGCATAGTGTTGAAAGCTAACGGTCGCTGAGTTGAATCTGTCCGACACAACAATTTTACCGGCACCGATTGCTGGAAGAATCTTCTGCTGAAGGTGCTGAGCGCGCGCGGCCCCGAACAGCATCAGCTCAGTGACATCGCACATTTCTGCCGCGCCGCGATCAAGGAGAATGTCGCGAATGCGTTCTCCGATAGGCGTTCCACCTGGCTCGCGGGTCATAACAGGGTCCAACCCCAAATCTTTCAGGTGAACCTCGATTGCCTTCAGCACAGTGCTCTTCCCCGCACCGTTCCCTCCATCACAGACAATCATGCATCCAGGCATATTCGATCTCCAGTGTTCAACCCGTATCAAGGTTTCCACTGTAGCACAAACACAGATAAGCGCAACAAGTTTACATCACTGAGCAAGCACATATAACGCGCCATCGATGCCTTCAAAGGTGATGAAACGCGGTTGATAGTGTTGAGTCATGAAACTTCTTGTTCTCTGATGATGGGTTAACGCTGATACTGGTTCACGGCGCGGTTATGGTCGGGCAAGTTGGCCGAGAACTGGCTGGTGCCGTCGCCGCGCGCCACAAAATACAGCGCCTGCGTGCGGGCCGGCGCCAGCGCCGCCGTCAGCGATTGCGCGCCGGCCAGGGCGATCGGCGTGGGCGGCAGGCCGCCGCGCGTGTAGGTATTGTACGGGGTGTCCGCTTCCAGGTCGCGTTTGCGGATCTTGCCCTGGTAATTGTCGCCCATGCCATAGATCACGGTGGGGTCCGTCTGCAGCAGCATGCCCGTCTTCAGGCGGTTGACGAAGACGCCGGCGATCATGGCGCGCTCGGACTTTTGTCCCGTTTCCTTTTCCACAATGGAAGCCATGATCAGCGCCTCGTACGGATTTTTATATGGCAAGGCCGGATCGCGCTTGTCCCACGCTTCGGACAGGCGGCCGATCATGGCCGCGTGCGCCTGCTTGAAAATCTGCATTTCGCTGGCGCCCTTGGCGAACAGATACGTGTCCGGGAAGAACAGGCCTTCCGGCAGCACGTATTCCGGACTGATCTTCGCCATCAGTTCCTTGTCGGACAGGCCCACGGTATCGTGCTTGAGGCCCGGGTGATTCGCCATCGCCAGGCGCATCTGCTTGAACGTCCAGCCTTCGATGATGGTCAGCGACTCTTGCGCGAACTCGCCGCGCGCCAGCTGGGTGATCAGGCGCTGCGGGGTCGTGCCCGGTTTCAGCTCGTAGGAGCCGGCCTTGATCTTCGAGGTCTTGCCTTCGATGCGCGCCAGCATGTTGAACAGGATGGGCACGATGGGCACGCCCGCGTCCGCGATCTGCTGGCCGGCCGCATGCGCGCCGCTGCCCGGGCTGATCGTAAACGGAATCGCTTCGCCTTCCGTCGTGATGGGCTGCTGCGCCCAGTACACAAAAGTGCCGCCCACGCCGATGGCGGCGATGACTGAACTGACTACAAGTTTTTTAAAGAAAGCCATTGTTCCGATTCTTGTGATGCGCTCGTTGGCGGGCAACGCACGCTTGTTATGATCGTTCATTTGTGAATCAAGTGCGCGCAAAGCGGCGCCAACACTGGCAATCTCGCCGCTGCCGACGCAATTTGCGCGACATCACTATAATGAACCCGTAATGATAATGCTTAATCGCTGATCTAATGGAAATTATGAATAACTGGAATCAATTTTTAACCGCACAAGGCGCCCGTCCCGCCGCCACCGATGGCGCGCCTGACGGCACCGCCGCCATCGCCGCCGCCCCTATCCATGATTTCGGCCTGTCCCTGACAGTGCCCCAGCTGCAAGAAGGTTTTGTCGCGGCCATCACGGACCAGGGCTTGATCGGCTTGACCGGCGACGATGCAGCCAGTTTCCTGCACGGCCAGCTGACCAACGACGTGGAGCACCTGAACCAGGAGCAAGTGCGCCTGGCCGGCTACTGCACGCCGAAGGGGCGCCTGCTGGCCAGTTTCCTGATGTGGCGCAACGCCACCACCATTTATCTGCAATTGCCGCGCGCCATACAGCCGGCGATTCAGAAGCGGCTGCAAATGTTCGTGCTGCGCGCCAAGGCCAAGCTGCACGATGCCTCTGCCGATGAACCCAATCAAGTTATCCTGGGCCTCGGCGGCAAGCAAGCCAGCGCGGCCCTGTCCGCCTGGTTCCCGGCGCTGCCCGCCACGCCGTTCAGCAAGGTGGACCACGCGCTGGGTACCCTGCTGCGCGTGGCCGATGCCTTCGGCAGCGCCCGCTATCAATGGCTGACGTCGGCCGCCACGGCGCAGAACGTGTGGCCGCAGTTGGCCGAAACTCTCGCCCAGGGCGGCAATGACGCCTGGCAATTGTCGGAAATCCACGCGGGCATCCCGCTGATCACGGCCGCCACGCAAGAGCAGTTCGTGCCGCAGATGGTCAACTTCGAGCTGCTGGGCGGCGTCAATTTCAAGAAAGGCTGCTACCCGGGCCAGGAAATCGTCGCGCGCAGCCAGTACTTGGGCAAGCTCAAACGCCGCACCACCCTCGTCAGCATTGCCGATCCCTCGGTGGTGGCCGGCGGCGAACTGTTCGCCGTCAGCGATCCCGACCAGCCTTGCGGCATGGTCGTCAACGCCGCACCGAACGGCGTGGGCGGCATCGACGCCCTCGTTGAAATGAAGCTGGGGGCAATCGAAGAAGGTTCAAGCGCCGCCGGCGCCGTGCGCTACGGCTCGGCCCAGGGCGCTGCCGTGCAGTTCCTGCCCATGCCTTACGTGCTCGACGCACTCGACTTGTGAGAATGCCATGAAAGATCTGTACGTTTACTATCAGGTAAAAGAAGAGCACGCCCAGGCGCTGGAAGCCCGGGTCCGCGCCATGCAGGCGAAACTGGCGGCCGCGTCCGGCGTGGCGCCGCAACTGAAGCGCCGTCCTGACAGCAAGGATGGCTTGCAGACGTGGATGGAAATCTACCCCGTCGTCGGCGAAGGTTTTACGGAGCTGCTGGCCGACGCATCCGATGAAGCGGGCTTGCTGTCCCTGACGGCGGACGCGCGCCATACGGAAGTGTTCATGGATTTGCCCCCATGTGCCTGATCGTTTTTGCCTGGAAAGTCAATCCGCACATCCCGCTGATTGCCGCCGCCAACCGCGATGAATTCTATGAACGCGCCAGCGCCCCCGCCGGCGCCTGGCCCGAGCACCCGCAAGTGTATGCGGGCCGCGACCTGCAGGCCGGCGGCAGCTGGATGGGCATCACCCAGTCCGGCGGCGGCAGCTCGCGCTTTGCCGCCATCACGAATATCCGCAGCCCGCAAGACCGCAACCCGGACGCTCCCTCGCGCGGCGCCCTGGTGGCCGACTATTTGGCTGGCAACATGTCGCCGCAAGACTACATCGCGCAAATCCGCCCCGGCTGCAAAGCCTACAACGGTTTCAATCTGGTGCTCGGTGATGCGGACACCCTGATCTGGTTTTCCAACCGGGGCGATGGCGATGCGCGCAACGGCCAGCCATTGGAGCCCGGCATCTACGGCCTGTCGAACGCCCTGCTCGACGCGCCGTGGCCGAAGGTCTTGAAGACCAAGGCCCAGTTCGCCAGCCTGCTGTGCCAGGGCGCGCCCGACGAAGCGTATTTCGACATGCTGGCCGATACCACGCGCGCACCCGACTTCCGCTTGCCGGACACGGGCGTGCCGCTCGACCTCGAGCGCGTGCTGTCCGCCGTCTGCATCGAAACGCCGGGCTACGGCACGCGCACGTCCACCGTCGTGAAACTATTCCAGGATTCTCCCGGCGAATTGCATGAGCTGGTGATACAGTAGGTCGGGTAGGTCGGGTTAGCGCGCAAGCGCGTAAGCCGACAACACCACAACACTCAACCGGCATCACCGCCGTCCCCGATGTCGGATTACGCGCCCCTGCGGCGCGCTAATCCGACCTACGCAAGCTTCGCCTCGCTTCATCCAAAACCCACGCCACATCCGCTCGCACAAAAAAGAAAGCGCTTGCGCAAGCGCTTTCTTTTGTTTACGATAGATTCAAACGCGGCGACACAGCCGCATCCAATCGCAGCACACAATAATAAAAAAACCATCAGGAGACACCATGGCCACCATGGAAGATGTAGCGCGGGCGGCGGACGTATCGCTGTCGACCGTTTCGCATGTACTCAACGGCACCCGCAAGGTCAGCCCGAAAACCGTCGCCGCCGTCAATGCGGCCATGCAGCAGATCGGCTACGTGCCGAACATGCTGGCGCGCGCCCTGGCCGGCTCTTCGTCGGGCACCATCGGCGTGGCCATTTCCGCCTTCACCAATCATTACTTCAGCGAAACCGTGCGCGCCATCGAGGCCGCTTGCACGCGCCATGGCCTGATGATGCTGTTTTCCGATACGCACGACGATCCCGAACAGGAATTGAAAGTGGTGCAGAACTTGCACCAGCGCCGCGTCGACGGCATCGTGCTGGCACCGTCCGGCGATCCGCACCACCGCACGCTCGACTATTTGACCAGTAACAAGATCGCTTCCGTGCTGGTCGACCGCATGTCGCCGCAGGCCTTCGACCAGGTGGGCGTGGAAAACATCGAAGCGACGGCCGAGCTGGTCAGCCATTTGATCACCGTCCACGGCCACCGCCGCATCGGCTTCATCGCGGGCGCGCCCGGCCTGTCCACGACGGACGAGCGTATCGCAGGCTACCGCCTGGCCTTGCAGCGCGCCAATATCGTTTTCGATCCCGAGCTGCTGCGCTCGGGCGACTCCAACCTCGAGCGCAGCGGCACGGCCACGCGCGAATTGCTGGCCCTGCCCGCCGGACAGCGTCCCACGGCCATCGTGGCCGGCAATAACCTGATGACCATCGGCACCATGCACGCCTTGCGCGATGCGCACATTGCGGTGCCACAAGACGTGTCCCTGGCCGGCTTCGATGATTTCGACTGGGCCGATTACTTCAGCCCCCGTTTGACCGTGATGGCGCAGCCGCTTGAAGAGTTGGGCGCCATGGCCGTCGACCTCTTGATCGACCGCATCGCCAATCCGGGCCGCGCCCAGCACGTGCAGCGCTTGTCGCCGACCCTGCGCGTGCGCAATTCCTGCGGCTGCCCCTGACCTTTTACAGTACATCAACATGCATCCAGCCATTTCCCTCGGTATCGACCTCGGTACCTCCGAACTGAAAACCGTGCTGATGGACAGCGCGGGCACCGTGCGCGGCCAGGCGTCCGTACGCGTCGACACCAGCCGCCCGCAGCCGGGCTGGTCCGAACAAGCGCCGCAGGACTGGTGGGCCGCCTGCGTCAACGCTCTGGCCCAGCTGCGCGCCGGCTGGCCACAGGAATATGCGCAGATCGCCTGCATCGGCCTGTCGGGCCAGATGCATGGCGCCGTACTGCTCGACAGCAACGACAACGTGATCCGTCCCGCCATCCTGTGGAACGATGCGCGCGCCGAAGCCGAAGCGGCTGCCCTGGCGCGCGACTATCCCGCGTATGCGGACGTGACGGGCAGCCTGCCCATGGCGGGATTGACGGCGCCGAAACTGCTGTGGCTGCAAACGCACGAGCCTGACGCTTTCAATGCCATCGCCTGCCTGCTGTCGCCCAAGGATTACCTGCGCCTGCAATTGACTGGCAACAAGGTCACCGACATGTCCGACGCGGCCGGCACCCTGTGGCTGGACGAGGCCAAGCGTGCCTGGTTCGCCCCCATGCTGGCCGCCTGCGGCCTGGCGCCGGAACAGATGCCGGCCTTGGCCGAAGGCGATGCCGCCACGGGCATGGTGCTGGCCGCCGTCGCAGACAAGCTGGGCTTGCCGGCGGACGTGGTGGTGGCGGCCGGCGGCGGCGACAACCCCGTCTCGGCCGTGGGCATCGGCGCCGTCAACGGCGGCGACAGTTTCATTTCGCTGGGCACCAGCGCCGCCATCGTTTCCGTCACGGAACAGCCTTTGGGCAACCCGGCCGGCGGCGTACACAGCTTTTGCCACGCCCTGCCCGGCCGCTGGTATGCGATGGGCGCGATCCTGTCGGGCGCCAGCTGTTTGCGCTGGGCCACGGGCGTGCTGGGCCAGCCAGACGAGGCAGCCCTGCTGGCGCTGGTGGAAAGCGCCCTGCCGCTCGACGCCCCCATCGCGCCGTCCGCCCCCCTGTTCCTGCCCTATCTGTCGGGCGAGCGCACGCCGCACAATGACCCGCAAGTGCGCGGCGCCTTCCTGCAACTGGGCCACGACAGCACGCCGGGGCAGCTCGGCTACGCCGTGCTCGAAGGCGTGGCCTTTGCCTTGCGCGACGCCATGGCGGCCGTCACGTCGACGGGCGCCGTCGTTCCCCACTGCATGCTGGTGGGCGGCGGCGCGCGCAGCCAGTACTGGGCGCAATTGCTGGCCAATGTGCTGGGCCGCGAAATGCGCACCTTGCACAACAGCGAGCTGTCGGCCAGCCTGGGCGCGGCCAAGCTGGGCTTTGCCGCCCTCGGCCAGCGCCAGCTGCTGGCCACCAGCTTGCCCATCAAAAACACTTTCCTGCCCGATGCCGCGCACGGCGCAGCATTGAGCGTCCGTTACGGTCGCTACCGTAGCCTGTTTCCCGCCGTGCAAGCCTTGCACCAACTCAGCAAAGGATAAGCAGCAATGAATCAATTGCAACAACTGAAGCAACACAGCACCGTCGTCGCCGACACGGGCGACTTCCTGCAACTGGCGCGCTTCGCGCCGCAGGACGCCACCACCAATCCGTCGCTGATTTTGAAAGCCGTGCTGCAGCCCGATTACGCGCCATTGCTGGAAAGCACGGTCGCCGCCCACAAGCATGCGTCGCTGGATGACATCGTCGACCAGGTGCTGGTGCGCTTCGGCCTGGAAATTTTGAAGGTCGTGCCGGGCCGTGTATCGACGGAAGTCGATGCCCGTTTGAGCTTTGACCGCGACGCCACCGTCGCCCGCGGACGCCGCCTGATCGCCCTGTACGAAGAAGCCGGCATCGAACGCGAGCGCGTGCTGATCAAGGTCGCCGCCACCTGGGAAGGCATCCAGGCGGCGCGCGAGCTGGAAAAAGACGGCATCTTTTGCAACCTGACCCTGCTGTTCGCATTTTGCCAGGCCGTCGCCTGCGCCGACGCGAAAGTGCGCCTGATTTCGCCATTCGTGGGCCGTATCTACGACTGGCACAAGAAATCGATGGGCGCGGCATGGGATGAAGCGGCGCGCAGCCTGTCCAACGATCCGGGTGTACAGTCGGTCACGCGCATCTTCAATTACTACAAACAACATGGCATCGCCACGCAAGTGATGGGCGCCAGCTTCCGCAACGTGGGCCAGATCACGGCCCTGTCCGGCTGCGACTTGCTGACCATCAGCCCCGACTTGCTGGCCAAGCTGGAAGCGCTTGACGCCCCGTTCGAGCGCGCCCTGGGCGCCGACCTGGGCGCGGCGCAGCCGGCCGTCACGTATGACGAGGCCGCTTTCCGCTATGCCTTGAACGACGATGCGATGGCAACAGAGAAACTTGCCGAAGGCATCCGCGGCTTTGCCGTCGATGCGGGCAAGCTGGACGCCATGATCGAGAAATTACGCAATCAATAAGTTTCACCGTAGCACCGTTTGTTTTTCACAATAAAACCCTTGGAGATCCTCATGAAAAAAGTCATTACCGCCTCCCTGCTGCTGTCCGCCGCCTGCGGCGCTTTCGCCGCCGACAAACCGCTGAAATCGATCGGCGTCAGCGTGGGCGACCTGGCCAACCCGTTTTTTGTCGCCATCGGCCGCGGCGCGGAAGAAAGCGCGAAAAAACTGGGCGGTCCTGGCGTGAAAGTCACCACGGTGTCCAGCAAGTATGACCTGAACACCCAGGTGGACCAGATCGAGAACTTTATTGCCAATAAAACCGACATCATCATCCTGAACGCCGTCGATTCCAAGGGCATCGCACCGGCCATCAAGAAAGCGCGCAATGCTGGCGTGGTGGTGATCGCCGTCGACGTGGGCGCCGTGGGCGCGTCGGCCACCGTGATGTCCGACAACACCATGGCTGGCGACGTCTCGTGCGCCTACCTGGCCAAGCAGATCGGCGGCAAGGGCAATGTCGTGATCCTGAACGGCCCGCCGGTCACGTCCGTGATCGACCGCGTCAACGGCTGCAAGAAAACCCTGGCCGCGTTCAAGGATATCAAGATCCTGTCCGACAACCAGAACGCCGGCGGCAGCCGCGACGGCGGCATGACCGTGATGTCGAACCTGCTGACGGCCCATCCGAAGATCGACGGCGTGTTCGCCATCAATGACCCGACGGGCATCGGCGCCGAACTGGCGATCAAGCAATCGAAGCGCACGGACGTCAAACTGATCACGGCCGTCGATGGCGCGCCCGATGGCCAGAACGCCCTGAAAAACAAGGCGGGCCTGTTTGCCGCCACCTCGGCGCAAAACCCGTACCGCATGGCGACCGACGCCGTGCAGATGGGCTACGACATCATGAACGGCCGCACGCCGAAACAAACGATGGTGCTGTTGCCGACCCCGGCCATCACCAAGGAAAACGTGGCCACCTACACGGGCTGGGTAAAGAACTGATCTGCCTGACCTGAACCACGTGTTGCCCGCCCCGGCCCCGGCCCAAGGGCGGGCAACAGTTTCAAAAGCAAGGAAGGACAGTCATGAGCGACAATATTATTTTTGAAATGCGCGGCATCGAGAAGCGCTTTGGCGCCACGCGCGCGCTGCGCGGCGTGCACCTGACGGTGCGCAGCGGCGAAATCCATGCCGTGATGGGCGAGAACGGCGCCGGCAAGAGCACCCTGATGAAAATCCTCTCGGGCGTGTACACGCCGGACGCGGGCGAGATCATCCTCGACGGCAAGCCCATCCGCATCCGCAACCCGGGCGAGGCACGCGCGCTGGGCATCAACCTGATCTACCAGGAATTGAGCGTGGCCAAGAACATGACGGTGGCGCAGAACGTCTTCATGGGCAGCGAGCCGAAGGGACCGTTCTTTACCGTCAAGGCCGGCGAAATGCGCGCGCGCACGAACGCCATCCTGGCCGACCTCGGTTCCCGCTTCGACGCCGACACCATGGTGTCGACCCTGTCGATCGCCGAGCAGCAGCAGGTGGAAATCGCCCGCGCCCTCGTGCACGAAAGCCGCATCCTGATCATGGACGAGCCCACTGCCGCCCTGTCTGACCGGGAAACAGAACAATTGTTCCGCATCATCGAAGAACAGCGCGACAAGGGCCTGGCCGTGCTCTACATCAGCCACCGCATGGCCGAGGTGGAGCGCCTGGCGCGCCGCATCACGGTGCTGCGCGACGGCGCCTATGTGGGCGAGCTGGGCAAGGATGAACTCGATCAAAAGAAAGTCGTGCAAATGATGGTGGGCCGCCCCGCCGACGACTTTTATTCGCACCAGCGGCGCACCACGCGCGGCGCCGAACGCTTGCGCGTGGAAAACGTGGGCGGCGGAAAGGTCAAGCCTGCCTCATTCGCCCTGCATGCGGGCGAAGTGACGGGTCTTGCCGGCCTCGTCGGCGCGGGCCGCACGGAACTGGCGCGCCTGATCTTTGGCGCGGACAAGAAGCAAACGGGGCAAGTGTGGCTCGACGGCCAGGAAGTGCACATCCATCGGCCGCTGGCGGCCATCCGCCACGGCATCGGCTACCTGCCCGAAGACCGCAAGAGCCTGGGCCTGTTCATGCAATTGTCGGCCATGGAAAACATGTCGATGAATATTCTGTCCAAGCATGCGACGGCGGGCGTCGTCAACCGTGGCGCCCTGACCCAGCTCACGCGCGAGGCGATTGCCAACCTCAACGTGAAAGTGTCGGGACCGGACGGCATCGTCGGCGGACTGTCCGGCGGCAACCAGCAGAAAGTCTTGCTGGCGCGCTGGCTGGCCATCGCCCCGAAAGTCCTCATCCTCGACGAACCGACGCGGGGCGTGGACGTGGGCGCGAAGAGCGAAATCTACAAGATCATCCACCAGCTGGCGGATGCGGGCACGGCCGTGCTGTGTATTTCCAGCGAACTGGCCGAACTGGTCGGCATCTGCGACCGCGTGATGGTGATGTGCGAAGGACGCCTGACGGGCGAAGTGACGGGCGACGACATCACGCAGGAAAACATCCTTGCTTACGCCACCCAGTTGGAAGCGGCATAAAAATACGCATTAGCATAATTATTCAGGAGAATTAACATGACAACGAGTACCACCAGCGGCGCGGCGCGCGCCGGCGAACCCTTCAATGCCTCGAACCTGATGCGCCGCCTGGGCATGCTGCCCGTGCTGGTGGTGCTCTACCTGGCCATGTACGGCCTGACCGTGTACTTCTCGGCCGACGGCACGTCCACGTTCATGACCAGCACCAACACCATGAACATCTTCCGCCAGGTGTCGATCAATATCGTGCTGGCGTCCGGCATGACCTTCGTCATTCTGACCAGCGGCATCGACCTGTCCGTCGGCTCCGTGCTGGCCGTCTCGGCCGTGGCAGGCATGCTGATGTCCTTGTCGGCGCAGTTCGCCGGCTTCTCGATTCCCGCCTTCCTCATCGTCGGCCTGCTGCTGGGCGCGCTGAACGGCGTGCTCGTCGCCCTCGTCGGCCTGAACCCCTTCGTCGTGACCCTGGGCACCATGACTGCCCTGCGCGGCGCGGCCTACCTGCTGGCGGACGGCACCAGTGTGCTGAACACGGAAATCCCCAGCTTCGAATGGATGGGTAACGGCAGCTTCCTGGCCGTGCCCTGGCTGATCTGGCTGGCCGCCGCCGTCGTGCTGCTGACTTGGTTCATCCTGCGTAAGACCACCCTGGGCCTGCATATCTACGCCGTCGGCG
This sequence comes from Janthinobacterium sp. OK676, assembly GCF_900103595.1. Lineage (NCBI taxonomy): Bacteria > Pseudomonadati > Pseudomonadota > Betaproteobacteria > Burkholderiales > Oxalobacteraceae > Janthinobacterium > Janthinobacterium sp. OK676. The sequence continues at coordinate 286,649 of NZ_FNHA01000001.1, forward strand.
GCAATATCCAGGCAGCCCGCCTGACAGGTATCAAGGTCGGCCTCGTGCTGATGTTTGTCTACACGATCAGCGGCCTGTTCGCCGGTTTGGGCGGCGCCATGTCGGCCAGCCGTCTGTATGCGGCCAACGGCAACTGGGGCACGGGCTATGAACTTGATGCGATCGCGGCCGTCGTGCTGGGCGGCACGAGCCTGATGGGCGGCGTCGGTTCCGTCTGGGGCACCGTCATCGGCGCCCTGATCATCGGCGTGATGAACAACGGCTTGACGATCCTGGGACTGTCGTCGTTCTGGCAGTACGTGGCGAAAGGCGTCGTGATCGTGCTGGCCGTGATCCTCGACAAATGGCGCCAGTCGCACGCGCAGAACTGATTGTGACGTGGTGTGTCGGGTTACGCGCTTTGCGCTAACCCGACCTACCATAGACGTAACAGGTCGGCGTAGGTCGGATTAGGCCGCAGGCCGTAATCCGGCACCCCCCTAGAGCACCAGCCGCATCTCCACATGCGCAATCCCTACCTCTTCAAATTGTTTCCCCTGCTGCACGAAACCGTGGCGCGCATAGAATGGCGCGGCCACGGTTTGCGCGTTCAAGACCACCGCCTTGTCGCCCCGCTCGCGGGCTTTCTCCATCAACAATTGCAGGATGGCACCGCCCACGCCCGTGCCGCGGCCCGGCTGGCGCACGGCCATGCGGCCGACGTGGCCGTCCGGCAATAGCCGGCCCGTGCCGATGGCGTTGCCGGCGTTGTCATAGGCAACGGCGTGCAGGCAGACGGCGTCCATGTCGTCGAGTTCGATCTCGGCCGGCACTTTCTGTTCATCGACGAAGACTTCAAAACGGATGGCGGTGGCGTCAGGGCCCAGGGTGGCCCAGTCGCCGAGGCGGATGGTGTGCTTGGTCATGGTGTAATGTAGAAAGAGACAGGCCGTTATTGTCGCACGACCTGCCTTTCCGCAGAGAGATCAGCTGAGCTTGACCAGCTGCTTGCCGAAGTTACGGCCTTTCAACAGGCCGATGAAGGCCTCGGGCGCGCTGGCCAGGCCCTCGGCCACGGATTCGCGGAATTTCAGCTTGCCCGTCGCCACCAGGGAGCCCAGTTCCGCCAGGCCTTGCGGCCAGAATTCTGGCTGCTCCGAGACGATGAAGCCGCGCACGGTCAGGCGGTTGGTGAGGATCAGGCGCGCATTGTCGAGCGGCGTCGGTTCGCCGTTGTAGCCGGCGATCCAGCCGCACACGGCCACGCGGCCAAACGCGTTGGTGCGCGCCAGGGCCGCGTCAAAAATGGCGCCGCCCACGTTTTCAAAGATGGCGTCGATGCCGTCCGGCGTGGCCGCCGCCAAATCGGCCTCAAGATTGCCCGCCTTGTAATCGACACAGGCGTCGAAACCCAGTTCCTCGACGACATAGCGGCATTTTTCCGCCCCGCCCGCGATACCGACGACACGGCAGCCTTTCAATTTCGCCAGCTGGCCCACGACACTGCCCACGGCACCGCTGGCGGCCGACACCACCACCGTTTCACCCGTTTTCGGCGCCATGATCTGGTTCAAGCCATACCAGGCCGTCATGCCTGGCATGCCGACGGAACCCAGGTAGGCCGAAGCCGGGATGTGCGTCGTATCGACCTTGCGCAGCATCGTGCCGTCCGACACGGCCACTTCCGTCCAGCCCAGGGTCCCCACGACCATGTCGCCCACGGCGAACTTCGGATGCTTCGATTCGAGCACCACGCCCACCGTGCCACCTATCATGGTTTCATCAAGCGCCTGCGGCGCCGCATAGCTTTTATTGGCACTCATGCGCCCGCGCATGTAAGGGTCGAGCGACAGGTAGTGGTTACGCACCAGCAACTGGCCATCCGTGATGGCGGGAATCTCTTGAGTTTCCAGACGAAAATGTGCCGGCTGCACTTCCTCATTAGAGGCGGGGCGCGAGGCGAGGACGATGCGTTGGTAGGTGGTCATGAATGCTCCTTCTCTGACGAACAATCTAAACCCCAGAGCAAAGACCGGGGTCAGACCCTCAGGGTCTGACCCCAGCCCTTCGCTTGGGGTCACTCAATCATTAAATCTCATAATCCATACACTGCCGTGCTTCCCGCACCGCCCCAAAAAACGGCTTGATTTTCACGTGCTCGGGATGGTTCTGGTAAGCGTCGAGCGCTTCGCGGCTGACGAATTCGCTGTACAGGACGATGTCGTAGGTCGCTTCCAGGCCCGACTGGGCCACGGCGGCTTCGAATTTCAGGATGCCGGGCACGAGGCCGGAACAGGAATCGAGCAAGGCTTTCAGTTTCAACGCATTCGTGGCGCGGTCGGCGCCTTCGGCGTGGTCTTTGAGTTTCCAGAAAACGATGTGCTTGATCATGGTGGCGAGCTGCTTGTTTATTAATGAAGCATTACTGTAACCGCTATCGGCGCGTCTTGCAGGAACGGGGCGCGCAATGCAAACGGGCGGCCCTGGAAGCCGCCCGCAGACTGGGTCACGCAAACATCACAGCACTTCGAACAGGCCGGCCGCGCCCTGCCCGCCGCCGATGCACATGGTCACGACCACGTATTTGACGCCGCGGCGCTTGCCTTCGATCAAGGCATGGCCCGTCAGGCGGGCGCCCGACACGCCGTACGGGTGGCCGACGGCGATCGCGCCGCCGTTGACGTTCAGGCGGTCCATGGGGATGCCCAGCGTGTCGGCGCAGTACAGCACTTGCACGGCAAATGCCTCGTTGAGTTCCCACAGGCCGATGTCGGCCACCGTCAAGCCCGCCTTTTTCAGCAGTTTCGGAATGGCAAACACGGGGCCGATGCCCATTTCATCGGGTTCGCAGCCGGCCACGGCAAAGCCGCGGAAGATGCCCAGCGGCTGCAAGCCTTTCGCTTCGGCCACTTTCGCGTTCATGACGATGGCCATGGACGCGCCGTCGGAAAACTGGCTGGCATTGCCCGCGCTGATGACGCCGCCAGGCACGGCCGGGCGGATCTTCGCCACGCCGTCGTAGGTGGTGTCGGCGCGGATGCCTTCGTCGGCGGCAATCGTCACTTCGCGCGATACCAGCATGCCGCTGGCCTTGTCGGCCACGCCCATGGTGGTGGTCATCGGCACGATTTCCGCGTCGAAGAGGCCGGCGGCCTGGGCGCTTGCTGCACGCTGCTGGCTTTGCGCGCCATAGGCATCCTGGCGCTCGCGCGAGATCTGGTAGCGCTTGGCGACGGTTTCGGCCGTCTGCAGCATGGGCCAGTACAGTTCCGGCTTGTGCTGCTGCAGCCAGACTTCGCGGTACATATGCGTATTCATTTCGTTTTGCACACAGGAAATCGATTCCACGCCGCCGGCCGCATAGATATCGCCTTCGCCGGCGATGATGCGCTGCGCCGCCAGGGCGATGGCCTGCAAGCCCGACGAGCAGAAACGGTTGACGGTCATGCCGGCCGTCGTGACGGGACAGCCGCCGCGCAAGGCTACCTGGCGCGCGATATTGCCGCCCGTCGCGCCTTCGGGAAAGGCGCAGCCGACCAGCACGTCTTCCACTTCCTCCGCCTCGATGCGCGCGCGCTCGACGGCGGCCGCCAGCACGTGGCCGCCCATGGTAGCGCCATGCGTCATGTTGAACGCCCCCTTCCAGGACTTGGCCAGGCCCGTGCGGGCGGTCGATACGATGACGGCTTCATTCATGCTGTGTCTCCTTGTGGGAATATTTATTGGGGGGTATCTGCGGAATGAGAATAGCACATTTAAGTACGGTCGTTCGCAAAGTTGCAATGATCGCTGATTTGTAAGCTTGGTGTAAGTTTGAAGCAAGCATGACGTAAGGTTCGGAGAACACACTCGGCTCCAGCTGTTGCAAGAATGGTCAAAAAGACCGCGGCAATGGTTCACTATAAAACATAGGGAGACAAACCATGGCGTCATCATCCGGCTCGGCCGACGTACGGAAAATTTCCACCAAGGGAACGCCGATTACGCCCGAGGAACGCAAGGTCATCTTTGCGTCCTCGCTCGGCACCGTCTTTGAATGGTACGATTTTTATCTGTACGGTTCGCTCGCTTCCATCATCGCCAAGCAGTTCTTCATCGGCGACCCCACCACCACCTTCATCTTCGCGCTGCTGGCCTTTGCCGCCGGCTTCATCGTGCGTCCATTCGGCGCGCTGGTCTTTGGCCGCCTGGGCGACATGATCGGCCGCAAGTACACCTTCCTGATCACCATTCTGATCATGGGCGGCTCCACCTTCATCGTCGGCTTGCTGCCGGGACATGCCTCCATCGGCATCGCCGCACCGATCATCCTCGTCATCCTGCGCATCCTGCAAGGCCTGGCGCTGGGCGGCGAATACGGCGGCGCGGCCACCTACGTGGCCGAACATGCGCCTGAAGGCAAGCGCGGCGCGTTCACGGCGTGGATACAGACGACGGCCACCCTGGGCTTCTTCCTGTCGCTGATGGTCATCCTGGGCACCCGCCTGGCGACGGGCGAGAAAGAGTTCGAAGCCTGGGGCTGGCGCGTACCCTTCCTCGTCTCCGTCATCCTGCTGGGTATTTCCGTGTGGATCCGCCTGGCCATGAATGAATCGCCGGCGTTTGCCAAGATGAAAGCCGAAGGCAAGACTTCGAAGGCGCCGTTGACGGAAGCGTTCGGCAAGTGGAAAAACCTGAAGATCGTCATCCTGGCCCTGATCGGCCTGACCGCCGGCCAGGCCGTCGTCTGGTACACGGGCCAGTTCTATGCCCTGTTCTTCATGATCCAGACCCTGAAAGTGGACCTGGCAACGGCCAACGTGCTCGTCGCCATCGCCCTGCTGCTGGCCACGCCGTTCTTCCTGTTCTTCGGCAGCCTGTCCGACCGCATCGGCCGCAAGTACATCATCCTCGGCGGCTGCCTGATCGCCGCGGCAACCTACTTCCCCATCTTCAACGGCCTGACCCACTTCGCCAACCCGCAACTGGAAGCGGCGCTGAAGAACTCGCCAGTGGTGGTCGTGGCCGATCCCGCTTCCTGCCACTTCCAGTTCAACATGACGGGCACGAAGAAGTTCCCATCGTCGTGCGACATCGCCACCGGCTTCCTGTCGAACAGCTCGGTCAACTACACGAAGGAAGACGCGCCGGCCGGCAGCATCGCCAAGGTACGCATCGGTACGAAGGAATTTACGTCGTTTAACGCCGTCATGACACCGGACGGCCTGAACTTCGATGCGGACAGCAAGGCCCACGAAGCGGCGCTGAAGAAAGAACTGGGCGCCGGCATCAAGGAAGCGGGCTATCCTGCCAAGGCCGCCCCCGAGCAGATCAACAAGCCGATGGTCGTGCTGCTGCTGTTCATCCTGGTGCTGTACGTGACCATGGTGTATGGTCCGATCGCCGCCATGCTGGTGGAAATGTTCCCGACCCGCATCCGTTACACCTCGATGTCCCTGCCCTACCATATCGGTAACGGCTGGTTCGGCGGCTTGCTGCCAACCACGGCCTTCGCGCTGGTGGCCTTCAAGGGCGACATCTATTATGGCCTCTGGTATCCGATCGTCGTCGCCCTGGCGACGGTCGTGATCGGCACCCTGTTCGTCAAGGAAACCAAGGACAACAATATCTACGCCGACGACTGATCCGATGAAGCCCCGGCCGCAAGACCGGGGTCCGCAAAGCAAAACGCCGCTGACTGCTCAGCGGCGTTTTTTTTTATACTGCGGCGAGCTTATTTGTCGCTCTTGCCCTTTTTCAGCTGGTCGCGCTGCTGCACGTATTCCTGGTAGCTGGTCTGGTTGCGCTTGCGGCAGGCATTGCGGTCGTCGAAATTATTGAGGCTGTTGCAATACTCGCCGATCTTGTCCCGGTTCGCGTCATACAGTACTTCGCAGCCGGTCATCGCCAGCAAGAAGGGAACGATCAGATATTTCATTGCTACTCTCATGGATAGGAACGGATTGCGCGAAAAAACACCAGATTGCCCGCTGGATAAGCAGGCAGCTTTATCTTAACGCGATCCCGGCGAAAAGTACAAGCGCTCGGTATTACTAAATAGAAAGGATTGCCGGCGCAACGAGCTCAACGCCGGCCTCCTCGCCGAGCAGCGGATTGTCCGCCGCGAACGCCGCCAGGTGCTCGAGCAGCACGCGCACGCGGGCCGGCAGGTAGCGCCGCTGCGTCCATACGGCGTACACGTGGCGCGGCTGCGGCATCCAGTCGGGCAGGACGCGCACGAGGCTGCCACTGGCCACTTCGTCGCGGCATTGCAGAAGCGGACACAACAGGATGCCGATGCCCGCGTCGGCCATCTCCACGGCCAGGCGCATTTCGTTGACGCGCAGGCGCGCCTGCGGTTCGATCACCATTTCGGCGCCGTCGCCGGGCCGGCGCAAGCGCCAGGTGCGCAGCGGCTCGGCCACGATCAGCTCGTGCTGTTCCAGTTCCTGCAAGTCGCGCGGCACGCCGGCGCGCGCCAGGTAGGCTGGCGCGGCCACCATCACCAGCGAAGCGCTGCCCAGCCGGCGCTGCATCAGCGAGGAATCGTCGAGCGCGCCCACGCGGATGGCCAGGTCGGCGCCGCTGCCCACGAGGTCTTGCAGCAGGTTCGACAGTTCCAGCTCGAGGCGGATGTCCGGGTACTTCTGCATGAAGCTGACCCAGGCCGGCGTCAGCAAGCCGCTGGCGAAGTTGACGGGCGCCAGCACGCGGATGCTGCCCGAGACGGCCGACAGGCTGGCGTCGAGCTGCTGCGTCGCCTGCCGCAGGGCGTGGACCAGGGGACGGCACTGCTCGTAGTATTGCCAGCCTTCCGCCGTCGGCTGCAGGCGGCGCGCGCTGCGGTTGAGCAAGCGGTAGCCGAGCTGGCTTTCCAGCTTCTGCAGCCGGCGCGTGACGGTCGCGGCGGGCAAGTCTTCCTTGACGGCCGCCGCATGCAGGCTGCCCGCCTCGACAATGGCAACAAATAAGGCTAAATCGTCGAGCATGATTGCATTTTCGGAATTTGAAATTAAAAATATGGCTCTAGTATAGATTGCTGCAAGTCGTTACGCTGCCATATCCTCATCATTTGAAAGTACTCCATGTCCGAAGCCCTGCGTTTGCGCTGCGTATTTGCCTTCCTGATGTCGCTGCTCATGACCCTGCTGATGAGCGCCTGGGTCACCTGGCTCAATATCGGCCTGCAGGCGGACTTCCTGCCCCGCTGGCGCCATGCCTTCTTTGCCGCCTGGCCCGTGGCCTTCTGCGCCGTGATGCTGTTCGCCCCCCGCGTGCAGCTGATGAGCCGCAGCATCGTGGCCCGGCTCGCCAGCCGCGCTTGACCGGTAGTCGTCCACCGGCGATACCACTCGGTCACTCCCGCCCACGGCCGCCCTGATCCGGGCTATGCTATGGCCGTCCTTGTTTTTACTGCGGAGTGTCCATGCTCGATCACGTTTCGCTCACCGTCAGCGACCTGGAGCGCGCCGAGCGCTTCTACGATGCCATCTTTGCCGCGCTGGGCGTGCCCAAGGTGGGCAGCGACCATGCCAACGCCTGGATAGGCTACGGCGAGCGCAGCGATGCGGATCACCCTGAGCGCAGCTATTTTTCCGTGCGCCTGGGTCCCGCGCCCGACGACGCGCCGCGCCGCCACTGCTGCTTCAAGGCGTCCTCGCGCGCGGCCGTGAAAGCGTTCTGGCACGCGGGGCTGGCGCACGGCGGCATCGACCTGGGCGCGCCCGGCCTGCGCCACTATCACGCCAGCTATTACGCGGCCTTCCTGTTCGATCCGGACGGCAACCGCATCGAAGCCGTCTGCCATCGCGCCGAAGCAGACTGACAGGACGGGAAATACGGTTCTGTTCGGCATTTCCACTTCACGGCGATTTGCCTATAATGGCTGGCAAGCCATACCGCTCCCCGGTCCCTGCACCAAGAAGGAGATTCATGCATCATCTATTCGTCGGCCGCCCCGCGCGCACCATGCTCCTCTCCAGCGCCGGCTTGCTGCTGGCCGGCTGTTTTTCCGGCTGCTCCCTGCTGCCATCCACCCCGGCCACGCCAGGCGTGCCCGCCACGGCCGCCCTGCCCGACGCCAGCATCGCCTACACCCTGAGCGGCCAGGGCGGCTTGCCCGTGGTCTTCCAGTCGGCCATGGGCGATGGCAAGGACGTGTGGGCCAAGGTCGTGCCCGAAGTGGCGAAACAGCACCGTGTGCTCGTCTACGACCGTCCCGGCTACGGCGACAGCCAGAAAACCACCACGCCGCGCGACCCCTGCACCATCGCCGCCCAGCAGCGTGCCCTGCTGGCGCAGGCGGGCCTGAAGCCGCCGTACGTGCTCGTCGGCCATGGCTTGGGCGGGCTGTACCAGTATGTGTATGCCAGGCTGTACCCGCAGGACGTGGCCGGTCTCGTCCTGCTCGATCCCACGCACCCGCAGCAGTGGAACCGTCTGCAGACGGACGCGTCCACCTACGCCATGCTCGTCAAAACGCGGCGCAAACTGATGTTCAACAGTACGGAATCGGCCGAATTCGATGCCCAGACGCAGTGCCTGCAACACGTCGACATGAGCAGCCCGCTGCGCGTGCCCGCCATGCTGCTGGTGCGCGACAAGTTCGGCATCGAGGAAATGGGTTCGTTCGAGAACGTGGTGCGGGCCCAGGAAAAGGATTGGCAGCGCCTGTCCGGCGCGCCGGCCATCGAGCGCATCACGGGCGCCGGCTATTACATCCAGAAGGACAACCCCGTCATCGTCAACGAGGCGGTCAAGATGGTGGCGAAGAAGAAGTAGTACGTATCGCGGGCATTTAACCCCAGCAGCAAAATCCGGGGTCGGACCCTGAGGGTCCGACCCCGGTCTCTGCCGTTGGGTTTTCTAGCTATTAAAGCCCTTGCCCTCGCCCGCCAGCTTGACCAGCAGCGGCGCCGGCGTCCACGCTTCGCCGTGGCGGCCTTTGGCGTAGCCGGCAATCGTGCCCTCCACGTTCGGCAAGCCGACCGTGTCCGCGTAGAACATGGGGCCGCCGCGGAACAGCGGGAAGCCGTAGCCCGTCAAATACACCATGTCGATGTCCGAGGCGCGCAAGGCGATGCCCTCTTCCAGGATGCGCGCGCCTTCGTTGACGAGTGCATACACGAGCCGTTCGACGATTTCCTGGTCGCTGATCTTGCGCCGCGCCACGCCGATATCGGCGGAGTGCTCGATAATCATGGCATTGACCTGCTCCGACGGATAGGCCTTGCGGTCGCCCGGCTTGTAGTCGTACCAGCCGGCGCCCGTCTTCTGGCCATAACGCCCCAGTTCGCACAGCAGGTCGGCCGTCTTCGAATACGTGACGTCCGGCTTTTCCACGTAGCGGCGCTTGCGGATGGCCCAGCCGATGTCGTTGCCGGCCAGGTCGCCCATGCGGAACGGGCCCATGGCGAAGCCGAATTTCTCCACCGCCTTGTCGACCTGTTCCGGCAGACAGCCTTCTTCCAGCAGGAAACCGGCTTGGCGGCTGTATTGCTCGATCATGCGGTTGCCGATGAAGCCGTCGCACACGCCCGAGACGACGCCGGTCTTCTTGAGCTTTTTCGACAGGGCCAGCGCCGTGGCCAGCACGTCCTTGCCCGTTTCCTTGCCGCGGACGATTTCCAGCAGCTTCATGACGTTCGCGGGGCTGAAGAAATGCGTACCGATCACATCTTGCGGCCGTTGGGTGAACGCGGCGATCTTGTCCAGGTCCAACGTGGACGTGTTCGACGCAAGGATGGCACCCGGCTTCATGACGGCATCGAGCTGCCTGAACACGGTTTCCTTGACGCCCAGCTCTTCGAAGACGGCTTCGATGACGATGTCGGCCTGCGCGATATCCGCATAGGCTAACGTGCCGCTGACCAGGGCGATGCGCTGCTCGGCCTTCTCTTGCGTCAGCTTGCCCTTCTTGACCGTGTTCTCGTAATTCTTGCGGATGGTGGCCAGGCCCTTGTCCAGCGCTTCCTGCTTCGTTTCCAGCAGCATCACGGGGATGCCCGCGTTGGCGAAGTTCATGGCGATGCCGCTGCCCATGGTGCCGGCGCCGACGATGGCCGCGCTGGCGATCGTGCGCACGGGCGTGTCGGATGGCACGTCGGGCACCTTGCTGGCGACCCGTTCGGCAAAGAAGGCGTGGCGCAGGGCTTTCGATTCAGGCGACTGCACCAGCTGCATGAACAGTTCGCGCTCGTACTTCAAGCCCTCGTCGAATTTCATCGTCACGGCGGCCGCCACGGCATCGACGCATTTGAGCGGCGCGGGGAACGGGCCGGACATGGCTTTCACGGTATTGCGCGAAAATTGCAAAAACGCTTCATGGTTCGGGTAATCGACCTTGCGCTCGCGCACTTTCGGCAGCGGACGCACGTCGGCCACTTTCGTCGCGAAAGCGACGGCGGCAGCCAGCAAGTCGGCGCCCGGCGCGATGACTTCATCGAACAGGGCCGTGCCGGCCAGTTTTTCGGATACGACGGGCGTGCCCGAGACGATCATGTTCAAGGCCATTTCCAGGCCCAGTACCCGGGGCAGGCGCTGCGTGCCGCCCGCGCCCGGCAAGATGCCGAGTTTGACTTCCGGCAAGGCCATCTGCGCGCCCGGCGCGGCCACGCGGTAGTTGCAACCGAGCGCCAGCTCCAGGCCGCCGCCCATGCAGACGCTGTGGATGGCCGCCACCACGGGCTTGGTCGATTGTTCGACGACATTGATCAGGGTGTGCAGGGTCGGTTCCGTGAGCGCCTTGGGCGAATTGAATTCCTTGATGTCGGCGCCGCCCGAGAAGGCCTTGCCGGCGCCCGTGATGACGATGGCTTTCACGGCATCGTCGGCCAGCGCCTGGCGGATACCGGCCACGGCGGCCGTGCGCGTCGCCAGGCCCAGGCCATTGACGGGAGGGTTGGCCAGGGTAATGACGGCAACGGTGCCGTTCACTTGATATTCAGCACTCATGTCTCTTCCTTATTGGTTTTTGCTCAGCGATGAGGTGGTTGCAAGGGATGAAGCTTTACTATACCGCATAAAAGAACGCTCGTATTATTTTTATCGTTCGCGTGCTCGGCTACGCGGCCGCCAGCATGGTACGCCATGGTACAACATCATTTGCGGAAAGATTCTGCTGCAAGCGCCAAGCTTTAGTAGAAGCTATCACTTGGATATTCATTTAAATAATAAAACAACAATAATAATAACAACGTTTTATTATTTAAAAGAATGGGTTTGTTATATGCCGACATGGGGCAATTACGACAGTTTTTACATTATTTATTCCCGCCCCTTGTTTTTCGTCAGACGCTGGGGAATAATAAAATTATTGATTCAAATCAATACTCTACAATTTATCCATCTACTATAAGGCAAATCGCAGCGCAAACTCTGGCGGTCGTTGATCGCGCACATTCTCACCGATTATCACCAGATGCTGGCGATGCAATAACATCGCCTCCTTAATCCCTGCCTTAAACCGATAGCAGAAAAAATAATAACAGCAGCCTTATTGCCCCCATTCCTCTTCTCACCCCGAAGGAAATACTATGGACGCAGCCAGCCATGTCAGCCACTCGCAGGATCTGGACTTACAAGCGATAAATACTGCATTGAACCGTGTCCAGGCCGTCATCGAATTCGAACTCGACGGCACCATCCTGCATGCGAACGACAATTTCCTGCGCGTCGTCAGCTATGGCCTGGCCGAAGTGCAAGGCAAGCACCATGCCATCTTCTGCGACCCCGAGTATGTCAAAACGGCCGAATACGCCAACTTCTGGGCCAAGCTGGCGCGGGGCGAATTCGACCAGGGCGAATACAAGCGCCGCGCCAGGGATGGCCGCGAAGTGTGGATCAACGCTTCCTACAACCCCATCCTCGACGCGGACGGCAAGCCGTATAAAGTCATCAAGTTCGCCACCGACATCACGGCCGGCAAGCGCCGCAATGCCGATTACGAAGGCAAAATCGACGCCATCAGCAAGACCCAGGCCGTGATCGAGTTCCAGCTCGACGGCACCATCATCCGCGCCAACGACAACTTCCTCAAGTCCGTCGGCTACACGCTCGACGAGATCGAAGGCAAGCACCACCGCATGTTTTGCGAACCCGAGTACGCCAGGAGCGAGCAATACACGCAGTTCTGGCAAAAGCTGGGCCGTGGCGAGTTCGACGCGGGCGAATACAAGCGCATGACCAAGGATGGCCGCGAAATCTGGCTCAATGCCTCGTACAACCCGATTTTGGACGCGGAAGGCCGGCCCTTCAAGGTGGTCAAGTTCGCCAGCGACATCACGGCCCTGAAAAAGCGCAATGCCGAATACGAAGGCAAGGTCAGCGCCATCGGCAAGGCGCAGGCCGTGATCGAATTCGACATGCAGGGCAAGGTGCTGGACGCGAACGACAATTTCCTCGCGGTCATGGACTACGACTTGAGCGATATCCAGGACGAGCACCACCGCATGTTCTGCGAGCCCGAGTATGCCGGCAGCGCCGAGTACAAGAAATTCTGGCAAAAGCTCAACCGGGGCGAATTCGACGCGGGCCGCTACAAACGCCTGGGCAACCATGGCAAGGTGGTGTGGATACAGGCCACCTACAACCCCATCCTGGATCTGAACGGCAAGCCCTACAAAGTGGTCAAGTTCGCCATCGACATTACGGACCAGGTGAACCTGGAAAACAGCATCCAGGCCAAGGCATCCAGCGACAGCCGCAAGGTCGATGCCCTGCTCGACTCGGTGGCGCGCGCGGCGCAAGGGGACCTGACCTGCAATATCGTGCCCGAAGGCGGCGAGCCGATCGACTTGCTGGCCGGCGGCATCAGCAAGATGATCGTCGACTTGCGCGGCGTGATCGGCAATGTGGTATCGGCGGCCAACGGCTTTGCCGACGCGTCGAACGCCATCGCCGAACGGGCTTCGGGCGTGGCCGTGGGCACGCAGGCGCTGGGCGCCACGGTGGAAGAAATGAACGCGTCCATCGACGGCCTGACCTTTTCCATCAATTCCATCGCGGAAAACACCTCGAATGCCGATTCGCTGGCGAAAGCCACGCAGCAGGAGGCGGAAGCAGGCGCGCGCGCCGTCGCCAAGTCGATCGAGGCGATGGACTTGATCAACCGCTCGTCGGAAGACATCGGCGAAATCGTCAAGGTCATCAGCGAGATCGCCAACCAGACGAATATGCTGGCCTTCAACGCGGCCATCGAGGCGGCGCGCGCGGGCGAGCACGGCCTGGGCTTTTCCGTCGTCGCCGACGAGGTGCGCAAGCTGGCCGAGCGCTCCTCGCAGGCAACCAAGGAAATTTCCAAGCTGATCAACGAATCCGTCAAGCGCGTGTCGACGGGCAGCGAGATTTCGCGCCAGGCCAGCGACGCCTTCGACAAGATCGTCTCGGGCGTGGCGAAGACCACCGTGGCCATCTCCGATATCTCGAAGGCGGCCAACGAGCAGCTGCTGACGGCGCGCGAAGTGTCGACGGCGATCCAGTACATCGCCGAGGAAACGGAAAAATCGGCCGCCAATTGCGACAGCATCGCCCGCTCGACGGACGGCTTGAACGAGCGAGCTGGCAGCCTGAACCAGACTGTCTCCGGCTTCGTGGTGTAAGCGATGAGCCACGCGGCCACCTTGACGCCCGAGGTGCTGACGACCCTGATCGCGCTGGTGCGCCAGCATACGGGCATCGCCATGACGGCGCGCAAGAGCATCCTGCTGGAACGGCGTTTGCAGCCACGGCTGCAGGCGCTGTCCCTGCACAGCTACCAGGCTTACCTGGAGCGCGTGGCCAGCGACCGCGATGAGGTACCCCATTTCATCGACCTGGTGACCACCAACGACACCCTGTTCTTCCGCACGCCGCAGGTCTGGGATTACTTCCGCGACCGCTACCTGCCCGCCTGGGCCCGCGCCCATCCGGGCGATTGCCTGGCCATCTGGTCGGCGGCGGCCGCCAGCGGCGAAGAGCTGTATTCGATCGCCATGCTGTGCGAGCAATTCAAGCTGCAAACGCCGTCTTTCCGCTACCAGATCCTGGCCAGCGACATTTCGCAGCAGATCCTGGGCGCGGCGCGCGCGGGCCAGTACAGCGGGCGCTCCGTCGAACGCATCCGCTTGTCGCACCCGGACTTGCTGCGCAAATATTTCACGCCCGCGCCGTCTGGCGTCCAGGTCAACGAGGAATTGCGGCAACACGTCAGCTTTGCCCAGCATAATTTGCTCGAAGCGCTGCGTCCGGCGCGGCAGTTCGACCTGGTCTTCCTGCGCAATGTGCTCATTTATTTCGACGCCGAGCACCAGGAAACCGTGCTGCGCCAGGCGCGCCTGAGCCTCAAGGATGAGGGCCGGCTGATCCTGGGCGAATCGGAAACCATCGCCCGCCTCGGTACCGGCTACCAATTCGAGTTTCCCATGATTTACAAGGCGGGTACCGCATGAGCATCATCATCGACCATGGCCTGCCGCCGCACCATGTCGGCATGGGCCAACTGAGCGTAGGCACGCATGGCGAGCAGCTGCAAGCCTTGCTCGGCTCCTGCATCGGCATCGGCTTCATCTGGAAGAATGGCCCATGCTGCGGCCTGGCCCACTGCCTGCTGCCGGAAGCGCCCGGTGCCGACAACGCCCTTGGCGCTCGCTATGTGAGCCAGGCCGTGCCTTCGCTGCTGCGCCTGATGGGCGTGCGCCAGGCCGATTACGCCGATATCGACGTGGTGCTGGCGGGCGGCGCCAGCATGTTTGGTCCGCGCAACGGCCGGCTGCAGATAGGTCGCCAAAACGCGGAAGCGGCGCAAAAATACCTGGACCAGTGCGGCTTGCATGTCAGCTTTTGCGCGCTGGGCGGCCGCCACGGGCGCCAGTTGCTGATCGATTGCGCCAGCCGCAGCTACGCCGTCACCGATGTGGTGACACAACCCGAATTGATTCCACGCAAGGAAGGCGCATATGGATATGCATGAAGCGACGGGCTTGCAAGCGCAGGCCAGCGGCGACACGGCCACCGAACTGTTCGGCTCCTTCCACCTGGGAGACGATGAATTCGCCCTGCCCGCCAGTTGCATCCGCGAAGTGGTGAACTACCCCGCGAAAGTCACGGCCCTGCCCCTGTCGCCCGCGTATCTGGAAGGCATGTTCACCTTGCGCGGCAGCGTCATTCCGGTGGTCAACCTGGGCCGCTTGTTCCGCACCGATGCGCCGCGCGCCGTGGCCACGGACAAGATCGCCATCCTCGATTTCCAGCAAGTGCTGATCGGCATCGTCTTCCAGGATACGGGCGAAATCCTGCGCGTGCCCGCCAGCGCCCGCAGCGCCCTGCAATATGCGGCTGGCGACAGCCACGCCGTGATCGCCGGCACCATCCTGCTCGAAGGCGGCGCGCGCCTGCTGCAGGTACTCGACCCGCACGCCCTGCTGCGTATTGAAAACGTGCCCCATGTGCTGGCCCTGCAGGCGACGGGCGCCAAGCTGAGCACGGCCCGCTACCACGCGCAAAGCGAACGCCGCCAGTGCGTCAGCTTCCACGCGGCAGGCGCCACGTTTGCCTTTGAAATGCTGGCCATTCAGGAAATCATCCGGGTGCCGGAACTGCACAGCTCCCTGCTGAATAGTGAGCTGTGCCTGGGGCGCATGCATTTTCGCGGCAGCCAGGTGGCCGTCGTCGACTTCGGCGCCCTGCTGCAGGCGCCCGCGTCCGGCACGGCGGCGACAGGCGACCAGCGCATCATCGTCGTGCGCCTTGAGGACACGACCGTGGGCTTCCTCGTCGACTCCGTCGACAGCATCGTGCATTTCTTTGGCGACGAGGTGCTGCCGATTCCCCTGCTGAGCAAGGCACGCGCCGCCATGTTTGCCGGCTGCATCACGAAAGAGGGCCTGGGCGACATCATTTTCCTCGACCACAAGGGCATCCTGTCACAGGCCGAGATCGTCGAGATGCGCGACGGCCACGCGCGCCTGTATCCGGCCGATGCAGAAGCGAACACGGCCGCCACGCGCAAGGCGCAGCGCCGCGTCTACATCACGTTCACCGTAGAAACCCGCTTCGCCGTGGAAATCGGGCAAGTGCGTGAAATCATCGATTTCAGCGGCGCCATCACGACGCCGCCCGGCATGCCGGCCTGCATGCGCGGCTTGCTCAACCTGCGCCAGCAAATGATCAGCATCATCGATTTGCGCCAGCTGTACGCGATGCCGCCCCTGGCGGATGCGAACACCGGCAAGATTCTGATCGTGGAGCGGGGCGCCGAGCGCTATGGCTTTCTCGTCGATCACGTCGACAACATCATGACCATCTCCGACAGCCAGCGCTTTGCGGCGCCGCAAATCATCCGCACGGGAGAGCATGAGGACTTGCGCAGCGAAATGGATGAGATGATCGACATCGGCACGGATGCGCAGCGCCAGACCCTGTCCGTCTTCCAGTGCGACCATCTGCTGGAAAAACTGGGGGCGGCGCTGCCGCAGGCGGCGTAGCGCTACATGCCGGGCAACTGATGCCCCTTGAACTGCTCGCGCAGCTTGTTCTTCTGGATCTTGCCCGTGGCGCCCATGGGCAAGGCGTCGATGAAGAGCACGTCGTCGGGCGTCCACCACTTGGCGATCTTGCCTTCAAAAAATTGCAATAACGCTTCGCGCGTGACCGTCATGCCGGGACGCAGCACGACGACGAGCACGGGGCGCTCGTCCCATTTCGGGTGGAACACGCCGATGCAGGCCCCCTGCAGCACGGCCGGGTGGGCCATGGCCAGGTTTTCCAGGTCGATCGTGCCGATCCACTCGCCACCCGACTTGATCACGTCCTTGCTGCGGTCCGTGATCTGCATGTAGCCGTCCGCGTCGATGGTGGCCACGTCGCCTGTGGGGAACCAGCCGTCCTGCAGCACGTCGCCGCCCTCGTTCTTATAGTACGAAGAAATGATCCACGGCCCTTTCACCAGCAGATGGCCGTAGGCCACGCCATCCCACGGCAATTCCTTGCCGTCGTCGTCGACGATCTTCATGTCCACGCCGTAGATCGCATGGCCCTGCTTTTGCAGGATCTTGCGCTGCGCCTCTTTCGGCAAGTCCAGGTGCCGGGTCTGCAAGCCGCCCGTCGTGCCCAGCGGCGACATTTCCGTCATGCCCCAGGCGTGGATGACTTCCACGTCGAACTGGTCGATCAGGGTATCCATCATGGCTGGCGGGCACGCCGCGCCGCCGATCACGGTGCGGCGGAAGGTGGAAAATTTCAGATTGTTTTGCACGGCATGATTGAGCAGGCCCAGCCAGACGGTGGGCACGCCGGCCGAGAACGTCACTTTTTCCGCCTCGAACAGTTCGTACAGCGACTTGCCGTCGAGCGCCGCGCCGGGAAACACCATGCGCGCGCCGGACAGGGGCACGGAATACGGCAAGCCCCAGGCATTCACGTGGAACATGGGCACGACGGGCAAGACCGTGTCGGAGGCGCGCACGTTCAGGGCGCTGGGCATGGCCGACGCATATGCGTGCAGCACGGTCGAGCGGTGCGAATACAGGGCGCCCTTGGGGTTGCCCGTCGTGCCCGACGTGTAGCACAGGGTGGCGGCCGCGTTCTCGTCGAACAGGGGCCAGGCGTAATCGTCGGAATGCGTGGCGATCAAGTCTTCATAGCACAGCAGATCGGGAATCGTGTTGCTGGCGGGCATGCGTTCGCGGTCGCACATCAGCACGAAGTGGCGCACGAAGGTGCAGTCGGCGGCGATTTTCTCGACCACGGGCAAAAAGGTCAAATCGAACAATAAAACCTGGTCTTCCGCGTGATTCGAGATATAGGCGATCTGGTCGGGAAACAAACGCGGGTTGATCGTGTGCAGCACGGCGCCCGAGCCGGACACGGCGTAATACGCTTCCAGGTGACGGTAACCGTTCCAGGCCAGGGTGGCGACGCGGTCGCCCATGCCGACACCGAGGCCGTGCAAGGCGTTCGCCAGGCGCCGCGCGCGCTGGTGGCAATCGCGGTAGGTATAGCGGTGCATATCGCCCTCCACCCGCCGCGAAATGATTTCGCTGCCCCCATAATGACGCGCTGCAAACTCGATAATGGTGGAAATCAGCAGGGGCTGATTCATCATCTGGCCCATCACTGGACTCAAGGGAAATGCCGACATCGTCTCTCCTGGGGTGGATACTGGCTTATTGTTGGAATTCAAAGACTTTCCTTAGTTTCGTACGGTCGTGCGGAAATCGTCAACGCATTTCGATATTGCGATGCAGCATGGAATTTTCGATTCCGTTTCTTGCTGTGCGAACACCCGCCAGCGCGCCCGCCACATGCCTTGGCGCTGTGCGGTAAAATCGCATTCCAGGCTGGCGCACTTGCCGCCATATCTACTTTGAATGGAATTGCCATCACCGCTCATACCTTACCACTGGATAACGCCTTTGCGGCCTTGCCGCCCGCGTTCTATACGCGCTTGATGCCCACGCCCCTGCCCGCCCCGTATTTCGTGGCCGCCAGCGCGCCAGCCGCAGCCCTCATCGGCCTCGATGCGGCGCGCTTGGCCGAGCCCGACTATGTGGCGCTGCTGAGCGGCAATGCCGTGGCAGAACGCTCGCAACCGTTGTCGGCCGTGTATTCAGGCCACCAGTTCGGCGTCTGGGCAGGCCAGCTGGGCGACGGCCGCGCCATCCTGCTGGGCAATATCGCCACGGCCGATGGTCCGATGGAGCTGCAGCTGAAAGGCGCGGGCGCCACGCCGTATTCGCGTATGGGCGACGGCCGCGCCGTGCTGCGCTCGTCCATCCGTGAATTCCTGTGCTCGGAAGCGATGGCGGCGCTGGGCATCCCCACGTCGCGCGCGCTGTCCATCATGGGTTCGCAGCAAGGCATCATGCGCGAAACCGTCGAGACGGCGGCCGTCGTGACGCGCATGGCGCCCACTTTTGTGCGTTTCGGCTCGTTCGAGCACTGGTTTTACCGCAAGCAGCCGGACGAGCTGAAAATCCTGGCCGATTACGTCATCGACGGCTTCTACCCCCACTTGCGCGCCGCAGCAAATCCATATCAGGCCCTGCTGGCCGAGGTGTGCGTGCGCACGGCGCACATGATTGCGCAGTGGCAAGCCGTCGGTTTCATGCATGGCGTCATGAATACGGACAATATGTCGATTCTGGGCCTGACGCTCGATTACGGTCCCTACGGCTTCATGGAAGCGTTCGACGCCGAGCACATCTGTAATCATACGGACCAGCAGGGCCGCTATTCCTATGCCAACCAGCCGCAGGTGGGCCACTGGAACTGCTATGCGCTGGGCCAGGCCCTGCTGCCCCTGATCGGGGAGGTCAGCGAAGCGCAGGCGGCGCTGGACAGTTACCAGCCGGCCTTTGCGGAGAAGATGAATGCCTTGCTGCGCGCCAAGCTGGGTTTGCAAACGAGCCAGGACGACGATACGCAGCTGTTCGACAGCATGTTTGCGCTGATGCAAGCCGATCACGTGGATTTCACGAACTTTTTCCGCGCCCTGTCGACGCTGCAAGTGGCCGCGCCCGAGCACGACACCATGCTGCGCGACATGTTCATCGACCGCCCCGCCTTCGATGCGTGGGCGGCACAATACCGCGCGCGCCTGCGGCAGGAGCACAGCGTCGATGCCGAACGGCAAGCGGCCATGAACCAGGTCAACCCGAAATACGTGCTGCGCAATTACCTGGCGCAAGTGGCCATCGAAAAAGCCCAGCAGCAGGACTACACGGAAGTGGCGACATTGCTGGCAGTTTTGCAAAAGCCATTTGACGAACAGCCCGAACACCAGCACTATGCGGCCCTGCCGCCCGACTGGGCCAGCCACCTTGAAGTCAGTTGCTCATCCTGAGGAGTCATTATGACCACGAATAAAGTCAAGAAAACCGACGCCGAATGGCGCGCCATGCTCGACTCGATGCAATACGAAGTCACGCGCCACGCGGCCACGGAACGGGCCTTCACGGGCAAGTTCTGGGATCACCATGAACATGGCGTCTACACCTGCGTCTGCTGCAACACGCCCCTGTTCGCTTCGGACACCAAGTTCGACTCGGGCTGCGGCTGGCCCAGCTATTTCCAGGCCCTGGACCCGGCCAACGTGACGGAGATTGTCGACCGCAGCCACGGCATGGTGCGCACGGAAATTATCTGCGCCGTCTGCGACGCCCACCTGGGCCACGTCTTCCCGGACGGCCCGCCGCCGACCGGCTTGCGCTATTGCATCAATTCGGCATCGCTGCGCTTCGATCCCCAGCCTTGATGCTGGCAATGGCTTGGGACATTGCTCCTAAGCCATTCCTAAGATGAATGTAACAAGACCCGTGTAAAGTCTCGCCATGAAATTTCTATTCGACATATTCCCCCTGCTCGCCTTCTTCGCCGCCTTCAAACTGGGCGGCATGTATGAAGCGGCCACGCACGATTTCGTGCAGCAATATCTCTCCGGCTTCGTGTCAGGCGGCCTGATCAAGGCCGACCAGGCGCCGTGGATACTTGCCACCCTCGTCGGCATCGTCGCCACGGCTTGCCAGGTCAGCTATCTGCTGCTGCGCGGACGCAAGGTCGACGGCATGCTGTGGCTGTCGCTGTTCATCTTTGTCGTGTTTGGCGGCGCCAGCATTTACCTGCATGACGATTTCTTCCTGAAATGGAAGCCGACCCTGATCTACTGGCTGTCCGGCCTGGCCCTCCTGATCGCCCACGTGGGGCTCAAGAAAAACCTGATCCGCAAGACCATGGAAGCGCAAGTGCAATTGCCCGATGCCGTGTGGAACCAGTTGCTGGCCGCGTGGATCATCTTCTTTGGCGCCATCGGCGCGCTGAACCTGTTCGTGGCCTTCGTGCTGTACAAGGGCGACATGGCTGCCTGGGTCAGTTTCAAAGCGTTTGGCGCGACGGGCATCTTCTTTGCCTTCATCGTGGCGCAAACCCTGTTCCTGGCAAAACATATCAAGGAAGACGCATGATGACGAACGACACGACAACGCGCATGGAACGCATTCGTACCCGCCTGGAAACGGCACTTTCCCCTCTGGAATGCGTGCTGGAAGACGACTCGGCGCGCCACCGGGGCCATGCGGGCGCCGCCTCGGGCGGAGGCCATTACAATCTGCGGATTATTTCTAGTCAATTTGAGGGGCTCAGGCTCGTCATGCGTCATCGACTGGTGTATGATTCCGTGCACGATATGATGCATAATGAGATACATGCATTGGCGATTGTGGCCCTGGCGCCATCCGAAGTAGTGTAAGGATGGCGTTTTGGCGTACCCGAGCCATGTTGTCAATTTCTTTCCATGCGTTTTTTACGAAACTTTCCCTAACAGGATTTAATAATGACTTTTAAGCCAGCCCGCTTGCTGATCGCACTACTCGCCGTTGTCGCGGTACCTGTTTTTGCGCAAAATGTTGCCGTCGTCAATGGCAAGCCTATCCCATCGTCGCGCGTTGATGCAGTCGTCAAGCAAGTCGTCGCCCAAGGCCAGCAACCGGATTCGCCGCAACTGCGCGAAATGATCAAGAAAGACTTGATCGGCCGTGAAGTGCTGATGCAAGAAGCGGAAAACAAAGGTTTCGGTAAAGATGCAGCAGTCAAGCAGCAAATCGAGAACGCACGCCAGGCCATCGTCATCAACGCCCTGGTCGGCGACTACCTGAAAAAGAACCCGGTCAACGACGCTGAAATCAAGGCCGAATACGACCGTTTCGTGGCCCAGACCGGCGACAAGGAATACCACGTGCGCCACATCCTGGTCGGCACGGAAGCGGAAGCGAAAGACATCATCGCCAAGCTGAAAGGCGGCGCCAAGTTCGAAGACCTGGCCAAGCAATCGAAAGATACCGGTTCGGCCGACAACGGCGGCGATCTGGACTGGGCAGCCCCATCGTCGTTCCCGAAAGTGTTCTCGGACGCCTTCGTGAAACTGCAAAAAGGCCAGGTCACCGACACCCCGGTGCAAACGCCTAACGGTTTCCACGTGATCAAGCTGGACGACACCCGCGCGGCAAAACTGCCGACCCTGGAAGAAGTCAAGCCACAGATCGCCGAAGCGCTGCAGCAAAAGAAACTGCAAGCGTATCAGGAAGAAATGATCAAAAAAGCGAAAGTTCAGTAAGAACTGACCTCCCCGGCGCCCTTTTCGGCGCCGGTCGTGTATTCTGCGCCTGAATGCGCACTGCGCGACAGTCGCGCATATCGATTTTTAGTATATTTATTAGGAATGAACATGATTTTGAAGCCAGCCCGCCTGATCTTAGCCCTGGTCGCCGTCGTAGCGATCCCTGCGTTCGCGCAAAACGTCGCCACCGTGAATGGCAAGGCCATCCCATCGTCGCGCGTCGACCAGGTCGTCAAGCAAGTCGTCGCCCAAGGCAAGCAAGCCGATTCGCCGCAATTGCGCGAAGCCATCAAGAAAGACCTGATCGGCCGCGAAGTGCTGATCCAGGAAGCCGACAAGCAAGGCTACGGCACGCGTCCGGAAGTCAAGTCGCAGATCGACAATGCCCGTCAAAGCATCATCATCAACGCCCTGCTGGCCGACTACGTCAAGAAGAACCCCGTCAAGGATGCTGAAATCAAGGCCGAGTACGACAAGTTCAAGGCACAAGCGGGCGACAAGGAATACCATGCACGCCACATCCTGGTCGCCACCGAAGCGGAAGCGAAAGACATCATCGCCAAGCTGAAAGGCGGCGCCAAGTTCGAAGAACTGGCCAAAGTATCGAAAGACGGTTCCGCAGCCAATGGCGGCGACCTGGATTGGGCTAGCCCTGCTTCGTACGTGAAACCATTCTCCGACGCCATGGTTGCCCTGAAACCAGGCCAGGTCACGCAAACGCCGGTGCAATCGCAATTCGGCTTCCACGTGATCAAGCTGGAAGAAACCCGTCCGACGAAACTGCCGGCACTGGAAGAAGTCAAGGGCCAGGTGGCCGAGTCGCTGCAACAGAAGAAACTCGCCGCCTACCGCGATGAGTTGATGAAAAAAGCCAAAATCCAATAAGAATACCCGATCAAACCTACTGCGCGTCGTGACTTGCGGCCTGCGATGCTCACCGTACTAGAGTACGGTTGCGCTTCTCGGCCACAATTCACTTCCGCTCGCTACGGTTTTATCGGGCATTCTGCCCGGATATAAAGCGCTCATTGGAGCGCTTTTTTTACGCCTGAAGAATGCGAGATGGAATGGATCTACATGCAGAATTGAAAGCCGCGCTGGAAGCGGTTGCCGAACCGGGCCGTGTAGCGCCCATGCAGGCCTATATGCGCGACCGGTTCGTTTTCCTGGGCGTGGCAGCGCCGCAGCGGCGGCTGGCCGCCAGGGGCTTGCTGGCGAGCCTGACGGGCATCGATGCCGCGACCTTGCTGGAACACGCGCAATTGCTGTGGCAGCAGCCGCAGCGCGAATACCAGCATGTGGCGCTCGACATGCTGGCGCTGCACCGGCGCCAGCTGAACATCGGGCACATTCCCGCCCTGCTCGGCCTGGCGCGCCAGCGCGCGTGGTGGGACAGCGTCGACGGCATGGCGGGCATCGTCGGCGAGGTGCTGCAGCCGGAGCACCAGCGCGGCGGCGACGGCCACGCGCACATGGATGACGCGCTGCGCCACCAAGACTTCTGGCTGCGCCGCATCGCCCTGCTGCACCAGCTGGGCTGGCGCGCCGACACGGATGGCGCCTGGTTATTTGACGCGGCGCTGGCGCTGGCCCATGAAGACGAGTTTTTCATCCGCAAGGCCATCGGCTGGGCCTTGCGCGATTACGCGCGCCACGCGCCTGCTGCCGTGCTGGCTTTTGCCACGCAGCACCGCCAGCGGCTCTCTCCCCTCAGCTACCGCGAAGCGCTGAAGCACCAGCCAAGCTGAACGACGATCCGCCCAGCAGGCGCAGCGCCGCATCGATGCGGGCACCGGCATCCCAGGCCGGTACGGGCGCCAGCAGCCCCAGCGCCATCTGGCGCAGCGGCTCGGCGATCGCCATGGCCAGCAGCAAGCCGGCCAGTTCAGGCGCGTTGCCGACCTTGATGTGGCCGCGCGCGGCCTGGCGGCCCAGCCATTCCGCCAGCAGGGCCGTGCCCCGCTCGATGCCATTGCGCTGATACACGGCCAGCAAGTCCGCGCGTGCGGGAAACTCCGTGCACAGCAGGCGGAACAGCCCTACGGCATCCATCGTCAGCACGCGTGCCACCATCGCCTGCAATATCTCTTTTAACATTGGCAAGACGTCGCCAGGTGCGGCCGCATCGTGCGCCATGGCCGGCAGGAACGCATCCGTCCAGCCACGCACCACGAGGGCCACCAGTTCCTCGCGGTTGGCCGCATAGTGATACAGCGACTTCTTGGCCATGCCCGCGTGGCGCGCCACCGCTTCCATGGTCGTGGCCGCATAGCCTTCGTGCAGCAGCAGCCAGGTGGCCGCTTGCACAGCCGCCTCGCGCGCTTCCTCGGGCGGGCGCGCCGGACGGCCCCGTCCACGCACAGCCTTGCTCTCTTCTTCCTGCATGCCGGCTCCAAACTTGATCGATGGACAATTTTACACTGAAACATATTTAGGAAACGTTATACGTTTCTTTAATATATAATTGGCTCACCCCAACAAAGGAGAACGACATGACGAAGCATATGGAATTCCCATGGAACATCACCAGCACGGGCGACTTGCTCGACCCGTTTCCCCTGCCCCTGGAAACCGGCATTACGCGCCTGGAAGACGGTTGCCTGCTGGTGGCGGCGCGCACGGAACTGCACGGCTGCAGCGGGCGCATGCTGGACTGGTGGTTTACGTTTTTCGAGACGACGCAGCACATCAAATGGTGGCATCCGCACGACCACGTGGCCCATCACGGCTGGAACAGCGCGTGGAAAAAGGGAGATAGTTACTATGGCGCCTCGATCGAGGCCGTGGAATCCCTGGGCGACATTCCGCCCGTAAAAGCCAAGCTGAAGTTCCATGACCCGAAAGACGTGTTTGATCCGGCGCAACTGCAGCAGGCCAAGGAGAGCGGCGCCCTGTCGGCCGCCATTTGCGCGCGCATCGGTTTTGGCGAGCACGTGCAGATGGACCCGCACGGCGACCCGCTCGATGGCGAAATGCTGCACCTGACGCGCGACACGCCCACGGGCTGCGTGCTGCGCAGCCGCTTCTTGCTGGGCCGCAATAGCCTGAACCCCGTGCGCGACGTGCCCGATGTGCTGGGCCTGAATTTGCTGCGCCATTGCTACAGTGAATTTACCTATCTTTCGCGCTTTTTACCGTCGCTGTACTACGGCGAGCACGCCAATGGGGAAAAGGCGCCGCTGCCCTGGTAAAACATGGTTTTACAACCGCTTGTGCATGCGCACCAGCGGCAGCTTGATGTCATCAGGCAAGTCGAGATGAAACTCTTCCGTCACGGCAAAGCCGCTGGCCAGGTACAGCGGCATGCCAGGCAAGGTGGCGGCCAGTTCCAGGGCGGTAAAGCCGGCGGCCAGGGCCTGGCGTTCGCAATGGCGCATCAGCATGCTGCCCAGGCCCTGGCGGGCGGCGCTTGGCTCGACAAAGAAGGCGCGGATGCGGCCCGGCTGGCTGGCCGGATCGAGCAGCGGGTCCGGCCCGCTCTTGGCGCGGTCGGCGCCATACAGGGTGGCGCGCCGGCTCCAGCCGCCGCAAGCGAGCATGGCGCCGTCGCGCTCGATCACGGAATACGTCCGGTCGGCAACGAGCTGCGTATCGACGCCGAACACGTGACGCGTCACGGCCGCGGCCTGTTCCCGCGTGTAAAACCCCGCACTCAGCGCCACGCCGGAGCGGGCGATCAGCGCATTCATGGCGGGCACGTCGGCCGGCAGCGCCACGCGCAGGCGGGTCAATGAGCCGAAGCTGAACCAGGCACGGCTGATGCGGTCCTGCTCCACTTCATACGTCGCCACCAGTTCCTGTGCCGACACGCCATCGTCCGTGTCGCCATGGACGATTTCATGGTCGATCACCAGCTTGCCGCAGGCTATGCGGTTGAGCAACTGCGCCCGGGGCCGGCTGGTGGAGAAACGGGCCGTAAAACGGGGACCGATCTGCGCGCCGCCCTGCGCCAACAAGGTATCGGGGTGCTGGAATTGCTGTGCGTCATCGGCATAGATGGCCAGCAAGGCCGGCACGTCGTGCGCGTTATAGGCGTCCAGTTGCGCCTGGACCACCGCCGTTGGCGAAATGAGTGTATCGTTGGCAAGCGCCATGCGTGTACCTGTTGTGGAGTGGGTGGAAAGTTGCAAAGGGTAACATTGTCACTCCTGTCGCGGCGCAGTTTACTGCGATAATAACAAGATTCGTCGCAAGAAACATATTCAGACGTCACCAATCAATCGCAAATCGCAGCAGGAGTAAATATCATGAAATGGGAAGGCAATCGCGAAAGCGACAATGTGGAAGATCGCCGTGGCGAAGATGGCGGTGGGGGCGGCGGCGGGGGCGGCTTTGGTTTTGGCGGGCGCTCGATCGGTATCGGCACCATCGTCATCGCCCTCGTCGGCTCGTATGTGCTGGGCGTCAATCCCCTGACCTTGCTGAACCTGCTCAGCGGCGGCGGCGGCCAGGTCAGCCCCCAGCAAAGCCAGGCCCCGGCGCGCCAGCCGCCCGAATCGGACGAGATGGCCCGCTTCGTGAAAACCGTGCTGGCCGATACGGAAGACACGTGGGGCGCCCTGTTCAAGGCCGAAGGCGGCAGTTACGTGAAACCCAAGCTGGTGCTTTTCTCGGGCAGCACGCCGACCGCCTGCGGCACGGGCCAGAGCGCCAGCGGCCCCTTCTATTGCCCAGGCGACCAGAAAGTCTACCTGGACCTCGATTTCTTCAACCTGATGCAGCAGCGCTTCAAGGTGTCGGGCGAGTTTGCCGAAGCGTACGTCATCGCGCATGAAGTGGGCCACCACGTGCAAAACCTGATGGGCTTGTCCGAGAAGGTCGACAATGCGCGCCGCACTGCCTCAGAACGCCAGGCCAACGCCATGTCCGTGCGCCTGGAATTGCAGGCCGACTGCTTTGCCGGCGTGTGGGCCTATCACGCGAACCAGGACCGCAAGATCCTCGAACAGGGCGACGTGGAAGCGGCCCTGAAAGCGGCCACGGCCATCGGCGACGACGCACTGCAGCGCCAGTCGCAAGGCCATGTCGTGCCCGACTCGTTTACGCACGGCACCTCGGAGCAGCGCGTACGCTGGTTTACCAAGGGCATCGAGAGCGGCCAGATTGCCCAGTGCAATACGTTCGAGGCACGCCAGTTGTAAAGGGCACCCTCGGGCACCAACGCATGCCGCCCTGCGGGCCGGCATGCGCATCCATCAGGGCACGGCGACGTCGTAGCGCTTGCCCAGCTTTTTCAGTTCACCGCTGTCGATCAGGCTGTTCAATTCCTGGTCGAACTGCAGGCGCAGCTTGTCGAAAGTGGGCGAGCGGGGAAAGGCAAAATAGCCGTTCTGCAGTTCGATGATTCTGGGCAGGGGTTTCACCTGACGTCCATAGCCGAGGCGGGCGATGACGGGATCGGTATTGCGGCGGTTGCTGACGAAGACGTCGACGTGATTGTGCACCAGCATCTTCAAGCCATTTTCCACATTATTGGCCACGCTGACCTGCAAGCCGGGCCGCACGCGCTCCCATTCCGCGCCATACGCCCAGCCATTGAGCAGCACCACCCTGCGGTTCTTCAGCACCGCGTAGTCGCCGTCCCAGCTGAAGCTGGCGTTCTGGCGCGTATAAAAGACCATCTGGTCCTGGTAAAACGGCTTGTCGGAAAACGCCATGCTGGCAATGCGATCGGGCGTCTTGTAGGGGCCGATCAGGATATCGGCCTGGCCCTGCACCAGCATGGCTTGCGCGCGCGCCCACGGCACCATGCGAAAACGCACGGTGTTACCCGTGCGTGCGGCCATCAGGCGCAGCAGTTCCGCGCCCAGTCCGCCATACTCGCCGCCATCCTGATACTCGAACACACGCTCGAACTGCGCGCCCACGGCCAGCAGTTCCCGGGCTGGCGCCTGCGATGGCATGGCCAGCGCGGGCCACAGCAGCGCCAGGGCCAGCAGGCGCAGCCCTGCTTTTTTCATCAGCCGACGATGCGCAAGGAGTAATCAGTGGCCCGCACATCCTTGGTCAGGCTGCCGATCGAGATGCGGTCCACGCCCGTTTCGGCGATGGCGCGCACGGTGTCGACATTGATGCCGCCCGACGCTTCCAGCAAGGCGCGGCCCTGCGTCAAGGCCACGGCTTCGCGCATCATGTCGTTGCTGAAGTTATCGAGCAAGACGGAGACGGCACCCGCATCGAGCGCTTCGCGCAATTGCGCCAGGGTTTCCACCTCGATTTGCACGGGCACGCCCGCGTCCAGGTTGCGCGCGTTTTCCAGGGCCTGGCTGACGCCGCCCGCGGCCGCGATATGGTTTTCCTTGATCAGGATGCCGTCGTACAGGGCCAGGCGCTGGTTCTTGCCGCCCCCCACGCGCACCGCATACTTTTGCGCCAGGCGCAGACCCGGCAAGGTCTTGCGCGTGTCCAGAATCGACGCCTTGGTGCCGGCGATCACGTCGACATACTGGCGCGTGGCCGTGGCCACGGCGGACAGCAGTTGCAGGAAATTGAGGGCGCTGCGCTCGGCCGTGAGCAAGGCGCGCGCCGGCGCCTCGATCGTGCAGACAACGCTGTCGGCCGTCATCATGTCGCCTTCGGCGTAATGCCAGGCAATATCGATGCTGCGGTCCAGGCTTTTCATGATGCCTTCGAACCACGGCGCGCCGCACAGCACGGCTGCTTCGCGCACGATCACACGCGCCGTGACGATATGGTCGGGCGGTACCAGCTCGCCCGTCAGGTCGCACTGGCCCACGTCTTCCAGCAGGGCGGCGAGCAAATTGCCTTCGAAGGCGCGCGCCAGGGCCGGATCGAAAGGAGCGAAAGAATTGACGAGGGTACTCATGCTGGACCGATTCCTTGGAACAATTTAGTTTCTTTTGCCAGATCCGCACCCGGCTTGAGGCCCGCCTTCTTGGCGGCGGCGAAGTCGAGCATGCGGTTGATCGAGCGCACGGCCAGCTGGCCGACGGCGGGATCGACGTGGATTTCGTTATGCATGTTTTCCAGCGTTTGCGCCAGGTTCAGCAAGCCGTTCATGGCCATCCACGGACAGTGCGCGCAGCTCTTGCAGGTGGCGCTGTTGCCGGCCGTGGGCGCTTCGATGAAGCGTTTGCCTGGCGCAGCCGCGCGCATCTTGTGCAGGATGCCGTTGTCGGTGGCGACAATAAAAGTGTCCGTGTCCATGGTTTGCGCTGCCGCAATCATTTGTGACGTGGAACCCACCATGTCGGCCAGCGCCACCACGTTCGCGGGCGACTCCGGATGCACGAGCACCTTGGCTTGCGGATACTCTTCCTTGAGCAAATCGAGTTCGATACCCTTGAATTCGTCGTGCACGAGGCAGCTACCCTGCCACAGCAGCATGTCGGCGCCCGTTTCCTTCTGGATGTACGAACCCAGGTGTTTATCGGGTGCCCACAGGATTTTCTTGCCCTGCGCGTGCAGGTGGGCAACGATATCGAGGCCGATGGACGACGTCACCATCCAGTCCGCGCGCGCCTTGACGGCCGCGCTGGTGTTGGCGTAGACGACGACCGTGCGGTCCGGATGGGCATCGCAGAAGGCCGTGAATTCATCGACCGGACAGCCGAGGTCGAGCGAGCAGGTCGCGTCGAGGTCGGGCATTAATACCGTTTTCTCGGGACTGAGGATTTTTGCCGTTTCGCCCATGAAACGCACGCCGGCCACGACGAGGGTCTTGGCCGGATGGTCGCGCCCGAAGCGGGCCATTTCCAGGGAATCGGAGACGCAGCCGCCCGTGGCTTCGGCCAGGTCTTGCAGGTCGGCATCAACGTAATAGTGGGCAACGAGCACGGCTTCGCGCTCGATCAGCAGGCGCTTGATGCGCGTGATCAATTCGGCTTTTTCGGCCGGGGACGGCGTCGCTGGCGTGCGTGCCCAGGCGTGGGCAGTGCAGCTGGCTCCGTCTTGTGGATGTTCGTACTCGACGGATTTGATGGCTAAAGTTTGCATGGCTGTGTCAAACAAAAACGGGATAGACCGGCACGATTGCAATAAAGCAGGTGCGCCGGAACGAATGGACCGCGGCGCGTCGGTGTGGTGCTGGGTGGCTTCGCTGGCCGGAATTGTCGGATTACGCTCCGCTAATCCGACCTACATGGCCTGCCTACTAGCGTAGGTCGGATTAGCGCACAGCGCGTAATCCGACGCAACGTTACCCTACAAATTAATCAATACCCTGGCTCTTGAGGTAATCCTCGTAATTGCCACGGTAATCGACCACTTCATCTTCCTTGATCTCGATGATGCGGTTGGCCAGCGATGAGACGAATTCGCGGTCATGCGACACGAAGATCAGCGTGCCCGCGTATTTTTCCAGCGCGATGTTCAAGGACTCGATCGATTCCATGTCCATGTGGTTGGTCGGCTCATCGAGCATCAGCACGTTGTGGCGGCCGAGCATCAGCTTGCCGTACATCATGCGGCCTTTTTCACCACCGGACAACACCTTGACGGCCTTCTTGACATCGTCGCCGCCGAACAGCAGGCGGCCCAGGATGGAGCGCACGGCCTGGTCGTCGTCGCCCTCTTTCGTCCACTGGCCGATCCAGTCGGTCAGGTTCGTGTCCTTGGCGAAATCTTCCGTCGGATCTTGCGGCATGTAGCCGACGTTGGCGTTTTCCGCCCACTTCACGCGGCCTTGGTCCGGCTGCAGGCCGGCGATGTCGCCCGCGATGCAGCGCAGCATGGTGGTCTTGCCGGCGCCGTTGGCGCCGATGATGGCGATGCGTTCGCCCGCTTCCACCATGATGGAAAAGTTCTTGAACAGCTGGCGGTCGAAACCTTTCGAGATGTTCTCGACTTCCACTGCCAGGCGGTGCAATTTCTTTTCGCCGTCGAAACGCACGAACGGATAGGCGCGCGACGATGGCTTGATGTCGTCGACCTTGATCTTTTCGATCTGCTTGGCGCGCGACGTCGCCTGGCGGGCCTTCGATTTGTTTGCGGCGAAGCGGCGCACGAATTCCTGCAGCTCGGCAACCTTGTCTTTCGCTTTCGCGTTGTTGGCCAGTTGCTGGTTGCGCGCCTGGGTCGAGGCGAACATGTATTCGTCGTAGTTGCCTGGATAAATCTTCAGGGTGCCATAGTCCATGTCGGCCACGTGGGTGCAGACCTGGTTCAGGAAGTGGCGATCATGGGAAATGATGATCATGGTGGAGTTGCGCTCGTTGAGCACGTCTTCCAGCCAGCGAATCGTGTTGATGTCCAGGTTATTCGTCGGCTCGTCGAGCAGCAGGATGTCCGGATTCGAGAACAGCGCCTGCGCCAGCAGCACGCGCAGTTTCCAGCCTGGCGAGACGTTGCTCATCGGGCCTTGATGCAGGTCGATGGCGACACCGGCGCCCAGCAGCAGTTCGCCGGCGCGCGATTCGGCCGTGTAGCCGTCGTATTCGGACACTTTGCCTTCCAGCTCGGCCGCCTGCATGTAGTCGTCGTCCGTCGCTTCCGGGTTCGCGTAGATCGCGTCGCGTTGCTGGATGGCGGCCCACATTTCCGTGTGGCCCATCATGACGACGTCGAGGACGCGCATGTCTTCAAAGGCGAACTGATCCTGGCGCAGCTTGCCCAGGCGTTCGTTGGTATCGAGCATGACGTTGCCGCCCGAAGGATCCAGATCGCCGCCCAGGATCTTCATGAACGTCGACTTGCCGCAGCCGTTCGCGCCGATCAAACCATAGCGGTTGCCGTCGCCGAACTTGACGGAGATATTCTCAAACAATGGCTTGGCGCCAAACTGCATCGTAATATTTGCTGTAGATAGCATGTGATATTGGGTCTTTATTCAGTTAAAACAGCTAGTTAAGTACTTTTCTCCCATTATACAGCACCCACCCTCTTCCCTCTATAGTGGCCCGGTCAGGACGTTGGAAGTCAAATACAAAGAAATAAATGGCAAGAAAATACGATTGCCGTATTCCCCTTTAGCAGATACGCTGCGTGGCATCCGTTTTCTACCCTCCACCTCACAGGCATCACTTGAAGAAAATCACCATCGCCGCCGCCGTGGCCGTCATTGTCATCGCTGCCACCGCCTACGCTTCGCCCTACTATGCCTTGCACCAGATCAAGACAGCGCTGGCCGAGCGCAACGCCGAAGCGCTGGCCGAGCACGTGGACTTCCCCGCCCTGCGCACCAGCGTCAAGGCGCAGCTGGAGACCAGCATGGCGCGCAGCATCGAGGCGACCGCCGGCAGCGGCAACCCGCTGGCCGCGCTGGGCCAGTCGATCGCCAGCGCCATGCTGGGCAAGATGGTCGACACCATGGTCTCGCCCGCCGGCGTCGTGGCGCTGGTCAACAAGAGCGCCGTCAGCCCGCAGGCCGAAACCAGTGCCGATGCGCCCGCCGATGGCGCACGCAAAAAGGCCGACTATTCCGCAGGCTATGCCGGCCTGAACACCTTCGTCGTGCGCGCGAAGGATGGCAATGCCCAGGATGGCGCCCTGGTCTTGCAGCGCCATGGCGTGTGGGGCTGGAAACTGAGTTCGATCGAGATTGCGTCGGCGATGGTCGCACGTTAACAAGGACCGCCAAGGAACGCGCATACGCTGGCAATCTGAGACACAATACGCGCCATTTGTATCAGATTGCGGGAGATTTCATGCTGAAATATACGGCCATATCGCTGGGCATGGCCCTTGCCAGCGCCGCGCCACTCGCCCATGCCCTCGATGGCACAGCCGGGAGCAGCCACTCTGTCGGCTCGCGCATGCGGGCGGAAACGCCAAAAGCCTCCGATCCGGACGCCCCCGCGCCGCTGCCCGTGCCCAGCGACATCTCGCTGGCCGAACTGGAGCGCCGTCTGGCGCTGGGCCAGGCGCAGGCCGCTGAAAAACACCATACGAGCGCGCTCGATCCGGCCGTACTGTCCAGCCTTGCGCAACAGATGGGCTGCCTGGACATTGTCGGCGCGCAGCCGTTCGGCTTCCCGCTGGACCAGGCGCAGCCGACCATCCTGAGCGGCGCCCACCTGCTGGCCCGCTGCCCGGAACGGGCCTATGTGACGATCACGGCAATGTCGATGGCGGGCAAGGCGGGCAAGCGCGCCAGCATCTCGCTGCAATCGTTCAATCAGACTGTGGACGGCAGGCCCGCGCGGCGCCTGTATTACAAGGCGCCCAACGGGCGCCAGAGAGAATCGCTGACCATCATCGACGGCAGTTATGCCTTTGCGCTCGAATACTGGTCGCTCGATGACAGCCAGCAAGGCGGCATGGTTGGCACTCGCCGCATGGAAACATTGACGTTGCCGCGATAACACGGCTCCCTGCAGGCCAGCGTCGGAAGTTCAAGACCTTGCAGGCTGTAAACGTACCGAGGCTGGCGACAAAATTGCCGCCAGCCTCGGTCGACAAGCACCGCTTACATGCCCAGCGACTTGAGCAGGTCGGCGTTGTCGTCGTCTTCCGGTTCCGCCGCAGGTGCCGGAGCGGCATCCCGTTCGCGGTTCGCGTATTCGCTATCCATCAGCGAGTCGGCGTCGACTTCGCGCGAATCGAAATCGTGCAGCTTGATGAACTCGGTACGGTCGATCGCCAGTTCCAGATAGAAAATATTATTCTTTTCCGTATAGAAAGTGACGCGGCGCATTTCCGGGCGGTCCAGCGGCGTGTCAACGCTGAGCATCACCTGCTTGTTCAGCACCAGCATCTTCGGCTGGCTCTGGGTGATGTTCGTTTGCAGCTCGCGCCGTACCTTGCCCGTGAAGTCGCCCACGATCTGGTTCATCAGCTCGCCCATGATGTTCGACACTTCGTCCGACGTGTAGAAGCTGGCCAGCTCCGACTTCGGCATACCCATGTGCAACATGTAGCGTTCGTAGATTTCCATCGCCGTATCGGCGGCAAAATTGAGCACGACCAGGCCAGTAAAACCGCCATCGAACATCACGAAGCAGCCGATATCCGGCTTCAAACCCGTCTTGGTGATGCGCTGCACCATGCCCGAATAATTGACCTTGCTTTGCGTTGCAACGTTGAGCACCCGAACCACCGAGTTGCACAAACTCATCAACAAATCTTCTGTACCGTACACAACATCCTTTTCTGCATCCATGAGCAACCTCTCCTACTATTTTAAAGATGACAGCACCGTTTCCCTGCCCGTCGCGAGCCGAAACATGACGTTTCGCTCAGCAGGCGGACGACTTCACCTTTGCATGCCTGACCTTGCGTGGCTGCGCGCGCCACGTTGCCGCCGGCACGAACCGCCCTCTTACCTTTTTCTGTATAGAAATAACTGTATAGAAATAAGTATCATGCGCAGAATACCCAGATGTAACATTTCCGTCCAGCCATACCTGCATTTACTTGACGATCTGTGCGGAAATACAAAAGCGGTATCGGTGCGGGCCGCACAGCGGCCAGCCATGCAACATTGCGCGAAAGATCACCTTTCCGTCCCGCCGTCCGCACACCGGTACGCACGGCGCATTGCAACGTCTTGTTTTATACTGCCGCGCAAGAATGATCCAAACGCAACATGAATGGAGAGGCAACAGACGATGACTACCTTGCAAGAGCACATAACGGAAGAAATGAGCGCGGCCATCCACGCCTGGTTCGATGAACGACTGCAACGCACGGACCTGGAGCAGGCCGTCAAGCGCACGACCTTGCAAGCAGGCATCTTCAACGACTTGATGCTCGATTACAAGCCGGGCCGCACCATGGTCGACGATATCGACCTGGGCCTGGATAGCGACGACGCGCCACGCTCCAGGACGCAGGCCAGGCTTGATGATGCGCAAATGCGCGAGGACGTCGTACCACAACTGACGGCCGTGCTACAGGCCCGCCTGGCGCCGCTGGCGGACACGCCGATGATCGATTACCGCTTCACCTGCCGCGGCAAGTTCCAGACGGCGCAGGGCAAGCTGCACCTGGTGTTGCTGGAATACGTCAACGATGGCAAGCGCCAGGCCTTGCTGGAAAACATACACGCGTACATCGGACAAAAGCTCACGCATGGCAACCTTCCGACGAAGCCGCTGGAAACGTTCTTCCTCGCGCGCCACCTGCTCGACCCGCAGCTGTTCCCGCAGCTCGACGTGGCCTGGACCATCGCCCAGTACGACCGCATCCAGACCTTGAACAAGACCCGGCCGGATACCTTGGTCGAGCACCGCGCCGACATCATCCGCGCCATCACGGAATGGGCGGAAAACGTGTTCCTGCCGCAGTTTTATGACCGCGCCCTGTCTGCCTACCGCGCCACCGAATACACGCTGAAAGCGGACGCGGCGCCCAATGCACGGACACTGCAGCCGATCGACCTGCTGCTGTATGGCGCGGTGATGATCTTGCGCCATGACGCCAGCTACGCCAAATCGAAGGGCCTGAAATTCCTGGAAATCGCGCGCGAACTGGGCAGCGAACGGGCCGCGCGCATGCTCGAGGAAGGCAGCGGCACCTTCCCCGACGACGCCATCCACGTGAAAAATGCGCTGCTGGAATGCCGCGCCAACGATGTGTTTGCCACGATCAGCATCACGATTGCCAGGGAAGAGGAAGAGGCGTATGGGCAGGCGCTGGCGTTCGTCACGCATTTGCTGAAGAACGGCTTCCCGAAAAGCTACCAGATCAAGCTCAAATCCAGGGTCAAGGAATATTTGCCGCTCAAGGGCCTGGCGAAATCCGACACGCACCGCTTCTTTGCCAACGCCCTCGCCCATGCGTCCCTGCAGCCGCAGCTGGAAGACTATGCGCGCGCCGCCATCGAGCATTTCGAGTTCTATGCGGACACGGAAGGCGAAAAGAATTGCATGCCAGGCAGTTACGCCGTGTTCGGCCTGGGCTTGCTCGATGCCCGCCATTTCCCGCTGGTGCAGCACTATATGGCCAATGTCGACGAGGAGCACCAGTGCGTGCAGGACCAGTTCACGGCGGCCTTTGCTGAAAAGCATGGCGTCACGCGCGACTCCGTCTCCGTGCTGGCGGCCTGCCTGCGCGCGTGCACGGACAACGCCAAGGTCAAGATCCAGGCGGAACTGGAAGAGCTGGAGAAACTGGAACTGTTCTGCCAGCAACTGCAAGGGCTGGAAGGCTATCTGGTCGAGCACATGTTGTATCCGATCTGGGGCAAGCTGGAAAAACTGGCGGCCCTGGCGCGCAAGGCCGATGGCCGGCGCAAGGAGTTGCTGCTGGCCTTGCTGGAAGCGGCCAACAAGACCGACGCCTGATGTGCGCAACATTATGAATCTCACCATCTATAATGCGCGCGCCAGAGTTGCTGAAAAGCATTTTTTGGCGCCTGACATCGAATCGTGGAGAACATACATGCACAAGCAATTTCCTGCCGCCAGAATGCTGGCCGCTACCTTCGCCGCAGCGCTGATGCAGCCCGCCGTCGCCGCCGAAACCGCGGAACTGGCGCCAGTCGACGTGGCCAACCTGTACATCAAGACCATCATCAACCAGGATGAAGCGAGCGTCGCCAAGCTCAACGCCTACCTGCGCCCCACCCGCCTGGCGGGCCAGCAAAGCGCAGAATACGCGTCGTACAGCGGCTTGAAGGAAGCGGATGCCAAGTTCCCAACGCAAACGGGCAAGCTGATCGCCGACCTCTTCCCCGCCGCCATGCGCGCGGCCGTGACGCCGGCCGCCGAACAGCTGGCGGCGAACGTCATCGCCGCGAAGAATGGCGCCGCATGCCAGGCTACCAAGGCGGCCCCGGTGACGGTGGAAAACGGCATCCAGACGGCCGCCGTCAGCTTCGAATGCCAGGTCGTCAAGGTGCCCGTGACATGGGCGACCGCCGCACAGCAACTGGCAAAGAGCGGCTGCAAGCTCGAGCAATGCAAGGCCGGCCTGGAAAAGATCGCCGCCACCTACACGAGCTCGCCAAAGCAGGCGTGGCGCGCCGTGTTTGCCGTCAGCCGCGAAAAGAACTCGGAAGCCTGGCGCAACGATTTCGCGCGCGAAACGTTCGATGAAATCTGGGAATACCTGTAATCGTGGCCTCGTTTACAATGGCTGGATGGATAAATTGACTCCGGCACCACAGCCCGCAGGCCTGGCCCTGCTGCGCATGCTAGCCCCCGAGCATGTGGAGGTCACGCTGGGCGCGCAAGTGCTGGCGCAGGATCTGCACGCCCTGCACGGTAAGCAATTGCTGGCGCTGCTGCGCCGGCTGCGCGCCGCCCAGTCCAACCAGCAGCACTATGCGGGCGCCAGCGTCGAGCAGGCCGAACAACAGTTCGGCGCCGCCATCGCCGCCGTCAAGGCCGAGCTGGCCACGCGCCCGCACATCCCCAACAAGCAGGAAGCGAAGGCCCTGCGCCAGGCGGCGGCAAAGAAGCGCTGATCGAGGCGCAAGCCGGACGTTCCGTGCGCGCAGGCACGCCGGCTCCCTCCTATAATCGGCAACTCTTGCTTCCGCTATTGAAAGACGCCATGTCCACACGATTTTCCCGCCACGCAGTCAGCTGCGCCATGCTGACCTTGTCCTGCCTGGCGGCCGCGCAGGCGGCCGACCTCCCGCCCATCGGCCCCGTCGACGCGCGCGCCGTCTGGCAGGAGCGTTCGCTGTCGGCTTGCCGCAGCGAGCAATCGGCCACGGCGCCCGACGTCTGCCTGTTGCGCACCATGCAGCGCAGCGGCGCGCGTCCGCAAGCCATCGCCGCCGCCAGGATGCTGATCAAGGCAAACAAGGCCGGTTTCATTTCCGACTGGCGCCCGATGGGCAAGGCGGCTCTGGCCACCGTCACCTATCCATTCCGCGCCAACACGAATGAAGGCACCTTGCTGATCGGCAGCGATGGCGCGGCCATCGACGTCGACGAAGATTCCGTGCGCGAGGAAGACCGCGCCACACCGGCCTGGCGCGCGTTTACCGCCGCCCATCCGGACTCCGTCCCGTTTGCGCCCGCCGATTTCATCGGCAGCACGGCTACCGACGATGGCGGCCAGCGCCTGCTGTTTTCCACGCCCCTGATCACCTGTCACGCCTGCGCCGAGGATGGTGCGCTGCTGGTCGCCTACACGATCGACAAGGCCGGTATTGTGCGCGATCGGCAACTCTTGACGATAAAATAATGCTGCCTCAAAGATAAGATAGAATCGCCCGATGGCATGTCCATACGCGTACATGTCATCGATCAAACTCTTATCACGGGAAAACATGCGCCGCTCTTGCCTTGCACTGCACCTCACCGCCGCCCTGCTGCTGTCTTGCCCCTTCCACCTCGCCACTGCCGCGCCCGCCGCTACCGCGACCTCCAGCGCGGCCACGCCGCTCGTCATCGGCGAAAGTTTCAGCATCGATTCGCAAGCGCTGCAGGAAAAGCGCCACATCAATGTGTACATGGCGCGCGCCTGGGATACGCCGCCCGATGCACCGCTGCCCGTGCTGTACATGCCGGACGGCGGCGTGGCGGAAGATTTTTTGCACGTGGCCGGCCTGCTGCAGGTGTCGGTAGCGAATGGCACGATGCGTCCCTTCATGCTGGTGGGCATGCAAAACACGCAGCGCCGGCGCGATTTGACGGGGCCGACGGACAGCGCCGAAGACCGCAAGATCGCCCCCGTGGTGGGTGGCGCGGCGGCCTACCGGGCCTTCATCCGCGATGAATTGATGCCGGAAATTAAGCGCCGCTACCGCACGACGGGCGAGACGGCCATCGTCGGCGAATCGCTGGCGGGCCTGTTCGTGGTGGAAACGTACCTGCTGGAACCGCAGCTGTTCAACCATTACCTGGCGTTCGACCCCAGCCTGTGGTGGAATCAGGGCGCCCTGCCGCGCCAGGCGGCCACGCTGATGGCCAGGGGCAAGCCAGGCAAGCACAGCTTGTACCTGGCAGCCAGCAGCGAAGCGGGCATCGCCATCGAAGTGCAGCGCCTGGCCGAGGTGCTGCAGAAACAGGCGCCACCCGGCTTGCAATGGCATGTGGAAAAGATGTCGGAAGAGACACACGGCACCATCTATCACCCGGCCGCCCTGAAGGCTTTCCGCGCCGTGTTCAAACCGCAATAAGCGGCCGGGCAGCAAGACATGGACAAACTGTAATCTGGCACGGGCGTGCCCGCCACTTCTGGCGGGTAAAATCGGCGGCCCTTCTTTCCCCGCCCGATTACAGATATCCATGAGTTTTCTTCAATTATTTATCCTTTCCATCGTCCAGGGCTTCGCCGAGCTGCTGCCCGTGTCCAGCTCCGCCCACGTCATCATGGCGGAAAAGCTGATGGGCCTGGACCCCACGTCGCCAGAACTGACCATGCTGCTGGTGATGCTGCACACGGGCACCATGTTCGCCGTCATCGTGTATTTCTGGAAATCCTGGCGCGCCACGTATTTCAGTTCGGCCAGCGCCTTCCGCAGCAATATCCTGCTGCTCGTGGCCGCCACGGCCCTGACGGGCATCGTCGGCTTCGGCTTGCTGAAGGGTATTACGCATGTCATGAGCAAGGATGCGCCCGGTTTTGAAATCGAACACCTGTTCGGCAACGCGAAACTGATGGCCGCCGCGCTGGCCGCCGCAGGCGTGCTGATCATTGTGTCGTCGCGCCAGCAGGCGCGCCAGCATGGCACCTTGTCCGTCGGCAAGGCGATGGTGATCGGCGCCGTGCAAGGCCTGTGCCTGCCCTTCCGGGGCTTTTCCCGCTCGGGCGCCACGATTTCCGCCGGCATCGCCATGGGCGTGCCGCAACGCCGCGCCGAAGAATTCAGCTTTGCCCTGGCCGTCGTACTGACGCCGGCCGTGCTGGTCAAGGAAGGCTGGCGCTTCTACCAGGCCGTGACAAACGGCAGCCTGGATCACCTGGAACACGGCAACAGCGTGCTGCACCTGCTCGGCCCCAGCCTGCTGGGCATGCTGCTCTCGTTCCTGG
Source organism: Janthinobacterium sp. OK676 (assembly GCF_900103595.1). Classification (NCBI taxonomy): domain Bacteria; kingdom Pseudomonadati; phylum Pseudomonadota; class Betaproteobacteria; order Burkholderiales; family Oxalobacteraceae; genus Janthinobacterium; species Janthinobacterium sp. OK676. The sequence goes on from NZ_FNHA01000001.1 coordinate 326,523, forward strand.
CCGGCTTGCTGGCCCTGCGCTGGCTGTCGCGCTGGCTGGAACAGGGCCGCTGGCATTTCTTTGGCGCGTATTGTCTGGCCGCTTCCTTGGTCGTCTTGTACGTAGGGTAAAATCGCCGGGTTTATAGTTTGCAACTTACCATCCCAGCCAAGTTTTACAGAAAGCCAACGATGAATTTCGCCGCCACCGCCGCCCTCTCCCTTGCCATGTCCACCGATGCCTTCGCGGCCGCAGTGGGCAAGGGCGCCGCCCTGCACAAGCCGCAATGGCGCGAGGCGCTGCGCACGGGGCTGATCTTTGGCGTCATCGAAGCCATCACGCCCATCATCGGCTGGGCCCTGGGCAGCGTGGCGGCGCCCTACGTGGAAGCGTGGGATCACTGGATCGCCTTCAGCCTGCTGGGCATCATCGGCTTGCTGATGATACGCAACGCCCTGGGCGATGGCGACGAGGAGGAAGCGCCGGCGCAATCGCACTCGTTCTGGGTGCTGGCCGTCACGGGCCTGGCCACCAGCATCGACGCCATGGTCGTGGGCGCCGGCCTGGCCTTGCTGGGGGCAAATATCGTCGTGACGGCCGCCGCCATCGGTTTTTCCACCTTCGTCATGGTCACCCTGGGCGTGATGCTGGGCCGCGTGCTGGGCACGATGGCGGGACGGCGCGCCGAACTGGTGGGCGGCCTGGTACTGATCGTCATCGGCTGCGTGATCTTATACGAGCATATCGGTCACCCGGCCTGAAGCCTGGGCCGATGCGCGCGGCCCCGGCGGCGCGCTTTGTGCTACATTCAACACTCTGCATTCCTGTCTCACAAGGTGACCATCATGGAAACTATTGAGCTGATTTTTGCCTCGCTGGTGCGCGAAACGGCCGAATCGATACGCGACCACCACGTCCCTTTTGCCATCAAACACGACGAGCGCGCCTATTTCGAGTGGATGGATGGGCACCCGATCAATGGCTATATCCAGGAAGCGTATCGCGAGATCGAAGAAACCGCACAACAGATCCGCGCCATTCGCGCTGGGTGATGACGCTTGCCGCAAGCTACTGCGCGGGGCGCTTTGCGGCTGGCGATGCTCACCGCACCAAAGTGCGGTTGCGCTTCTCGGCCACACATCACCGACGCTCGCTACGCTTGCAGCAAGCGTCGTGACGTACGTTGGAAGGTGGTCAAGAATGTGGGCATTGATTCAGATCAAACACTCAGCTGTTCGATACGCTTAACAAGGTCTGGGCCACCACAATCAGGTCTGGAGGCGGGAGACATGGATCAGGAACAAAAGCACCAGATCAGGGGGTATGAATTTCATGTGGCGGGGGCGCTGGAGAAGGATGGGCGGTACCGGGGCATGATTTTGGTCAGCAAGCGCGGCGATACGCAGCAGGTGTATGCGAAGCCCGTGCTGATTGAAACACCGAGCAGTTTCAAGTCCGTGCATGCGGCCTTGATCGAGGCATCGGCGTATGCCCAGGAACTGATCTATAACGGCGCCATCCAGGCGCTGCTGCCAGCCGAGGCGCCGGCCGCCGGAAAACAGGCGCCGCAGCCGCCGGATTTCGTCGGCAACTGACGCTGGTTCCGCCAGGGCGGCGCGTATAATGACGCGCTTTCCCGGATGAAAACTCAACACCATGGAATTTGTGAATTTACCGCTCGTCTTCCTCGTCGGCTGCGCGCTGATCGCCTTGCTGGCCAAGAAAAACGGCTACTCGTGGTATCTGTTTTTCTTCGCGATTGCCGTGCCCGCTCCCTTTTTACTGCTGGTCTTGCCCCATGTGCTGGGCGTGGAGACGGCTTCCCTGACCGCCGTACGCCTGGGTGCCGCCCTGCTGTTCCCGCTCGCAGGTCTGCTGCTGGCCCTGCGAGGCAAGCGCTAAGGCCGCTTTAGCGTAGCTGCACGCCATCGGCCAGGCGCCAGCCGATCGACAGGGCCAGTTGCTGCGCCTCTTTCTCGTTGCTGCAATCGTCGTAATCGCAGGTATCCGCATACGCGCCGCACGCCTGGTTCTGGCTGATATACGAGCCGACCCAGCGGCCATCGCGGCGCTGGCTGGCCGTGGCGCTGATGATAAAACCTTTGTGGATGGTGGGATTTTCAAAAGACATATTTCCTCCGAGGCGAGAGCCTACTGTGCGCCCGTGCGTCCAAGCAGTCTGTACGTTTGATCACACACAGGAAGCACGCACGCCTGCCCGCGCGGCTTTCGGCGATCAGGTATGATTTGGCCATGTGTGGACGACTCGATCAACATGACACGGCGCCCGTGCTGGCGTCCTCGTTCGGCTGGACCGACGCGGTGTTCAACAGCGAGGCCGAGCCGCACCTGAACGTGTCGCCCGGCACTTACCGGCCCGTGCTGCACGTCCAGGATGGCGTGCACAAGGTCGACGACGTGTTCTGGGGCTACCGCCCCGCCTGGGCCGCGCAAGCCGTGCCCGCCCCCGGCAAGAAAAAAATTCCCATCGCCATCAATGCCCGCCTGGAAAAACTGGCGGGCGCCTACTGGAAGCCCTTGCTGCGCGCGGGGCGCGGCATCGTCTGCGTGAACGGATGGTATGAATGGACGGGAGAAAAAGGCAGCAAGCAGCCGTGGCACATCCACCGCAAGGACCGCGCGCCCCTGTTCCTGCTGGCGCTGGCCCAGTTCGGTCCCTACAAGGTCAATCGCGAGGAAGCGGGCTTCGTGCTGGTGACGGCCGACAGCCTGGGCGGCATGGTCGACATCCACGACCGCCGCCCCGTCGCCGTCAGCCGCGAAGACGCGCAGCGCTGGCTCGATCCCGCATTGACACCCGAGCAAGCGCTGCACCTGGCACGCACCTGCATGCTCGATGCGGAACTGTTCGAGTGGCATGCCGTCGATAATCCCCTCGTGCCATCGGCCAAGGCCAAGCCGCCACCACCGGCCGCGGCGCAAGGCGCGTTCGACTGGGGAACGGATTAAGGTAAGCGCGCCAGGCGGCGCCACAGCGCTTCCATCGGCCCCTGGCGGAAGTGCCGCAGCCAGTAGCGGCTCAGCAGCAGTTGCCCTGCCATCATCACGATCGCCAGGCCCAGCATCTCGGCCGGACGCAGGCTTGCGCCCCAGCCCAGGCCAGGCCCCTGCAGCAGCCACGTGCCGATCAGCGATTGCAGCAGATAATTACTCAGCGCCATGCGTCCCACGGGCGCCAGCCATGCGGCCAGCCAGCGCAGCAGGAAGGGGCCGGCCAGCATCAGCGCCGCCACGTAACCGGCCGCCAGCACGGGGCCGCCGGCGAACAGGCCCACTTCGAACAGGGCCGTATCGAGCACGGTCTGATATGGATCGGCCACCTGCCACGCGACGGCCCCCGCCGCCAGCAGGTTGAACGGCAAGCCCACGCCCAGCCCCACGGCACGCACGCGGCGCCACAGGCGCTGGTGGCGCTGCGGCTGCGTGAGCCAGCCCAAGCGCACGGACAAGATGCCCAGCAGGAACAGCACGATGATGTGCGGCAGCATGACGGCCGCGTACAGCAGGGAGACGAGGAAATCGTTGGCGCGCAGCCTGGCCACGGCCCAAGCGCCGCCTTGCGTGTAGATCGCGTAACGTTCCGCGAAGCCTTGCAGGTCGCGCGCGATGTCCGGCGCACCGCCCTGCTGGCCCACGGGAATGAGCAAGCACATGAACAGCAGAAAACCGGCCGCCACCAGCCAGGCGCGGTTGCGTATGCGGCTCAGTTTGGCCGCTGCCAGCGGCAGGATCAGCATGCCGGCCACCGCATACGAGGTCAGCACGTCGCCGCTCCAGATGAGGAAACCATGCAGCAGGCCAAACACAAGCAGCCAGCGCAGCCGGCGCCGATAGGCCGCTTGCGCCTGCTCCCAGCTGCCCAGCTGGCGTTGCAGGGAACGTGTCTGCAGGGCAAAGCCGGCGCCGAACAGAAACGCGAAGATGGGATAGAACTTGAATTGCGCCAGCGCCGCCACACCAAAAATGACGAGCTGGTCCAGCACGGGCGGCTCTGCCGGCAAGGTGCCGTAGCGCAGGGACAAGGTGCCCCAGGCAAAGCCCCAGATATTCACCAGCAAAATGCCGAACACGGCGATGCCGCGCAGCACGTCGAGCTGCAGCAACCTGCCGGGCTTGACGCTCAGTGAGTTCAGGGCCGCGCCAGGGTCGGGTAATCGGTGATCTGCAGGCTGAAGCCGGACGCATCCGATTGCAACCGCGCATGGCCGCCAAACGGCAAGGTGACCCGGCGGCGGATATGGCCGAACTCGAGTCCCGTCAGCACGGGCACGGGCAGGCGTTCGCGCACGTAGGCCAGCATGGCGTCGAAATCGTAACCGTTATCCATGGGACTCAATTTATAGGCGGAAAAGTCGCCGAGCACCACGGCTTGCTGGCGCTGAACCACGCCCGCATGCAGCAATTGCAGCAGCATGCGCTCGACCCGGTACGGATGTTCGTTGACGTCTTCCAGGAACAAGATGCCGCCATCGATCTCGGGGAAATACGGCGTACCAAGCAGATGCACGAGCATGGCCAGGTTGCCGCCCCACAGCTTGCCTTGCAGTTCGACCTGCGGATTGCCCGCCGCCGTACCCGTGACCGTATGCGTGGGACCGGCCAGGCAGGACCACAGCTGGTCCAGCGTGAATTGTTCGGGCTCGTCACGGATGAAATCGTCGCACACCATGGGGCCGGCAAAGCTGGCGCGGCCCGTTTTCGCCATCAAGCCCATGTGGAAGGCCGTGAAGTCGCTGTAGCCGACAAACAATTTACGACTATCGGCCATGGCCTGAAAATCAATGTCGGGCAGGATGCGGCTGATACCGTAGCTGCCGCGCAAGGCGATCACCACTTGCACGTCCGGGTCGGCTGCCGCCGCGTTCAGCTGCGCCAGGCGGCCCGCATCCGTGCCGCCGAAGCGCTGGAATGTGTGCTCGGGATCGTAGTAATTGTGGACGGTGGCGCCTTGCGCCTGCAAGCGGGCGATGCCGCGTTCCAAAGCCGCCGCGTCGGGCGCATAACCGCCCGGCGCGACGATGGCGATGCCAATCTCAGGTGTCTTCAAAATGCCCGTGCCTTAAAAAAATGGTGGCGCGCCTAGGCTGGCTGGGAGCGCATCTGGGGCGCCATCTTACCTTGCAGATGCACATCGATCAAGGCGAGCAGGCGCTCGATCAGCTGGGGCGGCATGTCGTGCCCCATGCCTTCGATCACCTCGAGCCGGGCGCCCGGGATCAGCGCCGCCGTATCGATGCCGCAGGCGACGGGGATCAAGGGGTCGGCCGCGCCATGAATCACCAGCGCCGGGCAACTGATGGTTGGCAGCAAGGCCGTGCGCTCGCCCGAGGCGGCGATGGCCACCATCTGCCGCGCCACGCCTTCCGGGCAGCTGCCCCGCTGCAGCGCCGCCTCGATGCGCTGGTACAGCAGCTTTTCCGACACGGGATAGGCGGGACTGCCGATGACGCGCACGGTGGCCGCCATGTGCGCCATCAGTTCGGCGCGGCTGGCATTGCGTTTCGGGCGTTGTAGCAAGGCATTGCGCGCGGCCCGCGTGGGGCCGGGCAGGCCGCGCCGTCCGCTGCTCGACATGATGGACGTCAGGCTGAGCACCTGCTGCGGCGCGCGCGCCGCCATCACCTGCGCGATCATGCCGCCCATCGACACGCCGATCACGTGCGCCTGTGCAATGCGCAGGGCCGCCAGCAGACCGAGCGCGTCGTCCGCCATATCGTTCAAGGTATAGGAAGTTTTCAGGGGCCAGCCGAGCAGGTTTTTCACGTAGGCCAGGGGCAGATACGGCTTGCCCGCCTGCGCCATCTTGCTCGACAGGCCGCTGTCGCGGTTGTCGAAACGCAGCACCCGAAAGCCTTGCTCGACGATGCCTTCGACGAAGTCCGCCGGCCAGGCAATCAGTTGCATGCCCAGTCCCATGACCAGCAGCACGCACGGATCGTTGGGGTCGCCGTGGCTTTCATAAGCTATGTTGAGGCCGTTCGCCATGATGGTTGCCATGATTGCCTCTCTTACAGGAACCAGCACGCAGGCACGATCGCTGCGGCCTTGCAAGCAGCATACCACTATTGTGCTTCAGACATGAGACCGGCACGCGGCACTCACACTGAAGTGTTGCCGCGCCGATACGGCGCGCGGCAACTGTGCTGCAACTTACTTGGCCTTAGGCAAGGAATCGGCCAAATTCACCCAGCTTTGCGGCTGCGGTTTGCCCCGTTCGCGCACGCCGAAGAAGGAGACCACTTGCGTGCCGTCGTTGTCGAAGAATTCGACCGAGGTGACGCCGCCGCGCTTGACGACCCAGCCGCTGCGCAACGCCGTGTCGCGGATGTGCAGGTTGAAGTCCGGGTCCAGCACGTTGAAGAAGCCGCCGGCGGCCATGGTTTTTTCGATCTTGCCGCTGTAGATCTGCGTCAGGCCGTCATTGCCCAGGAACACCATGATGGCGACCTGGTCCTTGGCCGCGTTTTCCAGCAGCGTGCGCAGCGCTTCAGGCTTCACGCGCTCGACGACGCCCGCCGGCGCCAGGCGCAAGGCCTGTTCGCGCGACAAATGGAATTCGCGCATGATTTGCGCAAACTGGTGCACGTCCGTCATGTCTTTCCAGGCCAGCTGGAATTCCTTGACGTCGATCTCGGCGTCCGGCTTTTCCGCCGCTTTCGGCGCCACGGCCAGCACGTTCAGTTCCGCGCTTTGCTGCGGCATGCGGAACGTCGCCACCAGCTTGTCGTAGACGGCCACGCCGGGTTCGTTGCGCAGGTAGATTTTATGCACGGCCGTGCCGTTGGCGTCAAAAAATTGCAGACTGCGCGTGGGCTTGCCATCGCGGCCAGCCTGTTCCACGGCAAATGCATATTTCCAGTTTTCAAAGTGGAAACGCAGGTCGATTTGGCCGCCCAGGTAGCCGCCCGCGATATTGCGCTGGCGCGCTTCCGTTTCCGGATCCTGCTTGGCGTCGGCCTGTTCCGACTTGTCGCCTGCCTGCTTGAACTTGCTGGCGACGCCCGTCGTTTCAATGACGCCGTTTTCATTGCGCGTGATCGCTTGCACGATGCCCAGGTCCAGCGCGGCACGCATGATTTCGCGCGGTTGGTTGCCGTCGGCCTGCAGGCGCGTGACGCCCTTGCCGATATTGGTTGCCAGCAATTGCGCTTCGGACACGCCCAGCGCGCGGGCCGCGTCGCGTATCTGCAGCTTCGGCTGTTCCGTGCGCAAGGTGGACCAGCGTTCCGCCAAAGTGGCTGGGGCCGCGTATGCGTTTGCGATCAGCAGGCTGCCTAGCAGGGATAGAACGAGTTTGGATAACTTCATAGAGAGACCATTCAATCAAACATGGAAAAACAGAGGGGCAAGCACCCCTCCCCGGTAAAAATTCAGAAGTTCAGGCTCAGGCTGGCCGCCACATTGCGGCCCGGCTTGGCGTAGCGCTCGATCTCGGCGCGGCTGGCGGCCGTGGTGCCGGCGGCCAGGCTGCGCGAAGCGGCGTAATCCCAGTACTTGCGGTCCGTCAAGTTGTACACGCCGACGACGATCTTCGCGTTCTTGTGCACGTTCCAATAGGTCGACAGGTCGAAGATGGTGTACGACGGCACCGTAAACAAAGGCCCCGCATCGCCGATCAGCAGGTTTTCCGGCGCCTGCTTGGCGCCCGCATGCACGGCCGTCAGCGCCAGGCCGAACAGCTGGTTCGCATGGTCATAGCCGAAGGTCAATGCCGACTTGGCCGGCGCCACCGAGTTCAGGCCACCGCTCTCGCCTGTCCGCGTATTGAAGGAGCGGCCCTTGGCCACGCCCGTCGCCAGGTCGACGTGGTAGCCCTGCATGGCCGGCGCCCAAACGCCCAGTTCCGCGCGCAGGGTCAGCTCGGCGCCCCAGGTGCGGGCATTGCCGATGTTTTCCGGGCGGAACAAACCACGCGTGATGGTCGGGTAGTTCACCGGATCGTCTTTTTGCATCACATAGTCGACCATGTCCGTGTATTCCGTCTGGTACACGGAGGCGTGCATGCTCAAGCCCTTGACGACGTCGCCTTTCAAGCCCAGTTCATAGGCCTTGCTCGTTTCCTTGCGCAGGTTGGCATTGCCCAGCACGGCATAACCGGTACCGGCGCCCGTATAGCTGAAGGAATCGTAGGTGCCCGTGCGCTCGGCCGCCGTCGGCAGGCGCGTGCCGCGCGTGAAGGTGGCGTAGGCGTTCATCTGCGGCAGCACTTCCACGGACAGGCTCAGGCTGGGCGTGAAATACGTGTCGCTTTCCTTGCGCACTTCCCTGGCCGCGTTCGGCACGGCGATCGCATAACTTTGCAGGTTTTTCGGCTCGTTCTTGCGGTAATCGGCGCGCAGACCCGGCGTCAGCACGGCTTTCTTGCCGGCCAGATTGAAACTGAGATCGTCGCGCACGTACAGGGCCAGCTTGCTCGTGTCCATGTCGGCCATGCGATTCTTGTTGGTGACCTGATGCTGGCCCGTGGCAACGATGACCCGGTCTTCGCGCCACGGACGGCGCGTTTTCAGCTGTTCCAGCTGCACGCCGTACAGCAGCGCGTTGTCGGCATTGAGCTGCTTGAACGCTTCCGAGCTCAAGCCGATGCTGTCGTTCTTGAAGTTGGTCTCGATGGAACGGCGGGCCGGGCTGCCGAAGGTGTAGAGGCCTTGCGTCTGGTCTTCGGTTTTTGCATTCTGCAGATACACTTTCGACGTCAGGCGGTCGAACAGGGCGAAATCCTTGAGCACCACGTCGTGGCCCAGGCTGACGCGCGTGCGCTTGGTGGTGGAATCCTGCTGCACGCCCGTCGGATAATACGTGCTGACCTTGCTGCGCAGATCGCGCTTGTTCTTGCGCTCGAACATGTCGACCGTCAAGTCCAGCTTCTGTTCACCCGGCAAGGTCCACACCAGCTTGGACAGCAAGGCGTTCGAATGCCAGTCATCGGGATTGGGCGGCGTGGTGCCGCGGCTGTCCATCTGCTCGCCATCGCGGTGCACGTACACGGCCAGGCCTTGCAAGCTGGCGCCGATCCGGGCGGCGCCCGTCAGGGTGTGCGCATTGCTGCGGTCGGCCGTGGCGCGGCCGTATTTATAGGCCACGTAATGGTCTTGCCCTTCGCCCAGGTAATCCTCGGGCGACTTGGTGACGAAGGCCACGCCGCCACCCAGGCCGGGGCTGGCGCCGCTGACGGCCGTCGTGCCCGAATCGATGCGCACTTCGCGGAAGGTTTCAGGATCGAAATAATCGCGGCCCGTGCCGAAGGCGTTGAGGGTATTGGCATCGGGCTTGGGCGCCGCATCGGGCAAGGCAATGCCATCGACATCGAGGCTGACCCGGTTGCCTTCCAGGCCGCGGATATTGTAGCCCGTATTGCCCGAGCCATCCCACACGCTGCCGCTGCCCGAGGCCGCCGCCGGCGCGCTGATCAAGGGCAAATAACGCACGATGCCGCCCATCTCGGTGACATTGCGGTGCTCCAGGTCTTCCGCCGTCACAACCGTCCTGGTGCCGGCGCGGCGCGCGTAATCCTGCTGGGCGTTGACGACGATTTCCGGGAAGACGGGCAGCTTGGCCGGCTCTTGCGCCGCCACGCCCGCATTGATGGCGGCCGTTTGTGCGGTGGCAGGCAGCAAGGGCGCCGCGAACAAGCCCAGCAAGGCGGCACGCAGCACCAGGTTATGGCGGCGGGCAGGCAGATGGGCTGGGGATACGACGGGTGCAGCGGTGCGCTGCAAAAGCACAGTAGTCATGATGATCCGGTCTAAGAGTAAAGGCTGGCTCTTGAACCCGGATCGATAACGATGCGCAAGGGAAGTTTGCTGGCGAAAACAATACTGTAACACGAATCATTCTCATTTGAGAATGGCAATTGGTCTAGTCAGATGTTATTTCGCAACAATTATAAAAAATGCCAGCCGGGATGGCTGGCATGCCGGGAAGGCCCATGGCGGCCCTGCCCTATTCCGCGGAACGCTAGCCCTGCGGATTGGCCAGCTTGCGCGCTTCGGCCTGGGCGCGGCGGCGCTCGGCAAAGAAACGCTTGAGAAACGCGCCGCACTCGTCGGCCAGCACGCCGCCTTCGATGGCGGTCTGGTGGTTCAGCGCCGGCTGTTCGAACAGGTTCAACACGGAACCGCAGGCGCCCGTCTTCGGGTCGCCTGCGCCATACACGACGCGCGCCAGGCGCGCATGCAGCATGGCGCCCGAGCACATCACGCACGGTTCCAGGGTCACGTACAGCTCGCAGCCGGGCAAGCGGTAGTTGCCCAGCTTTTCGGCGGCTGCGCGCAAGGCCATCACTTCCGCGTGCGCCGTGGGGTCGTGGCGGCCGATGGGCTGGTTGTAGCCGACGGCGATGACGACGCCATCCTTGACGACAACGGCGCCGACAGGCACTTCACCGAGCTCCCACGCGTGCTGTGCCTGCTCCAGGGCCAGCTGCATGTAGCGCGCGTCCTGCGCGCCAGCGTGCGTTTCAGTCATCGGTCACTTCTGCCCAGCAATTTGGCGTTTCATGCAGCACCAGTTTATGCAGGTGCAAGCCCGTGCCGAAATGGTCGGTAAACGCCGCCTTCAGGATCTCGAAGGCGATGCGCGCCAGGTTTTCCACGGTCGGGATGCGGTCGATGACGACGGTCTTATGGTCGGGCAGGCTGGCCAGGAAGTCGCGCACGGCCGTGTCTTTTTCGTAGACGAGGAAGGCGTGGTCCCAGACGTCGACCAGATGTTGCTTGGCCAGGGTTTTCACGTCGGAAAAGTCCATGATCATGCCATTGTCGGAATTGCCTTCCGCTTCGATGACCTTGCCGACCAGGGTGATTTCCACCGTGTAGCGGTGGCCGTGCAGGTTGCGGCACTGGCTTTTGTGGTCGGGAATGCGGTGGCCCGCGTCGAATTCGAGCTTGCGTGTGATAGTCAGCATGTTATTTTATTAAGGTATTTGCAGGAGTTTATGGGTTTGCAGGCTCAGCTTCCACTTCGGGTTGCTTTTGCACGTTTCGATGGCCAGCTTCATGTTGTGCGCGGCCAGTGGGCCATCCATCGCCTGCACGAAGAAATTCTCGAAATCCAGTTGTTCGTAAGCAGCCAGGTCTTGCTGGAACTGGGGAATCACCACCTTGATTTCGTTGCCTTTGTGCACGACCAGGGTCGATCCCATCTTCGGGCTGACGCAGATCCAGTCCACGCCGGCCGGCACGGGCAAGGTGCCGTTGGTTTCGATGGCGATGGTAAAACCGACCGCGTGCATGGCGTCGATCAGGGCCGTGTCCAGCTGCAGCAGTGGCTCGCCGCCCGTAAACACCACGTATTTGCTCGGCGCGTAGCTGGCCGGCCACAGGCTGTCGATCAGCGCGGCCAATTCCTGCGGCGTCTTGAACTTGCCGCCCAGTTCGCCGTCCGTGCCGACGAAATCCGTGTCGCAGAACTGGCACACGGCCGTGGCCCGGTCGCTTTCGCGGCCCGTCCACAGATTGCAGCCGGAAAAGCGGCAAAACACGGCCGGACGGCCCGCGTGCGCACCTTCGCCCTGCAGGGTATAAAAAATCTCTTTGATGCTATAAGTCACTGTATTTCCTAAGAGCTGGCTGGCGTCCTCGCGCAGGGCGTACGCAGCGATGCCGGCGCATGCCGCCGGAACCGCAAAAGCCGATTGACAACCCTCTATTATATGCCGCCACGACACTTCCCGTGCAAATGCCGTTCCCGTCACCTGACCTGGCGGCGCCAATGGGCCGGAAAGCCACAGCGTCACGCATAATTGCGCAGCTTTTGCGTTTAGACAATATTAATAGCCATGGGTTAATATATTTTCTGTAATAACATTGCCTGTTGGAAAACATTTAGGAGCGAGGAAATGATGCAACGCTGGCTACGCCTGCCGTACCTCCTGAGCATTCTGGCCTGCCTGGCGGCCAGCGCACTCTCCACCGTGCACGCCGGATACGCGGCCGGGCCGGTGCCGCCGGCCGGCGTCGCCCCACCCTTGATGGTGGCTTGCGCCGTCCTGCTCGGCGCGCTGGCGCTGTTGCTGTGGCGCCAGCACCGCCAGGCGTTGCGCCTGCAGGCGCTGGACCAGCTGCGTGAGGACGCCGAACAGGCGCGCCTGACCAGGGGGCAACAACAGGCGCGCGAGCAGGAGCGCCTGCGCATCGGGCGCGACATCCACGACGACCTGGGCCAGCATCTGCTGACCCTGAAGATCGACCTGTCCATGCTGCAAACCGGCACGCATGGCGCGGCTCCCCACCTGGCGCAACAGCTGGCCGTGATCGCGCGCAATGTCGACCTGACCATCGCGGCGCTGCGCTGCGTCATCCATGACCTGCGCCCGCCCGCCCTCGACGCGGGCCTGCGAGCGGCGTGCGAGCAACTGCTGGCCGACTTCACGCGCACCACGGGCATCGGCTGCGGCTGCGACTACCGGCTCGATGCATCCGCCGGCCGCGCGCATGACGCCTTGCTGTACCACGTGGCGCAGGAAGCGCTGGCGAACATTGCCCGCCATGCGCGCGCCACGCATGTCCGGCTGTCCTTGCAGCAAACGGGCGCCACCGTGACTTGCCGCATCAGCGACGATGGCATCGGGTTGTCGGGTTCGCCGCCGCGCCTCGGCTGCGGCCTGTCCGGCATGCATGAGCGCGTGGCCGCCGCGGGCGGCAGCCTGCACATCGACAGCCGCAGCGGCGCCGGCACCACCTTGCGCGTGTCGCTCCCCTTGCCGATCTGCCATGATGAAACGTTGGCCCACCATTGAAATATTGCCCAATATCAACATCATCGGCGCGCCACGCTGCATCATGGTCTGCGAGCCAGCCCCATTCACGCCCAGGAAGGACGCTTTCATGCCGGATAGCCATGCACATGCCAGCCCATCGCCATATGGTGAAACCCAGGGTTTCGCCGTCAAGATGATGGAATTGCTGGTCGTGCCCACCTTCGTACTCGACGTGCATGGCAAGGTGATGATCTGGAACCGCGCCTGCGAGCAGCTGACGGGGGTGCCGGCGGCCGAAGTGCTGGGCGCGCGCGCGCCGGGCCGCTGCTTCTACAACGATGAGCGCCCCACCCTGGCCGATTTGCTGCTGGCCGGGCGCGGCGGCGACGTGCGCACCCTGCACGCGCAGCAGCAATACCGCAGCGGCACGGGCAGCAATCTGTGCGCGGAAAACTGGTGCGACATGCCGCGCACGGGACGGCGGCGCTACCTGGCCGTCGATGCCAGCCCCATCTACGGCAATTACGGCGAGCTGATCGCCGTCGTCGAAACCCTGCGCGACATGACGGAGGAAAAGCGCGCACACGTGGAACTGGAACGCCTGGCCACGCGCGACGGCCTGACGGGGCTGGCCAACCGGCGCTGCTTCGACGACACCCTCCTGGCCGAGTGGCAGCGCGCCCAGCGGCAAGAGCAGCCCCTGTCGCTGCTGATGGCCGACGTCGACAATTTCAAGGCATACAACGACAGCCACGGCCACCAGGGCGGCGACCTGTGCCTGCGCAAGGTGGCCGGCGCCGTGGCCAGCGAAATGCGTGCCAACGACCTGGTGGCCCGCTACGGTGGCGAAGAGTTTGCCGTCATCCTGCCGAATCAGTCGCTCAAGGGCGCGGCCATCGTGGCCGAGCGCATCCGCCAGCGCGTCGAGCGCCTGCAACTGCCGCGCCAGCGCGCCGACGGCGCCTGCGTTACCGTGAGCATCGGCGCCGCCACGGCCCTGCCCGGTCCCGGCACGGAACTGGGGCAGCTGATCCACACGGCCGACTGCGCCCTGTACCGCGCCAAGCACCTGGGCCGCAACCGCATCAGCCTGCCGGAAACGACGCTGACGTAAACAACAAGTACCAGCATCAGGAAACACGACCAAATTTGGTGTATATTTAGTCCTGTCGCACATTTCAATCGCGGAGCTACCATGAACCTCAAGGAACGCATCAAGCCGATTTCCTATCTCAAGGCCAATACGACGGAGATCGTCAACGGCTTTGACGCTGGCCAGGACGAGCCCATCATCATTACGCAAAATGGCGAAGCGAAGATGGTCGTGCTGTCCATGCACGCGTATCAGGAAGGCAAGCGGCAGGCGCGGCAGATGCAGGAACAGCATGCGTTCATGAAACTGGTCGCCATGGGCAACCAGGACATCGCGCGCGGCGACGTGGTGTCCGAAGAAGACTTCCTGTCCAGCCTCGACCAGGCTTGAAATGACGCGCATCGCCGTGCTGAAAAGCGCGCAAGCCGATTTCCATGAGCTGCGCAGCGACTTCAGGGCGCGCCATACGGCCGCCGCCCATGCGCAGTTCATCTGCGCTTTCCGGCAATTATTCTCTGATCTGAAATCCTTTCCCGACAGCGGCGTGCCCGTCGAGGCCGCCCGCGAAGTCGGCATGGATGTGCGGCAACGCCTGTGCGAGGATATCCGCGTCATCTACCACCACGACCGCGCGCACGACATCGTCTACATCCGCATGTTCCTGCCCGTCCGGCGCGATTTTCTGAGCCACCTCACCAAGCGCATCCTGCGGCCCGACTTCTAGGCCCTATGCAGGGCGGCACGAATCTTCTATGCTGCGGTGTTGCACTTTCCACATTTCCAAAAAGAAGGAGCCCCCGTGTCAAGAATCATGCCTGCCTTGTTACCCGCTTTCGCCCTGGCCCTGTCGGCCATGGCCTCGTCGAACCTGGGCGCCGCCCCCGTCAAACCGGCCACCACCCACAGCGCCGCCGCCAGCAAGGCCGATTTGCTGCCATTCAAGGCAACAGAAAAGACCCTGGCCAATGGCTTGAAGATCATCATCGTGCCGACCGGCTTTCCGAACCTCGTCTCGCTGCAGATACCCGTGCAGACGGGCTCGCGCAATGAAGTCGAGCCGGGCAAGTCCGGCTTCGCCCATTTCTTCGAGCACATGATGTTCCGCGGCACCAAGGCGTATCCGCCCGAAAAATACCAGGAAGTCATCACCCGCGCCGGCGCGCGCCAGAACGCGTATACGAGCGACGACCTGACCAATTACCACACGACGTTTGCCAAGCAGGACCTGGAAACCGTGCTGAAGGTGGAAGCGGACCGCTTCCAGCACCTCGACTACGCGGAAGACGCGTTCAAGACGGAGTCGCGCGCCGTGCTGGGCGAGTACAACAAGAACAGCGCCAATCCCGTGTCGAAACTGTTCGAAGTGATGCGCGACAGCGCCTACACGACGCATACCTACAAGCATACGACGATGGGCTTCATCCAGGACATCGAGGACATGCCGAACCAGTACGCGTATTCGAAGCTCTTCTTCGACCGCTGGTACCGTCCCGAGCGCACCACCATCATCATCGCCGGCGACGTGGAGCCGCAGCAAGCCATCGCGCTGGTGGAAAAATACTGGAGCGGCTGGCAGCGCGGCAAGCAGCAGGCGGCCGTGCCCGTCGAGCCGAAACCGCAAGGCCCCGTCTACAAGCACGTGGCCTGGCCCACGCCGACCCTGCCGTGGGTAGCCGTCGGCTTCCACGCGCCCGCGTTTTCCGTCAAGGACAAGGACCAGGCGGCACTGGCAACGTTGCTGTCGCTGTCGTTCGGCCGCACCTCGCCCCTGTATAAACGCCTGGTGCAGAATGAACAGAAGGTCGACCAGTTGTTCGACATGACGCCGGAGCGGGTCGATCCGACCCTGGCCGTGCTGGGCGCGCGCGTGAAAAACATCGATGACGCCGTCTACGTGCGCGACGCCATCCTGGCCACCGTGGCGCAGCTGCGCGACACGCCGGTGAGCGAGCAAGACCTGGCGGACGCCAAGTCGGCCGAAAAATACGGCTTGATACGCTCGCTCGACAATACGGAGCAGATCGCCGGCACCCTGGCGTCCTTCGTGCATTTCGACCGCTCGTATGCCACCATCAACCAGTACTACCGCCTGATCGATACGCTCACGCCGGCCGACCTGCAGGCGGCCGCGCGCAAATACCTGACGGACGAGGGCCTGGTGGTGACGACCCTGTCGCACCAGCCGATGGCGGCCGCCATCGCCACCACGCCGAAGCTGGCCAGCCTGCTGCCGGCCGCCTCGAACGCGAAGTTCGACGTGCTGGTGCAAAAGTCGGCGCTGCCGCAAATCCGCTACAAGCTGCTGTTTATGGCAGGTTCCGCGCAAGACCCGCAAGGCAAGGAAGGCCTGGCCGCGCTGACGGCCGCCATGGTGGCGTCGGGCGGCTCTTCCGAGCGCAAGATCGATGAAGTCAACCAGGCACTGTTCCCGCTGGCCGGCAGTTTCAGCCAGCAGACGGACAAGGAAATGACGACGTTTACGGGTTCCATCCACAAGGATAACTGGACGCAGTTCAACGCCATCGCCCTGCCCCTGCTGCTCTCGCCCGGTTTTCGGGAAGACGACTTCCGCCGCCTGAAAGATGCGCAAAAGAACGCGCTGCTGCTGGACCTGAAAGACAATAACGAAGAGGAATTCGCCAAGGAACGCCTGCAAACCAATGTGTACGCAGGCACGCCGTACGGCCACCCCGTACTGGGCACGGTCGCCGGCATCGACGCCATCACCCTGGACGACGTGAAACAGTTCTGGAAGAGCGCGTATGCGCAAGGCGCCGTCAAGGTGGGCATGTCCGGCGACGTCTCGGATGCCATGACGGCGTCGCTGACGCAGGCGCTGGGCAAGCTGCCGGCCGGTTCGGGCTTGCCGGCCACCGTGAAACCCGTGGGCCGCAAGGCGAACGGCCTGGAAGTGGAAATCATCGAGAAAAACACGCGCGCCACGGCCATTTCCTTCGGCTTGCCGCTGGACGTGACCCGCACGCACCCGGACTTCCCCGCCCTGTGGCTGGCGAAAACGTGGCTGGGCGAGCACCGCGCCTCGAATTCCTATCTGTACCAGCGCATCCGTGAAATCCGCGGCATGAACTATGGCGATTACGCCTACATCGAAGCCTTCCCGCGTGGCATGTACCAGTTTTTCCCGAACCCGAACCTGGGCCGCAAGGCGCAGCTGTTCGAAGTCTGGATACGCCCCGTGGCGCCGGACAATGCCCACTTCGCGCTGCGCGTGGCCCTGACGGAATTGGGCAAGCTGATCGACAATGGTCTCACGCAGGACGACTTCGCCACCACGCGCGACTACCTGATGAAGAACGTCTTCGTCATGACGTCGACGCAGGACCAGCAACTGGGCTATGCGCTCGATTCGCAATGGTATGGCACGCCCGAGTTCACCAAGCTGATGCGTGACGGCTTGTCGACACTGACGGTGGCGGACGTCAACCGCGCCATCAAGCAGCACCTGTCGGCAAAGAACCTGTCCGTGGTGATCGTCGCCAAGGATGCGGCCGGGTTGAAGGATAAGCTCGTCAGCGATGCGTTTTCTCCCATCAAGTACGACGGCAACAAGCCGCAGGCCTTGCTCGATGAAGACAAGGTCATCGGCGCGATGCAGCTGAACATCCAGCCTGCGGCCGTCACCGTGACACCGGCGGCGCAGGCGTTTGCCAGGTAAGCCGGCGCTGTATCAGCCCCATCCGATACAGGCCGTCGGATGGGATTTCTTTCGCACGGGCGCCTGCCGCGCGCCCTGCCGTAGCAAACTCATGGCACGTACATCCTCATGACATCCGAAGTATTCGATACTCCACGACCGCAGACGCTCCCGCCTGCCATGCCCGACAGTGGCCAGGCGAGACGCCCGCGTCCCGCAGCCGTCACGGTGATAGCCTATTTGTTACTCATGAACGGGGGCGGCATGGTCACTTATTTCATGCTGTTTGGCCGCCACGTGACGTCCGGTGCGCTGCAGTTGCTTGAAGCATGCGGCTATGCCAATTTTTTCATTGCCATGGGCCTGCTTTGCGCACAACGCTGGGCCCGCGTGGCCTACGTCATTGCCGGCACCATGGGCATGGGGTGCATGATCGCCATCGATGCACCGGCACAGGGCAGCCTCGCCCTGCGACTGCTGTTTGCCATACCGGCGTTCGCGGCCTTCCTCTACCTGCTGTACCGCGAGGATGCCCGGCTGTACTTTGCATCAATGCAAGCGCCGTCTCCCAGCCCTGGCGGCCGGCGGCGCATCGGCGCCTGCCTGTACATCATCGCTGCCATCTATGCCTACTGGTGCCTGAATGCGATTGTACTGGGCATTACCGAGATCTATCCGGCAAGCCTGCATCGCGACAAGCTGATCTTTATTACCTTGCCGATCATTTTTATCGCGGAGTGGGTGGGCAACACACCGGGACGCCTGGCCAGGGCCAGCATCCTGGCCACCGCATTCGCACTGTACCTGGTGCAGATGTTTTTCTATAAATATGTGTCACCGTACGCTGTTCAAATGGGGCCGTCGCTGTGGCAACTGCGGAACTGGGCCATCGCCATGAACGGCATCGCGATTGCCCTGCATTATCTGCAGTGGTCACAGGGGCCGCGAAAATGATGATCAGCGCTGACGCTGCACAAGCGATGATATTGCAGTTCTGCGAAGGCGACACGCAGTCGCCGCGCTACGTGAAGCACGCGATCCAGTGTTGCATCCTGTCCGAACGCGGCGACTACTGGATCATCCGTGCCAATTCAGAGGCATATGTGGTACATGGCCGCAGCGAGCATTGCTACGTCGGCGTCAATGCATTCTTGCTTGACGTCCTGTCAGGCAAGATCGAGACCGTTGTGAGCGGAAACCGTGTCAGTCACTACCTGCAGGATAAATATGACGTCCGTGACGCGGCCGGCCAGGCTTACGTGCTTGAGCCCGCCTTTGAGCGGTCAGACAAAGCAGCAGTCGTCCGCCTGCGGCAAACCCTAGCTTGTCGCCTGCCCCACGCCCTGGCGCTGCTGTCGCCTGAACATCGCAGCTGGCTGACGGGCCAGCGTCGCGTGATGCAGTGGGCGCAACGCGAGCTCATGGCAAATGGCGTGGCAACCGAAGTCATGCTGCGCCCGGGGCCGGGCGGCGCATTGCATATTCCAGAGCAAATCTGGCATTGGGATTTGCTGCTGGCCGAACTCAAGCGGCTTCCGGGCCTGGTCTGACGATACTAATGCAGCCCGGCCATGGCCAACTCACTCGAAGGGATTGGCCACCGACGTCACCTCGGGCGGCGGCAGCTGCTCGGGCAGTTCCTGCTTTTCCAGCTGCGCCACCACGTCGGCCAGCAGTTTTTGCAGCTGTTTGGCCAGGGCCAGGCCCGGCTTGTCCTGGGTCAGGTCGACGTCGCCGCTGATGCTGATGCGGTCGACCCGGTTCTCGATGGTCAGGCTGCCGATTTCCAGCACATCGCTTTCATTGGCATACGGGACGAATTTCTTTGCGCACATGGGATTTCCTTTTTGACGGTCTTATTTCCTGGACTTGCTCTTCACCTTGGGCAAACTCAGCATGCGCAGTTTTTGCTGGCGCGTCAGCGACGGTAACAGATCGATGCCTATCCTGTCTTCCAGTTGCGCAATGCTCAGCACTTCATACGTCTTGGTATCGACGTTTTCAATGAAGTAGGCGGCGCCGGCGCGCTGGCGCGGGCTGTACACGGCCTTGTACAGATGGCTGGGCACGATCACCCGGCCCACCTTGCGCAAGTTGCCGCCAATAAAAGCCGGGCCCGTGATCACGTACAGGTCGCCTTCCTTCTTCGCCATCTTGCGCACGGCGCCTTCGATGCCGGCCCATACATAGCGGTTGTTGCGCGAATCTTGCGGCACCATATTGGCCAGGGTAAAGCTGTCGCGCTGGCTGTCGCGGTCCGGCATGTCGCCGTTGGGCGCCATGTGGCCGCGGTCGAAGCCGCTGCGCGCATAGTCGGCCAGCTCCGCGCGCTGGGCGGCGGGCAGCTTGCGTTCGGCGTGGAAGGAGTTTTCGCGCGACAAGTCCTGCGCCGCTTCGAGATTGTTGGCCGTCAGGTGCTCGGCCGACCACAGCGGCGTGCGCGTGATACCCGAGTGCATTACGCCAAACACGTTGTAGCACAGCTCCTTGGTCGCCACGTCCAGCTTGGGATTGGTGATTTCCGGCTTGCGGCCATCGACGTAATGGGCGGGACAGGCATCGGCATGCGCCAGGTTCGCGGCAAAGGCGGACGCCAGCAAGCCGCACGCCAGGGTCAGCCTGGCGATCGATCGTTGAATCATATTTCCCTAAGTGAAATCGTTGCAGGCCAGCATTCTAGCGGACGGCGGCCATCACCACAAACCCGCGCAAACCTGGCGTGCGCGCCTGTGCGTGGCGCAGGATGGGCGTGCGGGCGGCCCTGCGCAAAGCTGGTGCAAATAAAGGCCAACAGGCCGCGCACAGCCATTCATATCTGCTAAGATTGCCTTGATTCGTTCGCATCGACCATTCAAGATTTGGAGAGCATATGATCAAAAAAACCCTGCTGCTGATCGTAGTCGTCGTCGCCGCCATCCTCGGCTATGCCACCACCAAGCCCGATACCTTCAGTGTCCAGCGCGAAATCACCATCAAGGCCCCGCCCGAGAAAATCGCTGGCCTGATCACGGACTTCCACTACTGGGCCGCCTGGTCGCCGTGGGAAAAGCTCGATCCCGCCATGCGCCGCACGTTTGCGGGTCCCGCCAACGGCCAGGGCGCGCAATATGCATGGCAAGGCAATGACAAGGTGGGCGCCGGCCGCATGGAAATCACGGAAGCGGCCCAGCCCGAACGCACCGTCATCAAGCTGGACTTCCTCAAACCGTTCGAAAGCCACAACACCACCACGTTTACCATGACGCCAGAGGGCGACGGCACCAAGGTGAACTGGACCATGACGGGCCCCAGCCCTTACGTCAGCAAGGTCATGACGGTGTTCGTCAGCATGGACAGGATGATCGGCAAGGATTTTGAAAAAGGCTTGAACAACCTGAAGGCGGCCGCGGAACGCTGAGTCCGCGCGCAGCAAACAGGGCCCGCGCGGCCCTGTTTTACCTGGTACCCCCTTGTTACCCCGTCAGAACTGCTCGATCCAGGCCGCCAGGTGATCGGGCGTGAGCGCCGGTTCAGCCTGCACCACCTTGCCCTGCAAGCCCAGTTCCGTCTTGCTCAACTGCAGGGACCAGCCGCGCCGCGCCAGCCACAGCAAGCTGGCCAGCCAGAACGAGTGGATGGCCGAGACGGGCGCCGTGGTCGGCGTTTCCAGGAATTCCGTCAGCAGCCGGCCATCGAGGAACAGCGCCGTGCCGCCGTGGTTTTGCAGCGCCGCGCCGAATACGGGCAGCAGCATGTCGATCGCCTGCTCCACGCCCCGTCCCGGATGCTCGCGCTCGAGCGTGTCGAGCTGCTGGCGCACGGCGGCGGCAAAGGCCGTGCCGCGGAAGGCTTCCGAGCTGACCAGGTCAGCATAATCCATCAGCAGCCAGTCCGGTTCGGGCGGCGTCACGCCGGCCGTCAGGGCCGCCGACAAATACGCTTCCACGGGCAGTTGCTGTTCCGGACCGGCCAGACTGGCGCACAGGGCGTACAGGGTGCCGATGCGGTTGGCGACGGCTTGGCGCTGGCGCACCATCAGCTTTTCGCGCAGCAACTGGGCGTGTTCGTTGCGCAAGCGCGCCAGTTCCAGCGCCTGTTTCAGTTCCATGCGCAGCGCCGCGATATCCCACGGCTTCTGGATGTAGCGGTGGATCTGGCCTTGGTTGACGGCTTCCACCGTGTGCTCGAGTTCGGAATACGCGGTGGTCAGAATGCGCACGATGTGCGGATGGCGGTCCCAGGCATACGACAGCAATTCGTTGCCGTAGGCGCCGGGCATGCGCTGGTCGGAGACCAGCACGGCGATGCGGTCGGCCTGCTCGTCGAGGATGCGCTTGCCCTCCTCGACCGAAGTGGCCGTCAGCACGTCGGCCAGCGGCGCGATGGCGCGCTGGAAGTATTTGAGGGCGTTGGCCTCGTCATCGACATAGAGTATCGTCGGCAAGCCTTGCGCCGGCTCACGCTGAGCCGGTAAACGCAGATTGGCGTCAATCATGCTCGTTCCTTATATGTACTGGAAAATTCAGGGTTACCGTGGTGGACGTGCCGAACTCGGTGGCGATATCGAGGTTGCCGCCGAACGACTGCATCATGCGGTGGCAAAACACCATGCCCCATCCCTTGCCTTCGTTGCCGCTGGCACCGACGGGGTCGATCAACAGCTGTTCGACAATCTCGGGGGCGATGCCGGCGCCATTGTCGCGCACCGTGATGCGGCCGGCCTCGATGCGGATGCCGATCTCAGGATGGGTTTGCTCGCCGGCAGAACGCAAGGCATTCGCCAGCACGGACGATAATATCAGCGCGACGCAGTTCGGTGACTCGGCAATGGCGAAATCGTCGCCCTCCTCGACCGTGATGGCGGCGCGCTGGGCCGTACTCAAGGGATAGCTGTCGAGCAAGGCGGCCAGCAGCTGGCGCGCGCTGCCGGCGCGGCGTCCGCCCTGCATGCCGGGCCCGGCGCTGGCCAGGCGCACCGTATCGACAAAGCTGGCCAGCACGGACAAACAATAGCGCGCATTGTCGTGCATCAGGGCCGCCGCTTCGCCAATCTCGGGCTGCTGTGCCGCATCCGCCTGCGCGCGCCGTTCGATGCCGCGCGCAAAATTGGCGATGGCCGCCAGCGGCGTGTTCAATTCATGGGCGAGGAAGGCCAGCGACTCCTCCATCGCCACGAGGCCCTGGCGGCGCGCGGCCCGCTCGCGGCCCGTCTGCACGGCCAGTTCCAGCGCCGTCTGCATGGCGGCCAGGTCGAGCGGCTTTTCCAGCAGGCGGAACAGCGAACCGCCATTGATCAGCTCGAGCAGCACGTCCTTGTCCGCATACGCCGTGACGAGCATGCAAACGATGTGCGGATAGCGCTGCGCCACTTCCTGCAGCAATTCGCTGCCCAGGCGGTCCGGCATGCGGTAATCGGTGACGAGCACGTCGACCTGGCCAGCCTCGTCTTCCAGCAAGGCCAGCGCCGCATCGACGTTCTGCGCCGTCAGTACGCGGTAGCGGGACCCGACGGCACGCTCGAAATACTTGCAGGCGAGCGCTTCGTCATCCACGTACAGCACGCAGGCGCGGCTATCGCTGTCCATGCTAGCGGCCCTCCCAATTCGAGCGCTGCAAGTCGAAGTTCATGCTGGCCCATTTGCCCAGCTCGCTTTCGGCGTTCAATGTTCCCCCGTGGCGCTCGATCACGCCATAGCTGATGCTCAAGCCCAGTCCCAGGCCCTGCCCCACTTCGCGCGTGGTAAAGAACGGCTCGAACACGCGCGCCAGGTTTTCCGGCGCGATGCCGGGGCCGTTGTCGCGCACGCTGATGCGCAGGCGGTTGTCATCCCAGTGGGCCGTGATGCGGATCTCGAACGGCGGCGCATTGCCCTTGCGCATGGAGAGCACGGCATTGCCCAGCAAGTTGATCAGCACGCCCACGATGGCCGCCTCGTCGCCGCGCACGAGGGTGTCGACCGGCAAATCGTGGCTGATGCTGACATTCTTCGTTTCATGGCCCACGAGGCGGATGGCCGCATCGAGCGCGCTGCGGAACTGGAAGTGTCCCGTTTCCAGCTGGTTGCCGCTCTTGCGGTAGGCAAAGGTTTTTAAATCGGACACGATGTGCTGCACGCGCAGCATGCCCTGCTTGGCGTCGGCCAGGCATTCGCTGACGAGCGCGCTTTGCTTGGCGGCCGGGTCTTCGATGGCCACCTCGATGGCCATCATGCAGAAATTCACGGGGTTATTGACTTCATGCAGCATGCCGGCGGCCAGGGTGCCGATAGCGGCCATTTTTTCCTGCTGCAGCATCTGCCCCTTGATATCGGCCAGGCTTTTATTCGTCTCTTCCAGCTGCGTGTTCTTTTGCGCCACTTCCGCCTTCAGCTGGAACAGCATGAAGCGGGCGCGCTCGTTAAAATAGGTAAATACGGCGCTGATGCTGGCCGACATGATGAGGAACAAACAATTGACAACGAACGTGCCCGGCAGATCGAAGCCGCCCGCATGCCAGGCGCAGGCGGCCACGTACAGCAGGCAGGAGATGGCGCCGAAGACCATGTTTTGCCACAGGCCGAAGGCCAGCACGATGCCCGAGGAATAGATGGCCAGGGTCATGCCCACGTAATAGATCGAGGTGGCGCCCTCCGTGACGGCGATCATCCAGGCAATCATGATTTGCGGCAGGATCAGCCACACAAAGGTCAGGCCCTGGATGCGGTCTTGCGCCCAGCGCGTGCGCATGGCCAGCACAACGCAAAAGATCAGCACGGACACCAGGATGCGCGCACCGGTAAACGCCGATTGCTTGTCCGGATACAGGGCCGAATCGAGGCCCATGCCCAGCAGGATCAGCACGATGCCCGTGTAGGCCCCGCCGCGGCTGAATTCCAGGCGGAAGTCGCGCAAAACGGCCGTGTAGCCGGCGTGCAGGCCTGGAGTATCCATCAAGGAATGCTCACTTCCGCGAACACATTCACGCCCGTCGCATCGACATAGATTTTCGGCTCGGTCGCATGTTCGGGCAGCAGGGCCGACAGGCCCGCTTCATTGCGATAGATCAGATGCCACTCGAGCAAATGCTCCATGCCGAACTTGCCAGGATTGTCGGCGTGCACATTCGTGACGAGCAAGCGTCCGCCCGGCCCCACGCGCGAGGCGAAGTGCATGAGCAGGCGCGCGCACACCTTGTCGGACAGATAGTCGAACAGGCCGGCGCAATACACGGCGTCGAAACTGCCGGGCAAGCCCGTGGCGCCCGAGCCATGGCGCCGCTTGAGCAGGTTATGCACGGAATCGTGCACGTAGTCGATCTCGACCACACGCCCCGTGCGCTGCATGATGGTGGTCAGGCGCGCGCGCGTCCAGTCCAGAGTCTCGCTGCTGAAATCGACCAGTTCGAAGGCCAGCCACTGCGCATCGGGGCAGGTTTCCAGAAAGCGCTGTACCTCGATGGCGGGGCCGCAACCCACGTTGAGCACTTTATACACGCGCCCGGCGGCGCGCGCCGTGGCCGCCTTCTGCGACAGGAATTCCGTCAGGATATCGATGCGGTTACGGTGCGCGGTGGCCACGGCCGCCTGCAGGAAGGCCGCATTGACGATCTGAAAATACGTGCTCGGGCCCTGGCGCGGGTCGTCGAGCAGCTGGTTGACCATCTGGTAGTCGCCCGCGTAACCGAGCGGCTTGGTAAAGGTGCGGAAGACGAACGGTGCGCGCAGGATCAGCGGGTGCAGCGCCGCCTGGGCGAAGGCGCGGTGGGCCGGCGCCCGCTCTTCCTCGACGAGCGACGCTTCCACCTCGAGCTGGCGCAGGTACAGCTGGGTCTGCTCCATCAGCGGCAAGGCCAGTTCATCGAAGATGTCGGGGCGCAGCCGGCCGTTTTCCTTCGGCAGCGAGTCGGACAAGTCGACCTGCTCGACCCAGCGCGCCACTTCCGACAGGAAGGCGCGCATTTCATTGACGACGATCTGGTAGTCGCGGCGGATGCGGAAGCGCTCGCCCCAGCCGGCGACGAAGGCGCTGGACTCTTTCAATACGGCGCCCTTGACCACCACCACGTCGCTCAGCTCGCGCCACTCGTCGATCAGGGTCACGGAAACGATGGCGGTCAGGCCCGTGTTGACGCTGCTGATGACGACGGCCTTGCCCACGTAGGCGTTCTTCGCCCCCATGCGCACCGTCACGTCATTGAGCACCTCGCTGACCTGCACGATCGAGTATGGATTGTAGATTTCCATGACCAGCGAATTGCGCTGCAAGTTGAAAATCGTGCCGCGCACCGCCTCACCCTGGGTGTTGCGGAAACTGACGACTGGATCGATCTGCGATTGTGAATACACGATTGAGCATTATCAAGTTGCCCGGTTTCCGGCGCACCACACTGGTGACACCCGATTCCAGGCTGGGTTAAGGCACGGCACACCAGTCGTCTGCCGCCGGCGCCGCCATCGCAATGGCGGTATTGCGGCGTCGCGCGACGCCGTGCCGGAGCGCCTCAAAGCGCGTCTGTTCGCTCTCTGATCGAGTGTACTATGGATGTAGCAGAACGGGCAATTGTTCCCGCAGGAACGACTGTCCGTGGCGCTGGCGCGCAACGCCCGACAAAACCCGCGCGCCCCACATGGAATGGGCGACGCCCATCAAAACCGTAGCGAGCGGAAGTGAATTGCGGCCGAGAAGCGCAACTGTGCTCTAGCACAGTGAGCATCGCAGGCCGCAAGTCACGACGCGCAGCAGGTTTTGATCGGCGTTCTCATCCAGCGACGAACAGGGCCAGGGCATGACGCAGCAACTGCGGCGTTTGCCCCGTCCAGCGCTTGAACGAGCGGCGGAAGTTGGTGGCATCATGAAAGCCGAGGTAGGCGGCCACGGCATCGTTGTCGTAGCCATGCGCCTGGAACAGGTAGATCGCCTTGTGCGCGCGCACCTGGTCCAGCTCGGCCTGGAAATGCGTGCCGTGGCGCGCCAGATGGCGTTTCAGGGTGGCGGGACTGACGCCGAATTCCTGCGCCGTACGCTCCAGGGTCGGCGCGCAGCGGATATTGGCCAGCAGGTAATCGTACAGCGCACCGAGCAGGCTGACGGCCGGCACGGGCGCCAGGGCCGCCGCGCGCAAGGCCAGCGCGGCCGCCGTGGCATTGCCGCGCGGCCAGGGCTTGTCGAGCCAGCTGGAATCGATGAGCATGGCGTCGACCTGGCAATCGAAACGCAGGGCCTGGCCCAGGTGCACTTCGTGCTGCTCCACGTGGCGGGGCCGCGCGCGGTTGAAGCAGAAGCGCCACGGCAAGGCTTCCCCGGCCAGCCATCGGCACATGGCCGCCAGCGCCGTCATGTGCATTTCCACGAGAAAGGGCAGCTGGCTCGGCGCGCCAAACGCATCGACCCAGTACAGCACGTGCATGTCGCCCGCCTCGCGCAAGCGCGGCTGCAGCAGCGGGCACAGCAAGGTATGCAAATCGCACAGGATGCCGAGCGCCTGGCGCAAATTCTGCGCCTGCAGCAAGGCGTGGCTGGCGGCGCCATAATGGCCGGGCAGCATTTGCTGGCCCAGCATGAAGCTCGTGTCGGCGCTGTCCAGGCCGCGCGCCACGTTGGCCAGCAATTGCAGGTATTGCGCGGCGCTGACCTGGCTTTCCGCGGACGGCAGCGCGCCGCCGTCGAGGCCCGTGCCCTTGAGCAGCGGCGCAGTGTCGAGCTCGCGGCTGCGCGCGTAGTCGAGCACCAGCGCCGGCTGGTGATGGGCGGCGATGCTGGGGTCGCTTTGCTGGTTCAACGGCATCAGGCAGGCGCGGCGGTGCCGGCCCGGGGACCGGCACTCCGGCCCGGCGTTTCCACGGCACGGCTCAGCTCGGCCAGCACCACTTCCGGCACGCCATCCGTCAGCGAGCAGGCGTGGCGCAGGCTCAGGCGGATTTCGCGGTTGTCGTTGGCGTAGTGGCGCATCTGCCCCACCATGGCGCACAGGTGGCGCGCCTTCACGGCCGCGTCCTCGCGCGACACACCCGGCATCAGCACGGCAAAGCGGTCGCCCGCATAGCGGCACAGCAAATCGTCATTGCGCAAGTTCAGCAGCAGCATGTGGCCCACGGCTTGCAGCACGCGGTCGCCTTCGCGGTGGCCGTATTCGCGGTTAATCAGGTGAAAACTGTCGATATCGAGCAAGACGAGCGCGCAATCGAGGCCAGGCCGGCGCTCCTGTTCCAGGCGCATCTGCGTGCGCAGGTAACTGGCGTCGGCCAGCTGCGTGATGCGGTCGAAGGCGCGGTGGTCGCGGAACAGGCGTTCACGCTTTTGCAGGTGCTCGTTCAGGCGAAACTGTTCCTGGCGCCAGTAATACATGCCGATCGTCACCAGCAGCATGCCAAACGGAATCAAGCCTTCGAGCCAGTTATCCCACACGGCGCTCTTGTCGATAGCGAAGAATTCGTCGAGGCAATCGGCCCACGAGCCCAGCATGATGGCGCACAAGCCGCCGGCGATCAGACTCGTCACCCTTCCGCGCGGGCGGCTGCTGAGGGTAAACAAAAACCAGACGCCCGCCATGACGGCCGTGCCGCCTTCGCAGACGATATCCATCCACTTCCAGATGGCAATCGGTTTAGGGTGCCCCAGTGTGGCGTACAGGAAAAAGAACAGGGGCAACGCGAGCGCGGCGGCAATCAGGCTGTTACGGTGCAACGGCAGCATGTGGGGAACCTTTAAAAGTGGTGCTGTCGCCACGATAGCGCCCGCCCATGACGGCACGATGACATGCCCCGCGCCCGTGCGGCAGGTGCAAACGGCTCAGCATTACCAGTGCAGCGGATGCAAATCCGGCAAGCCATTGCCCATGCGCTCAGCCGTGGCAGGTCATTTCAGCTCACCACGATTCATTTCCAGCCATAAAGCGTTCACGGGCCGTTGTTTTCAAGGTGGCAAGCCCTTGCCTGTCACGCAACCGTCATATTTGCTGCCTAGAATCCGCCCGGTTCCTTCCCCTAACCGAGCTTTTCATGAAAACCATGCACACTTCGATTCCCTCCCCGCTGCGCCTGACGGCCGTGGCCCTCGGCATCATGGCCGTCTTCAGCGGCCAAAGCCATGCACAAGCGCAAGGCGAGGATGGCCAGCCGGCCGCCACCGTAGTCGTCAGCGGCCAGCGCGCCAGCCTGCGCAACGCCATCGCCGCGCAAGAGAAAGCGGACAACATCATCAGCGTCATCAGCAGCGACGATATCGGCGGCTTGCCCGATAAAAACGCGGCCGAGGCGCTGGCCCGCTTGCCGGGCGTGTCCGTGCAGCGCGACCAGGGCGAAGGCCGCTACATCACGGTGCGCGGCCTCGGGCCCGACTTGAATGCCGTCACCATCAACGGCGCGCTCGTGCCATCGCCGGAAGCGGGCCGCCGCGCCGTCGCGCTCGACATCCTGCCAGCCGGCCTGATCCGCACGCTGGAAGTATCGAAGACCCTGCTGCCGGAAATGGACGCCAACTCGCTGGGCGCCACGGTCGAGGTGAAATCACTGTCCGCCTTCGACTTGCCGGGCAAGCTGCTGTCGGCCAACGTGGGCGCCAGCCATGACGAAAAAACGGGCAAGACCAGCCCCAGCGGCGGCGCCCTGTGGGCACAGCGCTTCCTCGACGGCAAGCTGGGCGTGGCGGCCGGCCTGAGCGCGGAAAAGCGCTCGTTCGGCTCCGACGACGTGGAAACGGGCGGCGCCTGGAGCAAGGGTAAATTGTCCAGTCTGGAATTGCGCGACTACCTGCCCGTGCGCAAACGCGGCGCCCTGGCCGTCAACCTCGATTACCGTCCCGAAGCGGGCAACAGCTGGTTTTTACGCTCTTTTGTGAGCGAATTTTCCGACAATGAAGTGCGCGACCGCCTGACCATCAGCAATATCGCGGGCGGCAGCGCGGCCGAAGACCAGACGGCCAGCGCGCGCGCCGAGCGCCGCATCCGCCAGCGCAAGTACACGCAGCAAGTACGCTCGCTCGTGCTGGGTACGCAACAGAAATCGGGCGACTGGACCCTGGACGTGAAAGGCGGCCTGAGCCGCGCCACGGAAGAC
This sequence comes from Janthinobacterium sp. OK676, assembly GCF_900103595.1. Classification (NCBI taxonomy): domain Bacteria; kingdom Pseudomonadati; phylum Pseudomonadota; class Betaproteobacteria; order Burkholderiales; family Oxalobacteraceae; genus Janthinobacterium; species Janthinobacterium sp. OK676. The sequence continues at coordinate 355,982 of NZ_FNHA01000001.1, forward strand.
ACGCCGGAATCCCTGAACGACGGCCGTTTCCGCGGCATCAGCAATTTCGCCGGCATCAGCTTTACGGATACGCAAGAGCCGAAATTGAGCGGCCCCGCCTCGCTGTACGATCCGGCCAGCTATGCGCTCAACGCCATCACCCTGCAAAAGCGCTACTCGAAGGACAATGAACACCATGCACGCATCGACCTGGCGCGCAAGTTCGACATCGCCACCCTGAAATTCGGCGCGAAAGTCAGCCGGCGCGAAAAGACCAATGACACGGATCAATGGGCGTACAACAGCAGCAAGGCCACGAGCGGCAATTACTGGGGCGCCGGCTCCACGTCGATGAGCAATTTCGTGCAGGGCCACAACCTCGACTACGACCTGGGCAACATCGGCGTGGCGCTCGATCCGGCCCTGATACGCGCCCGCGTGGCGGGACTCGACCGCGCCAAGGCGCGCCTGGCCACGGAATCCATCATCAACGATTACCGCATGCATGAAGACATCAACGCCATGTATGTGCAAAACAGCTATGACTTCGACGCCTGGCACATCCTGGGCGGCGTGCGCGCCGAACGCACCAGCTTTGAAGCGGCCGGCTCGCAAGTGGACAGCGCCGGCGTGGCGACGCCTTTGACGCGCGAACGCTCGTACACCAACTGGCTGCCGAACCTGCAAACCCGCTATGACGTCGATCAAAAGACCAGCGTGCGGGCCGCCTGGACGCAAGCCGTCGTGCGCGCCAACTTCAGCCAGCTGGCGCCCGGCATCAGCCTGGCCAGCAACACGGAAGCCGTGATCGGCAACCCGGACCTGAAACCGCTGAAAGCAAACAACCTGGACCTCGGTATCGAACGGGTGCTGGGCAACGACGGCGTGATGTCGGCCTACGGTTTCTACAAGGACATCAAGAATTTCACCTACACGACGAACCTGGCCGGCACGGGCCAATGGACGGGCTACACGACGGCCACCTCGTATGCGAACGGCGACGCGGCCAAAGTCAAAGGCATCGAACTGGCCTACATGCAGCCGCTGCGCATGCTGCTGGCGCCATTCAATAAATTCCTCGTCGGCGTGAACGGCACCTTGAGCACCTCAAGCGCGCAAATCGGCCGCTTCGACAAGGCGACGAACAAGCAGATGCACCGCGACATCCGCCTGCCGGGCCAGTCGAACCAGGTGATGAACTTGATGCTGGGCTATGAAACGGGACCGGTCAGCGCCCGCCTGGCCCTCAACTACAAGTCGCCGTATCTGCTGGAAATGGGCGGCGATATCCTCGACCCAAGCCAGGACCATATCGTCGCCAGCCAGAAGCAGCTCGACTTCTCGCTGTCCTACCAGATCAACAAGCAGTTTCAGGTACTGTTCGAAGCGGCCAACCTGAACAACGAGAAATACTATGTCTATCAAGGCACGAAGCAATACAACGTGCAGAACGAACAATACGGCCGCACTTTCAAAGTGAGCCTGAAAGCCAGCGCCTTCTGATGATGTCAACTAACATGAATAACATAAAAAAAACCGTACTCTGCAGCGCTTTGCTGGCTGCCTTTTGCCTCACGGGCACAGCGCAAGCTGCGCCTGCCCAAGCAGTCCCCTCGTTCACGCAGGAAGCGGAAGAACTGGCGCGCCTGCCGGGCGGCGGCTGGCTGACCCTCGACAAGCATGGCTTGCGCCTGTTCGACGCAGCCGGCCAGGAACGCGACCGCATCGCCGTGCGCGCCAAGCAGCTCGACACGCGCAGCGATGGCGGCAAGGTGCTGGCCGTCTTCCTGGAAGCGGACACGCAGCGCCCGCTGCCCGTGTCCGTCGACGTGCAGGCCGGCAAGCTCAATCGCCTGGCACCGTTCCCCGTTCCCACGTTTTCCGTGGAAGCGTCGTGCCTGTACCGCGACGCCCAGCAACTCGATCACCTGTTCTTGATCGGCAAGGATGGGCAGGCGGAACAGTGGGTGATGCAGGGTGAACAGCGCAGCCTGGTACGCAAACTCGCCTTGCCGCCGCACGCCAAGCATTGCCGGGTAGACGACGGCGCCCAGCGCCTGCTGGTCAGCGAGGCCAACATGGGCGTGTGGGCGTATGACGCCGATTCGGAAGGCATGGGCAAGCGCGAAGTAGTGGCCCTGCGCAAGCCGTACGGCCAGCTGGACGGCGGCGCCGGCGCGCTGGCCGTGCTGCCTGGCGGCGTGGCCGTGCTCGACGGCAAGGCGGAAATGCTGCACCTGTACTCCCATCAGGGAAGTAAATGGACGGCACAGCCAGCCCAAGCCGTGGCCTTGAACGTGCGCAAGGGCGACAGCCAGCTGGCGCTCGACGGGAATTCCTTGATGTTGCGCGGCAAGAGCGGCTGGCAAGCGCGGCCATTGAAATGGGCCGGCAAGGCGGAAACGTCGTCTGCGGTGGCCATCATCGCCCCGCAAGCGCAGACGGCGCCGATGGCGCGCCAGGGCGACGCGGCCGACGATCCTGCCATCTGGCTGGCCAGCGATCCTGCAAATGCGCGCATCCTGGGCACCAACAAGAAACAGGGCTTATTGGTCTACGACTTGCAGGGCAAGCAGACCCAGCTGCTGGAAGTGGGCCGTTTGAACAACGTCGACGTGCGGCAAAACATCCAGCTTGGCGGCGGCAAGGTCGACCTGGCCGTCGCCACCCAGCGCGACGACAACAGCATGATGCTGTTTACCATCGATGCCGCTGGCGTCGTGGCGGAAGCGGGCCGTTTTCCGACCGGCCTGAAAAGCATCTACGGCATGTGCTTGTACCAGCCGGCCAGCGGCGGCGTGCAAGCGTTCATCAACGACAAGGACGGCACTTTCCAGCAGTACAAGATCGACATGAGCGGCAAGCAGTTCAGCGCCACCCTGTTGCGCAGCTTCAAGGTCGCCACCCAACCGGAAGGCTGCGTGGCCGACGACGCCAACGCCCGCTTGTTCCTGGGCGAGGAAACGCGCGGTATCTGGACCACCTCGGCCGATGCCGCCAAGCCCGATGCCCTCGCCATGGTCTTGCCGGTCGGCCAGCACCTGACGGCGGACGTGGAAGGCATGGCCATCTACCGCCAGCCTGACGCCAAGGCCAACACCGGCTACCTGATCGTCTCCAGCCAGGGCGACAGCAGCTATGTGGTGCTCGACGCCCAAGCCCCGTACAAGGTGCGCGGCCGCTTCAAGGTGGGCTTCAACCTGCCCGCCGGCATAGACGGCACGTCGGAAACGGATGGCCTCGACGTCACTTCCGCCAACCTGGGCGGCGCGTATGCGCAAGGCATGCTGGTGATACAGGACGGTTACAAGCGCCTGCCCGACGGACCGCAGAACTTCAAGTATGTGGCGTGGGGGGATGTGGCAAAGGCGTTGAAGCTGGACTAAGGACCGTGGGGCAGCCGGTCAAGGCTGTCCCATGTCCGATAGCGGCGTTAAGGATTGCCGCTACCTTGTGCGCGGCATATCGATGGCAAAAGGCAGGCTTTTGCCAAAAAAGTCCACCTTGCCCGTCACGGCCAGGCGTTGCGCCGACAATTCCACCAGGCGCAGATCCGCGACGTCACGGTATTCCATCATGTAGAGAGCGGATTCACAGTGCGGATTGCCGGCATCGACGGCCAGCATCCGCACGGGCGCGGCATCCGCTCCCGCAACGCGCAAGCCCTGCAACGAGAAGGATGGCGGATACAGCGCCCACGACCAGGGCGCATCGTCGTCTTCCGTCAGCCGCATGAACACATCGTCGTCGGCCTCGATCCTGATATTGACTTCCCACATCCCATCGGCTTGTGCCGACACGCTGATCCGGGATTTCGCGACATCCACTTCGAAATTGGTGTCGCCGATACTGAATACATGCATTACCCTGCAACTCCTGATTGATCCATGAATCGACTGCCCGACAGGCCGCTGGCATAGGCCGTCATGCCGCCTCGGCCAGCAGACCTGCGCGGGCACTATTCAATCGCCCTGCTGTTGCCAGACCGCCTTGCCGTCCTTGATATAGATCAAGGCGCTGGCAGAGCCCTCTTTCGCCACCACGATCCCGTCCGTTTTCAGCTTGAGCGATTTTTCATGATAGCTGTGCTGGAGCGAGCCTTTGTCCTCCGCCTGCCAGACTTCCAGCCAGGCAAAATCATCGCCGCCGTTGGACAAGGCATGGCCCGCACCGACGATCAGGGGCGCCGTTTTCTGCCGGAACAGGAAGACGATGCCCTCTTTCTTGCTGTCCTTGTTCTTGACGAGGACCGCCAGGTCTCCCTTGCCGTCGCCATCGAAATCGCCGCGCAAGACGAAGGGATTGATGCGGACGCTGACTTCAATGCCTTCGCGTTTGGCCAGGCTATCGAGCTGTTGCGTCGCCCAGGCCGGCAATTGCGCCTGCGGCGGCAAAGCCTGCGCCCCAGCCAGGCCGGTGGCGAACACCAAAGCGACAGTCACTGCCATGCTTCTGCGATTCATAATGCGACTCCATCAGGATGAAGAATCAGGGTGGCACCCGGCGGTTCCCGGTGTGCAGGCAGAATAGCATTATCAGAAAATACTTGCACTGCCTCAACAGTGCCCGCTTGCCCGTTCAGGCAGATAAATTACCGCCGCTGGCAGATCTGCCAGCGACTGGCGGCCTGCGGCGTATTAAAATACCGTCCCATGACCTCCCCCGCCTCGACCTCTTCCCTCCCCGACAGCATCCTGCTCCCTTCCCTGGCCGTACTGGGAGGGCAAATTTCCGTCAACCTGGGGGCGGCGATTGCGAAGAACCTGTTTCCCGTCATCGGCGTGGAAGGCATTACGGCGTACCGCGTGGGATTTTCCGCGCTGATCCTGCTGGCCATCTTCCGGCCGTGGCGCTACCGCCTCACGCGCAAGGATGTGCTGAACCTGCTCGTCTACGGTTCCGTGCTGGGACTGATGAACTTGCTGATTTACCGGGCCTTTGCGCTGATACCGATCGGCATCGCGGTCGCCATCGAGGTCACGGGACCGCTGGCCGTCGCCATGCTGTCGTCGCGCCGGCCCCGCGATTTGCTGGCCGTCGCCTGCGCCGTGTTCGGTCTGTATCTGCTGCTGCCCCTGCAGGGCAGTCCGGGCAGCCTGGACCCTGTCGGCGTCGCGTATGCGCTGGGAGCGGCGCTGTGCTGGGCGCTGTACATCATCTTCGGCAAGCGCGCCTCGACCTTGCAGGGCGGCCAAGCCGTGGCCTGGGGCATGACGGTGGCGGCCATGGTAACGGTGCCCATCGGCGTCGCGTATTCGGGCACGGCCCTGCTGGCGCCATCGATCGCGCTGATGGGCCTGGCCATCGCCATGCTGTCCAGCGCCCTGCCATATTCGCTGGAAATCTTTGCCCTGCGCCGCTTGCCGCAAGGCGTGTTCGGCATGTTCAGCAGCGCGGCGCCAGCCGTCAGCGCGCTGGCCGCCATGGTGGTGCTGGGAGAACTGCTGAGCCTGACGCAGTGGCTGGCCATCGCCTGCATCGTGTTCGCGTCGGCCATGGCGGCGCTGGGTGCCCAAGGCGGCAAGCGCTAGGAGTCCCTACCGATACCCGCCGCGCATCCTGAAGCGATTCTTGCACCGCGCGCTGACAACGCTGCGCAACTGGCAGGCAGGTTTTGATGCCGCCTGTAAAATGCATGATCATTGCCATATCATGCATGCCCGACTCACCGATGACATCCACACTTCTTTTTCGCCTGCTCTCCCCTTTCGCTACCGCAACCCTGCTGCTGGCGCCAGCCCCCTTCGCGCAGGCGGCCGCTCCTGCAGCTCCTGCCGCCCTCACAGGCAATGCCGAAGCGGGCAAGGCCGCGTTTCGCAAGTGCGCCTCCTGCCACCAGGTGGGACCATCGGCACGCGGCGGCTTCGGCCCCAAGCTGTCGGGCGTGATCGGCCGCAAAGCCGGCTCGACCACCGACTACAAATATTCGGCGGCCATGAAAAACGCGAATATCGTCTGGACCGAGCAAAACCTGGCCAGCTTCCTGAAAGCGCCGAGCGACTTCATTCCCGGCAATAACATGCGTTTCTGGGGCATCGGCAATGGGCAGCAAGTAGCCGACCTGCTGGCCTATCTGCGCACGCAATAACGGCGTCCAGTTTGCGCAGGCAATCCGGCCCATGACGCCGAGTCAAGCTTCCAGCGCTTGCAGCACACCCTTGCGCTGCTTGTGCGCCGCCTCATAGGCACGCAGCCGCTTGCGCTGGGCATCAGACAGGCCATCGAGCTTGTCGCGGATCTGCGCCACCGTAAATTGCTGGTAGCCGGCGATGGGCAAGTCCGGCTGTGATGCATCCGGGCCAGCGCCGCCGGCTTTCTTTCGCTGCCGCGCCTGCCTGGTTTCACCGGACTGCGCCCTTTGCTTGTTCACGATGCGCGCCGCGACTTCTTCCTCGCGGCCCGGATAGCGTCCTTCCTGCTTGAAATCTTTTTCCAGCTTCTTGAATTCGCGTTCGCGCTTGGGATTGGCACCGACGGGCATACGCTCCTCCTAGGGCTTGGCCGGCAACTTGCGCAGGCACAAATAAATGGAATACAGCGCCGCCAGCCCCACCAGCACGTACACGCCGCGCGAAGCGGCCGTCATGGCGCCGAGGATGCTGGCCACGATGTCGATATCGAACAGCCCCACCAGCGCCCAGTTCAAGCCACCCACGATCAGGAGGATCATCGAGATCCAGTCGACCACGTTCAAACGCTTTGCCGACATTTCCTGTTTTGCCGCACCGTCCGATCCTGCCTGGATATTCGCCATATCAGCCTCCTGTGAGAAGAAAGGACCCGCCGCCGGGTCCATGCAAGAAACAGTGTAGGCGCGGCGCCGGCACACGCCAGTCGGACGATGCCGGGCATTCAAGTAGGAAGACTCTGTAATCCGGCGGGTGATTTTATCTGGCAACAACGCCAAGCGCATCGGACAATTGCAGACTCATTGCCGCAGTTGCTTGTACATGACGGTAGTCGCGTCCAGCCGGTCGCCAGCGGGCGCCAGCGCATAGCCGGGGATACTGCCCGCCACCGCGTAGCCGAGCGACAAGTACAGCGCTTGCGCATGGTCGCCGCTGCGCGTGTCCAGGGTCAGCAGGCTGCGCGGCAAGAGGCGCGCCTGTGCTTCCAACGCCTGCATCAGCTGGCGGGCGATGCCCTGCCGGCGGAATGCGGGCGCGACCAGCAGCTTGCGCACTTCGGCCCGGTGCGCCTGGTTGGGATTGGTATCCCAGTCCAGCTGCACGGCGCCCGCCACCCGGCAATCGACTTCGGCCACCAGCAGCAAACGCACGCCGCGCGTGACGGCCGGCAACACGTTATCCGTCCAGAACGCCTGGCTGGCCGCCGTGTCGAAGGGCAAGATAAAACCGATGCTGGCGCCGTCGTGCACGCAGTCGTGCAGCAAGGCGCCCAGTTCCGGCAAGCGTTCGACTATGTCGGTGGATGAAAAATGGCGTAGCGATGGGGGCATGGCGACCTCAGACAAGAAAGAGAAAATAGCGGGCGCCGCTGTCTGGCGGCGTCATGAATGCGCTGGGACCGTGCAGCTGGTAGCGCAGGCAGTCGCCGGCCAGCAAGTCGTGCGAGCGACCATCGACGGTCACGTTTAGCTTGCCTTCCTGCAGCAACAGATGGTGTTCCATGCCGGGCCGGGGCGAGGCCGCGTAGCTGATCGTCACGCCCGCATCGAGCTCGCATTCGAGCGCTTCGCCAGCCAGCGCGCGCGACGGGGGCGAGACGGAACGGCGGATAAAACCGGTGTCCGGGTCCGTCCACACGCTTTGCTGTGCCCGCCGCAACAGGGGCGGAAAATCGTCTTCCACCATGCGCAGCAAGCGCGACATGGCCAGGCCGTACGCGGCGCACAACTTGCCCAGCACGCTAGTCGTCGGGCTGACTTCGCCATTTTCCAGGCGCGACAGGGTGGCGCGGCTGACCTGGCTGGCGCCGGCCAGCTGGTCCAGCGACCATCCCCGCTCCACGCGCAACTGTTTCAAACGCGCGGCCAGCCGCTGTTCCGTACCGTTTTCTGTGAGTGCTGAATTTTCCATATGTGGGAATTTATCCCTTATATGGAAAACAGTCAAGCTGTCAGCCCGCCATGCGCGATGCATGACGGCACAGTTCCAGGAAACCGGCCAGGCGCGGCGACAATATCTTTTTCGATTGACGGATCAGATAAAAGTTGCGCTCCAAGGGCGGCAGCATGGTTTCCAGCTCCACCAGTTGCCCGTTGGCCAGCAGATCGGCCACGACGACGCGCGACAGGCAGGCGATGCCCAGCCCCGCCGCCGCGCCATATTTGATGGCTTCCGAATTGCTGAATTCGCCCGCCGCGCGCAGGTAGTGCAGATACGGCACCAGCGCCTGCTCGACGGCTTCGCGCGTGCCCGAGCCCGCTTCGCGCAGCAGCCAGCCTGCCTGGTTCAGTTCCGTAAAGCTGAGCAGATGGCGCAGCTGCGCCAGCGGATGCGTGGGCGCAGCCACGATCAGCATCTGGTCCGTCAGCCACGGTTCCACCAGCAAGCCCGCTTCATGGCACGGCCCTTCGATCAGGCCGATATCGACACGGAACTCGGCCACGGCGGCCGCGATGTCGGCCGTATTGGCGATGGTCACCTGCGGAATGCTGCGCCCGTATTGCTGCGCCGCCTGCGCCAGGATCTGCGGCAGCAAATAGATGCCGATGGTGGTGCTGGCGCCGATTTGCAGGCTGACGGGCACGGATGGGTCGGCGCCCGCGAACTGGCGCTCGATGCTGGCGGCCCCGTCGCGCATCTGCCGCGCCTGCGGCAACAGCAGGCGGCCATTGTCGTTGAGCAGCAACCGCTTGCCCACCCGGTCGAACAATTGCGCGCCCAGCAAGGTTTCCAGCTCGTTCAGGGACGCGCTGGTGGCAGATTGCGACAACGCAATCTGCTCGCCGGCCGCGCTGGTGCTGCCCGTGTCGGCCACGGCCAGGAAAATCTGCAACTGCCGCAAGGTCAACGCCATCTGATCTACCTATTTTTACGGTTAAACATACAAAAACAATCCGTTTTACCATTTAATCGGTGAACTGTACAGTCATGCTATACGCAACAAGAACATGGAGTACGGCATGTCATCCCTCTCAACAACGAACACAAGCAATTTCAGCGACCGCTACGGCCGCCTTCTGCCGGGCCTGCTGCTGAGCGGCCTGATCGCCTGGGGCGCCATTCAACTGGGCAAGCTGGAATGGATGCAAAGCCACGGCATGAGCGCGCTGACCCTGGCCATCATGCTGGGCATCGTGCTGGGCAACAGCGTGTATGGCCGCCTGGCGCCCACCTGCGGCGCGGGCGTGGCCTTTTCCAAGCAAACTTTATTGCGACTCGGCATCATCCTGTACGGCTTCCGTTTGACCTTCCAGGATATTGGTCAAGTGGGCTTGGCCGGCATCGCCATCGACGCGCTGGTGCTGGCGTCCACGTTTGGCCTGGCCATGTTTCTCGGCACCAGGGTATTCAAGCTGGAACGCAACAGCGCCATTCTGATCGGCGCGGGCAGCTCGATCTGCGGCGCGGCGGCCGTGATGGCGACGGAACCCGTCGTCAAGGGGCGCAGCGAAGACGTGACCGTCGCCGTCTCCACCGTTGTGGTGTTCGGCACCATCGCCATCTTTTTATATCCCTTGCTGTACCAGCTGAACCTGGGCTGGCACGTGCTGGGCGCCGCGCCCACGGCGTTTGGCGTGTACATCGGCTCGACCGTGCATGAAGTGGCGCAAGTGGTGGCGGCCGGCAAGTCGATCGGGCAGGAAGCGGCGAATGCGGCCGTGATCGCCAAGATGGTGCGCGTGATGATGCTGGCGCCGTTTCTCGTGATCCTGTCGGCCGTGCTGGCGCGCGGCAAAGCAAAGTCCGGCGGCCACGACAAGGCCACCAAGCTGGCCATCCCCTGGTTCGCCTTCATCTTTATCGGCGTCGTCGCCTTCAATTCGCTGGGCCTGCTGCCAGCGGGCGCCGTGGCCGCCATCACCGATCTCGATACGGCCCTGCTGGCCATGGCCATGGCGGCCCTGGGTTTGACGACGCACATGTCGGCCATCCGCCGCGCCGGCATCAAGCCCCTGCTGCTGGCCGGCCTGCTGTTCTGCTGGCTGATCGCCGGTGGCGCCGCCATCAACCATGTGATCACCAGCCTGTTTGCCTGACCACGAGCCTGATTCAAGCCGAGGCCACTGACGCGGGAGCCGAAAACTTCGTACAATACAAGTGTTTTGACTCTCAAACCGGCTTCGGCCCCACCCAGGAACATCCATGCACCTCTCGAACTGGCTGCTTTTCTGCAGCGTCGCCCTGCTCGTCACGTTTTCTCCCGGCCCGGCCGTCTTGCTGGCCATCTCGAATGCCATCGCCGTCGGCCCGCGCCGCGCGATGATCAGCAGCATGGGCAATGGTTTTGGCCTGTTCATCATTTCCGGCGTGGCCATGGCCGGCATGGGCGTCGTGCTGGCCACCTCGGCCACGGCCTTCATGCTGCTGAAACTGGCTGGCGCCCTGTACCTCGTGTACCTGGGCATCAAGCAATGGCGCAGCAAGACCAGCGTCGTGGCCGATGCGCCCGTGGTGGCCGGCGCGGCGAATCCGAATTCGTTCTGGAAATTGTTCCGCCAGGGCTTGACGGTGGCGCTGACCAATCCGAAAGCCATCCTGTTCTTCTCGGCACTGTTCCCGCAATTCATCACGCCAGGCGAACCCGTGGCCATCCAGTTCACCGTGCTGACGACCTCGTTTGTCGCCTGCGCCATGCTGGCCCACTTGTTCTACGCCAACCTGGCGCGCCTGCTGAAAACCCAGTTGGCCACGCCGGGCCGCGCCAAGTTGTTCAACCGCATCACGGGCGGCGCCTTCGTCTTGCTGGGACTGAGCCTGCTGCGCCTGCGCAGCAAGGCGGCGTAAAGCCACTAAGCCGATAAAAACGCCTCGATGCTGGCCGCCAGGGCCAGCGGCGTTTCATTCATCGGATAGTGTCCCGCATTGCCCAGCACCTCGAGCCGGGCTTGCGGGTACCACGCCAGATAGGTGCGGCGCATCAGGGCCGCATCAAAACGCGGGTCGTGCTCCCCCACCAGCGCCAGCAAGGGCAATGCCACACGCGCCGCCTTGATTTCCTCACTGAAATCCGTCCCGCTCCACGCGAGGAAATAAGCAGCAAACGCGGCCGGATCCGCACTTTCCCACGAATATTGCGCCTTCCAGTCCAGCCAGGCGGCTGGCAAGCGTTCGCCCGTGCTGCGGTTGATGATGGCGCGCCGCGCATCGACGTTGCCGCTGGCGTCAAGAAACAGTTGCCGCGCCGCCCCATCGAGCGCCACGCCGCAGCTGGGCACGGGCGCCACGGCCACCAGTTTGCGCAGGCGCAAGGGCGCCAGCAAGGCCAGCCGTTCCAGCGCCATGCCGCCCATCGAGTGTCCCACCACGCTGAACGTGGCAAAGCCCAGCGCATCGGCCAGGGCCAGCGCGTCGCGGGCGACCTCATCCATCGAGCACGTTCCTGCGGCGCCGCGCATGCCGCCGTAGCCGCGATTGTCCATGAAGACATAGCTGAAGGCGCCGCCATCAAGGGCCGCCTCCATGGGGGCGAACGCGTGCGCGTCGCCAAACCAGCCGTGCAGGACGATGACGGCGTGGGGACCATGGCCCACGCGATGACAGGTATTGTGCATGTTCACTCCTGAAAAAGAGTGTGATGGTAAGCGGCCAGCCGTCGGCCCGCTTTCGATGACAGGCCAAATACTGTAGAGTGCGGGCCATGGATGATTTTTACACGGAAGTGCCGCGCCCCTTGATCGCCACGGTGCGCGACTATGGCGCAGGCACGATGTTTCCCAGCCACAGCCATGCGCGCGGGCAATTTGCGTATGCGGCGCGTGGCGTCATCAGCGTGCACACGCCGCAAGGCAACTGGCTGGTGCCGCCGCAACGGGCCTGCTGGGTTCCGGCGCACTTGGCGCACGGCATGCGCATGCATGGCGCCGTGACCATGCACAACGTGTTTATCGACATGGCCGCCATTGCCGGGACCGGCTTGCCGCCCCACTGCCAGGTGCTGGACACACCGCCGCTGCTGCGCCAGTTGCTGGCCGAGGCAGTAATGGTCGATGCCTTGTACGTGGAGCAATCGCGGGCAGGACGACTGATGGCCTTGCTGCTTGACGAGATTGCCGCCGCCCGGCCCCTGCCCCTGAGCGCGCCCCTGCCGCAGGAACCGCGGCTGGCTCGGCTGTGCATGGAGATGCTGCGGCAACCGAGCCTGGACAGCAGCCTCGATGCGATGGCGGCGCAGGCCGGTATGAGCCGGCGTACCTTTACGCGGCAATTTCGCGCCCAGACGGGGCTGGGCTTTGCCCAATGGCGCCAGCAAGCATGTCTGCTGGCGGCCATCACGCGCCTGGCCGGCGGGCAAGCCGTCACCCGCGTGGCGCTCGATCTCGGCTATGCCAGCCCCAGCGCCTTCACGGCCGCCTTCCGCCGCGTGCTGGGCCAGGCGCCCAGCGATTATCTAGCCTAGGCAATGATGGCGGCGATGCGCCGCGCCAAGGCCTGCGCCAGTTTCTGCACATGGTAGCCGTCGACAAAGCCGTGATGGGCTTGCGCTGAAAACGGCACGCGCATGCGGCCATCGTCCTGCGCGGGACCAAACTTGCCCCAGGTAAAGGTCGGGATGTCGGCGTCGCGGTGGCGGCAGACAGGGTGCTCGATGGCCGCCAGCTCCAGCCATGGCAAACAGGTGATGAAGATATTGTTGCGCTGCTCGCGCTCGGTCTCTCCCTCGCCCGTGTTGATCAGCGCGCTGCTCGCTTCGGCGACGCGTTTCGCTTCCAGGCTGCGCGCGATGAATAGATCGAGCTGGTCCGTCATCGCGAAGCGCGTGTAGTTGAGGTTATCGTCGCCGTTGATGACGGTGTAGGAAGCGGGAAAATCGTCGATCCGTATCACTTCGCCCTGGTGGATGCGGTACATGAAGTTGTCGATCTCCCTGACCGTGTTGAGCAGGCAGAACAGGAAAAAGTGAAACACGGGAATGTTCCGTTCCTTGCACCAGGGCCGGAAATCCGGCACGTCGAGCTGGAAATTGATGTTGACGAGGGGATTGTCAAACGCCCGGAACAAATCATAGCGGTCGCGCCGCTTTTCAAAATTTTTCATGCGGCGAGTGTAGACGATGGCAGTGCTGGCGGGCAAGTCATGCCGTATCGGCTTGCCAGTAATTTGCCAGGGCGTCCAGGGCATACTGTCCGGACAGGCTCTCATCCACCTGTGCGACAAACGTCAGGAATAGCACGACGGCCTGTCTTTGCGCCGCATTGAAGCCGGCGTATTTCGCGATGGCATGCGCGCGCAAATCCCGGTTCCGTTCAAACGGAGAAAGCGCATGCACCGTCATTCCAAGCACATCTGTTTCCCAGCTTGTCCGATGATGATATGCCACGGCGTAGCGCATGTATGCCGGCAAGTAATACAGAAATTCCTCAGCTTCCATATGGGCGAGCAAACCTTCGCACTCCTCGATTTCAGCATCGGGAATCTCTTGCCAGATCGAATCGACTCGCTCCTTGCCACTTGCAGCCCATTCCCTTTCGCTGATGTCCTCCGACATACCGTATTTATCCGTCAAGAGAAATTGGCGCAAAGATGTTTCCGCGCGCTGCGTACCAGCGAACTCGCGTTCAATACAGGCGATCAGGCTGGCCGCATCGGCCGTGGCTGTCGATAAATTATCTGAACAATTCATTCAAAATCCTTGGATATCCCCAAAATGGCCCGGGCCACCTCCGCCACGCCCTCTTGTGGTGTCATTTGGCGGCGCCGTGCGCCAAACCCCGCTGCACCTTCCACGCCAACGGTAAAGTGAGCAGCAACACGGCCGCCAGCACCAGCAAGGCCGTGGGCACGCTCGTATGGTCACCCAACGCGCCAAACAGCACGGGCGACAGCGCCCCGCCGCCGATGCTGCCCGTGTAGAACAGGGCAAACGCGTGCTCGCGCTTGCCGGGCTCGGCCAGTTCCGGCACGGCGCCGTACAGCACGGACGAGGTGCCGTTCAACGCCAGCCCCAGCAAGGGCAGCATGGCCATGACGCCGGCCAGCGGCAGCCACAGAGCCGCCACGATCAGCAGCGAGGTCATCGATTCCGTCAGCCATACGGTTTTCATCATGCCGATGCGCGCGCCCAGATAGCCGCACAGCAGCTTGCCAAAGGCGCCGCCCACGAACAGCAACGATAAGGCCACGCCGATGCCGGCCGTGCCGGCACCCTTGCTTTTCAGCAGGAATGGCAAAAAGGTGAGAAAACCCATGCGCACGGCGCTGTCCAGGGTGCCCGTGGCCAGCAAGGCGCGGAAACTCGCGGGCGAGCCATTGCCCGCGATGGGTTTGCTGACTTTTTGCTGGTTGGCCTGGATGTCGCCCGGCTTGGGCAACAGCCACCACAGCAAGCCGGCCGCCGCCAGGCCCAGCAAGCCCAGCAGCGAGACGCTGGCTTGCCAGCTACACACCAGCAACAGCAAGCCCACCAGCGCGGGGATCAGGGTCTTGCCGATATCGCCGGCAAAATTGTAGTGCGACAGCGCTTCCTTCACGCCGCCGCCCGCCTCGTGCGTGTCGGTGACAATGGACGAGGCCAGCGGATGCTGGGTGCTGGCGCCCAGGCCGCCCAGCAGCAAGGCAAACAGCAACACGGCCAGGCCGCCCGCCTGCCCCGCGACCAGATAGGCGACCCCGGCCAGCGCCGTGCCGCCCACGAGCAGGCGCTCGCGTCCCCAGCGTTTGGCCATGCGGCTGGCCAGCAGCTGAAAACCGGCCATCATGCCCGAATACGATCCCCGCAACAGGCCCACCATGGCATAGCTGATGGCAAACTGCGCCTGCCAGATGGGCAGCAGCACATAGATCACGTCCGTCAAGCCGTCATGCACGGCATGCGCACTGCAGGCGGCGAACAGCGAGCGGCGGCGTATCGGTTTGTCGGAGGGAGGTACTTCGGGGGACAGCGCGGCAAGCGATGGTTCGTTCATGATTCTGCAAGCGGGGAAAACGCGAGACAGCCAGCTTACACCAATTGGCAACTTCGCATCTTGAAGCGTAGCAAGACTAATGTTATTGCAAGATTGGTCTGACGCAAACGCAGGGGGAGCGCAAACCAGGCCCGGCGTCGTCACGTTGACGGCGCCGGGCTTCCACCTTACTTGGCCATCGCATCCTTGGCCATGCCATCTTTCTTCATTTCATCCTTTTTCATGCCGTCTTTCGCCATGCCATCCTTGGCCATGTGGTCTTTTTTCATGTGCTTCTTGGCCATCGGCTTTTTCATGCCGTCCTTGCCCATCGCATCCTTGTGCATGGCATCGGCCGAAGCGTCCTTGGCCATCGGCTCTTTTTTCATGGCGTCCTGGGCGAAAGCGGCGCCCGACATGAGGATGGCGGAAGCGATGATGGCGGTGATGGTGGTTTTCATGATAGGTCCTTGTCTCAGTGTGGGATGGGCGAGATTGCCCGGTGGTAAAGCTGTTGCTGTGCTACAGGTGTTGCCAAAAGTGTTCAAGAGCCGCCAAACCAGTTGTAGCCCTGATTTTCCCAATACCCTCCCGGATACGTATTCGTCACGAAAATGGCCTGGATGTGCTTGGGGTTCTTGTAGCCCAGCTTGGTCGGCATGCGCAGTTTCATCGGGTAGCCATACTTGGGCGGCAATTCCTGGCCGTCGTAGCTCAGGGCCATGATGGTTTGCGGATGCAGGGCCGTGGCCATGTCGATGCTCGTAAAATAATCGTCGGCGCACTTGAAGCCGATATATTTCGCCGTCGTGTCGGCGCCGATTCGCTTGAGGAAATGGGAGAACGGCACGCCGCCCCACTTGCCGATGGCGCTCCAGCCTTCCACGCAGATGTGGCGCGTGACTTGCGTTTCCTGCGGCAAGGCGCGCAGTTGCGGCAAGGTCCACGCTTTCTTGTCGGCGATCAAGCCGCTCAATTCCAGGCGCCAGGCCTCGCCGTCGACCTCCTCCACTTCATCCTCGCCGTAATAGGCGTTGAAGGGAAACGGCCGCGTGATCATCGAGTCGGGATAGGTGGGCGCCAGTTTATTGGGGTCGAACAGCCATCCCTGCACCCGGTCGTTCATGCGCGACACCGCCGTCAGGGCCGTTTCGATGCCGGACGGGTCGCTGGCGTTGCAGCCCGTCAGCAGGGACAGGCCGCCCAGGGTCAGGCTGCGCTGCAGGAACAGGCGCCGCGACGGCTGTTTAATCTGACGCAAGGCGTCGGCCAGCATGGCCTGGCCCTGCTCTTGCACGATGATGGTTTTTTTCATGCTCATCTCCTTAGCGGCCGCGCAGCATGGCGACCAGGGTGCGCGGCACCAGCGCCACCATCAGCAGGTGCACGCCGACAAAGCCCACCAGCAGCGCCATGGCGATGAAGTGGACCCTGCGCGCGCTCTCATAGCCGCCCAGCAGCTCGCGCAAGATGGGAAACTGCACGGATTTCCACAGCACCAGGCCGGACAGCACCAGCACGATGCAGTCGAGCATGACGAACAGGTAGGCGGCGCGCTGGACCATGTTGTAGTGGCGCGGGTCCGCGTGGGCCAGCTTGCCCTTCAGCGCGGCCGCAAAATCGGCCAGCAGCGCGCGCGGCGACAAGGGAAAGAACTGGCGCCGCAGCCGTCCCGAGACGATGTTAATCAGCAGATACAGCAAGCCATTGGCCACCAGCAGCCACATGGCGGCGAAATGCCACTGCAGGGCGCCGCCCAGCCAGCCGCCCAGGGTCAGGGCGCGCGGCAGTTCGAACGGGAAAAACGGCGCCGCGTTATAGATGCGCCAGCCGCTGGTCGCCAGCACCACGACGGCCACGGCATTGAGCCAGTGCGTGATGCGCAGCCAGGCGGGATGGATCACGTTTGCTTGCCCGTTCATCACATCGCTCCCTTCGCGCAGGATGCCGTGCTGACGGCTTGCAGGATGGCGCTGCTGTCGCTGCGCTGCACGAAGGCCACCACTTGCAGCTGCTCCGGGCGCCAGCTGGCGGGCAGCTTGACTCCGCGGCGCAGCTGGGCGCGGCCTTGCGCCAGCGCAACCGGTCCCAGCCACAGGCGCACGGCTGCATCGTGCTGCAGGGTGACGCCCCGGTTTTCCCCGCGCAGCACCTTGGACACGATGGCGCTTTCGCTGATGGCCACGTACAACTGGCCTCCCGTCCGCGCATCCGGCGCGCTGGCATTGGCTTCCAGCACCAGTTTGCCACCGGGCCCCGGCGTGGCGGACAGGTCAATCTTGACGGGCGCGGCGGTCGCGTTGATGCGGCGGATGGCGGATGGCAGCTGCGTATCCCAGCTGCGCAATTCCGTGCCGCCCACGAAGAACTGCGGCGTATAGGCCACGTGGCGCGGCTGGTGGCGCAGCAGTTCGGCCTGGCGCGCATCGAATTGCGCCTGCGCCAGCGGGTCCGTCCAGCCGATCTGGTCCCAGTAGGTGACGTGCAAGGCCAGCGGCACGATCAGGCTGGCCGCTCCCGCTTCCTTGCGCAAGGCGCTCAGGCGCTGGTCGGCGGGCGGACAGCTGGAGCAGCCTTCGCTGCTGTAGAGCTCCACCAGGGCCGCCGTCTGCGGCCCGCTTTGCACGGCGCAGCGCTGGCCGGCCGCCATTTGCGCCATGGCCGGGGCGACCACGGCCATGCTCAGGACGGGTAAAAGCAGTGTTGCAAGGCGGTGCTTGATGTCCATGGTCTTTAGCCGGTATATTGAAATAAGAAGCGTGAAATAAGAAGCGTGAGTTAAAGAAGCGTGCTTGCCTGTCAATTCGCCGCGATGGCCGGATTGGTTACAGCCACCCTCCCATATTTTTGAATTTATTTTTTTCAACGCCTGTCACCAAAGGCCTGCATGCAACGAATACCTGTAAGCAAACACCTGCATGGCACGGAATTGCGGCTGCATGGCCTGATGCTGCGCGGGCTCGATGGCGATGCGGCGGCCTACCGCAGTTTTTTGCAGGCAAGCAGCCAGCACTTGCGCGCGTTTTTCCGGCGCCGCCTGCAGCGCTGGCCGGACGAGGTGGAAGACCTGGTGCAGGAGTGTCTGCTGGCCATCCACAACCAGCGCCTGACGTATGACACGGGCGTGCCGCTGACGTCGTGGATTCATGCGATCGCGCGCTATAAATTGATCGACTGGCTGCGCCGGCATGGGCGGCGCGAGGCGCAGCACTTGCCGTACGACGAAGAAGATAGCGCGCAAGAACTGTTTTCCAGCGCCGATGCCGAGGCTGCCGAGGCCAGCCGCGACCTGGGCAAGCTGCTGGCCACCTTGCCGGCGCAGCAGCGCGGCGCCATCGTGCATACCAAGCTCGACGGCTGGTCCGTGCGCGACACGGCGGCCGCCATGGGCATTTCGGAAGCGAGCGTCAAAGTGGCCGTGCATCGCGGCTTGAAGGCACTGGCGGCCAATTTAAGAATTGAAGGAAACACACCATGAAAACCGATGACTTGATCGCCATGCTGGCCAGCGGCCCCGACGTGGCAGCCGCGTCGCCGCCGGGCACGCACTGGCGCGATGCAGGCACCCTGGGCGCGGGCCTGCTGGCCAGCGTGGCGCTGATGGCCATGCTGCTGGGCGTGCGGCCCAACCTGGAACAACTGGCCCTGCTGCCCGATTTCTGGATCAAGGTTGGTTTCGTCATCTGCCTCTCCCTGGCGGCCTGGCACGTCAGCCGCCGCCTGTGCATGCCGGGCGCCGCTACACGCGCCCTGCCCCTGCTGCTCGCCATGCCCCTGCTGCTGATGTGGGCGCTGGGCGCCATCATCGTGCAGGAAGCCCCGCCCGAACAACGCGCCGAGCTGTTCTGGGGCGCCACCTGGCGCAGCTGCCCCTTGCTGATCGCCCTGCTGTCGCTGCCCATCCTGGCCGCCGTGCTGCGCCTGATGCGCCAGCTGGCGCCCACGCGTTTGCGCCTGGCCGGCGCGGCCGCCGGTTTTGCCGCCGGCGCCATGGCGGCCCTCGTCTACTGCCTGCACTGCCCGGAGCTGGCCGCCAGCTTCGTCGGCTTCTGGTACGTGCTGGGCATGCTGGTGCCAACGGCCATCGGCTCGGCCGTCGGCCCGAAAGTGCTGGCCTGGTAAGCGCACTGTCCCCGCAAGCGGGGCGCCGGTCAAGCGGGTTTCGAGCGTCTATCGCCTCCATACCCGCATACTCACGCATTCCCACGCGCCCCTGCCCGCCGTCGCATACGCATTGACATAGCGCAACAAGCTATCGCCATCACTGGCGCAACTGTCTGTTCTTGTCCACAAAATATTTATT
Source organism: Janthinobacterium sp. OK676 (assembly GCF_900103595.1). Lineage (NCBI taxonomy): Bacteria > Pseudomonadati > Pseudomonadota > Betaproteobacteria > Burkholderiales > Oxalobacteraceae > Janthinobacterium > Janthinobacterium sp. OK676. Next base: position 375,274 of record NZ_FNHA01000001.1, read on the forward strand.
CCTGACCAGGAGCAATAAGCACGTAGATTCGACCTCGTGCGCCAGCCCCCTGACGATCAACGGCCGTTCATTCCGCTGCCCAAAAATAATTTGCAAGGAATGAATCCGATCGTGCTGGCGCCCCGTACAACTGATGCAGCCCCGTAATTTCCACCAGTTCCGTCACTGCGCATAACAATCAGGGAGAATCGACATGTCATTGTTACACTCGAAAACCGCACTGGGCGCCGCCCTCCTGGGCAACCTGCTGGCCTTGGCCCTCGCGCCATCGGCCTACGCTTCCAGCCACCGCGAAGCGCCGTTCATCACGCAAAACCCCAAGGTCGACGCCACCGACTTCTATATGTTCCGCAGCTATGAAACGGGACGCGGGGCCTACACCACGCTGGTGGCCGACTATATTCCCCTGCAGGATGCCTACGGCGGCCCGAATTACTTCGCCATGGACCCGAACGCGCTGTACGAAATTCATATCGACAACAATGGCGACGGCAAGGAAGACCTCACCTTCCAGTTCCGCTTCACCAACACGATCAAGGATGGCCAGTTCACCGTGGGCGGCAAGAAAGTCTCGATTCCGCTCGTCATCAACGGCGGCGCCATCGACACCGTCAACCCGGCCGGCCTGAACGTGCGCGAAACCTATAGCGTGACCGTGGTGCGGGGCGACCGCCGCACGGGCATGCGCAGCAGCGTGACCAACGCCACGGGCGGCGGCACGACCTTCGACAAGCCCGTCGACTACATCGGCACCAAGGCCATCCCCAACTATGCCGCGTATGCCGCGCAACACGTCTACACGGTGAATATCCCCGGCTGCGCCACGCCGGCGCGCCTGTTCGTCGGCCAGCGCAAGGACCCGTTCGTCGTGAACCTGGGCGAAACGTTCGACTTGATCAACATCAAGGCGCCCGCCACGGAGTTTGCCGCGAATGCGGAGTCGGCCGCCAAGGATGACCTGGCCCGGAAAAACGTCACGGCCATCGAGATGGAAGTGCCGACCGCCTGCCTGACGGCGGGCAGCGATCCCGTCATCGGCGGCTGGACCACGGCCAGCCTGCGCCAGGGCCGTTTGCTGAACCCCGCGCCGGGCACCACCACCGCGGCGTCGAAGGAAGGCGGCGCCTGGGTGCAAGTGTCGCGCCTGGGCATGCCGCTGGTCAATGAACTGGTGATCGGCCTGAAGGACAAGGACCGCTTCAACGCCAGCAAGCCGTCGGGCGACGCGCAATTTGCCGATTACGTCACCAACCCCACGGCGCCAGCCCTCGTGGAAGTGCTGTTCGGCTCGGCAGGCGCCAAGGCGCCCACCAACTTCCCCCGCAACGACCTGGTCGCCACCTTCCTGACAGGCATCAAGGGCGTGAACCAGCCCGTCACCGTGACGGCCTCGGAAATGCTGCGCCTGAACACCTCGATCGCGGCCACCAACGTCGGTGCGCAAAACCGCCTCGGCGTCATCGGCGGCGATAACGCGGGCTTCCCGAACGGCCGCCGCCCCGGCGACGACGTGGTCGACGTGGTCCTGCGCGTGGCCATGGGCAAGCTGTGCACCCTGAACATCGGCTGCGCCCCGGCCGACGCCCCCGCCGGCGGCCTGCACTTCACGGATGGCGCCTTCCTCGACGAAACGTCGTTCACGGCCGGTTTCCCCTACCTGAAAAATCCCGTGGCCGGTTCGCCGCAGCTGTAACGAGGAGAACGCGATGAAAAAGCTCTATGCATGCGGCGCCCTGGCGCTCACGGTCCTGCTGGCCGGCTGCGGTGGCGGCGGCAGCAGCCACGGCGGCGATAATGGCGACGGCGGCGTCAATCCCCCGCCCGTCGTCCTGCTCGACACGTTTTATGTGGCCGTCAGCAACGTCATCCTGACCACCAGCGATGACAAGGATGGCGTGGCCATCGACGCCATCATGGCGACATCTCCGGAAACTACGGAACCGGTGCCGCTGTAAGCCCTGCGGGCGCCGGGGGGCTATCCCCGGCGCCCGTACCCATTCCCGTCGACGGCGTCCACGATGAAAACACCGATTTCCCTGTTGTGCGCCTGCCTGCCCTTGCTGGCCCTGGCCGCGCCCTACACGCCGAAAGACGGCAGCGCCGTCATCGAACAGCTGCCGCGCCGCGCCGACGCCACGCAGCTGGCCCTGCGCAGCCTGCGCCAGCAACTCGACGCCAAACCGCAAGACCTGGCGCTGGCCAGCGGCCTGGCGCAGCGCTACATTGCCCTGGCCCGCAGCGACACGGATCCGCGCTACCTCGGTTATGCGCAAGCGGCGCTGGCGCCCTGGTGGCGGCAAGCGGCGCCACCCGTCCCCGTGCGCCTGCTGCGCGCCACCATCTTGCAAAGCACCCACCGTTTCGGCCCCGCGCTGCAGGATCTCGACGCCGTCATCGCGCAGGAGCCAGGCAACGGCCAGGCCTGGCTGACGCGCGCCACCGTGCTCACCGTGCAGGGCGACTACGCGAAGGCGACGGCCAGCTGCGCCCGGCTGTCGGCCTTGACAACGCAGCTCGTCACCGTCACCTGCCTTGCCAACATCGCCAGCGTCACGGGCCGCGCCGCGGCCAGCGAGCGCTTGCTGGAACTGACCTTGCAGCGTAGCGCCGGCGCGGCGCCCGAACTGGAAAGCTGGGCAGCAACACTGCTGGCGGAAATGGCCACGCGGCGCGGAGAGTGGGCGCTGGCCGAAGCCCGCTACACCAAGGCGCTGGCGCAGCAGCCGCGCGACAGCTATCTGCTGGGCGCCTACGCGGATTTCCTGCTCGACCGGCAGCGCCCGCAGGAAGTCGCCAAGCTGCTGAAAGAGCAGCAGCGCATCGATGCCCTGCTGCTGCGCTACGCGCTGGCCCTGCAGGCGCTGCCCAGCCAGCAGCCGGCCTTCCTGGCGGCGAAAGCGGAACTGGCAGCCCGCTTCAACGCCGCCATGCAACGGGGCGACACCGTGCACCAGCGCGAACAGGCCCGCTTCGCCCTGTTCTTGCAGCAGGATATCCCCGTCGCCCTGCAACTGGCGCAGAAAAACTGGGCCATCCAGAAGGAAGTGCCCGACATGCGCATCTTGCTGGAAGCATCGCTGGCCGCGCGCAACTATGCGGCGGCACAGCCCGTGCTGGCCTGGATCGCGGCCAATGGCGTGGAAGACGTGGCCCTGCAGCGCCTCGTCAGGCAGCTGGGGCCGCAGGATGGGCAGAAGATCAGTTTTAACAAGAAAGCGGGGACCCTGTGAAACTGCGCCTGCTTTCCATGTCTTTGCTCCTGTGGCTGTGGCTAGCGCCCGCGCAAGCCCACAAGCCCAGCGACAGTTACCTGAGCCTGGCCGTGCACGGCCAGCAGATCGACGGGCAATGGGACATCGCCCTGCGCGACCTCGATTTCGCCATCGGCCTCGATGGCAATGGCGACGGCGCCCTGACCTGGGATGAAATCCGCGCGCGCCACGCCGCCATCGCCGCCTACGCGCTGCAGCGCCTGCACGTGGCCGGCGACCAGGGCGCGTGCCCCTTGAAAGCCGTCGAACAGCTGCTCGACCATCACACGGACGGCGCCTACAGCGTGTTGCGCTTCCAGGCCAGCTGTCCCGGCGCTGCGCCAGCCAGCCTTGCCATCGGCTACACCCTGTTCGCCGACCTCGACCCGCAGCACAAGGGACTCGTCAAAATCGATAGCGGTGGCAATACGCAAACGGCCATCTTCGACCCGGACAGTCCGCGCCAGACGATTTCCCTGGCCACGCCCGACCGCCTGGCGCAGTTCGGCGCGTATGTGAAACACGGCGTCTGGCATATCTGGATCGGCTACGACCATATTTTGTTTTTGCTGTCCTTGCTGCTGCCGGCTGTGCTGCTGCCTGGTATAAGCGAGCAACAAAAGCGCTTAAACCCAACGGCAGAAAATCGGGGTCGGACCCTGAGGGTCCGACCCCGGACCTCGCATCTGGGTTTGAATGCGGCTTTTATTGACGTTTTCAAAGTCGTCACGGCCTTTACGCTCGCCCACTCCATCACCCTGACCCTGGCCAGCCTGTCGCTCGTGTCCCTGCCGTCGCGCTGGGTGGAATCGGCCATCGCCGCTTCCGTGATCCTGGCCGCGCTGAACAACCTGCTGCCGCTGTTCCGCGGCAAGCGCCCCGTGGCCGCCTTCGCCTTTGGCCTGATCCACGGTTTCGGCTTTGCCAGCGTGCTGCGCGACCTGGGCTTGCCGCAGGGGTCCCTGCTGGCCAGCCTGTTCGGCTTCAACGTGGGCGTGGAGCTCGGGCAGCTGGCCATCGTCGCCGCGTTTTTACCCCTCGCCTGGCTGCTGCGCAAGACCTGGTTCTACCGGCAAGTGCTGACCGTGGGTTCGCTGGCCATCGCCCTGGTGGCGGCCGTCTGGCTGGTGGAGAGAGTGGTCGACATCAAGCTGATTTCAAGCTGATGGCGTTGTTGGACAGCCACTAGCCGGCCACAAGCGAGCCACAAGCGCGCACAACCGGGCTACAATACGAACAATTCTCAATCGCATCAAGGCCTGTTTGTCCGCGGACCATGGCATGGAAAGGTTGCATGCTACGCCCCGAACTGGAACTGCATCGGCAAATCGAAGTGCTCTACAGCGACCACCACGGCTGGCTGCAGGGCTGGTTGCGCCGCAAGCTGGGCAACGCCTTCGATGCGGCCGACCTGGCGCACGACACCTATCTGCGCATCCTCGCGCGGGGCCGCGCGCCCGGACGCGACGAATCGCGCCAGCACCTGGCGCAGATCGCCAACGGCCTCGTGGTCGACCTGTTCCGTCGCCGGCATATCGAATCAGCCTACGCGGACACCATCGCCGCGCAGCCGGAAGCGGTCGCACCCACGCCGGAAATGCGCGCGCTGATCGTCGAGGCACTGATGGAAATCGATACCATCCTCGCCAGCCTGCCGCATAAAGTGCGCGACGCCTTCTTGCTGTGCAAACTCGAAGGCATGGGCTACGCCGACATCGCCGCGCGCCTGGACGTTTCCGTCTCGTCGGTGGAAAAATACATCGCCCGCGCGCTGCTGGCCTGCTGCGCGGCGCAATTCGCATGAGCTCCCAGCTGGACAGCGCCCCCATCGCCCCCGCCGTGCTGCAGCGCGCCGCCGAGTGGATGGCACGGCTGTGGGCGGAAGACGCCAGCGCGGCCGATGCCGACGCCTGCGCCGCCTGGCGCGCCGCCCACCCCGAACACGAACGGGCCTGGGCCCGGCTGCAGCGCTTTGCCCGGCAATTCGAGACGTTACCGCGCGACGTGGCGCGCAACGCCCTGGCAACGGCGCCGCGCCATACCACCAGCCGCCGGCGCGCCTTGCAGCTGCTGGCCATGATCGCGGCGGTCGGCGGCACGGCCCTGCTGGTGCACGAGTCCGGCCTGTGGCAGCGCACCTCCAGCGATTACCGCACGGCTGTTGGCGAGACGCGCGCCATCGTGCTGGCCGACGGCACGCACGTGGTGCTCGACACGGCCAGCGCCATCGACGTGCGCTACGGCGCCAGTGAACGGCGCATCGTGCTGCGCGCTGGCGCCATCCTCGTCACCAGCGCGCACGAAACGGCGCCCGTCTACCGTCCGCTGCTGGTGGCAACGCCGCAAGGCACGGCCACGGCGCTGGGCACGCGTTTTAGCGTGCGCCTCGATGATGGCGAGAGCCGTGTCGCCGTGTTCCAGGGCACAGTCGCCCTGCAGCCGCTGCAGCCGATGCGTGACGGCGCCCCCGCCCTGCACCTGCAGGCCGGCCAGCAGGCCGGCTACACGCGCCTGGAAGTACAAGATGTGACGAACGTCGAAAACAGCGCCGCCGCCTGGGCCGATGGCAGCCTGGTGGCCGAACGCATGCGCCTGGACGTGCTGCTGGCCGAGCTGGGGCGCTACCGCCACGGCGTGCTGCGCTGCGACGAATCGATCGCCGGCCTGCGCGTGACGGGCGTGTATTCGCTGCGCGACACGGACCGCTCGCTGGCCAACCTGGCCGCCAGCCTGCCCGTGCAGCTGGTTTACCGCACGCGCTACTGGGTCAGCGTGGGGCCGCGCCAGGCCAGCTGAAAAAATAAGTGAAAAAACGTTGAGGGTTTTTGCTTTTCGTTCGGAATACGGGAAGAACCGATTTTTTCCTGCCACTTTCCAAGGATTTGCACCATGCCTCCTCGCCTGACCGCACCTGCGCACAAACTGCGTGCGTTCCCCCTCGCCGCTGCCATCCAGGCCCTGTTCCTCGCAGGCGCCGCCGTGGGCGCCGTCGCCGTCACGGCCCCTGCCGCCCATGCGCAGACGGCCGACACGACGCAAGCGAAGCGCCAGTACGCGGTCTCCGCGGGACCGCTGGAACGGGCCTTGACCACGTTCGCCAGCGCGGCCGGCGTGGAACTGTCGGCCGACGCGGCCCTGTTGCAGGGCAAGCGCAGCGGCGGCCTGGTAGGCAGCTACACGGTGCGCCAGGGTTTCGAGGAACTGCTGCACGGCCAGGGCGTGCGCGTGGTGGCGGGTGCCAACGGCGCGTATGCGCTGCGGGCGGAGACTGCACCGGCAGCCACGCCGGCCCAGGCCAGCGCCACCCTGCCCGCCATCACCATCAATGCCAGCAGCGAACGCGAAACGGCGACAGGCCCCGTGCGCGGCTACGTGGCGCGCCGCGCCGGCTCGGCCATCAAGACGGATACGGCCCTGAATGAAAACCCGCAATCCGTGTCCGTCGTCACGGCCGATGAAATCAGCGACCGCAATGCCGAGTCGCTCGATGAAACCCTGCGCTACACGGCTGGCGTGACGCCGAACCAGCGCCCGCTGGGCAGCGACGATTCCTCGCTGCTGCGCGGCTTCACCATTGAAACGAACGGCATCCTGCAAGATGGCTTGCGCAATTCGGGGCGCACCTTTGGCGCCTCGATCGAACCGTATGGCCTGGAACGCCTGGAAGTGCTGCGCGGCCCCGCGTCCGTGCTGTACGGGCAGATACCGCCGGGCGGCATGGTCAACGCCGTCAGCAAGCGTCCCAGCGCGGACGCCGTGCGCGAAGTGGGCGTGGAATACGGCAGCTACCAGCGCCGCCAGCTGAAAGCCGACGTGGGCGGCACCATCGACGCGCCGGGCGCCTGGACCTACCGGGTCGTCATGCTGGGCCGCGAAGCCCATACGCGGCTGGACCGCGACCGCGACAACCGCCTGTACTTCGCACCCTCGCTCACCTGGCAGGCAGGCCCCGCCACGCGGTTGACCCTGCTGGCCCGCTACGAGCAGGACAACCAGCAGTACGCGTTCCCGAACCAGCTGCTGGAGCCGGGCCCGCGCGGCCAGGTCGATCCGAGTGTGAACCTGATGGGCGACGATAACCGCTTCAAGCGCCGCAATACCATGCTGGGCTACGAGTTCGAGCACACATTCAACGATACCTGGTCGCTGCGCCAGAACCTGCGCTACACGCGCCTGAAGAACGACCGCACGGACATGTTCCCCGGAGGCCTGAACGACGACGGTACCGTTGATCGATATTTCTGGCCCGTCGACACGGACTCGAAAAGCCTGTTCGCCGACACGCAGCTGCAGGCGCGGTTTGCCACGGGCGGCCTGACGCACCAGGTGCTGCTGGGCGTCGATTACGCGAACATCCGCAACACGGACGACTACCGTCACCAGCGGGGCTTCATCGAGCCGCTCGACCTGTACCAGCCCGTGTACGGGAAGCAGCCCCTGGTCCCGTCCAAGGCGCCCACGCGCGCCGATGCCCCTTCGCGCCAGCTGGGCCTGTACGCGCAGGATCAATTGAAATGGGACCGCTGGGTCGTCACCGCCGGCCTGCGCCGCGACAAGGCCACGCAATCGCGCGACGTCACCGACCTCAATAACGGCGCCGTCAAACCGGACTACCACCAGTCGCCATCGGCCACCACGGGCCGCCTGGGCGCCGTCTACCTGTTCGATGACGGCTGGGCGCCGTATGTCAGCTACGCCACCTCGTTCTCGCCCGAACTGGGCACGACGATGGGCGGCGGCGCCTTGAAACCGTCGCGAGGCAAGCAGTTCGAAGCCGGAGTCCGCTACGAACCCGTGGGCCAGCGCGCCAGCTATACGGCAGCCATGTTCGACCTGGTGCGCGACAATGTCTCCACGTCCGACATCGGGAATCCGGGTTTCCTGCTGCAGACGGGCCAGGTCAAGTCGCGCGGCGTCGAACTGGAAGCGCGCACGGAGTTCGCCAGCCGTCTGAGCCTGATCGCCCAATACACCTACCTAGATACGGAGGTCACAAAGAGCAACAATGGCGACCTGGGTTTGCAGCAAGCGGGCGCGCCGCGCCATAGCGCCTCGGCCTGGGCCCGCCAATCGTTCACGCTGGCCGGCAGCCTGCCCGCGTATGCGGCGCTGGGCATGCGCTTTCTCGGTGCCATGCGCTCGAACTCCGACGGCGAAAACCTGAACATCCGCAATGGCGGCATCACGCAGTGGGATGCGGCGCTGGGCGTGTCGCGCGGGCCGTGGCAGTTCGCCCTCAACGTCAACAATGTGCTGAACAAGCAGACCCTGTATGACTGCGGCTACCTGCCCAACCTGTGCTACCGCAATGCCGAACGCACGGCCAACGTCAGCGCCATGTACCGCTTCTGATGCCTTCGCTGCACATGCGCCCCGTCCTGGCGGCGCTGCACCGCTATGCCGGCCTGCTGATGGCCGGCTTCCTCATCGTGACCGGCGTGACGGGCAGCGCGCTGGCGTGGAAGGATGAACTGGAGGCGGTCATGCTGCCCGCCGTCTTCCGCGTGGCGCCGCCCACGCCTGGTGCGGCACCGCTCGACGCCCTGCTGTTGCGTGAGACGATCGCCGCGCGCTTTCCCCTGGCGCAGGTCAGCTACGCGCCACTGTCCGCGCCACCCGGCCACAGCATGGTGTTCTACCTGCGCCAGCCCGAAGACACACCGCTGGCCAGCGACGAGGTGTTCGTCGATCCCTACACGGGCGCGATCCTTGGCCAGCGCCGCTGGGGTGAAATCAGCGAGGGCGCCATCAACCTGTTGCCCTTCATCGAGCGCCTCCATTACGCATTGGCGCTGGGCGACACGGGCTTGCTGATGTTCGGCCTGATCGCCATCGTGTGGACGGTCGACTGCTTCATCGGCGCCGCCCTGACCTTCCCTGCCCGCCTGAAAAAACGCTCGCCGGGCAGCAAACCTTGGCTGCTGCGCTGGCGCCCATCGTGGCTGCTGCGCCGCAACGGCGGCAGCTATAAACTGGTGTTCGACCTGCACCGCGCGGGCGGCCTGTGGCTGTGGGCCATGCTGCTGGTGTTTGCCTGGAGCGGCGTCGCCTTCAACCTGTACGGCGCCTATGCGGCCGTCATGCATCCACTGTTTGCCCACCAGAGTACCGAGGAAATCGTCGCGCGGCACACGCCGTCGCCGGGGCCACAGCTGGACTGGCCCGCCGCGCGCGCGCAGGGCCGCCACTTGATGGGCGCGCTGGCGCGCCAGCACGCATTCACCATCATTGAGGAAAATGCGCTGGCCTATGAACGCGCGCTGGGCGTGTACAGCTACAACGTGCGCAGCAGCCGCGACGTGCGCGCCCACAAGGGACTCACCACCGTCTTTTTCGACGCGGCCAGCGGCCGGCAACTGGCCACCTGGCTTCCCACGGGAGCGGCCAGCGGCGACACCATCCGCAGCTGGATCAGCGCCCTGCACATGGCCTCGATGTGGGGCTGGCCTTTTAAAATGTTCATTTGCGCCATGGGCGTGCTGGTGGCGGGCCTGAGCGTGACGGGCGTGCTGATCTGGCGCCGCAAGCGCCAGGGGCAAGCCAGGGCCAAAGCGCTAAGTCATTAATTAGTCAGGCAAAGCCGATGAATGCCGCCGGCACGGCCTGCGTCAGCCACACCCCATTGTCGGACAGGTAAAACACATGGCCCCGTGCCTGCATGGCGGCCGCATCCACCGTCAGCACGACGGGCTTGCCATGGCGCGCGCCGACGGCCACGGCCGTTTCGCGATTGCCGGACAGGTGCACATGATTGCGCGCGCCAGCCAGCAAGCCGCCGGCGCGTATCGCGTCGACAAAGCGGCTGGCCGTACCGTGGTACAGCATGGCGGGCGGCGTGGCGGGCGGCAGTGCGATATCGACGGCGGCCAGTGAGTGTCCCTGGTTGGCGCGGATGCGCAAGCCGTCGGCACTGATGGCGTAGCGCGTCTTGCTGTCGCGCGCCACCACGTCATCCAATTGCTCACGGGAAATGCGGCGCCCATGCCGGGTCGCCAGCGCCAGCAGCTGGCCGATATCGGCCCAGCCCTGGGTATCGAGTACCAGGCCGATCTTTTCGGGCGCGTGGCGCAGTATGAGGGAAAGGAATTTGCTGGTATTTACTGAGTGATCTGTCATGCCCCAGTCTACCGTTATCAGAACGCGTATGACAAGGTCAGGCGCGCGGAACGCGGCTCGACCGGATGGAAATGCCGGTCACTCACCCCGTCCACTGCTTCGCCTGGCAAACGCGACGCATAGTAGTAATCGATGTCGCTGGCGCGCTTGTCGAACAGGTTGAACACGTCGAGCGACAAGCGCGTCTTGCGGTTGATCTGATACGCCACGCGCGCATACGCCAGGGTCGTCGAGGCCGAGCGCACGCTGTTGTCCTCGTTCAAGGGACGAGGACCGAAATAGCGCAGCTGGAAGGCGCCCGACCATGGGCCCCGGTCCGTCACTGTCACGCCGAACGAGGCCACCTTGTCGATCGAGCCAGGGATGAAATTGCCGGCCGGATCATTTTCCGTGTAGCGCGAGCGCGAAGCGGCCAGGTCCAGGTCGAACAGCAGCCACGGTGCGGCAATATAGTGGTTGTTCCATTCGATGCCATGGCGGCGGCTGGCGCGGCTCGGCTCCGTTTCGCCCGCGTCGCCCACGAACAGCAATTCCGACGCGATGTCGAGGCGCCACAGGGCCAACGAGCTTTGCAAACCCGGCAGCCATTCCGTGCGCGCGCCCAGCTCCATGCCCTTGGTCGGCACCAGCGGCGTCACCGGTGCAGACGCTTCGCCGTCGGGCAGGCGCGTCTGCGTCGTGCCGCGCGCGTCGTTGCTGTGGAATCCCTTGCCGTAATTGACAAAAAATTCCGTCTTGCTCCACGGACCAAGAATCAAGGACAGTTTCGGCGACACCACGTGGTCGTTCGCCGAGCCGCTGTTGCCGTCTATGCTGCTATCGACCTTGAAACGGTAGGCGTCATAGCGCACGCCCGCCACGGAACGCAGCCACGGCAGCCATTGCACCGTGTTTTCGCCGTAAAAGCCGATGCTGCTTTCGCGCACCCGGTCTTCGCGCACCGTGCTTTGCCGCACGCGCTCCAGCGTGTTGTACAGGCCCACGGGCGACAGGCGGTCATAGCGCGCCTGCACGCCGAGCTTGTTGCGCAGGGGAAGACCGAACAGCTGCGTGGTCCAGCTTTCGCTGGCGTTCACGCCCGCCACCGTGCGCCGCTCGCTTTGCTGGAACTGGTCACCCTGCTGCGGGTCGGCGAGGAAGTACGTGAAGTCGCTATTGAGTTCCAGCTGCGAGCGGATCAGATAGACATCGAATTCGAATAGCCGGTTCTCCATGCGCTTGCGCATGGCATACGACAGGCTGGTGCGCGAGGTGTCGCCGCCGTCGCTGGGTGCCAGACTGCCGAAGCGGCCGATCTGGCCCGATTCCACGGCGCGCAGCGGCACCTGGTCGGTGGCGTTCCAGCCGTTTTTATAGGCCATGCCCGTCACGCTGAAACCGTCGTCCTGCGTGCCCTGGCTGTAGCGCAGCAGGCCGCTATACTTGCGCACGCGCTCCGGCACGTCCCAGGGACCGTTGTTGCGGTTCACTTCCAGGCCGACCAGCAAGGTGCCTGGCCCGGCGGCGAACGAATCGGCGACGACGCCGCGCACGTAGCCGTGCTGCCCGGCGGAAATGCTGGCCTGGCCCTGCGGCAACTTGTCGGCCAGGCGGATGCGGGCGCTGCCTGCCGAAGCGAAATCGCCTTCGCCGGCGAAATACGGCCCCTTCTTGTAGTCGATACGCTGCACCAGCTCGGGAATGAGGAAATTGAGGTCGGAATAACCCTGGCCATGCGCGTGCGTGCGCATGTTGACGGGCATGCCGTCGACATAGGTGGCGAAATCCGTGCCGTGGTCGAGATTGAAGCCGCGCAAGAAATACTGGTTGGCCTTGCCGTCGCCGCTGTGCTGGGTGACGATCAGCCCCGGCACGAATTCCAGCAATTCGCCCGTGCGCAAGGCGGGCCGGTTGATGATCAGTTCACTGGTGATGACGCCCTGGCTGGCCGCGTCCGACGTGCCGACGGCGTTGTCGTAGTGGCCCGCCACGCGCACGATGCGCGCTTCCTCGGCAAGGGGTGCGGCCCCGTCCTGCGCCAGCGCCTGGCGTCCCACGCTCAACAATGCCACTGCACAAGCTGCCATCCGTTTGCTTTTTATCAATCGCATCGCGTCTTCCCTTTTTATGATGTCAGCATGGGCTTCCCACGGACTATATACGCGGCAGGCTCGGTGCCTGGATTCAGGATTTTTCAAGGAGCGGCTGTGGATCTGAGCGACAGTGCCAGCAAGGCAACAAAAACCGCCGCCGCGGCCGTGCGCAAACGCGACGTGCTGCCCTACATCCTGCTGTTCATCCTGCTGGCGGGCTTGCTGGCCGTGCTGGCGGGCGCTCTGCTGCCGCCCTATTACCACGCCGTGCCGGCCCTGCTGTGGAGCCTGGGCTTTTGCGTCAGCGGCATGCTGCTGGGCTTTTTGTTCGGCATCCCGCGCACCTTGCCTTCGGGCACCGTCAACATGGCGCCGCCCGACGAGCGGGCAGCCGGCAAGGGCCGCCCCGCGGACGAGCCACCGGCCGCGGGGACCGATGCGGCGGCTGGCAACGCCAGCAATACCCTGTTCCTGGGCACGCCCACGCCCATGGAAATCAATTCGAACCTGGTGGAAGTGTCGGACTGGCTGACGAAGATCATCGTCGGCGTGGGCTTGATCGAGCTCAAAAGCCTGCCCGGCAGCGCGCGCAGCATGGCCGCCTTCATCGCGCCCAGCCTGGCCACCGACACGCCCACGGCCATGGCCGTGGTGGGCGGCATCATGCTGTTCTTTTCCGTGCACGGCTTCCTGATCGGCTATTTGCTTACGCGCATCTACCTGTCCATCATCATCAAGCGGGCGGACAATCTCGTCAAGAATGAATCCGTGCGCCTGGAAAGCGGCAAGGAAATCGAAGTGACGGAACTGAGCCGCTTGCAGCAAAAATCGCTCGACGACATGCAGGAAGCCGTCACCCAGCTGCTGCTGGCCCGCCCGCCCGATGGCGGCGCGGCCGTCACCGCCCTGGCCGGCGTGCCGACGGCGCAAAAACCGTCCAGCCTGGTGCTGTGGCTGGACGACCATCCGCGCAACAATACCTTGCTGGTGGAACAGCTGGGACGGGAAAACATCAAGGTGGACCAGGCCGTATCGACGCGGCAGGCGCTGGCCATGCTGCAACAGAAGCGTTACGCGCTGTTCATCACGGACATGGCCAGGGTGGAAAACGGCCGCCGGATCAAGGATGCGGGCGTGCGCACGGTACGCGAAGTGCGCCAGACCTTGCCGGAACTGCCCATCGTCGTGTATTGCAGCAAGGATACGGTTGCCAGCTACGGCACGGAAGCGCAGGCGGCGGGCGCCCGTTTCATCACCACGTCGGGCACCAGCCTGCTGGCCACGGTCAACAAGTTATTGCATGAAGAGCGCCAGGACGGCGCTCAGCCACCGGCGTAGGCATAGCTGCCCACGTAATGCAGCACACTGCGCTGCGGGTGCGCCAGCTGGTTCGGCGCAAACACGCAGACGGCCGTGTCGGCCAGCACGCCTTGCCCATCCGCGTCCGCGCACGCCTGCGCCAGCCAGCTGTCGGGATACGACACGCCATCGAGCAATTGCGCCAGCGGCGCGGGCGACGCCAGCATGGCGCTTTCGAAACAGGCCGGCTCGTACTGCGTGAGACCCGTTTCCAGGATGAATGGGGACGGCACGGCATCGCCATCGTCCGTGTACGTGGGCGACAGGTAGGCCTGCAGCGCTTCCCAACTGGGGAAACGGCCGCTGCAGGCAAATACGTGGACTGTCGGCAAAATTAAAGCTTCTCCATCTTTTGCCGCACGGCTGGCGCCGTCGCTGCCGTCGGCGCCAGTTCCAGATAGGTTTTATAGGCCGCCTTCGCCTTGGCCGCATCGCCGGCCTTGGCATACGCGTCGCCCAGGTTCAGATAGGCGATGGCGCGCGACGGGTCCATCTTGACCGTGTTTTCAAACCAGCGGGCCGCTTCGCGGTATTTTTCCTGCTTGTAGAAGACGAAGCCCAGGTTGTTGGCCGCCAGCGCGAAGTCGGGACGCAATTTCAGCGCTTCCGTAAATTGCGCTTCCGCCGCCGCATATTGTTTCTCCTTGTACAGCTGCAAGCCGCGGTCGTTGGCCCGCTGCGCCAGCTGGCGCGTCGAGGTCGGCACGGCGCCTGGCGTGACGATCTTCTGTTCGCCGCCCTGCAAATCCTTGACCGTCACGCTGGCTGCCGCCGGCTTGGCGTCGAGCTTGCTGTTCAGGGCAATGGCTTCCGTCGACAGCTGCGTCGTGTTCGGGCTGAGGAATTCCGTCTCGCCCGGCAATTCGAAGACGAAATCGCCCCCTTCCGAACCGGGCAAGCTGCCGAACGCGGGCGTCTGGTTCGAGACGCTGGACACGGCCGGCGCCACATAGGCCGCCAGTTCCGTCGCCGTGATCAGGCCGTCACCGTTCAGGTCGCCCTTGCCCGCCAGGCCCTGCAACAGGGTCCACGTGAACACGGAGTGGCCGTTCGGTCCGCCGTCGGCGACGAGCTGGTCGCCGCCGCCGGCCGTCAGCATTTGCCGGCCGATGCGCTTGGCGTTGTCGCGCAGGAAGGAACTGGAACCGGCGCCGCGCGTCAGGCCCAGGCCGCTATAGCACGCATCCATGACGAAGAACGCGTGCTTGGCCGTCAGGGACTCCGCGATATTCTGGATTTCCGTCATCGGGATCGCATCCGTGGCGAACTGCGCCGGGTCGGAGTCAAATGGCACGATATAGCCGAGGTCGCGCCCGGAACTGAGCTTGCGCGTGGCGCCGTGGCCGGCGAAGAACACAAAAATGCGGTCATTCTTTTGCACGCCGCCATGGGCCAGCTTGTCATGGAAGGCGGCCAGGATATTGTTGCGCGTCGCTTCGCCATTTTTCAGGGTCACGACACGCTCGGGCGCAAACGCAAACTTTTCAATCAGCGTTTCGCGGATGCCTTGCGCATCGCGCACCGCATATTGCAATTTCGGCCACTTGGCATAATCGTCGATACCGATCACCACGGCCCAGGAATTGGCGTAACCGGTGGTCACGGGCACTTTTTCGGGCGCGGGCGCCGTGCTTTTCGCCACCTGGAAGCTCGTGCCATCCCAGCCCGCGAATTGATAGCCTTCGGCGATCAGCTTGTCGAGCACGGCCGGCAAGGCTTTCACCGTGCGTTCGTGGATGTCGTGGAACAGGACGATGCCGCGTCCCGCCTTGTCGACGGAGGCCAGCACCCGGTTCGTGATGGAACTGGGCACGGGGTCGGCCCAGTCCAGCGAATCGATATTCCACATCACGGATTTCAGATGCGCATCGGCCAGCGCGGCCATGCCTTCGCTGTTGCGCGCGCCATACGGAAAGCGGAACAGCGCAGCCCGCTCGGGGCTGATGGCCTTTAATAAAGTGTCGGTACCGAGGATTTCGCCCTTCAGCTTGTCGCCCGTCTGTTTCGACAGCTGTGCGTGGCTGAAACTGTGGTTGCCCACGGCATAGCCCTCTTTCATCAGCTTGCGGCTCACTTCCGCGCCCGCGCCCAGTTTGGCGTGGCCTTCCGCATCGAGCGAACCGAGGTTGCGGCCCACGTTGAAGAACACGGCCGGCACGCCATATTGTTTCAGGATGGCGCTGATTTCTTCCGTGTAGCGCCGGTGCGGGCCGTCGTCGAAGGTCAGCACGATGGTTTTCTTCGGCAAGCCCAGGCCAAAGATTTCCGCTTCGTCTTTTTTAGGTGCCGGCTTGGCTTCGGGCACGGAACCTGCCGGCGGCACCGCATACGGCACGACGATGCCGTTTTCCTTCAAAATCTGTTCGCGGCTGTAGAGTTTTTTCAGCTGCGCCACGTAATCGTCCCACCGTTCGCGCTTGAGTTCGATGGCGCGCTGGCCCAGGTTGCCGAAGATTTGCCGGATTTCCTTCTCATAATTGCGCTCGATCTCGCCCAGCGCGTCGAGGTCTTCGGAAATGCGCTTGTGCAGCTTGATCGCCGGCAAGGACGAGTCTTTGGCCACGTCGGCCAGCATGCTTTGCAGCAGTTCGCGGAACGCCAGGCGGTCCGCGTCGTACAGGCCGGGATCGGATTCGATATACGTCAACAGGCTGTCGAGCGCCTCGAAGCGGCCAGGATTGGTGGGCGCAATCAATTGATCAAGCGCAAGATCGAGCTTGGCGATGCGTTCCTGGTTTTCATGGAACAGCGCCTGCCCCACCTTGCGGGCTTCGTCACGCGCGCCTTCGGGCAAGCTTTGCTCGTCAGCCAGCAGCACAATGATCTTGCGGAAATTGCCCAGCAAGTCGCGGAACTGAGCGGCCACGGCGGCCGTATCGACGGTCGATTGCGGTGCGGCGGCCGGGTTGGCCGGGACCGGAGCGCCGGGAGCGCCGGGAGCGTCGGTGGCGGCCGGGCGGGTGTAGGTATAGATGCCGGCCCCAGCGGCGAGAGCCACGACGACGGTGGCGGCGATCTTGATCGGCTTGGAAGTCACAGGCTTGTCATTCCCTTCACATACTATGCATAGAATTCGGATGGCGCGGATGCGCAGATGCATAATTGTAGAGCACACTTGGCAATTTACTCATCCGCACGCTGAATTTGGGCAATAATATGCTGGCAAACCTCCATCGAACGTACGAACAGGAAAGACGATGCACAAGAAACTCTGCGCCGCGGCGCTGATGCTGGGCGTGGCCCTGATGCTGCTGCAACTGCGCGCGCATGCGGGTGACGACGTGGTCAATGTGGCGGGGCGCGTGTGCCTGCCGCATTAAGCTAAGCCACGCCCCACGGCCACACTACACCTTGGCCGGTTCCCAGTAATTGGCCAGGCCCAGCTTTTTCAGGCCTGCCGCGACAAAACGCGGTTCCAGCAATTCTTCCGCCGTCAAGGGCTGGCGGATCAGCTTTTGTTCCTGCGCAAACGCCAGCACCCGGCGGTAATGTCGGTACACGGCGTCGTCGTACAGGGGCGACCAGCGCTCCTTCCACTGCAGGCCCGGATCGTCATAGCTGCGCCGCACCACGCTGTCCGGCGTGCCATTGCGCGTGCCATCCTTGATGATCGCTTCGCGGTTGCCATCGAGCGCCGCCCAGTGCTGGGCCCGCAACCAGGCCGTGGCCACCAGTTCGGCGATGTCGGGATGGGCTTGCGTAAAGTCGCGCCGCGCCCACAGTTCCGCCCGCATCTTGCGTTCCGGCAGCCCCTTGCTGGACCAGATGATGCGGCCGATGCCCTTGTCTTCCAGCGGATAGCCATTGATCATGAACAAGGCGTCGACGGCGCCCGTGGCAAGCGCGGCCGTGCCCGGTTTCAAATCCATGTTAATCAAGCGGAAATCCGTGGGTGACATGCGCTGGTCGGCGATCAGCTGGCGCAAGCCCAGTTCCCACGGCCGGCCCCGGTGCACGCTGATGCGCTTGCCCTTCAGCTCGGCCAGGGACGTGGCGCGCGCACTCGTGGGCACCAGCAGGAATTGGTCCGTGCCCCGCCCCGCCGGCACGATCACCTGGGTGCGCACGCCGCCCGCGTTGAGGATGACGGATGGCAAGTCGCCATACGCG
Source organism: Janthinobacterium sp. OK676 (assembly GCF_900103595.1). Lineage (NCBI taxonomy): Bacteria > Pseudomonadati > Pseudomonadota > Betaproteobacteria > Burkholderiales > Oxalobacteraceae > Janthinobacterium > Janthinobacterium sp. OK676. The sequence goes on from NZ_FNHA01000001.1 coordinate 393,182, forward strand.
GCCATGTCGATGCGCCCGCTGGCGAACGCCTCGTTCATGGTCGCGCCCGTGTCTCCCGTGACGGGCAGCCATTCCAGCCGCACGCCCCGCTGCTTCAGTTCGCGCGCCAGCCAGCCTTCCTGCTGCACCCGGTAAGCGATGCCGCCCAGTTCCGCCTTGCCGTTTTCCGCAAAACCCGTCGAGGCGATGCGCAGGGCCGCCGGCGGCGCCCCCGCTTTCGCCCCCGACACCGCCGACACCGCCTGTCCCGCCAGGGGCAGCAAGGCCAGCCCGCCCATCACCGTGCGTCGCCGCATCGCATTCTCCTCATCATCGAACATGGCCACTGTTGACGTGCTTGCCGCTCAAGCCGCCCGGCGCGTCTGCGCCAGCGCCGCTTCGAAAGGACGGGGATCGATCCAGGCGCGCACGTCGACCTTGCTGGGCAAGAAATTCCAACGGAACAAAAAGTCGCTGAAATCCTGCAAACCCGCGACCGACGTTTCCGCCAGGTCCGTGTCCAGCCGCAGATGGGCATCCTTGCCGTACGCCACTTGCACCCAGTGCTCGCTGGCATTCGATTCGCGCGCGAGGAAACGCCGCGTCTCGTCCGCATGGCCGCGCGCCCACGCTTCGGCCCGCAGCACCTGGTCGACCAGGGTCACGGCGGAATTGAAATGCCTGTCGAGCAGGTGCGCGTCGACGCTCAGGGTGCGCGGCGTGCCGTTGTTGGCGCGGATCAGGGGTTCCGGATGGATGCCCGTGTCGATCACCGTGTGCAAGCCGAACTGCTGCGCCAGCTGGGCGGCCGAAGCGCCTTTCAGGAAGACGGCGTCCACCTCGCCCCGCAGCAGTCCCAGCAATTCCGGACTTTGGCCGCCGCGCCGCGCCCCGCTGAACAGATTCGTCGCCGCGCCCTGCTCCGGCGCCGTTTCGCTCTGGCCCGTGTTGACCACATAATCGACCAGTTCCACGTCGGCAACCACCAGCCCTTCCAGGCTCAGCGCGTTTTCCAGCCCGCGCAAGGCTTGTGCGCGCGCAAAATCGATCTGCGCCTTGGCCCATAAGGGCAAGCCGAAGCGCCGCCCCTTCAGGTCGCGCACGGTCTGGATGCCGCTGTCGGGCAAGGTCAAGATCAACTGCGTCTCGTCCGACCACGACAGGCCGATCACGCGCGTCTCGCGCCCCGCCGCGCGTGCCCACAGGGCGGGAATATTGCCGCCGTGACGCACGGAATTTTGCAAGGTATGGTCAAAATGCGATTCGCGCACGGCTTCCTGGTCGGATTCGCGCAAGGAGCGCAAGCTGGTGCCGTCGGCGCGCAAGGCGTCTTCCAGCCAGCCTTGCTGCAGGGCGATCCCCAAGCCTGTGGGGACGGGGCAGCGCGTGTACCACAGGGTGTCGAGTGCTTGCTTTGCTACTTGATTTTCATTGTTCATCTTGTATCTCCAGAGTGGGTGGACCAGTCAAAAAGGAAACTACAGCGCCATCCTGCGCGCCCATTCATTGCCATCCCACAAGCTGCTCGGGTGTTCTTCCTGCACCACGGGCGCATGCGATTCGTCGAGGTCGCTGAAATCCGCATGCAAGCCATCGCGGATGGACACAAAACCGGGCGAGCCGCGCTGGCGCGGGTGGGCCAGCGGCACGTCCTGCACCCGGCGCACCTTGCCCGGGCGGGCGTCGAGCACGACGATACGGTCGGCCAGATAGACGGCTTCATCAATGTCATGCGTGACCATGACCATGGTGATGCCCTCGTCCTGCCACAAGCGGCGCAACTCCTGCTGCAAGCGCAAGCGGGTCAGCGCGTCGAGCGCACCGAGCGGCTCGTCGAGCAGCAGCACGTCGGGCCGCCCGACGAGGGCGCGGGCAATGGCCGCCCGTTGCGACATGCCGCCCGATAACTGATGCGGGTAGGCATCCGCGTAGCCATCGAGGCCCACGCGCGCAATTTCCGCCGCCACGCGGGCGGCCCGCTCGGCCAGCGGCACCTTGGTATTGCTGAAGGCCACGGCCACGTTCTGCTGCACCGTCAGCCAGGGAAACAGGCGGTGGTCCTGGAACACGAGGCCCCGGCGCAGATCCGTGCCACGTATCGGCACGCCATCGTGCAGCAGCAAGCCCGTGTAATCCGTATCGAGGCCCGCCAGCAGGCGCAGCAAGGTGGACTTGCCGCAGCCGGACGCGCCCACGATGGCGACGAATTCGCCCGGCGCGATGGTCAGCGAAATATCGTCGAGCACGGGCAGCGGCGTGCCTTTCAGCGAAAACGACTTGCTCACGTGCTGCACTTGCAAGCCGCCGCTCAGGTACTGCTGTTGCGGCGACAAGGTCGATGGGGAAACGAAATCATTCATGGCGCACTCTCTGCGGTGGGGGCGAGGGAAGGAATGGCGGCGGGCGGCGCCCGGCGCAGCCAGCGGCTGCCGTGGAACACCAGCCAGGCGGCCAGCCAGGGAAATAGCCAGATCAGGAACACATTGCGCAAGCCCGTCAGGTCGGCCAGGCGGCCCGCCGCCAGCGCGCCGGCCGTGCCACCCACCATGCCGAACAGGGTCAAGTGGGCCGAGACCCTGGCCTTGTCGACGGGCGCGCGGGCGATATTGTCCGTATTGACGAGGTTATTCACGCCCAGTCCCAGGCCCAGCAGCATGGAGGCGGCCAGGTAGGCGATGCTGGAAGGCCATAGGCCGAGGATCAGCAAGGCGGCCATGATGGCCAGGTGGGCGCCGCCATACAGTTGCTCACGGTAGCGGCTGGCCAGCACGAAGCGCCCCAGGAGCAGCAGCACCAGCACGCAACTCAAGCCCTGCACGGCCATCAGCCAGACGGAGTGATGCGCAGGCCAGTGCAGCACGCGGATGGCCAGCAAGATGGAAAACACGCCCACGCTGGACGCCGTAAAGCTGGCGAGGATCTCGAACAGATACGTGCTGCGCACGATGGGCAGGCGCAGCAGTTCGCGCAGGCTGGCCGCGCCGGGCAACAAAGCCTGGCCCTCCAGCTTGCGCGGCGCCGTATTGCTGGGCAACACTTGCCAGCCCAGCACGGCCAGGATGGCGAACATCAGGGCGGAAATCAAAAAGCCTGCTTTGAGCCCCAGCTGCGCGATCAGGTAATTGCCGCACAAGGGTCCGAGGAATTGCATGCCCAGGATCAAGGTCCCCTTGTACCAGCCCGCCTTGCCCTGGCCCAGTTCCGGCAGGCGCACGAGAAACACGGTACTCATGGCAACGATGCGCAGCGAGATGCACAGGCCAACCAAGAACATCAGCAGGGCCACCCATTGCCAGCCCGGCAGCCACGGCAGCACGCAAAAGGCCAGCGCCAGGCTCAGGCTCACTCCCGCGTACAAATGCTTGGGATTACCGCGCGACAAGATATAGCCGGCCGGAATGGTACCGAGCGCCATGGCCAGGGTTTCCGCGCTGCTGATCGCGGCCAGCTGGAAATTGCTCACGTGCAAATGTAACCCCAGCAGGGTCGCCAGCACCTTGTTCATGCCGATGGTCACGCCAGACAACAAGGTCAAGCCGATAAAGCGCAGCAGGAAGGCGCGCAGCTCGCCTTCGCGGGCGGTGACGGCCGCGTCTGACTGGAATGGCAAGGATTCACTCACTGCTGCGCCCCTTCACCAACAGGCGCGCGAGCCGCGCGAACGCCACGTTCATCGCTTGCGCCAGCAAGGCGATCACGAGCACGGCCAGCAGGACGACGTCCATGCGGCCCGACACTTCGCCATTGAGCAGCAAGGAACCCATGCCGGGGCCAGCCGAAAACAGCAGTTCGCCACCCAGGCAAGCGAGCCAGGCGAACGCCAGCGCATGCGTGACGCCGGTGACGATGGCCGGCATGGCGCCCGGCAACAGAATCTGGCGCAGGGTCTGCGTGCGCGTCAGGGTCAGCACCTGCCCCACTTCGCGCAAGCGCCCCTCCACCTGCCGCATGCCCGCATACGTGTTGAGCACGGTGGGATAAAAGGCGGCGATGGCGATCACCAGCAGCTTGGCGCCATCGCCATTGCCCACCCACAAGCCCAACAAGGGGATCAGGCCCAGCAGCGGGACTTGGCGGATGCTGTGGAACAGCGGGCCGATCAGCCGGTCCGCCAGCGGCGACTGCGCCATCAGCGCGCCCGTGACGATGCCGGCGCTGCCGCCCAGCAGCAAGCCGGCCAATGTCCTGCCCAGGCTGGCGCGCAAATGCACCCACAGTTCGCCCGTCAAGACCAGGTCGCGCAAGCTGTGCGCCAGGTCGCCCAGCGAGACAAAGATATAGGCGGCCGCCGCGCCTTGGCCCGAGGCCCATTGCCAGGCGCCCAGCAAGGCCAGCGGCAGCAGCGCACCCTTGATGATCAGTACCAAACGCTGCTTCATGCAGATTCTCCATTCCGTTTCCAGCGCATCAGCCGTGCTTCCAGCGCATGGCAGAGCCGGTCCAGGCCGAAGCCGATCACGCCCGTCAGCACCACGCCCACCATCACCACGTCGAGGCGGAACATTTGCCGGCCCATTTCCATCATCTGGCCCAGGCCGCTGTCGGCGGCCAGCAATTCCGCGCCCACCAGCACCATCCACGAACGCGACAGGGCGATGCGCATGCCCGTCAGTGCGGCCGGCACGATGGCGGGCAGGACGATCAGGCGGATGCGCTGCCAGCGCGAAAAGCAATACACTTGCGCCACTTCAAAGTAGCGCTGCGACAGGTTGCGGATGGCGTCATGCACGGCCAGCGCGACGATAAAGAAACTGGCCTTGGCCACGATAAACACCTTGAAACTCTCGCCTATGCCGAACAACAAGATAAACAGGGGGATCAGGGCGACCGTGGGCAGCTGGCGCAAGACATTGAAGGTGGGGTCGACATAGCTGCGCAAGCCTGGCGACAAGCCCAGTACGACGCCAAACGCCAGGCCCGCGCTGGCGCCCAGGCCAAAGCCGCTCAGCAGGCGGAACAGGCTGATGGCCAGGTGCTGGCCCAGTTCGCCGCTGTCGGCCAGGTCGCGCGCCGTCAGCAGCACTTGCCATGGCGACATCAAAATGTGCGCAGGCATCCATTCGAAGGTGGTGGCGGCCGTCCACAGCAGCAGCAAGGCCAGCGGCGACGCCCACACGGACCAGGGCGAGCGCAGAAAGCGCCGCAGCCGGGGAACAGAAGCCGCACGCGCTGGCGCGGGGGCGCGCGGCAGGGTGATCGTGAGGGAAGTCATGGCGCCCAGTAAGTTTGCAATTTCAGCTGCGCCAGCGCCTGGTTGACGAACTGGGGCGCGAACAGGCTGTCGACTTGCAAGGGCCGCGCTATCAGGCCCGCGCTCTTCGCATACGCCGCCTCGCCCACGTAATGCTGGCGCAGGCTGGCCGTAAACAGGGGCGACCAGCGCGCCTGCCACGGCGTATGATCGCCCGCCAGTTCGCGCCGCACGACGCTTTCCACCTGGCCCGCGGCCGCCTCGGTGCGCACGTATTCATCTTCGCCGCCGGCGCCGGCGGCCCGGTGGTGCTCGCGCACATAGGCCGTCACCACCAGCTGGGCCAGCTGCGGATAGCGTTGCAGGAAACCGCTGTCGGCCCACAGTTCCGCGCGCATCTTCCAGTCCTGCGGCGGCGCCTTGCTGGCCCATATGATCTTGCCCACCCTCTTATCTTCGAGCAGGAAAGCGTCGCTGAGGGTAAAGAAGGCGTCCGCGCCACCGGTCGCCACGGCCGCCGCGCCCGCCTGGGGATTGAGGTTGAGGATTTTCACGTCGCGCAAGCTCATGCCGTTCGCTTCCAGCAGGCGCGCGAACGGGTATTCCCACGGCCGGCCACGGTGCAGGGCGATCTTCTTGCCCTTCAAATCCTTGATCGACCTGGCCGTCGAGCCGTTCGGCACCACCAGATAGGTGTTGTTGGCGCTGCCGCCGGGCAAGATCAGCCGCGTCCGCAAGTCCGAGGCATTGGCGATAATCGACGGCAGATCGCCATACTGCGCCAGGTCGATCGAGTGGTTGGCAAACGCCTCGTTGACTTGCGTCGCCACGGAATTGGTCGTGACGGGCACCCATTCCAGCTTCACGCCCAGCTTGCCCAGCTCGGCCGCCAGCCAGCCTTGCGAGGCCACCTGGGCGGCCGAGCCGGCAAACACGGTCTTGCCGGACGGCGCCGTGCGCGCCACGACGGCGATGCGCACGGCGGCCGGCAACGGTTCGGCGGCGGCCATCATTGGCGCCAGCAGGCTGGCCGCCAAGGCGGCGGAGACGAGCGCGCGCCAGTGCAAACGTAAGAATTTCAATGACATCGTGGGCCTGTTCTTGAACGGTTTATACCAAGTCGGTGGCGGGCAATAACGACAAGGCGCGCGCCGTGTCGATCAGCTTGCTCATCTTCCATTGCTGCAGCAGCACGCCGGGGCCGAAGTCGCGCGAACCGCCGATGGCTTCGGCCGCGATCTGTATCTGCGCGCCCTCTTCCAGCAGCAGGATGAACTCGGCCAGCTTCAGCAAGCCCTGCTTGCCCCACACGGTGGCGCCGCCATTCGCTTCCAGGATGGCCGTCGCATGCGTATTGCGCGCGATTTCGCCGAGGATGAAATCGACTTCCGGCTGGCGGCGGTCGATATAGATGGGAATTTCGCGTATCAGCTGGAAGCGCTGCACGGGCACGTAGCGGATCGGCAGCGTGCGGTGCGTCTGCGCCCAGGCGCCCAGCGATGGCGAGTGCACGTGCGAGATCGACGTGACTTCCGGCCGTTCGCGGAACAGCTTTAAATAGCGCGCACCGCCGTTATTCGCGTCGCCGACGATCACCGTGCCATCGAGCGCCAGCACGGCCGCCTTCAATGGCTGGCCGCGACGGAACGGGCCCGGATCGTTGACCACCACGGCCTTGTCGCCGCCCGGCGTGCGCTCGACAAAGCCCACCGTGCCGTTGGCCGTCAGGCTGCCCGTCTCGCGCAAGCCGTCGAAGGCGATCTGCGCGTCGCGCCGCACCTGCTCGACGAAGGCCAGTTCGGCCGCCGTCAGGTCCTGCGCCTGTACTTGTTGTGCTTCCGCTTGTGCCACGTCTGTCATGTCATGCTCCATTTGCTTGAGTTGGAATACGGGTCAGTCATGCCTCTACTTTCGCAAGACGCGTGCCAGCCCTGGGGCTCCGAAAATGGTGGCGCACTGCTGCCTGCGCAACAGCGGCTGCTGGCATGGCAGCAGGAGCTTGCACACGCGCTGTCGGCAAGCCAGCAAGCGGCGCGGGCACGTTTCCTGCACGGTTCCAGGCTTCACCCACCACCAAGGAATCCCATGACTACCGCAACATCCCCCGCCGTCGATACCGTCTGGTTCACCCGCTGCCCCGTGCCCACGGCCACGGGCCTGGCCTATAAACTGGGCTGGCTGGACGAGGAATTCGCCCGCGACGGCATCGCCCTGAAAACCCTGCAGGAAGTGGGCGGCGAACTGGCGCGCCACCATTACGACCACGGCCTGTCCACGCTCGTGCGCGAAGGCGGCAACCTGCTGGCCCTGCCCGCGCGCGCGCAAGGGGCGCCCACGCGCCTGATCGGCCTGACGTGGATCGATGAATGGCAAGCCATCCTCGTGCGCCCCGGCTCCGGCATCGCGACGCCGGCGCAGCTGCAGGGCAAGCGCCTGGCGCTGCCCGTGTTCCGCGCCGAGGACTTGCGCGAAAACCGGCGCGGGCGCAGCATCGCGCGCGGCATGAGCCTGGCCGGCTACAAGGGCGTGCTGGCCTCGGCCGGCCTCACCTTGGACGATGTACGGCTGGTGGAAGTGGGTGCCGACGCCCAGCCCTCGGCCAATCTCGGCGCGGGCCTGTGGCAAGGCATCGCGCCGCTGCTGCGCGGCGAAGTCGACGCCGTCTACGTGAAAGGCGCGGCGGCGGCCGAAGCGGCCCGCACGGCGGGGCTGGAAGTGGGCATCGACATCGACGCCCTGCCGGACCGGCGCTTCCGCGTGAACAACGGCACGCCGCGCCCGATCACCGTGCATGAAACGATGCTGGAACAGCATTTCGAGCTGGTCGTGCGCTTTTTGACGCAGACCCTGCGCGCCGCGCACTGGGCCCGCAGCCACCAGGCCGACGTGCTGGCCATCCTGCAGGGCGAGACCCGGGCCGGCGCCGACGCCGTGGCGGAAGCTTATCGGGACGGTTTTCATCTGACCCTGGCGCCCGACCTGTCCTACGACAAGGTGGCGCTGTTCCGCCAGCAAAAGGATTTTCAGCTGCAGCACGGCTTCCTCGATCGCGACGTGGATATCGAAAGCTGGATCGACCGCAGGCCTTTGGAGGAGGCGCAGCGGCGGCTGGAGGCGTTGTTGCGGGTGGCGGCTTGATGCGGTGGTGGTGTTGTCGGCTTACGCTGCGCTAAGCCGACCTACCGCTGCGCCAGGCCGGCCTACCTGATCAAAAAAATGGCCGGCGAGTTTGCCGGCTTCACATCAATCAATCGCCATCAGAACTGGATGGTGTACGACGCGCCCACCGTGCGGCCCTGGCCGATGATGACGGTGTCGCCGTTGACGGCACCGGGCACGAAGCTGGTCAGGGTGTGGTTGCGGTAGACCTTGTCGGCCAGGTTGTTCGCATAGGCCGTGATCCGCTGCTTGCCGCCCGGGAGCACGTACGACAGGCGTGCATTGGCCAGCGCGAAGCCGCCCTGGTTCAGCAAGTCGCGCGCGGCGTTTTGCGGGTCGACATAGTAGTACTGCTTCGACGTGTAGCGCACGTCGCCGCTGAAGACCAGCTGTGCGCCATTGCCCAGCGGGTAGCGGTAATCGGCCGCCAGCAAGGCCGTCACGTGGGGCGAGCGCACGAATTCGTTGCCCGAACGGTCGCCGCCATTGTTCTGGATGGCGAAATCGTCGAATTCCGTGCGCAGCAAGCCCACGTTGGCGTTGATGTGCAGATTGTCCGTCGGCTGCGCCTCGATCTCGAATTCCGCGCCATTCACGTGGGCCTTGCGCACGTTCTGCAGGTAATTGACGCTTTGCGTGGGGTCGCCGTTGTACACGCCCGTAATATTGACCTGCACGTTCTTGTAATCATAGTGAAAAACGTTGGCATTGAAATTCAAACGCCCGTCCAGCCATTCCGACTTGATGCCCGCCTCGAACGAATTCAGGGTTTCCGGTTTCACCGTGTTCAGGGCCCGCACGTCCGTGGCGCTCGTGTTGTAGCCGCCCGACTTGATGCCGTGCGCGTATTTCAAATAGCCGCGCAGGGTCCGGCTGAAGCGGTATTCGGGTGTCACGTCATACGTGAGCGCATTCCACGTGGTCGAGGGATTCGACGTGAAGTTGTTGTTGGCGACCGACGCGGCCGCGTAATTGCCGCCCCGGACCGTGTCCCACCAGCTGGCCGCATCGCCAAACGTCACCGTGTTCGATGCGGCCTGCACGCGCTGCAAATCGAGGTCTTTGGTTTCCGTCGTCCAGCGCAGGCCGAAGGTGGACAGGAACTGCTCGCTGAAGTTGACGGTCGTGCTGCCGAAGATGGCCGCGCTGCGCGCCTTGTGCCGGTAGATGGTGCGGTTGTAGCCGACGGGCTGGGTGCTGCCCGCCAGCGCCGGCACCGTGCCGTTGGGCAGGCGCGCGCCGGCCGAGTCGGAATCGATCTTTTCATTGAAATAGAACAGGCCCGCCACCCAGCTCACGGTGCCGTTTTGCGGCGACGTCAGGCGCAGCTCCTGCGACACTTGCCGGCTGCTGGCCTTGGAGCGGCTGCGGCCCACTTCCAGCGGCGTGTTGTCGCTGTCGCCCGTCGCCTCGTTCCTGAAATTTTCATAGCCCGTGATCGACGTCAGGGTCAGCTCGCCCAGCGCGTATTCCAGGTTCAGCTGCGCGCCGCCCTGTTTCACGTCGCTGTCGGCCGGCGCATTCGTGCTCACGTCATCGGGATTGGTGCTGGGGATGTAGCCATTGCGGTAGACGCCATTCGCGCCATAGCTGGCCACCGTCGTCGTGGCGCCCTTGGTCGTGTAGTCGCGGTAATGCAGGTTCAGGTTCGCCGTCAGGTCGCGCCCGATCAGGGCCTTGAGCTGGCCGCGGATGGCGCTGTCCTTGAGTTTTCCATCGCGCTCGCCCGTAAACCGGTTGTGGAAGCGGCCCCTGTCCTGCTGTTCCGTATGGAAGGACAAGCGCCCCGCCAGCACCTCGTCGACGAGCGCGCCGCCAATGGCGCCTTCGGCCAGCTTGGTGTCGTAGCTGCCGTAGTCAAGCTTGGCGTAGCCGCTGGACTTGAACGAAGGCTTGCGCGAAATGACGTTGATGGCGCCACCCGTCGTATTCTTGCCCCACAAGGTACCTTGCGGGCCGCGCAGCACTTCCACCCGGTCCAGGTCGAACAGGGGAAAGCCCGTGGCGCTGGAATTGCTGATATAGACGTCGTCGAGGTAGAAGCCGACGGGGTTCGGGAAATCGATTTGCTGCTGGCCCGCGCCCACGCCGCGTATCCACCAGCGCGGGCGGCCATGCTGCTGCGTGCCGGCCGAAGCGTTCGGCACGTAGTTGAGGATCTCGCTGGCCGAGCGGCCGATGCCCGTGTCGAGCAGTTCCTTGCCACCGAGGACCGTGATCGCGCTCGGTACCTTTTGCGCCGACTCCTCGCGCTTTTGCGCCGTCACCGTCACCGATTGCAGGGATGCACCCTCGCCCCCGCCGTTCGCGTCGACGGCGGCAATGGCGTCGGCGCCAGGCGTTTCCGCATGGACCATGCTCGAAGCGAGCATCAGGCCGCCGACGGCGAAGGCCGAGCGCAGCGCGCGGCGCACTGGCGTCAAATGAAAGGGGAAAGAAGAAACGGCGGCGGAGGCAGTCGAACGGCGCATGGGTGATTATCCTTGAGTAAAGTCAAAACGCGAGATGGTGATGACCTGTATTGCAAGGCGCATGCCCGCTGCCGCAGCGCAGAAAAATCGTTCTTAAGTGATTGATTTCAAAGGAAGACTATCGTCATGATAGTGCTGTTGATTTGGCAGCAGCGACGCTGCCGCGTGCTGCCTGCGCGACAGCAGGCGGTAACGCTGCTGTCGCGGCAACAGGTGATACTCAGGCGGCGCGCAGGAGCGCCGACGTGTGTCCCCGTACGAGCGGCAGCACTTCCTCGCCAACCCTGTACGCTTCTTCCAGATGCGGCGTGCTGGCCAGGATGAAGGCGTCGGCGCCCAGTTGCACCAGTTCGTCGAGGCGTTCGGCCACCTGCTGGTAGCTGCCGACGATGCCCTGCGTCTGGCCGCCGCGCAGCAAATTGAAACCGGACCAGATGTTCGGCGCCGTGATCAAGTCCTTGTAGCTGTTCAGGGTGGTCGGGCGGTTGCCCCGCTGGCGCGCCGCGCCCACGGAGTCGCCGCCATCGGCGCCGAGGAACTGGCGCAAGGTGGCGGGGTCCACGGCGTCAAAGCCCTTGCGCACTTCGTCCCACGCTTCTTCTTCCGTGGCGCGGGCCACGATGTCGACGCGCACGGCGCATTTGATCTTGCGGCCCAAGAGCGCCGTCTTTTCATGCACGCGGGCGAATTTCTCGCGCAGCTGCTCGAACGGTTCCAGCCACGTCAGGTAGTAATCGGCATGCTTGGAAGCGGAACCAAGGGCCGCGTCGGACGAGCCGGAAAAATAAATCTCGGGGAAATCCTGCTCCGACAGCGGCGTGGCCAGGCCCGCGTCTTCCACCTGGTAGAACTTGCCCTGGTAGGAAAACGGCCCGCCGCGCCACACGCCGCGCACCACGTCGAGAAATTCCGTCGTGCGCGTGTAGCGGTCGTCGTGGCCGGCCGAATCGCCCCACCACAGCTGCGCCGGACCGCCGCCGCCCGTGATCACGTTGTACAGGGCGCGGCCGCCCGTGGCCCGCTGCAGGCTGGCCGTCATGCGCGCGGCCACGACGGGGTTCAAAAAACCGGGCTGGAACGGGATCATGAAGCGGAAGGTGCTCGTCTCGCGCGCCAGCAGCGCGGAAATGGCCCACGGTTCATCCGTCATTGGGAAAGACGGAATCAAACCGCCCTGGAAACCCGACAGCTCGGCCGCACGGGCGATTTCCGCCAGGTAGTCGATATACGTAAAACCGTCGGCGCCGCCGCCACCGAGGCCGGCCTGGCGCAGGTTGTCATTGCCGGGAAACCAGTCGCCGCGAAACGGCGTGCGGGCGCGGTGCGAACTCGGTTCGCCATGCGTGGGGATGCGCCAGAAAAAGTCGATTGCCATGTAGTGGTACTCCTTCAAATTAGGGGATTCAGGCCGCTTGCCGTTGCGTGTACAAAGCCGCCCGCACAAGCGGCAGCACGTGCTCGCCGATGCGGTAGGCTTCCTCGAAATGGGGGATGGCCGCCAGCACGAAGCTGGAGATACCCGCCTGCGCATACGCTTGCAGCGCGGCGCTGACCTGTGCATAGCTGCCAACCAGGGCGCCGCGGGCGCCCGTCTGCGCCTGCGCAAAGCCGGGCCAGAAGGCGGCGGCACCGGCATCGAATGGCGCATCGTCGGCCAGTCCCGCGCCACTGCGGTAGCGGCGCGCGTCGCGCAACGCTTCCTCGAACGTTTCACGGGCCAGCACGTCGATGCGCACGCCCGCCGCCACCGTGCGGCCCAGTTGGCGCGCCTGCGCTTGCAGGCTGGCGATGGCCGGCTGCAGGTCCGCCACGGGCGCCGCGTCGAACACGTGCACGTCGGCCTGGCGCGCCGACAGGGCCAACGCCTCCGGGCTGTCCCCATTCAGGTAAATGGTGTTAATGGGATGGTTCGCCAGCGGCCCCTTGAAGCCGCCGTCCTGCACCTCGAAGAACTTGCCCTTGAAGCTGAACGGCGAAGTACTTTGCACGCCGCGCGCCACCGTGATGAATTCATCGATGCGGGGCAAGATGTCAGCGTCCGTTGCGGCATCGCCCTGGCGCCGGCGCGCCGCGGCATCGCCGCCGTGGCCGATCTGCCAGGCGAAGCGCCCGCCCGTAAAGCGCTGGAAGCTGACGGCGTTCTTTGCCGCATACACGGCAGAACCCCAGGCCGCGTCGAATTCGGCGATCAGTTTCAGATGCCGCGTGCTGCGCGCCAAATACCCTGCGACGATCCAGCTTTCATCGCCCTGCGTATCGTGGCGTATCTGGATGCCGTCGAAGCCGGAAAGGTCGGCCGCGCGGGCGATCTGGTGCAGGTAATCGAAATAATTGAAGGGCGGACGCACGCCGCGCGGGTCGCCCACGCCCGCCTGCAAAGGACTGGGCGCGCCGGCGCTTCGCTCGCCCCGGCGAAAAATGCCGGGCGCCGCGTAACGGCCGTCGCCGCCGGTGGGCAATTGCCAGATGAATTCGATGGTCATGCATGGACTCCTGTCGTGGGTCGAAGAAAAGGCCGCGGCGCATCGTGCGTGGCGACCTGCCCTTCCCTCCTCGCAGAAAACATGCCATGCGCTGGACGCCCATCGAGGCCCGAAGCTGCTGCTTGCGCAGCAATCGGCTGCACCGCCGGCAGCAGCGTGCTGCGCGCGCAACAGCCATGAAAAAAGCCGGAGCCGCATCGCTGCGGGTCCGGCTCCGGGAAGTCCATCATGCGCCTAGTCGATGGCGCCCGCCTTTTTCAGGAAGGTGCGCAGGATGTTGCGGCTCAGGTTCAGGTGTTTGGCCGTGCGCACCTGGTTGCGCTCGTTGCGCTCCCACGCGGCGCGCACCAGTTCCTGCTGCATCGCTTCGAATTCCACGGCTTCGCCCGAGTCGAGCAAGGCTTGCCAGGCGCGGGCAAAACGCTCGGCGGCCAGCATATCGTCCTGGCAGGCCGCGCCATGGGCCGCGTAGGCGATGTCGGCGCCGCCGGCCCAGGCGTCGGGAACAGGCGCAGAGACAGGTGCGGCGGCAGGCGCGCGGTGCCAGCCCGACAAGCTCAAGTCCTCGGCCCGCACGACGCCGCTGCGGCACACGAGCAGCGCGCGGTGGATGACGTTTTCCAGTTCGCGGATATTGCCCGGCCACGGGTAGCCGAGCAAGGCCTGCTGCGCGTCCAGGCCCAGTTCCACCTCTCCCAGGTGCAGGCGCTGCGCATAGATGGCCATGAAGTGGCGCGTCAGCGGCATGATGTCGCCCGGACGCTCGCGCAAGGGGCGCAGCGGCAGGCCGATTACCTGCAGCCGGTAATACAGGTCTTCGCGGAAGCGCCCGGCCCGCACGGCTTCGGCCAGGTCCACGTTGGTGGCGGCGATCAGGCGCACGTCGATGGAGATGGCGCGGCGCGCGCCCAGGCGCACCACTTCGCGCTCCTGCAGCACGCGCAGCAGCTTGACCTGCATCGCCAGCGGCAAGTCGCCGATTTCATCGAGGAACAGGGTGCCGCCGCTGGCCGTCTCGAACCAGCCAGGTTTACCCTGCAGCGCGCCCGTAAACGCGCCTTTCTCATAGCCAAACAGCTCGCTCTCGACGAGGGTTTCGGAAAACGCGCCGCAGTTGATCGCCACAAACGTCTGTTCGGCGCGCCCGCTCAAGCCGTGCACATGGCGCGCGATCAGCTCTTTTCCCGTTCCCGTTTCGCCCGTGATCAGCACCGTCGCCTCGCTGGGCGCGATGCGCTCGATCAGTTCGTGCAACTGGCGCGAGCGGGGATCGGCAAAGACAAAGGCCGTGGCGCGCACCAGCAAGCTCATTTGCTGCGGGTCGCGGAAGGCGACCAGCGCCTCGCTGTCGCCGTCATCGCCGGCGCCCCGGGCAAGGTGGGCGCTGCGCGCGAAATCGCTGCTGAAATTGTGGGCTAAGAGTTCCATGGGCCGACTATACCGCGCTCCATCCGCAGGCGTGAACGAATGGTGCCGCGCTAGCTTATCCGGATTTTGCATATGCGGGGCGTTGGTCCGAACCTTGCTGCGGCAAGGGAGCCGGCAATGTCGCCTGCCAACCCGCATACGCTGGCGCGGGCCGCGTGAGCGCGGTTCGACTAAGCCTGGTCCGGATCGAAATGCTTGCGCAAGCCTTGCCAGCACTCGAAATAGTCGTTTTGCAGCAGTTCGCCGTTCAAGGCGAACGGCGTCGGCTTGAGGATGGTGCGCGTCTCGAACATGAAGGCCATGGTGTCGGCCACCTTCACGGGCGCGCTCGTGTCGCTGTGCGAGGCGCGTTCAAACGTCTGCGCATCGGGGCCATGGCCGGACATGCAGTTGTGCAGGCTGGCGCCGCCCGGAACGAAACCGGCCGCCTTGGCGTCGTACACGCCATGGATCAGTCCCATGAATTCGCTGGCCACGTTGCGGTGGAACCAGGGCGGCCGGAATGTGTGTTCGGCCGCCAGCCAGCGGGGCGGGAAGATGGCGAAGTCGATGGCGCCCAGCAGCGGATTTTCGCTCGGTGCCTGCAGCACGAGGAAGATCGACGGATCCGGATGATCGTAGCTGATCGAGCCGATGACATTAAAGCGGCGCAGATCATATTTGTAGGGCGCGTAATTGCCATGCCAGGCCACCACGTCCAGCGGTGAATGGTCCAAGATCGTGCGCCACAGATGGCCGCCGAACTTGGCCACCAGTTCGCACTCGCCATCGATATCCTCGTAGGCCGCGTGCGGCGTGAGGAAGTCGCGGGCGTTCGCCAGGCCGTTCGAGCCGATGGGGCCCATGTCCGGCAGGCGGAAGGCCGTGCCGAAGTTTTCGCACACATAGCCGCGCGCCGCGCCGTCGGACAGGGTCACGCGGAAGCGCACGCCGCGCGGGATCACGGCGATTTCCTGCGGTTCCAGCTCGATCAAGCCCAGTTCCGTGGCAATCGCCAGCCGGCCTTCCTGCGGCACGACCAGCAGTTCGCCATCGGCCGAATAGAAGAAACGCTGCATCGAGCGGTTTGCCGCGTACACGTGGATGGCGCAGCCGCTCATCGTTTCGGCGCTGCCATTGCCGGCCATCGTCTGCCAGCCATCGATGAAGTCCGTTGGCGTCGCGCTGTCGGGCAGCGGCAGCGGGTCCCAGCGCAGCTGGTTCGGCGGAGTGAAAGGCATGGCGTGGAAATCGCTGACGATGCGCGTGTTGGCCAATAAGGTAAATGGCGGATGCTGGCTGGCGGGACGGATGCGGTACAGCCACGAGCGCCGGTTCTGCGCGCGCGGCGCCGTGAAGGCCGTGCCCGAGAGTTGCTCAGCATACAGGCCCAGCGGCGCCTGCTGTGGCGAATTCTGCCCCTGCGGCAAGGCGCCGGCGATGGCTTCCGTGGCAAATTCGTTGCCGAAGCCGCTTTGGTAGCCGGCGCCTATCATGCCGGCTCCGCCAGGCCGTCGGCCGCGTCGCGCAGCAAGCCCTGCACCACGTCAGCCTTGCCGATGGCGCCCATGGCCAGCAAGGCAAAGCGGGCCAGGAACAGGGGCGAGCGCTGTTCGCCCAGGCCGCCCATGGTGTGGCACAGCTCGGTGTAAAGATTGTCCAGTTCGATGTCGGTCATATGATCTCCTGATTTCCAGTGTTCTTCCTTCGCTAACCCGAAAAGCGAAAGAGCCGGGGTCGGACCCTCAGGGTCCGACCCCAGAATTTGCGATTGGGTTTGGCTCAACACAATAGCCGTTTCAAAGCAGCAACCACCTGCCCCGCCTGCACTTGCCGCCAGCGCCCCAGCACATGGCCATCCGGGCGCACGAGGTAAAAACTGCCAGGCTGCGCGTCGAACAGCGAAAATACCTGCGCCGTGTGGTCCCAGGCGCCCCCTTGCGCCCCGCTGCGGGTGATCGCCACGGTCGTCAACGGCAATATATCGCACAGCGCCAGCAGTTCGGCAGGCACGGCGCCATCGTCGCTGAAATACAGCCCCGTGAAATGACCATCGGCGCGCTGCACCAAATCGGTAATATACCCGGCTTTTTGTCCGCCGTTGTGCGACAGCGCCAGCGGACACTCGGGCAAGACCGTGCCCGGCGCAGGGCCTTCTGCAAACACATCCGATTCCAGCGCATTCAAGGGCGACTGCGCATACGCGATGGCGCTCGTCTGGCGCGGGTTGATCAGGGAGCGCACGTGCGCGTGCTTGCCCGCCAGTCCCAGCACGGCCGTGCGCATGAGATCGAAGGCAAACGTGGGAGGCGCCATGAATTCCGTGCTTTTGGTGCCGTGGCGCAGGTTTTCATGGGCGGCGTACACGCGCTCGTCCGAATAGCTGTCCAGCAAGGCCTGCGGCGCCAGTCCCTTGACGACGTAGGCCAGCTTCCAGGCCAGGTTGTCCGCGTCGTCGATACCCGAGTTCGCTCCGCGCACGCCGAAGATGGGCACGAGGTGGGCCGCATCGCCAGCGAACAGCACGGGGCCGTGCCGGTATTTTTCCAGGGTCAATGCGTTGGCTTTATAGATAGTGATCCACACGGGATGCCACGGCTTTGTCTCCCCCATCATGGCCAGCAGGCTGTCGACGCGGGGCGCCACGTTTTCCAGCAGCACGGCCGCCTGCGCATCCTCGTCGTCGCGCAACTGGTAGTCGATGCGCCAGATATCGTCGGGCTGCTTGTGCACCAGCACGGTGGAGCCGGGATTCGACGGCGGGTCGAAATACGCGAGGCGCTCCGTCGGACGGTCGCTTTTCAGGTGGATGTCGACGATGACATAGCGCCCTTCATAGCTGGTGCCCTGCAGTTTCAGGCCCAGCGCTTCGCGCACGACGCTGCGCCCGCCATCGGACGCCACCAGCCAGTCCGTCTCGATACGGTAGGTTGCATCGGGCGTGGCGACCGTGACGGTGGCGCCATCGGCGTGCCTGTCCACGTTCGTCACCCGCGTTTGCCAGCGGATATCGATCAGTTCGGGCTGGCGTTCGGCCGCGTCCAGCAGGAATTGCTCGATATGGTATTGCGCAAGGTTGAGCATGGGCGGCAGCTTCTGGTTCGCATCTTGCGGCATCGTGAAATGCAGTACTTCTTCCTCGCGGTAAAAGCTGCGTCCACCTGCCCACGGCAAGCCTTTGCTGATAAAACCGTCGAGCGCGCCCAGGCGGGCTATGATTTCCAGGCTGCGCCGCGAGATGCAGATGGCGCGGCTGCCCGTGCACACGCCATCGTCCGCTTCGATCAGCACGCTGCACACGCCGTGACGGGCCAGGCCCAGGGCCGTGGCCAGCCCCACGGGGCCGCCGCCGACGATCAGCACCGGGACGTGCTGCGTCGATGCGCCCGCCGGCTTGCCAGGCGGATAGACTTTCGGCACATGGGGATATGGATGAAACGTGTCGCTCATGATGGGTCCTCTTCAATCAAGATTGTTCTTTGCCGCCACGGGCGATGGGCAGGGTCAGCACGATGGCCGCGCCCGCCACCAGCAGCACGCTGGCGTACAGCAAGCCCGTGGCAAAGCTGTGCGTGAAATCCTTCAGCCAGCCCACGACAACGGGGTTCAGGGCCGAGCCGATATTGCCCGTCGCGTTGATGACGGCGATGCCGATGGCGCGCGCGCCCAGGCTCAGGGCGCGGTCCGGTGTCGTCCAGAAGACGGACATGGCCGTGTACGCACCCGTCGAAGCCATGCATACGCCCAGCAGTTGCATCTCAGGATTGCCGGAATATGCGGTCAACAGCCAGCCGCCGGCCGACAGCAGCATCGGCCAGACGATGTGCCAGCGGCGCTCCTGCAAGCGGTCCGAGCGGCGGCCCCAGGCGATCATGCCGATGACGGTGCACACTTGCGGGATGGCCGCCAGCAAGCCGATCTGCGTGTTGCTGGCATTGCTATTAAAACTTTTCACGATCAGCGGCGTCCACACGGCCACCATGGCCAGGGTGTTGACCAGACAGAAATAGGCGACGCCGAATTTCAATACCGTGGGCGACAACATTTCCGTCAGAACCGAAGTCTTCTGCTGGGACGCCACCGGCTTGTGCTCGGCCGCCAGCATGCGCGCCAGCACCTGCTGTTCCAGCCTGCTCAGCCAGTTCGCCTTGTTGGGCGAGTCGTCGAGGTAGCCGTACACGGCCAGGCCCAGCAGCACGGATGGCATGCCTTCGAGCAAGAACAGCCATTGCCAGCCCTTCAAGCCCCAGTGCCCATCAAGGCCCAGGATCAGGCCCGACAAGGCCGAACCGATGGCGGCCGTCACGGGCATGGCGATCATGAACAGGGCATTGGCGCGTGCCCGGTAGGCGCTGGGAAACCAGTACGTCAGGTACAGCAACATGCCGGGCAAAAAGCCCGCTTCCGTCACGCCGACGAGAAAGCGCAGCGCATACAGGCTGGCCGGACCGCTGGCGAACAGGGTCGCCGTCGAGGCCAGGCCCCAGGCGATCATCATGCTGCCTATCCATTTACGCGCGCCGATGCGGGCCAGCACGATGTTGCTGGGGATGCTGCACGCGATGTAGGCGATGTAAAACAGGGTGGTGGCAAAGCCGAACTGGGTGCCGGACAGGCCCAGGTCCTGCATCATGGTCAGGCCGGCAAAGCCGATATTGATGCGATCGAGAAAGGAAAACACGAACAGCAGGAACAGAAATCCCAGCAGGTGGCGCGATACCTTGCGCATCACCTGCTGTTCCAGTTGATTGGCGGCCGCGTCAGGAACGGGCGCAGTGGCGGGGGTGGCCGCTTTGGCGATGATCATGCTTGTCTCCATAAGGTGTCGCCCTCCCCTTGCTGTTTTTATTGGGTGAGAGCGGCCGGGTGATCCCGGCTTGAAACACAGTATGCAGACGGCGATGCCGGCGGCTGTCCCTATTTTGGGGACGTTTTGCGGCTAAACCAGTCAGAAAGGCGGAGCCATTGCTACGCCAAAAGTACTAAGGCGCTGGTGCCATGCACAGCGCGAACAACTGGCGCTGGCTGGAAATGCCCAGGCGTTTATAGGCGCGCTTCTGGTACGTCGTCACGCTGGACGGCTGCACGCCCATGATCTCGGCGATTTCCACGGCCGTAAGGCCTTCGAGCACGCAGCGCAGCACGTCCAGTTCGCGCTTGCTCAAGGCGGGACAATGCTGGCGCAGCCTGGCCAGCATCATGGGCGCGACGCCCTGCGTATTCTGGCCGTTCAGGCTGTAATGGTGCTTGACGGCATGCGCAAACAGCGGCGACAGGGTCTCGATGCTGGCCACTTCGCCGGGCAGGAACTGGCCCTGGCTGCTGTCGCGGTAAAAATTGACGGACAGCCAGATATCGCCGGCCGGTTGCACCAGCAGGGACAAGCGGTCCGACACATTCGGTTTTTGATAGCAGACGGCACGGTAGCCGGGATGGTCGATCTCGTCGCTGGCTTGCTGATGCAGCACGATGGCGGGATCGATTTTCCGCCCCGGCACGGGCGCAATCACGCGCTGGTTGCCATCGAGCGCGTAATAGTGGCGCGCATAGCTGTCGGCAATATCTTGCAGGAAACGTCCGCCGCGCCGGTCGGCCACGGCCACGGTGCGCGGACGGTTGCCGAATTCATAGGCAAAGATCGTGCACTGGGCTATGGGCGCGACCGTGCTGACCGTTTTCAGGATGGCCCCGGCGACGGCATTCACGTCGGCATGGCCGATGGCAGCCATCAGCTCCAGGGTACGCCCGAAGTCCAGCTGCCCTTCCGCCTGCCGCCGCTCGACGCGCCAGTAACGCATATCGGCTTTCTTACTGCCCGCGCTGCGGCAAGACCCAGTCCGGCCGGATGTAATGGCAGGTGTAGCCATGCGGCAAGCGCTGCAGATAATCCTGGTGCTCCGGTTCCGCTTCCCAGAACGGGCCGGCCGGCGCCACTTCCGTCACCACCTTGCCGGGCCACAGGCCGGAGGCGTCAACGTCGCGGATGGTGTCCTCGGCTATGCGCTTTTGCTCGTCGCTCGTGTAATAGATGGCCGAGCGGTAGCTCGTGCCGCGGTCATTGCCCTGGCGATTTTCCGTGCTGGGGTCGTGGATCTGGAAGAAGAATTCCAGGATCTTGCGGTAGCTGATGACCTTCGGGTCGAAGATGATCTCGATCGCTTCCGCATGCGTGCCGTGGTTGCGGTAGGTGGCGTTGGCCACGTCGCCGCCGCTGTAGCCCACGCGCGTGGCGATCACGCCCGGATAGCGGCGCAGCAAGTCTTGCACGCCCCAGAAGCAGCCGCCGGCCAGGATCGCCGTTTCATTGCCTTGTGCATAGTCTTGTGCCATGGTGTCTTTCCCGTTCTAGTCAGAAGCAGCTATCTTACCCTGTCACGCGACTTTCTTCAGCGGGCCAGCAAGCGCTTGAGCTGCGCCGCCTGGTAGGCGCCGATGGCGTCGTTGAACAGGCAGCGGATCAAGGGGTCGTCGACGATGTCGGCCTCCTCCAGTTCCGCCCGCGCGGCGGTATCGAAAGGGCCATCGTTGATGCGCATGTACATCGACGTCAGCGATTCGCCGAGCACCAGCGCCGCATGGCATTTCACGAGAGGCAGCTCCGTCGTCCAGCCTGGCGCCTCGCCAGGCTCCGGCACGAGGTCGATCACGTCGCCATGCGTGCGGTAATGGAGCACGGTGGCCGCACCGTCATGGCCGTACAGGGACAGGCGCCACAAACGCGGTTGCTGGAAATAGCTGTCCTCGGGCAGCTCCATGTCGCGGTAGCGTTCAAGCAAGCCCTTGCGGCAAAAGTCGAGCGCCAGCGCCGCGTCGGCATCGTTCAAGGGCGCGAAACGGCGCGCGATGTCCGCCGTGGCGGGCGGCGGCGCATCGGGACGGTAATCGAAATCCACATCCTGCGGGCCCACGGGTATCACCCAGGACAAGGGTTCGGAGTCAGTCACGCCGTGCGCGTCGAGCAGCACGGACGTGGACGGATCGAGGCGGAAGATGTGCGCCTCCGGCAGCGCGGTGCCGATCTCCTGCGCAAACCGGCGATAGGTAATGGGGAACATCGCGTGGTTGTACCAGGACCAGTCTTCCTGCACGAACTGGCAGGAGCTGGGCACGATGTACCGGGGCGCCAGCGCGCGCAGCTGCGGCACCCAGTCGTCGGGCAGTTCGACGGGGCCAGGCTGCGCCTGCGACGGCGCGATGACGGCGATCTCGCGCATGGTCTGGAATGGCCACAGCACCATGTCCCATGGTGCAAACGCGGCCAGCTGTGCCAAAGTCTCCGGGCCGATCCAGGAATCGACGACATTGAGCACGTTCAGCCCGCCCGCGCGCACCTGGAACAGCGAGTCGACATCGTCATCCAGCGCGCGGCGCGGAATCACCTCGATACTGCCCACCTGCACGGGCACGTCAACGTGCAATCGCCGCACCTGCGTAAACCCCAGCGCGCGGATCATGGCGAACAGCTCGTCGAAGACGCAGTACAGATAAATGGGTGTGGCGCGGTCGAGCACGTCGAGGCTGTCGAGCGAGCAGTGGTCGTCGTGGAAGTGCGAGATGAAGACGGCATCCCAGCGCAGCTGCCGCACGGCGTCCAGGTCGAAGCGCACGGGCGGGAACGCATGGCAGTTGCGGCTGAACGGATTTTCGACGATGGGATCGAAAGCGATGGCCGTGCCTTCGCATTCGAAGACATAGCCGGCGTGCAGGATGCGGGAGATTTTCAGGGGCATGGGGAAATCGAAGAGAACCCAACGGCGCAAATGCCGGGGTCGGACGGGGACGCCGAGTCCCTGAGGGTCCGACCCCAGCTCTTGCTTTTGGGGTGCAAAAGGACGCTAACGGCGCGCCAGAGACAAACCTCAATACGGATTATTCAGCACATCCATCGCAAAATACGTAAAGATCATGTCCGCGCCCGCGCGCTTGATGGCGCCCAGGGTTTCCTGCACCACGCGGCGCTCGTCGATGGCGCCGGCTTGCGCGGCAAACTTGATCATCGCGTATTCTCCGCTGACCTGGTAGGCGCCGATCGGCAGACGCGTCACTTCGCGCAGGTCGCGGATGATGTCCAGGTAGGCGCCTGCCGGCTTGACCATCAGCGCGTCCGCGCCTTCGGCTTCGTCGATCAAGGACTCGCGCACGGCTTCGCGGCGGTTCATCGGGTCCATCTGGTAGGTCTTGCGGTCGCCCTTCAGGGTGCTGCCGGCCGCGTCGCGGAACGGACCGTACAGGCCGGAGGCGAACTTGGTCGAATACGCCATCACGGGCGTGTCGTGGAAGCCGGCCGCATCCAGCGCGCTGCGGATCGCCGCCACCTGGCCATCCATGGCGGCCGACGGGGCGATGATGTCGGCACCCGCCTGCGCGGCGATGACGGCTTGCTTGCCCAGGTTGAGCACCGTGCTGTCATTGTCGACCGTGTCGCCATGCAGGATGCCGCAATGGCCGTGGTCCGTGTATTCGCAGAAGCAGGTGTCGGACATGACGACCATTTCCGGCACGGCGTCCTTGATGATGCGCGACATGCGGGCCACCAGGCCGTCCGGGTTCAGGGTGTCCGTGCCGTGGCTGTCCTTGTGGTGCGAAATACCGAAGGTCATGACGGAGCGCAGGCCGGCGCGCGCGTAGCGCTCCACTTCCTGCGCCAGCTTCGCTTCGGGAATGCGGCGCACGCCGGGCATGGATTTGATGTCGATGAAATCGCTGCTGCCTTCGTCGACGAAGATCGGCAGGACCAGGTCGCGCGGATTGATCTCGGTTTCGCGGAACAGCTCGCGCAGTTGCGGGGTCGCGCGCAGGCGGCGCATGCGCGAAGTGGGGAATTGTGCTGGCATGGGTTGACTGGCTTCAGGTTAACAACGCCGATCAGTATACGCCGATCGCGCCGCTTGCGCCGGGCCGCCCGGCAAAAAAGCCGCGCAAGTCAAGAAACCCAGCCCTGCGCCTTCATTGCGCATGCAGCAGGGCGGCCACTTGCCAGCGCATGTCGGCCGCCACCTGCACCAGCATGTCGCCGCGGCGGCGCGCGTCCGCCCGCTTTTTCGACGGCACCAGCTCCAGGTCCGGCCTCCGGCAAGGGCCGCATGGCAGGCGGTAATTGCCGTCGCTGGTGGGCTGGGCATGGAGCTCGCGCCACGCCAGGTCGTAATCGCACGAGATATGGCGGCGCCGGCGCCAGTTCAGCGCGATGCGGTTGGCGTTGCTGACCAGGTCCAGATGGCCGCAGCCGAAAAAGTCGCCCAGGTCGCGCAAGGCGGCCACCATCAGGTTTTTCGGCCGGCAGCCATGCAGCGCCCGCGTGGCTTCCTTCACCGCCTGCGCGCCCGCCTGCGAGCGCAAACCCTGCAAGGCGCCCAGCTGGATGGCGGCGCCGCCGGGCTGCGGCCGGAACAGGAAACTGGCCAGGTACAGCGGCACGCCGTCGCGCGTCAGGCGCAGGCACAGATCCCCTTCGCGGTGGCTGTCGTGGATGGCCGTCAGCTGCAAGCGGTAGGTGGCGCCATCCTTGCCTTCGATGGCGGCCAGCACCAGCGGGCGGTGCGCCGCGTATTCCACCAGCGGCCGCGCGCCCGCCTGCCACAGGAAGCGGTAATGCCCGCGCAGCAGGTCCACCCGCGCAGCACAGCCGAACCGGCGACTGGCGTAGGGACGATAAATCTTGTACAGCAGGCTGGGATGGACTTGCGCCAGTGCCGCCAGGCCCGGCGTCGCGGCAACGAAAGCTTGCCAGCGCGCGCGCTGCGCGGGGAAGACGATGGCGCCCAGCGCGGCCTTGATACGGTGGCCATGCTGGCGCAGTGGCGCCTGCTGCTGCGCGGCGCTGTCGCCGGTGGCGGTAAAAGTATGCATGCGAACGGCTCTACGACGGGTCTGATGAACGGGACGCGGCGACGCCGCAGGCAGCCCGGAACAGGCGCCTGCACTCTGGCAGGCGCTCTACACCGGGTAGTGCGGATGATAGGGGGAGGTGAAAACGAGGGGGGTTACAAGTTGGTAATGTGCTGCTGGCGAGCCTGGGCGCTCAGGGTGCCGCCGCAGCGCCCATCGGCCGGCCCGGCTTTCCGTAACGGGCCACCAGCCAGCGCCGCGCGGGCTTTTCCAGCCAATGGTAGCTGAGGCTGCAAACGGCGATCAGCACTCCGGTGAACAATGCGGCGCGGATGGCGGTCGGCGCCAAGCCGGCGCCCGGCACCAGGCGCAGCAAGGGATTGACAAGAAACAGGCCAAGGGGAACATGCAATAAATAGACGGCATAGGAAATGTCACCGAGGAAGGCGGATATTTTGCCTTCCAGGACAGCCGGACGAAGGGCGGCCAACAGCCACAGCAGCGCCGGAAAGAAGGCCATGACCACGAAGGCAAGCAGCATCAGCTCGACGCTGAGCCCCTTGAGGCCAAAGACCAGCAGGATGGCCAGGGACAGCGCCGCAAAATAGGCGAGTATCCAGGCTTGCTTGCGGCAATAAAACAATAGCACGCCACCCGAAAAGCCCGCCAGGCCGCGCAGCAGCCCTTCAGTCACATCCGCGGGCGTATAACCGCGCAAGAAACGCTCGACCATATAGGCCGTGCCCCAGCACAGCAGCACTGAGCCCAGATGCAAGGCGAATTTCCAACGCATGGTGCGCATTCCGAAACGCACGACAAAATACCAGCCGAGATTGATGACCACTTCGACGAAAATGCTCCAGGCGGGGCGATTCAATGGAAAGTTTTGAGTGTCATCCAGCATGCAGGGCAACATGACGCTATTTGGCACGATGCAAGCCAGTGTAGCGGTCGTCGGCGTGCCAAACAGGTATTTGGCCAATGCATACGAGAATCCCAGGGCCAGCGCCACGCCATACAAGGGGTACAAGCGCGCAAAGCGCTGCAATGCAAACTGCCGGAATGCCATTCCCTGGCCTATGCGTTCCTCGTAGCTATAAGCCATGACCCAGCCCGAGAGCATGAAAAACAGGTCGACCGCCAGGTAGGCATGAGGAACATGAAAACCGAAAATGATCGGCAGGTGGTACACCATGACAAGCAGGGCGGCGATGCCCGTATGCCATCGAGCGATACGACGCGGCTGCCTGCCATCGCACCATCCGGCACTGCATTTCCCATCTCACACCCCTACGAATGAAAAGCTCCGGCGCGGTAGATTCCGACGGCGGTCAAGCCTCGCATCAGACTATTCCATATAGATGCAAAAAAAGGTAATTAATATCTTTTAAAATATACGAAAAGATAATTTTTACATTGAATATGACGAGTAGCAGGCCGCTAGCGGGCCGGAAAAGAAAGCTGTTGCCTGTCACCATTGCGGAACCGGCGCAACAGCCAGCGGCGGGCCGGCATTTCCAGGCACCGGAAACTGGCAGTGCTCAGCACTATCAACAGCGCGCTAAAGATCAGGGATTTAAGCGCGATGCTGGAAATCCCGGGCCCCGGCAGCAGCAACCTCAGTGGTTTTTGCAACAGGATTGCCAAAGGCAAATGCAGCAGATAAACGGCATAAGAGATATCGCCAAGATAAGCACAGAAACTGTTTTCCAACATGGCTGGGCGCCACCACGCTGCCAGCCACACGAGCACGGGCAGCAGGCCCATGACGACAAAGGCCAGCGGCGTGACGCCGCCGCTGTCGCCGCGCAAGCCGAAAGCGAGGAGGACGGCGATAGTCACTATCGCAAAATAGACGAGTATCCATGGCTGGCGGCGGAAACTGAAGAGCAAAATCCCTCCGGAAAACCCCAGCAGCCCCCGGTACAAACCTTCATGCAAATCATTCGGATTGAAACCGCCCATATAGCGGTGGCTGTAGATAGCAGTTCCCCATAGCAATACCGTAAAACACAGGTGCAAGGCGAATTTCCAGCGCAATGCAGACAGGCCCAGCCACACTGCAAAAAACCACAGGATATTGACCGCCACTTCCACAAAGATCGACCAGGCTGGCCCGTTCAGGGGGAACGCCGTGCCAACGGGATTTATGCAGGGTAATAAGAAAGCATTCGGCACGAGACAGGCCAGATTGGCCGACGGAGT
The DNA here is from genome assembly GCF_900103595.1 of Janthinobacterium sp. OK676. NCBI lineage: Bacteria > Pseudomonadati > Pseudomonadota > Betaproteobacteria > Burkholderiales > Oxalobacteraceae > Janthinobacterium > Janthinobacterium sp. OK676. The sequence continues at coordinate 419,905 of NZ_FNHA01000001.1, forward strand.
ACCAAAGCGCATCTTTACCAGCATGACGAGGAAACCGAACAAAGTCGCGCACAGATAGAGCGGATACAGGCGCGCCAAACGGTTCAAGGCAAAATTCTTGAACGGCAAGCCGTTGCCGATACGCTCTTCATAGCTGTGTGCCATGACCCAGCCCGAGAGGATAAAGAAGAACTCCACGGCAAGATAGGCGTACTGCATCTTGAAACCGTAGATATACGGCAAGTGATATACCACCACCACGAGGGAAGCAATCCCGCGCATGGCATCGAGGGAAATAATACGTCCATCATCCTGACGCTGGACACTTGCATCAACCATTTCGATTTCGCTTGATTATCGTTTACCGAACTGTACGGACAGAACAGCAAGGGGGGAGGCCTGAACGCCATGATCAATGCCAGCTAGGCCATATGCCCGTGGCACTGCATTTCTGTCAAATGAAATAACATTTATACATTATTCGCATAATAACATGATGTAATATTAAAATGCAAAATATACAATTCCCAGGGCGATGGTGTCACCGGAAGGGCCGCGCCTCGCGAGTCAGGCGCAAGCCGGGGCACTCAGTTGAGCAGGCGTAGCCTCAGCCGCAATCCCGGCGCCGCATCCTCAATCTCCAGGCTGCCCCCATGCAGGACGGCGATGGCCGCCACGATGGACAGGCCCAGGCCGTTGCCGGGCAAATGGCGGCTCTTGTCGAGGCGGTAGAAGCGTTGCGTCAGTTTCGGCAATTCCTCGGCAGGCACGCCGGGGCCGTTGTCGCGCACGGCCAGCCAGCTGCCCTGCGCGTCGCTGCCGGCCGACACTTCCACCGTCGCGCCCGGCCCCGCATACTTGATGGCGTTGTCGACCAGGCTGGCCAGGGCGCTGCCCAGCAGGTTGCGGTCGCCGCGCGCGGGCACGCCTTCGCCATACATCTGCACCAGCAGCACGCCCTGCTCGTCGGCCGTCGCCTCGTACATTTCCACGATGTCGGCGCCGATCTGCTGCAGGTCGATGTCGTCGAAATTCTCGGGACGCATGCCCGATTCGGCCGCCGCGATCTGCAGCAGCTTGTCGAACACGCGCGTCAGGTCGTCGATGTCATCGATGGCTGCCTGCGCCGCGCTTTCGTAACCGGCCACGCCCGGCTGCTGGCGCAAGGCGCCATCGAGCTTGTTGCGGATGCGCGCCAGCGGCGTGCGCAGGTCGTGCGCGATGGCGTTCGACACGTGGCGCACGCCTTCCATCAGGTGTTCGATGCGGTCGAGCATGCGGTTGATGTCGCGGCTCAGCAAGCCGAATTCATCTTCGCTGGACACGGGAATGCGCCGGCTCAGGTCTCCCGCCTCGATTTCGCCCGCCGTGCGGCGGATCTGCCCGATGCGCGCCTCGAGCTGGCGGCGGAACAGCCACGCGCCCGCCACCACCAGCAGGATCGCCACCCCGGCGCCATAGGCCAGCGAGCGCAGCACCAGGGCGCGGATCGACCTGCCCTCCTCCATGTCGCGCCCGACGAACAGGCGCGCACCGCCATCGAGGTCGCGGATCAGCATGCGCGCGGGCACCCGGCGTCCTTCGCGCGTAACGTCGCGGTGCAGCAAGCGGCCCGCCGGGCTGCCCGTGTCGGGCCAGGACGTCAGATTGCCCGCCACGCGGCGGCCATCGGCATCCACCAGCAAAAAGATCTCCGTGTCGCTGTCGGTGCGGTCGGTCAGCAAATGGCCGATTTCCGCCGTCGTGCGGCGGCTGCCGCCCTGCTCGTACAGCGCGGCGAGGCGCTCCGAGAGCAGGACCAGCTTGCGGTCCACGCTGCGATCGAGCACGCCGATGGTGCCGAAATAGAACACGGCGCAGACGATGCTGATCGACACGACCACCAGCACGCCATAGCCGAGCGCCAGCCGGGCCGCGATCGAGCGGTGCCAGTTACGCACTGTCGATCACGCCCAGGGTGTAGCCGACGCCGCGCACCGTGTGGATCAGCGGCGGCGAGAATTCCTTGTCCACCTTGGTGCGCAAGCGGCTTACCTGCACGTCGATGACGTTCGTCTGCGGGTCGAAATGGTAGTCCCACACGGCTTCGAGCAGCATGGCGCGCGTGACGGACTGGCCCTGGTGGCGCATCAGGTATTCGAGCAAACGAAATTCGCGCGGCTGCAGGGCGATTTGCCGGTTGGCGCGCGTCACGCGCATGGTGCGCATGTCGAGCACCAGGTCGGCCACCTGCAACTGCGTCGCTTCGGGCACGGGCGCGGCACGCCGCAGCAGCGCCTCGATGCGCGCCAGCAGTTCGGCGATGGCGAACGGTTTCGACAGATAATCGTCGCCGCCGCTGCGCAAGCCGCGTACGCGCTCGTCGACGCTGGACAGGGCCGACAGCACCAGCACGGGCGTGTTGCGGCCCATGCCGCGCAGGCGCGCGACGATGGCCAGGCCATCGATCTCGCCAGGCAGCAGGCGGTCGAGCACCAGCGCATCCCAGTCTTCGCCGCAGGCCAGGCGCATGCCGTCGATGCCATTGTCGCAGGACGTGACGTCGTGGCCCGCCTCGCGCAGGCCGGCACAGATATAGCGGGAAGTTTCGGCTTCGTCTTCGATGACCAGGCAGCGCACGGGAATTCCTTGTAAAGATCGGGACAGCAAACATGCGCAGCATACGCCAGGCGCGCGCCACTTGCCAGTCCCGCCGCGTGCGGCGCGCGATGACAGGGTCGGGTACAATACAGCCTCGACATTGTTTGGCCGCGCGCCCGCGCCCCTGTTTTATCGGCGCCTCCCGGCTTGCCGCGGCCTCCATAGCCACCACTGCCACTAACGAACATCGGGCGCGCCCGGCGCGCGCCACAGACCAATACAGCCATGAAATCGACCCACTCTCTCGCCCTGGCGCTGGCCATGGCCATCGCTTGCGGCAGCGCCGCCGCCAAAGACACCAAACAAAGCATGCTATTCGATGAAATCCCCATCGGCAGCTGGAGCACTTCCGCCGAGCTGGGCGCCATCACCACCTCGGGCAACACGGTCGGCACCTCCGTCACGGGCAAGATCGACGCGCGCCAGGAACTCGACGACTGGAGCAACCAGTACATCTTCAGCGGCTACTTCAAGGAAGACGAGACGACGAACGACGAGGGACAAAAGATCCGCGAACGCTCGGCCGAACGCTTTTCCGCCTCCGCCAAGGCTGCCTACAAGCTGATGGCCGACCATGAAAAATTGTTCGTGCTGGCCTCGCACGTGAACGACAAGTTCGGCGCCTACACCAAGTACTCGACCCTGGCCGTCGGTCATGGCTCGCGCTGGTACCAGTCGACCGACAAGAGCGTCGACGTGGAATTCGGTCCCGGCTATTTCAGCGGCACCAACGACACGGGCGAATCGGAACACGGCCTGACGGTACGCGGCGCGGCCGCCATGAAGTGGAAGATCAGCCAGTCGGCCATGTTCACCCAGACGGTGAGCGTGGAGCGGGGCACCTCGAACACCCACTCGATCGCCGAAACGGCCCTCAGCACCAAGATCAATGGCACCATGCAGATGAAGGCCGCCTTCAGCGCCCGCAACGACACGCGCGTACCGGACGACAAGAAGAACACGGATACGCAAACGTCGCTGACCCTGGTCTACTCGTTCTGAGATGCCGGCCACGCTGATGCGGCGCCTGCGCCTGGGCGCCCTGCTGTGCGCGGCGGCGCTGCTGAGCGGCTGCGCCGCCGTCACCGTCAGCGCGATCTCGCCGGCCGACTACCTGCAGCAGCGGCGCGGCGACATCCTCACGACGGGCAAACTGAGCGCCTCGGCCAGCGAAGTGCTGCGCATCATCGGCAGCGACATCGCCGCCTGCGAAGCCAATACGGGCAGCTGCCGCGCCGACCTGGCCCGCTCCGAGCTGCTCAGCGACGAGCAGCGCCTGGCCACCCTGTCCGAATTGTGGCTGGAAAGCGCGCTGGCGGAAGAAAAACAGGGCGGCCACCCGAGTGCCGAAACGCTGGCCGCCTGGCTCGAGTCGGCCCGCTACGCGTATGCCTACCTGTTCTACACGACGCGCACGCCGGGCCAGCGCGCCTTCGAGGAACGCCAGACGCAAATCCGCGACTACTATAACTATGCCGTGCAAAAAGCCGTCGGCAACCTGTTCCGCCACCGTGGCGAATACCGCCCGGACGGCAATGTGATCCGCGTCGCCGGCTGGCAGATCGACAGCGAATTGTCGGCCCTGCGCCTGCCCGAAGACGGCACCTTGCCCGAAGAACTGCTGCCGGCCACCTCGCTGTCGTTTTCCGGCCTGCGCAATGTGTACCGGCGCGACGGCTTCGGCGCCGACCTCGTGGCCGTCATGCCCAAGCCCGCCGGAGCCAGGGACGCGGCCTTCCAGGAAAGCCGCTTCCCCGTCGTCACGGCGCTGATACGCTTCGGTGGCAACAGCCTGCAAGAGGTATTGGCCACGCAGCAGTTGCTGGTGATGCTGGTCGACCCGACACGCAGCGAATCGACGCGCATGGCCGGCCAGGAGCTGCCCGTGGCGGCCAACTTCACGGCCGGCTATGGCCTGTGGCTGGCCCGCTCCGGCTTCGGCGTGCAGGCGCTGCGCACCCTGTTCGGCAGCGCCGACGGCATTTCGCGCCCGCAGGTGCACCTGATGCAGCCCTACGACCCGAACAAGCGCACCATCGTCATGCTGCACGGCCTGGCCAGCAGCCCGGAAGCGTGGATCAACGTGGCAAATGAACTGATGGGCGACGAACAGCTGCGCCGCCGCTACCAGATCTGGCAGGTGTACTACCCGAGCAACGCGCCGCTGGCGGCCAACAACGCCGCCATCCGCAAGGCGCTGAACGCGACCCTGGCGCAATTCGACCCTGCGGCCAAGGCGACGGCCGCGAACGACATGGTCTTGATCGGCCACAGCATGGGCGGCGTACTGGCGCGCCTGATGGTCTCCGACGCCAGCAACACCCTGCTCGACGCCATCACGGAAGAATACAATTTGAAAGGCAAGAAGGCGGAAAAAGTGCGCGCCGGACTGGCGCCCTACCTCAATTTCACGGCCATGCCGCAGGTGAACCGCGCCATCTTCATCGCCGCGCCGCATCGCGGCACCTCGTTCGCCAACCACAAGGTGGCGCGCTGGATCGCCAACCTCGTCACCTTGCCCATCACCATGCTCGACCAGTTGTCGGACGCGGCCGGGAGCCTGGCGCAGCTCGACACGGGCAGCAGCGAGCCGCTGCGCATCCCCAACAGCATCGATAACCTCAGCGACAAGGACCCGTTCGTGCGCCTGGTGGCCGACCTGCCCATCAACCCGAAAGTGCGCTACTACTCCATCATGGGCAACGACACGCCGGACCTGCCGCTGGCGGAATCGAGCGACGGCGTCGTGCCCTACGCCAGCGCCCACCTCGACGGCGCGCAGTCGGAAAAAGTCATCCCGTCGTGGCACAGCGTGCAGGAAAGCCCGCAGGCGATTCTGGAGATACGGCGGATTCTGCGGCTGGCGGATTAGCTACCGCAGGTCGGATTAGGCGGGGCCGCCGAGGCCGCAGGCGGTAATCCGACAATATTATTGGCCACGCCCATGGTGATGTTGGCTTACGCGCTCCGCGCTAAGCCAACCTACCCGACTGGTGCCAATGGCTGGGCTGGCAACCGTAGGTCGGATTAGGCGGAGCCGTAATCCGACAACATTGTTAGCTTCACTTTGGGCAGCGCCAACAACGTTGTCGGATTACGCGGGGCTTTGCCTCGCTAATCCGACCTGCCAGGCTGGCACGCAGCCCGTTCACACCGGCTCGCGCCACTTGTCCTTGATCTCCAGCATGGCCGGCAACTGCTCGATGAACAGCGCCAGCAGCTCCGGGTCGAAGTGCGTGCCGCTGTCGCGCTGCATGGTGGCGATGGCTTCGTCAATCGTCCAGGCGCGCTTGTACGGACGCTCGCTGGTGAGGGCGTCGAAGACGTCGGCGATGGCGACGATGCGGCCCTCATGCGGGATTTCCTCGCCCTTCAATCCTTGCGGATAGCCGCTGCCGTCCCATTTCTCGTGGTGCGTCAGGGCGATGGTACGCGCCATTTTCAACAGGCCGCTTGCGTGCTCGCCGATGATGGCCGCGCCGATTGCCGCGTGGCTGCGCATGACTTGCCATTCGTCCGCATCGAGCTTGCCCGGCTTTTGCAGGATGGCGTCGGGGATGCCGATCTTGCCCACGTCGTGCATGGGTGCCGCGTTGAGCAGGTCTTCCGCCCTGCCCGCGCTGTAGCCGGCCGCCAGCGCCAGCTGGCGCGCGTAATAGCTCATGCGGATGACGTGCATGCCCGTCTCGTTATCCTTGTATTCGGCCGCCTGGCCCAGGGTCTGGATCACCTGCAGGCGCGAGCGGCGCAATTCCTCGGCGTCCACCAGCGACAAGTGCGTGCGCACGCGGGCGCGCACGATGGGCGGGCTGACCGGCTTGGTGATGTAATCGACGGCGCCCGCGTCAAAACCGTCCGCCTCGTCCTTCACGTCGCACAGGGCGGTGACGAAAATAACGGGAATGGGCGCGGTGGCCGGCATGGCTTTGAGCTGGCGGCACACTTCATAGCCCGTCATGGCGGGCATCATGATGTCGAGCAGGATCAGTTCGACGGGATTGTTCTGCGCCAGTTCCAGCGCTTTCTCGCCATCCTTGGCGTACAGCAGGCGGTAATCGTCCTGCAAAATCTGGCGCAGCACCTGCAGATTCGTCGCTTCATCGTCGACCAGCAGCAGGATCGGTTTGTCTTCGTGTAAGGTCATCGTAAGCCCAATATCAGGAAAGGTCGGCAGGCGCTGGCGTTTCCAGCCATGCCAGCAGCTGGCGCAGCACGCCCGCGGCGCGCGCGAATTCAAAGTCGTCGATGGCGCTGGTCAGCGCCTGCAGGCGCGGCTGCTGGCCGTGCGGCGCCAGCATGGCCGCGATCTGCGCCATCAGGGCGTCGTCGAGCTGCCCGCCTTCCAGGCTGGCGATGGCTTGCCGCAGCAAGGCACCAAAGGCGGGCGCATCGAGCGGCACACCGGCAACCGGCGTACCCACGGCCACGGCCGGCATGCCCGATTCTTCCAGTTCGCCGGCCAGCGCCATGAAGGCGGCGGCCAGCTGCACCAGCAATTCGGTCGCCGGCAACTGGCGCGCGATCGCCTGCTCGATGCGGCCCAGCAGGCTCTCGACCTGCACCAGGCACAGGTTGCCCGCCGCGCCCTTGATACGGTGCAGCAGGTGGCCGGCCACGCTGCCGCCGCCCCGTTCCAGTTCCGCCGCCAGCATGGCGGCGCAGTCGCCATTGGCCTGCACGAAGCGGCCAATCGCCCGCTGCAAGGCTTCGCGGCCGCCCCACAGGGCGATGCCGCGCTGCCAGTCCACCTGGCCGGTGGCGGCACGCGCCGCCGCGCCGGCCGCTGGCGGCGGCATGGCCACGGCGATGTCGAGCAGGCGCGCGATCTCCGCCGTCAGCTTGTGCATTTCCAGCGGCTTCGACGCAAAGCCGTTCATGCCGGCCGTCTGCGCGGCGCGCCGGTCCTGTTCCAGCACGCTGGCCGTCAGGGCGATGATGGGCGTCGCCTTCAAGCCCTGCTCGCGCTCGTACACCCGGATCAGGCGCGTCGCTTCCAGTCCATCCATGCGCGGCATCTGCACGTCCATCAGGACGACGTCGAAGCTGCCCTTGCTGAACTCGCGCACGGCGCTCTCGCCATCGCTGGCGGCGATCACCTGATGGCCGGCCGCGCCCAGGCTGATCAGCAGCAGCTCCACGTTCTGCGGCACGTCGTCGGCCGCCAGGATGCGCAGCGGCGGCAAGGCCACCACGGGCTGCTCGCTACGGCGCGACACGGCCTTGCCCGGCGCCAGCGGCAGCAGTACGTGGAACACGCTGCCCACGCCCAGGGTGCTTTCCACCGTGATGGTGCCCCCCATCAGCTCGACCAGCTGCAGCGAAATCGTCGTGCCCAGGCCCGTGCCGCCAAAGCGGCGGCTCATCGAGGAATCGGCTTGCGTGAACGGAGCGAAGATCTTGTCCAGGCGGTCGGCGGGAATGCCGATGCCCGTGTCGTGCACGGCGATATGCACTTTCTCGCCCTGCATGCCGACGGCCACGCGCACGTGGCCCACTTCCGTGAACTTGACGGCGTTGCCGATCAAGTTCGTCAGCACCTGCTGCACCCGGCGCGCGTCGCCCAGGAAGAACTGGCCCATGCCGGGATCGACGTCGACATGCAGCACCAGGTCGCGCGCCTGCGCCGTGATGCGCAGCGACGCGGCCACGTGGTCGACCAGGTCCGGCAGCGAAAAGTCCACCAGTTCCAGCTCGGTGGCGCCTTTTTCCAGCTTGGCCATGTCGAGGATGTCGTTGAGCAGTTCCAGCAGCGAACGGGCCGACTGGCGCACCGTGCCCAGATGGCGGCGCTGAAGGCTGTCCAGGGCTGTCCCCAGCAGCACTTCCGTAAAGCCGATGATGGCGTTCATGGGCGTGCGGATTTCATGGCTCATGTTGGCCAGGAAGCTGGTCTTCGATTCGGCGGCCAGTTCGGCGCGGTCTTTCGCCGCACGCAGGTTTTCCTGCATGGCGCGCCGCTCGCTCACGTCGGTGGCCAGCTTGACCACCTTGAACGGCTTGCCGTCCGTGTTGAAGATCGGGTTGTACGAAGCCTGTATCCACACTTCCCGGCCATCCTTGCCGAGACGCTTGTACTCGCCCGTATTGAATTCGCCATGCGCCAGGTGCTGCCAGAACGCGACGTAGTCGGGCGAGGTCACGTAGCGCGGCTCGCAGAACACGCTGTGGTGCAGGCCCAGCACGTCCTCGAGCTGGTAGCCGGTCAGGTCGAGGAAATTCTGGTTGGCCGCCAGGATGCGTCCCTGCAGGTCGAACTCGGCGACGGCCGTCGCGCGCGAGATGGCCGTCACCTTGCCCTCGTATTCCGCATTGCGCAATTCGCTTTCGGTGATGTCGAGGATGACGCCGTCGATCCAGCGCACCACGCCGTCGTTATCGAGCACGGGCCCGCTGCTTTCGCGCACCCAGCGCTCGCGCCCGTCGCGGTGGATCATGCGGTAGACGTTCTCGAAATCGCGCCGTTCGCCGGCCGCCTGCACGCAGGTGTCGTTGACGCGCTGGCGGTCGTCCGGATGCACGAGGTCGAAGATGCGCACGCGCCCCTCGACGAAGTCCTGCGGCATCCAGCCCGTCAGGTTGAAGACGGCGTCGCTGATGAAAATCATCTTCCATTCGGGCGCGAAGCTGCAGTGGAAAGACACGCCGGGGATGTTGCGGATCAGGGTGCGGTACTGGCGCTCGCTGTCTTTCAGCGCCTGCTCCATGCTGCGCGAGGAACGCATGTCCGTGACAAAGGCCACGAACAGGGGCTGGCCCGGCGTATCGATCTTGCCGATCGCCACGCGCATGGGCAGCACGGCGCCATCCTTGTGGCGGCCATCGAGTTCGCGTCCGCTGTCGAGGATGCGCGAGGCGCCCGTTTCCAGATAATCGCGCAGATAGCCCTCGTATTGGGCCGCATCGGCCGGCTGCAGCAGCACGCTGGCGTCGCGCCCCACGATTTCCGCTTCGCGCCAGCCGAACAGGCTTTCCGCGGCGGGATTGAAGGAGCGTACCTTGCCCTGGCCATCGATGGTGATCAGGCCATCGGCCGCCGTATCGACGATGGCGCGCAGGCGCGATTCGCTGACGCTGGCGTGGCGCAGCAGCTGGCGGTAGCGCAGCAAGCCGTTCGCGGCCGCCACGAAGACGGTCAGGGTGACGGTGATCAGGGCCACGGCCAGGGCCACGAACGAAGCTTGCACGGTGATCGTGTTCTCGCCTGCCGTGGGCGTGCCGGAAAAGCGCGCCGCCAGCATGCCCGTGTAATGCATGCCGGAAATCGCCAGGCCCATCACCACACTGCTGAGCAGCAAGGATGCCAGCGGGCTCAAGCGCTGGCGCATGGCATTCAGGCCGAAGCGTACCCACAGCGCCAGCATGGCCATGGTGACGGCCACCAGCAGCGACAGGGCGAACAGCCATGGCTCGTAGCGCAGGGCCAGCGACGTCTGCATGGCGGCCATGCCGCTGTAATGCATGGAGCCGATGCCCACGCCGACGAGCACGCCGCCCACCACCAGCTGGCGCCAGTTGATGCTCGGGCGGGCCAGCATGTGCAGCGCCACCCACGAAGCGGCCATGCCGGGCAGCATGGAGAGCAAGGTCAGGCCCGGATCGAAGGACACGCGCGTGCAGATGTCGAAGGCCAGCATGCCGATGAAGTGCATCGACCAGATGCCGCCGCCGAGCGCGATGGCGCCCGTGATGATGGCCGTCTGGCGCTGAAAGCCGCGCTCGCTGCTGCGCGCCATGCCGGCGATCTGCAAGGCCATGAACGAGGCAAAGATGGCGATACCGATGGAAAACAGCACCAGCCACGCATTGTGTGTGCCATAGATGTACTGCGTGGTATCGGCCGATACGGCAAAGATGGAACTAAACATACTGTCGTGGCATAAGAGAGTGAAACCTAACGTCGCAAAACATGACGGCACACCGCGCGCCGTCGCCAGGCTTTTTAGTAAAGCGGCAATACAGCGGAAATGACAACGGTAGCAGTCGACCAGGGCAAGGCTCGGTCATCACGCCCGCGCCTGCCGCGCGGGGGAAAGGTGCTTTTTACAGAGTGAAAAAGCGGAATGCGTACGAACTCTGGCGCGGATGGCTGGCCGCCAGCGTGACGATGATTTTTTAAAGAGCCATGAGTATAGTTGCTTTACGAAAATATTCATAGGACTTCAGCAATACAATTGCCAAAAGAAGAATATTCTGCTGCCTCGATGCCACAGACTCAGGAAAGCAGGCGCTCGGCCATCATCTCGCCATCGTCGTCGAGTCCTGTCTCGACAAAACCGGCGTGCGCGTACAGCTGCCGGGCGCGCACATTGGCGGGCACGTAATAGAGCACCACCCTGCCCGCGCCACGCGCGCGCATCTCGTCCAGCAGCAGGGCCAGGGCCGCGCGGGCAAATCCCTGCCCCTGCCACGGCGCCGCGATCATCAGGCGGTACAGCACGTGCGTATCCTGCCGCCCCGCACTGCCCGGCAGCGCGTACATGGCAAAGCCGATCAGTTCGTCACCGGCATGGATGGCGCGCGGGTGCATGTTGGCGTGGCTGGCGGCCAGCGCCAGCGAATCGGCATTGCTGGCAATAAAATCGCGTTGCGCCGCATGCAGCGGCAGCCCGATGACGGCCTCGGCGTTGGCCGCGCATACGGGTCGCAGGGTCAAGGCAGCGCTGGCGATCATTCTTTCTGCACGAGCATGCCACGGAACCATGCCAGTTGCTCGCGCGTCAGATAATTGGCGCCATCGCCATGCAGGATGACGATTTCGATCTCGGCCGGAATCGACGCGACCAGTTGCGCGCCCGTGACGGGAATCTTCGGAAACGCGATGCCGGCCAGGAAAGCCGGGTCTTCCGCCACCGTCACGCACTGGCGCTCGGGATTGGGCGACGGCACGAGGAACAGGTCGATCTGTTCGCTTTGCCCGCCGATAACGACGTGCAATTGCGCGGCCAGCAGTTCGGGCAGGATCAGCTCGATGTTGTTTTCGGCGCGCGATTGCTGGAAAGCGTTTTTCAGGGGCGTGAGGACAGGAGTAGCGGTCATGGCAAAGTGAAAAGATAAGGACGGCGGCAGTGTAGCAGAGGCGCCCGCCCAGGCGCGCTCCGCTGGCACGACGGCTACATCTTGTAGTGCAAGGACAGCAGCACGCTGCGCGGCGCGCCGTAACGCTCCAGCCCGCCCGACCAGGAATAGCCGAGCGCCTGGTAATAGCGGCGGTCGAGCACGTTGTCGATATTCAGGCGCAGTTGCAGCTGCTCGCTGATATGGTAGCCGGCCGTCAGCCCGACGATGGCGTAGCCTCCCTGCCGCGTCAGGTAAGCCGTGTCACGGCGCTCAATCTTGTCTTGCGCATATATGGAAGCGCCCACATTCCATTGCGCCAGGCCGCCGCCCAGCTGTACGTTCGTCATCAGCTTGAACAACTGCTTCGGTTCGTCCGTGGCGATGCGCTGGCCGATATTCGCCGCCACGCTGTCCTGCGTGTACTTGGCCAGCACATAGGTGTAGCCGCCGGATATCTGCCAGCCCGGCAAGGGCGAACCCGACAATTGCAGATCGATGCCTTCGCTTTGCACCTGCCCGGCCGCGCGGGCGCAATAGATGGCGCCGCCCGTGGGGCAATTGAGCTCATCGGCCATGGCGCGGTTGTTTTGCCGGATGCGGAACAGGGCGCCGCTGGCATTGAGCCTGCCGCCGAAATACTCGCCCTTGACGCCCACTTCCAGGTTGGTGCCGCTCAAGGGCGGCAAGGTGTTGCCGCGCACGTCCAGCGAACTTTGCGGCTCGAATATCTGCGTGCCGCTCGCATACACGGAGTGATGCCGGTCCACGTCGTAGACGAGTCCCGCGTACGGCGTAAATTTCGCGTTTTCCGTCAGGCCGCGGCGCCAGGCGGGGTTGCTGGAATACCAGCCCGTCACGTCCTGCGCATACCAGCCGAAACGCCCGCCCAGCACCAGGCGCAGCGGATCGGCCAGGCTGAAGTTGCCGGCCGCATAGATGCCCTTCTCGTCCGTCTTGCGGCCCCAGTTGTACGGCTCGAACGGCGCGCCGCGCATCGGATAGGCGTAGGGATTCCACTGGCGGATATCGATCACGCGCGTACCGGCGCCTTCCCAGCTCTGGCCCGCGTCGGAGTCGTCATGGCGGTAGCTGGCGCCGACGATCACGTCGTGCTGGCGGCCGAACCAGGTGACCGGGCCGCTCAGGCGCCAGTCGGCCACCACTTGCTCCGTGTTGTACTTCCAGCCCGTTTCCGACTGGTTCAGCTTGTATATTTCGCCATCGATGCGGCTGTTGGTGGTGTTGCGCGTGCTCGACGAGGCCTCGATGCGCGTGATGGCAAAGCGGCTGCGCCAGCCCTGCTCCAGCTTTGTTTCCAGGTCGGCGAAGACGACGTTGTTGTCGCGCTTCTGGACCGAGTCGGCATTATTCAGGAAGGTCGAGCGGGGCAAGTCCATGTGACGGCCGTCAAGCATGGTCGGCAAGCCGACGAAGACGCCATCGGTGCGGCTGTGCTGGCGCGAAAAGCCGATGCCGGCCGTGGTCGACGGCGTCAGGTCCGCCTCGACGATCGCATACACGGTGCTGTTCTGGTTGTTGACCACGTCCACAAAACTGTCGCTGTCGCGCCAGCTGGCCGCCACCCTGCCCCGCACGCTGCCCGACGCATTCAGCGCATTGCTGGCGTCCACCGTCAATTGCCTGTCCTTCCAGCTGCCCAGGTGGGCCGAGGTGTTCAGCAGGGGCGTGGCCGTGGGGCGCTTGCGTATCATGTTGATGCTGCCCGACGGCGCGCCCGCCCCTTCCATCAGGCCCGTGGCGCCGCGCACCACTTCCACCCTGTCGTACATCAGCATGTCGGCCGAGACGTTGCGTTCATTGAAACCCGTGACGTCCAGCGGCAAGCCATCGACGTTGACGTGGCTCAAGGCAAAGCCGCGCGCGAAATACGTGGTTTCCTGGTCGGACACGCCTTGCGTCTTGCCATAGATGCCGGGCGTGGCGCGCGCCACGTCCTGCAAGGTGGTCAAATCGAAATCTTCCATTTGCTGGCGCGAAATGACGCTGACCGTTTGCGGCGTGTGGCGCTGCGACAAATTCAGCCCCGTGGCCGTCGACATATTCCTCGACGTGTATAAACCCGTGCCTTCCGTGGCGCGGTCGGCCTCGGCGCTGACGACGACGGCCGGCATGCTGGCCAGGCCGCCATCAGCCGTGCCGGTATTCATTTTGCGCAACAGGTAATTGCCATTGCCGCCGTCCGCCACTTCCAGGCCGCTGCCCTGCAGCAGTTTTTGCAGGCCGGCCGTGACCCCATGGCGGCCTTGCAAACCCGGCGTGGCCAGACTGTCGAGCGCCACGCCCTGGGTGGACAGGTTGATTCCGGCGGCGATGGCAAACGAGGCCAGCGCGCTGCGCAAGCTGCCGGCGGGAATGCTGTAGTCACGCATGGTGGCGGCCGGGCTGGACTCGGCCGCCACCGCCATGTGCGGCAAGCCGGCGCCGGCCGCGCCCGCGGCGAGGAGCAGAACCAGCGCGGCACGCACGGCGCCGGTGGTGGGGTGGAGCGTCATGCGTGCTGCGGTAAAGTTACGGTGCTGCAAAGCCATGTAGACCCTTTCGATGGTTCGGATTGTTCGTTCTCTACCTTGTATGACGAAGCAATCCGCAAAAAGGGACAAGGAAAATGTAAATAGTGGCGCTTGTTTGCTAGATGGAACACCGTAGGTCGGCTTAGCGGGGCGCAGCCGCGCGTAAGCCGACCAGCTCAAGCCGCCTCGACACTGATCCAGTAGCGCGTGCGGGGCACCAGCCGGATCGGCAAGGATCGCTGCAGCAAGAGCAGGATGTTGTCCGGGTCGTTCAGCTGGAAGATGCCGTCCACGGGCATGGCCGCCAGCGCGGGATCGCAGCGCAGCACGCCATAGCGGTAGCGCGCCACCTGTTCCAGCACCGCGCCCAGCGGCATGCGCTCGGCGATCAGCACGCCCTGAAGCCAGCCGGCGGCACCCGGCGCCAGCGGCGTCAAGACAGAAACGGCACGGTCATCGAAACTGCCCTGCCAGCCCGCATCGATCCTGCGCAGGGCGCCGGGAACTTCGCCAGGCTGGATCTCGACGGCGCCCTCGCTGACGCTCACCTGCGTGCGCGGCGCCAGCACGCTGCCAAGGTGGCGTACGCTGAAGTGCGTACCCAGCGCGCGCACGGCGCCATTGCTGCTGCGCACGAGGAACGGGCGCGCGGGCACGGCTGCGTCGTACGCCGTGGCGACGTGGATTTCCCCCGCATGCAGCAAGACCTGCCGCGCCGCGCCGTCAAAGCGCACGTCGATGGCCGTGTCCGTATTGAGCACCAGTTGCGTACCGTCGGGTAATGTCATGTGGCGGATCTCGCCCCTGGCCGTGCGGATGCCGGCGCGCCACGCTTGCCAGGGCGTCGACTGGCTGGCCAGCCACAGGGCCGGTCCGGCCGCGATCAGCCCGGCCAGGCCGTAGAGCACGGCGCGCCGCTGCGGCGACTGCGGCGCCGTATCCGCCGTCTGGCGCAGCGCGGGCGGCACGCTGGCCAGGGTGCTGCACACCAGCTCGGCCCGCTGCCAGGCCGCTTCATGGGCGGGATCGCTGGCGCGCCAGGCCTGGAACGCCTGCTGCTCGTCCGCAGTCAAGGTGCCGCCGTGCAGGCGCACCAGCCATTGCGCCGCCGCCCGCGCCGCGCGGGGATCGATGGAAGCGGTCACAGGATCAGCAGGATGCAGCGCTCGAACGCCTCCACCATGTAACGCTTGATGCTGCGCTCGCTCACGGCCAGGCGCCGGGCGATTTCCCCGTAGCCGAGGCCATCGACGTGGGCCAGCAGGAAGGCGCTGCGCACGAGCGGCGGCAAGCCGTCGAGCATGGCGTCGATGCGCTGCAAGGCTTCGCGCACGAGCAGCCGCTCTTCCGGCGACTGCATCAGCAATTCAGGCTGCTGCGCCAGGGTTTCCAGCCACGCCTGCTCCAGCGACAGGCGCCGGTAATGGTCGATCAGCAGGCGCTGCGCCACGGTCGTCAGGTAGGCGCGCGGCTCGCGCAAGCTTTGCCGGTTCTCCGGCGGCGCCATCAGCAGGCGCACGAAGGTATCGTGCGCCAGGTCGGCCGCATGGTCGGCGCACTGCAGCTTGGCGCGCAGCCAGCGCATCAGCCAGCCATGGTGGTGGCTGTAGATGCCGGCTATCGATTCGCTGGACTGCGCAATGTTCACTGGGGACTCCGATGCGCGCCAGGCAAGGCGCGTCTAATTGATAATAATTCTCATTATCACAAATCATGGCCTTCGGCGTCAATGCCGGTGCCTGCCTATCCCTGGAAACTGTTGTTTCAGCGTGGCTGCTGGCGCTTAGCGGTCGGTGTACAAGCTCTTCATCACCATGCCGCCGCGCATTTTCTTCGCGCCCGGCGCCAGCCCCGCCGGGCAGGCGCCCTGGAACACGGCTGCCAGTTCAGTGCGCTGCACTTCGCTCTTGCCATTGACTTGCACGGTGGTGTCGGCGCTCAGGGTATAGGCCTTGGCCAGGTCGCCCTTGAAGGTAGCGGCCAGCCTGGCGTCCGGGCAGCTGGATTCGAATTGATAGCTGTCGCCCTGGCGGCTGTGCGACTCGATCTTGCATTCCTGCTCGAAGCCGGACCACAGGTCGTCGTCGATCAGGCGGTCGCGCGCGTGGTCGACGCAGATTTCCCAGGAAAATGGCGAGGTGGCGGGCGTCACTTTCCACAACCCCGTGGCGCGCTGCAAGCGCTGCGCCGGCTCGGCCGCCGAAGCGAACGTGGCCGCACACAGGGGGAAAACAGTCATCAGAATCAAGGTCGCGTTGCGCTTCATGGGCTTTCCTTCAGCTAAAAGTTTGAATATAGCAAAGAGGAATGCGCGCAGGCCGCACGCTTAGCCGTGCATCCCGGGCCTCGCGGCCAGCACGAAGGGGATGGCAAACGGCCCCAGGAAAGTCACCAGGATGGCGCGCACGGCCGTTGTTTTCAAGGCGCGGCGTTTGGCGATGAACAGGCAGGCGAAGGCCGACAGGGACCAGATCAAGGCAGGCAGGTATGCAGTCATCATGAACTCCGGATGCGCCTTGGCAGGCAGGAAACCATGCTGACACGGAAATGCGGCCGCCGCAATGGCAGATCGGGCATCTGCCATTGCGGTGGATACGGGTCCAATACGATCAGTGCTGACCGATCTTCATGATTTTCAGCGCGTTCGTGCCGCCGACCTTGCCCATCGGCTCGCCCCAGGTCAGCACGACGGTGTCGCCCTTGGCCACGACTTTATGCTCGACCAGCAAATCTTCCGCCTGCTGCAAGACCTTGTCGCGGTCGGTGCCGGACGTCAGTTCCAGCGTGCTGACGTTGCGGTACAGGGCCAGCTTGCGGCGCGTGCCCACGCTCGGGGTCAGGGCAACGATGGGGATGTCGATGTTGCAGCGGCTCATCCACAGTGCCGTGGAACCCGATTCCGTCAGGGTGGCGATGGCTTTCACGCGCAGGTGATGGGCCGTAAACAGGGCGCCGTAGGCGATCGACTGGTCGATGCGCGAGAACGTGGCGTTGAGGAAATCGGCATCCAGCTTGCAGGTATCCCACTTTTCCGCGTCCAGGCAGATGGCGGCCATCGCTTCCACCGTTTCGATCGGATAGCGGCCCGAGGCCGTTTCCGCCGACGTCATGACGGCGTCCGTGCCGTCCAACACGGCATTGGCCACGTCGGATACTTCCGCGCGGGTCGGCACGGCGTTGACGATCATCGATTCCATCATCTGCGTGGCCGTGATGGCCAGCTTGTTCGACGCGCGCGCCATCTTGATCATGCGCTTTTGCAGGGCCGGCACGGCTGCATTGCCCACTTCCACGGCCAGGTCGCCACGGGCCACCATGATGCCGTCGGACGCGTCGAGGATTTCCTGCAGCGCAGGAATGGCTTCCGCGCGTTCGATCTTGGCGATCATCATCGGCTTGTGGTCCCATGCTTCGCCGGCGATATTGGCCAGCTGGCGCGCCATGACCATGTCGGTGGCGTTTTTCGGGAACGAGACGGCCACGTAATCGGCCTGGAAGCTCATCGCCGTTTTGACGTCTTCCATGTCTTTCGCCGTCAGGGCCGGCGCCGACAAGCCGCCGCCCTGGCGGTTGATGCCCTTGTTGTTCGACAACTCGCCACCGATCTTGACGGTCGTGTGGATTTCGCTGCCGACGACTTTGTCGACCGTCAGCACGATCAGGCCGTCGTTGAGCAGCAATACGTCGGCAGCGCGCAAGTCGCGCGGCAGCTCCTTGTAGTCGAGGCCGCAGCGCTCGATGTTGCCCAGCTCGCCATTCTCGCCCCATTTCGCGTCGAGAATGAAGGAGGCGCCGTTTTCCAGGAAAATCTTGCCTTCTTCAAACTTGCCGACGCGAATTTTCGGGCCTTGCAAGTCGGCCATGATGGCCACTTCGCGGCCGCACAGGGCTGCCGCTTCGCGCACCATGCGGGCGCGATCGATATGGTCTTGCGCCTTGCCATGCGAAAAGTTCAGGCGCACGACGTCGACGCCGGCCTTGAACATGCGGACCAGGGTATCGATATCGTTCGAAGCGGGGCCGATGGTGGAAACGATCTTGGTGGCGCGTTGCTGTACTTGCATGGTCATGGTTGCTGCTTTCTAAAATAAGTTGCTACAAGGGCCAGCCTTGTGGGCCGGCCGTCCTGGTGCGCTGGATCAGCGGTACTACGTTCCTACTTGGCCGCCATCAGGGCGACCGTCGTGTCGAGCATGCGGTTCGAGAAGCCCCACTCGTTGTCGTACCACGACGACACTTTCACGAGGCGACCCGAAACCTTGGTCAGGGTCGAATCGAAATTCGACGAAGCCGGGTTGTGGTTGAAATCGATGGAAACAAGCGGTTCCGTCTGGTACGTCAAAATGCCTTTCAGCGCGCCTTCCGACGCCGTTTTCAGCAAGGCATTCACCTCTTCCACCGTCGTATCGCGCTTGGCGATGAAGGACAGGTCGACCAGCGAGACGTTGATCGTCGGCACGCGGATGGCGAAACCATCGAGCTTGCCATTGAGTTCCGGCAAAACCAGGCCGACGGCGGCGGCCGCGCCCGTCTTGGTGGGGATCATCGAATGCGTGGCCGAGCGGGCGCGGCGCAAGTCTTCATGCATGACGTCGGACAGCACCTGGTCGTTCGTATAGGCGTGTACCGTGGTCATCAGGCCCGATTCGATGCCGATGGCGTCGTTGAGCGGTTTGACCAGTGGCGCCAGGCAATTCGTCGTGCACGAAGCGTTGGAAATCACGGTATCCGTGGCTTTCAGCACGTGCTGGTTGACGCCGAACACGATGGTGGCGTCCACGTCCTTGCCGCCCGGCGCGGAAATGATGACTTTTTTCGCCCCGCCCTTCAGGTGGGCCGACGCTTTTTCCTTGGTCGTGAAGAAACCCGTACATTCGAGCACCACGTCGACGCCGAGTTCGCCCCACGGGATCAGGGCCGGGTCGCGCTGCGCGAAGACGCGGATGCGGTCGCCATTGACGAGCATATTGTCGCCGTCGATGGTGACGACGCCGGGAAATTTGCCGTGCACCGTGTCGTAGCGCGTCAAATGCGCATTCGACTTGGCGTCGCCCAGATCATTGATGGCGACGATTTCGATATCCTGCTGCTTGCCGCCTTCATAAAACGCGCGCAAGACGTTGCGGCCGATGCGGCCATAGCCATTGATGGCAACTTTGATGGTCATGCTGTCTCCTTGATGTTTTCTGCTGAGTTCGTAAAGCCAACCCAAGTGCAAGTACCGGGGTCGTACCCTGAGGGTACGACCCCAGCCTTAGCTGTTGGGCTTGATTTTCATTAACCGCTATTCCGCAACCCCGCCGCAATCCCATTAATCGACAAATGTATCCCCGTGCGCGCCGCCGCATCCTGCTTGCCTTCGCGGAAACGCTTCAGCAGCTCCACCTGCACGTGATTGAGCGGGTCGATGTAGGGGAAACGGTTGCGTATCGAACGCTGCATCAGCGGATTGGCTTGCTGTAACTCTTCCTGGCCCGTGATCAGTTTCAAGGCGTCCAGGGTGGCCGCATATTCGGCGCGGATGCGCGTGAAGATGGCGTCGCGCAAGGCCTTGTCCTTGACCAGTTCCGCATACTTGCCGGCAATGGCGATGTCGCTCTTGGCCAGGACCATATCCATGTTCGACAGCAGGGACGTGAAGAATGGCCAGTCCGTGTACATGCCGCGCAGCACATCCGCGCCATCGGCCGGATGGGCGGCCAGGTAGGCTTGCACGGCGGAACCGAAACCGAACCAGCCCGGCAGCATCAAGCGGCATTGCGCCCAGCTCAAGACCCAGGGAATGGCGCGCAAATCCTCGATGGACGTGGATTTCTTGCGCGAGGCGGGACGGCTGCCGATATTCAGCGCGGCAATCTCGGCAATCACCGTCGATTCCCAGAAATACTGCTCGAAGCCCTCCGTGCCATACACCAGGTCGCGGTAGGCGTTCAGGGCCGTGCCGGACAGCTCTTCCATCGCGGCCAGATGGCCCGCGCCGGCCGAAGCCTTCGGCTGCAGCTGCGCCTGCGGCAGCAGGGTCGACTGGATGGTGGCGGCCACCAGCACTTCCAGGTTGCGGCGCCCCACTTCCGGGTTCGCATACTTGGCCGTGATGACTTCGCCCTGCTCCGTCAGGCGGATCTGTCCCTGCACGGCGCCGGCCGGCTGGGCCAGGATGGCTTCGTAGCTGGGGCCGCCGCCGCGTCCCACGGAACCGCCGCGGCCGTGGAACAGGCGCAGCTTGATCTGATACTCCTTGAAGACGGTCACCAGCTCGATCTCTGCCTTGTAGAGTTCCCAGCCGGACGTGAGGAAGCCGCCGTCCTTGTTGCTGTCGGAATAACCGAGCATGACTTCCTGCTGGTCCGCGCGCGAAGCCAGCAAGCCCCGGTAGAACGGCAAGCCGAAGGCGCGCGCCATGATGGCGGGGCCGGCGCGCAAGTCATCGATCGTTTCAAACAGGGGGATGATGTTGACGTCCACTTCGCGGCTGTCCTGGCGCAGCAAGCCCACTTCTTTCAGCAGCAAGGCCACTTCCAGCAAGTCCGACACGCTGGCCGCCTTCGAGATGATGCAGTTAGGCACCGATTCACGGCCGTATTTGGCATGGGCTTCGCGCACGGCGCGGAAGATGTCGAGTTCGGACGTCGTTTCTTCCGAATATTGCGCATATGGCGAGGTCAGCAGGCGTGGCGATTCCAGCTCGGCCAACAGCAAGCTGATGCGCTGCTCTTCGTCGAGGTCCAGGTAGACGAGGCCCGGCTGGGCGCCCGCGAACAGTTCGCCCACGACGCGCTCATGCACATCGGAATTCTGGCGCAAGTCCAGCGGCGCCAGCGAAAAACCGAAGACCTTGACGGCACGGCGCAGCTGGCGCAGCCGACCACGGGCCAGCGCGCGCAAGCCATTGCTGACGAGCGAATGCTGGACCACGTCCAGGTCGGCCAGTAGTTCAACGGCGGCAGCGTAAGGCTGCACGCCGTCGGCTTGCTTGCCCTTGCCGGAAAGCACCACGCGCGTATTTTCCAGGCGCGCATGGATGCCATGCAGGGCGCGACGGTACGGCTCGTCCACGCGGTGCGGCGAGGCATCGGCCGAGCGCTCGGCCAGCGCGCGCAGCGGCTCGCTGCAGGCATTCAGTACTTGCGCCAGCGACAATTGCGAAGCGAGCTTGCGCAATTCACCGAGGTAAAAGTCGAGCACCTTGTCCGCCTGCGTTTGCAGGGTGCTGCGCAGGATGTCGGCCGTGACGAAGGGGTTGCCGTCGCGGTCGCCGCCTATCCAGCTGCCGACCTTCATGAAATTCGGCAATTCCGCATCTTCCCAGCGGGCATCGCGCTGGGCCAGCATGGTTTCCAGCGAAGAATACAATTTCGGCAGTTCGCGCAAAATCGTGTGGTCGTAGAACGACAGGCCGTTGGCCACTTCATCCATGACGGACAGCTTGCTCGTGCGCAGCAAACGGGTTTGCCACAGGGTGACGATGCCGCGGCCCAGCGCTTCTTCGTTCTGTTCCGCCTCTTCCGGCGTCATCTGCACGCGGTCGCGTTCGCTCAACAGGCGGGCGATGGCCATCTGGCAATTCTGGATGCTCTTGCGCTGCACTTCCGTCGGATGGGCCGTGAACACGGGGCTGACGAACGCATCTTCAAAGAAGGTTTCCAATGCATCGGCCTTGCCCGCGTCAAACACGTTGCCGACGGCATGGCTGAGGCTACCCTGGCGCGGCGGCGAGCCGGCGATCAAATGGGCGCGCGTGCGGCGAATGTGATGCTGGTCTTCCGCAATATTGGCCAGCAGCGAGAAATAGCTGAAAGCGCGCGTCAATTGCGTGGTTTCTTGCTGCGACAGCGCTTGCAGCGCGTCCGACAGCTGCGCGCGCGCCGCCTCATCATTGTCGCGGCGGAAACGGATGGCCAGCTGGCGCACGTGTTCGATGCGCTCGAAGGCGGGATCGCCCAGGTGGTTGCGGATGGCGTCGCCCAGCAGACGGCCCAACTGGCGGATATCGCTGCTCAGCAGCTCGTCTTTCACTTCATTCATTTGCATGGTATTCATTTCCTGGGGCGGCCACCGGCGGTACCGCACAGATTGCGTAGTTCGCGCTTCCCGGCCCGGGAAACGCCCATCGTCGAATTTGTAGTAAATTTACCTTATTGTCTCACCATCCTCTTGATTTCCATCAATAAAAACCGTATTCAAAGGGCCAATAAGGGCTAACGAGCTGTTTGCCAGGGCAACAATATGAAAATTTACTACGCATTTAAGCGAAAGGCAATCAACTTTTGTCTTTCGAGGGTGAAAAGTGGCGGCGCAACACACATCGCGGTGGCGGCGAATACACGCTCTCCTGTATGCTGGCGGCTGAAACAAGGATGTATTCCACATCTTTATGAACGAAGCCCATGCGACTGACTGCCTACACCGACTACACCCTGCGCACCCTGATGTACCTGGGCGTGCACCGCGACCGCCTCGTGACCATCCAGGACATCGCCGACCTGCATGCCATCTCGAAAAATCATCTGATGAAGGTGGTGCACCAGCTGGGCCTGTCCGGCATCGTGGAAACGGTGCGCGGACGCAATGGCGGCCTGCGCCTGGCGCGCGACCCGGCCGAGATCAATATCGGCACCGTCGTGCGCGAGACGGAAAGCGATTTTTTCATGGCCGAATGCTTCAACAAGGAAAACAATACCTGCCCGCTGACACCCGATTGCCTGCTGAAAGCCAAGCTGGGCCAGGCCACGGCCGCCTTCCTGGCCGTGCTCGACACGGTGACCCTGGCATCGATACTCGAAGCGACGCCAGGCGTGCCGGCGCTGGCGGCCGGCGTGATTCCCCTGCGCGTGGCAAAGTAAGCGCACAAAAACAACAATGCCCGGCGAACCGGGCATTGTTTCCTGCTGCAACTATCCAAAACCTCAATGCGCGCTGGCGCCTGCCGCACCGATGCCCGTCTCCGAACGCATCTGCTGCGCTTCGTAGCCGGCACGGTCGATGCGCGCGCGGGGGCTCTTGTCGAGCACCGAGAACAGCCAGATGCCGACGAAGCCGGCCGTCATCGAGAACAGCGCTGGCGAGGCATACGGGAACAGCGCTTCGCCATGGCCGAGCACATCGACCCATACGGACTTCGACACCACCGTCAGCGCGACGGCCGTGATCAAGCCCAGGAAGCCGCCGATGGTGGCGCCCCGCGTCGTGCAATCCTTCCACAACACCGACATGAACAGCACGGGGAAGTTGGCCGAGGCGGCAATGGCGAAGGCCAGCGACACCATGAAGGCGATGTTCTGCTTTTCAAAGGCGATACCGAGCACCACGGCGATAATGCCCAGCACGATCGTCGTCACGCGCGACACCTTCAATTCGTTGGCGCCCGTGGCCTTGCCCTTCTTGATGACGGTGGCATACAGATCATGCGACACGGCCGACGCGCCCGACAGGGTCAGGCCCGCCACGACGGCCAGGATGGTGGCAAATGCCACAGCCGACATGAAGCCGAGGAAGACGTTGCCGCCCACGGCCTTGGCCAGATGTACGGCCGCCATGTTGTTACCGCCCAGCAGCTTGCCGGCCGCATCCTTGAACTCGGGATTGGTGCTTACCAGCACGATGGCGCCAAAGCCGATGATGAAGGTCAGAATATAGAAATAGGCGATCCAGGTGGTGGCCCAGAACACGGATTTGCGCGCTTCCTTGGCGCTCGGCACCGTGAAGAAACGCATCAAAATGTGCGGCAGGCCGGCCGTGCCGAACATCAGCGCCATGCCGAAGGAGATGGCCGAGATCGGATCCTTGATGAAGGAACCGGGACCCATGATGGCTTCCTTGGTGGCATGCACGTCCACCGACTTGGCGAACAGCGCTTCCGGGCTGAAGTTGAATTGCGCCAGCACGGCCACTGCCATGAAGGTGGCGCCGCCCAGCAGCATCACGGCCTTGATGATCTGCACCCAGGTGGTGGCCGTCATGCCGCCGAACAGCACGTAGATCATCATCAATGTACCGACGAGAACGACGGCGATCCAGTATTCGAGGCCGAACAGCAGCTTGATCAGCTGGCCCGCGCCCACCATCTGCGCGATCAGGTAGAACGCCACGACGACGAGGGTGCCGGACGCGGAAAAGATGCGGATCGGCGCCTGCTTGAAGCGGTAGGCGGCCACGTCGGCAAAGGTGAAGCGGCCCAGGTTGCGCAGGCGCTCGGCCATCAAAAAGGTGATGACGGGCCAGCCGACGAGAAAGCCGATGGCGTAGATCAGGCCATCGTAGCCGTTCAGGAAGACGGCGGCGGAAATACCGAGAAACGATGCGGCCGACATATAGTCACCCGCGATGGCCAGACCGTTCTGGAAGCCCGTGATGCCGCCGCCGGCCGTGTAGAAATCGGACGCCGACTTGGTCTTCTTGGCCGCCCACTTGGTGACGAACAGGGTGAAGATGACGAAGGCAGCGAACATGATGATCGCCGTCCAGTTGGTCGGTTGCTTGACTGCCTGGCCCAGGTCGGCGCCGGCCGCGAACGCGGCGTTGCTGGCGCCGAGCAAGGCCAAGGCGCTCAGACAGGACACGCCGCGCAGCGCATGCTTGGCGGCGCTCATGCTTGCACCCGTGCCTGGATGGCGCTGGTCAGGTCGTCGAATTGTTTGTTGGCGCGGCGCACATAGATGCCGGTGACGAGCACGGTAAACACGATGACGAACAGGCCGATCGGCATGCCCCAGGTCATCACGCCGGCGCCCGTTTTCGTGGCCAGGAATTCCTTGTTGAAGGCGATGAGCAGGATGTAGCCGTAGTACACCAGCATCATCAGGCCCGTCAGCGCCCAGCCGAAGCGGGAACGCACCTTGACCAGCTGATGGTAGCTGGGGTCGCTCTTGATTTTTTGAACCAGATCGTCATGCATATATTGCCTCCGTTATTGTAAAAAGCTGCTCTTTTGTTTTCGAGCTTGCATTCACAATACGGGGCCAGCCTTACCGGCCCCTTACGGCGAGAGGAATTTCTCGCCGTGGCAACACGTCACTTGCAACGAGATCAATTCAGCGCGGCGGCCGGCCCGAAGAATTCATGGTGCGTCTGCTGTTCCGGCACGCCCAGCTCGCGCAGGTATTGCTTGACGGCCCGCATGAACGGCTGCGGCCCCAGGAAGTAGGCGTCGACGTCGCGCGAGGCCGGCAGCCAGTCATTCAGCTGCTCTTTATCGAGCAAGCCGACGGCATCCGGCGCGTCCTGTTCATCGCCATGTTCCGCGTAGCAGTAATAGCGCTGCAACTGCGGGTGCTGCGTGGCCAGTTCGTCGATCTGACGGCGGAACGCATGCACGCCGTGGTTGCGCGCCGCGTGGATGAAATGCACGGGACGCTTGCCGCGCAGGGCCGCCGTCAGCATGGCCAGGGTCGGCGTGATGCCCACGCCGCCGCTGATCAGCACCAGCGGCTTGTCGCTGTCCCTCAGCACGAAGTCGCCCGATGGCGGCGTCAGCTGGACCGTGTCACCCGCCTGCACGTGATCGTGGAAATGGTTCGACACCTTGCCGCCCGCTTCGCGCTTGACGCTGATGCGGTAGGTCTGGCCATTGCTGGCGGCCGACAGCGAGTACTGGCGGCGCATGGGCACGCCATCGACCGTGGCCACCACGCCGATGTACTGGCCTGGCGCGAAGTCGAGCACGGGCCGGCCATCGGCGGGCGCCAGCAGGAAGGACGTGATCTCGCCGCTTTCCACCGTCTTGCTGCGCACGGTAAAGTCGCGCGCGCCGCTCCAGCCGCCCGGTGCGGCCGCCTGCGCCTTGTAGATGCGCCCTTCCTCGCCGGCCAGGATGTCGGCCAGCTGGCCGTAGGCCGCGCCCCAGGCGTCGATGACGGCGTCGCTGGCCACCTCTGCGCCCAGCACTTCGCGTATCGCCTGCAGAAGGCTGGCGCCCACGAGCGGATAGTGCTCGGCGCGGATTTGCAGGGCCACATGCTTGTTGACGATGTTCGACACGAGGTCGCCCAGCGCATCCAGTTGTTCGATGTGCCTGGCATACATCAGCACGCCATTGGCCAGCGCGCGCTGCTGGTCGCCGCTGTGCTGGTGCGCCTGGTTAAAGTACGGCAGCACTTCGGGATGGTCGCGGAACAGATTCTTGTAGAAGTGGCGCGTCAGCGCTTCGCCGCCCTGCTCGAGGATGGGCACGGTGGCCGTGATGATGGCGCGTTGTTCTTGGGTCAGCATGTAAAACTCCTGTGTGGATATGGGTAAGCGGTATCAGGCCAGCGTCTCGACAGCTGGATATAACTCATGATCTTCGCGCCGCATGCGCTGGAACAGGGCGTGCAGCACGGTGTTGGCTTCGCTGCGGAAGGCGTCCGGTTCGGCTTCCAGGCGCACCGGGGTATTCCAGCGGCCGGCGAAATCGAGGTAGGCGCCGGCGATGCCGTGCATCTCGTTTTCATACTGGCGCCCCAGCCGGGCCACCTCGGCCACGCCCGACGCTTGCGCGGCCGGATACAGGTAGCGCTGCTCGACGGCCAGGTGCAGCTTGATCAAGCCGCTCATGGCGACGATCTGTTCGGCGATGGCTTGCGCCTGCGCGGCGACGCCGCCGCGCGCCAGCTGGCGCAAGTCATCGATGGCGGCCAGGATGGCCAGGTGCTGCTGTTTGAATTTGTCGATATTCATGGCGTGTTTCTCTTGTTGAGTGCCGCCAGTGTAGTGGAATTCGCTTAAACATGCAAATAATATACATCTTTAAAACTTCAAAGTTTCCTGCAGGAATGTAAATTGACATGCGCCACTATGTGCGGCACAGAACACAAGCTACGGCCATGCCTGCCTATAATTTGCTCATCACAGCGCGTGCCCGCTTGCGGCCGTGCCGCACCCTCCACTCGAACCAAGGATAAGCATGAAAAACAAGACGGGCACGGGCCAGGCGCAGCAACTGGCCGGCATCATCAACGAGCACCACGCGGAACTGCTGGACGGATGGATGGCCGGCCTGATCGGACGCCTCGTGCGACGCGACAAGATCGCGGAAAACGAGCTGCGCCAGCAGGCGTCGCAATTTCTGCCGCTGCTGGCGGGCGCGCTGGAAAGCGGCGACTCGTTCGACACGGAAGGCGGCGCCTGGGACGACACGCGCCAGCTGCTTGCCGAAATATCGCAGTCGCGCGTGCGCCAGGGCTATTCGCCGATCGACACGGCCAGCTTCATGTTCGCCCTCAAGGAGCCGCTGTTCGGCTACCTGCGCAAGGCAATCACGGCGCAGCCGGAACAGCTGGGCGACGCCATCGTCAGCACCAGCAAGCTGTTCGACGAGCTGGGCCTGCTGACCATCGCCATCTACCAGAAGGCGCGCGAACAGGTGATCCTGCGCCAGCAGCAGGAATTGCTGGAGCTGTCCACGCCCGTGGTGCAGCTGTGGCAAAACGTGCTGGCCCTGCCCCTGATCGGCACCCTCGACAGCGCGCGCACGCAGGTGGTGATGGAAAGCCTGCTGCAAAAGATCGTCGACACGGGCGCGCTGATCGCCATCATCGACATCACGGGCGTGCCCACCGTCGACACCCTGGTGGCGCAGCACCTGCTGAAGACCATCGCCGCCGCGCGCCTGATGGGGGCCGACTGCATCATCAGCGGCATCCGCCCGCAGATCGCGCAAACCATCGTGCACCTGGGGGTCAACCTGGAAGACGTGATGACCAAGGCCACCCTGGCCGACGCCTTCGTCGTGGCCCTGAAACGCACGGGTTCCAGCATCACCTACCAGCAGCAACAACACTGAGGCGCCTATGGAGAGAATCCCCATTTTACGCATGGGCCGGCTGCTGCTGGTGACGATACAGGTGGACATGCACGACCGCCTGGCGATGACCTTGCAGGACGACCTGACCACCCGCATCGTGACGGACCGCGCCACGGGCGTGCTGATCGACATTTCAGCGCTCGACATCGTCGACTCCTTCATCGGCCGCATGATCAGCAACACGGCGGCGATGGCGAAAATCCTCGACGCACACACGGTGGTCGTCGGCATGCAGCCGGCCGTCGCCATCACCCTGGTGGAATTGGGCCTGGCGCTCGAGGGCGTGAGCACGGCGCTCAACGTGGAGCTGGGCATCAAGCTGCTGGAACGGGGCGGCGCATGCGCATGACGGGGGCGCCATGCTAGGCGCGCAGGCACAGGAACGTGCGCAGGCTGGGATGCAGCAGATGCCGCAGATTCTGCCCCTGCACAGCGACGAGGACGTCGTGCGCTTGCGCAAGCAGGTACGCGACAGCATGGTCGCCATGGGATTTGGCCTGATCGAACAGACCAAGATCATCACGGCGGCCAGCGAGCTGGCGCGCAACACCCTGCGCTACGGCGGCGGGGGCGAAGCGCGCATCGCGCGTGTCTGCGACGGCACGCGCCAGGGGCTGGAGCTGCGCTTCGTCGATGCGGGACCGGGCATCGACGATATTCCCCTGGCGCTGACCGATGGCTATACCAGCGGCGGCGGACTGGGACTGGGGCTGGGCGGCGCCAAGCGCCTGGCCGACGCATTTCACATCGACACGGCGCCCGGCGCGGGCACCACCGTCACCATCGCGAAATGGAAGCTGTTTTGAACCACATCGAGCAAGCCCCTGACATCGCCAGGCAACGCAGTTTTCCCATCAGCGAGCCGAGCGAAATCGCCGCCGCCCGGCGCGCCGGCAACGAGCTGGCGCGCCGCATCGGCTTCGACGACGTGCGCGCGGGCCAGCTGGCCATCATCATCAGCGAGGCGGCGACCAACATCGTCAAGCACGCGCAGCGCGGCGAGATCCTGCTGCGCAAGGTGCTGCGCGGCGGCACCAGCGGCATCGAAGTGCTGGCCATCGACAATGGCCCCGGCATGGGCAACGTGCGCCAGCACATGGCCGACGGCCATTCCACCACGGGCACCTACGGCGTGGGCCTGGGCGCGATACGCCGCCTGGGCCAGGAATTCGACCTGTACACGGCGCCCGGCAAGGGCACCGTGCTGATGGTCGTGGTCTGGGGGCAGCACGCCAGCAGCGCCATTCCCGCCCATCCGAACTGGCAGGTCGGCGCCGTATGCCTGCCGCTGGCGTCGGAACAGGTGTGCGGTGATGCCTGGAACGTCGTTTGCGAAGGCCATGAACTGAGCTTGATGGTGGCCGACGGCCTGGGCCACGGCCCGCTGGCGGCGCGCGCGTCCGAACGCGCCAGCGCCCTGCTGGAACAGGACACGCCCGGCCTGCCGCCCCTGCCCGCCCCCTTCATCGAACTGGCCCACGGCGCCCTGCGCACGACGCGCGGCGCGGCCCTGGCCGTGGCCCACATCGACAGCGCGCGCCGCGAACTGCGCTATGCGGGCGTGGGCAACATCGCCGCCTGCGCCTTCGACGCGCAGCAGCGCCGGCATCTGCTGTCGCATAACGGCATCGTCGGCAGCAATCTGCGCAAGGTGCAGGAATTCTGCTATCCGTGGCAGCTGGGCACGACCTTGATCATGCACAGCGACGGCCTGCACACGCGCTGGGACCTGGAACAGTATCCGGGCCTGGCGCATTGCCACCCCAGCCTCGTCGCCGCCGTGCTGTACCGCGATTTTGCGCGCGGGCGCGACGACGTCACGGTGGTGGTGCTGCGCGAACACGAGGAGCACCGGCCAGCCGGTGCGGAAAGGAACGACACGCCATGACGCAACGCATATTGACGGCCCATATCGGCAGTGAACTCGACGTGGTCGGAGCGCGCCAGCATGCGCGGCAGATCGCCGCCCTGTGCGGTTTCGGCGTGCAGGACCAGGTGCGCATCGCCACGGCCGTGTCGGAACTGGCGCGCAACGTCTACAACTACGCCGGCAGCGGCAAGGTGCATTTCGCCATCGACGGCCAGACGGCGCCGCAGGTGCTCAGCATCCGCATCGAGGACCAGGGCCCCGGCATCGCACAGCTCGACCGCATATTGTCCGGCACCTACCGCTCGCCGACGGGCATGGGCCAGGGCATCCTGGGTGCGCAGCGCCTGATGGACCGCTGCCACATCCGCAGCACGCCGGGCGAAGGCACGCAGATCACCCTGCACAAGCTGTTCCCGCGCGACGCCCCCCTGCTCGACGGGGGCATGATAGGCGCGCTGTCCGGCAGCCTGCAGGCGCTGCCCTCCGATATCACGCTGTCCGAAGTGCAGCAGCAGAACCGCGAGCTGCTCACCACCCTGGCCGAACTGAAGACGCGCCAGGACGATTTGCTGCAATTGACGCGCGAACTGGAAGACACCAACCGGGGCGTGGTGGCGCTGTTCGCGGAACTCGATGAAAAGGCCGACCACCTGCGCCGCGCCGACCAGATGAAATCGCGCTTCCTGTCGAACATGAGCCATGAATTCCGCACGCCGCTCAGTTCCATCCGCGCCCTGTCCAAGCTGCTGCTCGATCGCATCGACGGCGAGCTGTCCGAGGAACAGGAAAAGCAGGTGCTGTTCATCCTGCAAAGCGCCGTCAGCCTGAGCGACCTGGTCAACGACTTGCTGGACCTGGCCAAGATCGAGGCGGGCAAGGTCGACGTGCACGCCAACAGCTTCCAGGTGGCCGACCTGTTCAGCGCCCTGCGCGGCATGCTGCGCCCGCTGCTGGTGTCCGAGTCGCTGACCCTGACCTTCATCGACCCCGACCCGGCGCTGCACATCCACACGGATGAAGGCAAGCTGTCGCAAATCCTGCGCAACTTCATCGCCAACGCCCTGAAGTTTACGGAAGCGGGCGCCATCATCGTCAGCGCCACGCCCTTGCCGGAGCAGGACGCCATCCGCTTTTCCGTCTCCGACACGGGCCTGGGCATCGATGCCGAGGACGTGCAGCTGATCTTCGAGGAATTCAGCCAGGTGGAAAACCACATGCAGCGCAAGGTCAAGGGCACGGGTCTGGGCCTGCCCCTGTGCCGCAACCTGGCCACCCTGCTCAATGGCACGGTGAGCGTGGAAAGCACGCCGGGTGAAGGCTCGCTGTTTTCCGTCGTCCTGCCCACCAGCTACCATGCGCCCGAAGGCAGCCTGCCGCCGAGCGCGCCGGCCAACGACAATGGCAACGACCAGCGCATCGGCGTGCTGGTGGTGGAAGACAATCCGCCCGTGCGGCTGCTGTATGAAAAATTCCTGGCCGGCAGCGAATTTCGCGTCGTTCCCGCGCGCAGCGTGCGCGAAGCGCAGGAGCGCTGGGAACAGCAGCGTCCCGCCGCCATCATCCTCGACATCCTGCTGCACGGCGAAACAGCCTGGCACTGGCTGGCCGAGCTGAAAAACGATCCGCTGCGGCGCCAGGTGCCCGTCATCGTCGCCACCGAAATCGACGACGTGCGCAAGGGCCTGGCTCTGGGCGCCGACGCCTATTACGTCAAGCCGCTGTCGCGCCAGCAATTGCTGGCCACCCTGCGCGCGCTGATCGGCAACCAACACCACCGGCAAGAGCCGGCTCCGCCGCAAGGCACAACCACCTGGGACAATGCGCATGCTACCGGATAACAACAGCGATGCTCTGATCCTGAACGTCGATGACAGCGACGGCGCACGCTACGCCAAGTCGCGCATCCTCAAACGCGCCGGCTTCAAGGTCATCGAAGCGTCGAACGGGGGTGACGCGCTGCTGCGCGCACGCCAGGACCGCCCGAACCTGATCCTCCTCGACGTCAAGCTGCCCGACATCAACGGCCTCGAAGTGTGCCGCCAATTGAAGGGCGGCGCCGAAACGAACACCATCCTGGTGCTGCAGACGTCGGCCTCCTGCATCGGCTCGGCCGACAAGATCCGCGCCCTGGACGGCGGCGCCGACAATTACCTGGTCGAGCCCATCGAGGCCGATGAACTGGTCGCCAACGTCAAGGCGCTGCTGCGCCTGGGCCGGGTCGAGCGCGCGCTGCGCGACGTGGACCGCCGCAAGGATGAATTCCTGGCCACCCTGGCGCACGAATTGCGCAACCCGCTGGGCCCCATCCGCACGGCGCTGGCCCTGCTGTGCAAGCTCGACCCCGTCGTGCCGGCCGTGCAGGACAACGCGCGCCGCACCATCGGCCGCCACACGGACCACCTGGTGCGCCTGGTGGACGACCTGCTCGACGTGTCGCGCATCTCGCAGGGAAAAATCTCGCTGCAATGGGAAAGCGTCAGCCTGGCCAGCGTGATTCGCAGCGCGCTGGAAACGAGCTCGCACAGCGTCGAGGCGCGCGGCCATGCGCTGGACGTGAACCTGCCCAAGGAAGAACTATGGGTCTGCGGCGACGCCGTGCGCCTGTCGCAGATCGTCGCCAACCTGCTGCTCAACGCGGCCAAGTTCACGGCGCCGGGCGGGCGCATCGCCATTGCCGCCGCGCGCGAAGGCGACAACGTGCGCATCCGCCTCAGCGACAACGGCATCGGCATCGCCGCCGCCAGCATCGACAGCATCTTCGGCCTGTTCGAACAGAGCGGCCACTCGCCCGACCGGGTGCAGGACGGGCTGGGCATCGGTCTGTCGCTGGTGCGCAACCTGGTGACCTTGCACGGCGGCCAGGTCAGCGTGCGCAGTCCCGGCGTTGGGCTGGGCAGCACCTTCGAAGTCATCCTGCCGCTCGACGCCAACGTGCCGCTGCCGGCCGTGCCAGCACCGCAGGCGGCCACCGGCGGCAAGCAGCGCATTCTCGTCGTCGACGACAACTGCGATGCGGCCGACACCCTGGCCGAACTGCTGGAAATGTACGGCCACACGGTGCGCACGGCCTACACGGGGACGCAAGCGACCGAGCGCACCTTGGAATTCAAGCCCGACATCGTCTTTCTCGACATCGGCCTGCCCGACATGAGCGGCTACGACGTGGCCGTCAAACTGCGCCAGCTGCCGATACCGCAGCAATTCCTGCTCGTCGCGCTGACCGGCTATGGCCAGGAACACGACCGCCAGGCGGCCCTGGCGTCGGGTTTCAATGAGCACTTCGCCAAGCCCGTCGATTTCGGCAAGCTGGCCATGCTGGGATTGCATATCGCACCGTGAGCGCGGTGGCGGCTGCGTGTTGCCTGGGCGTCCGCTATAATCGGCGGCCGCCTCACCTCTGGAACCATGACATGAAAACCCGCACGCCGCTGCTGCGCATCACCATGATACTGGGCGCCCTGCACGCCCTGCTGGGCTGGCTGCTGTTGCCTTCCCTGCCTGTCGGCCTGGCCGGCTGGCTGCTGGGCGGCGCCGTCTTGCTGGCCTCGACCATGCTCATGCCGATGACGATCTTCGCCCGCGCCGTCACCAACGATGCGCGCCTGGCCGACCGTTTGAGCTGGGCCGGCTCGCTGTGCATGGGCTTTTTTTCCTCGCTGTTCGTGCTCACCGTGCTGCGCGAACTGACCCTGCTGATTCCCGCCGCCCGCCCGCACGCGCAGGCGTCCGCCGTAGCCGTCCTCGTTCTGGCGCTGCTGGCCACCGCCGTCGGTTTCATCAACGCCCGCCGTGTGGCGCGCGTGCGCGAAGTGACGGTGCCGATTGCCGGCCTGCCGGCCGCCTTGCAGGGATTGACCATCGTTCAATTGAGCGACATCCACGTGGGCGCCACCATCAAGCGCGCCTACGTGGAAGCCATCGTCGCGCGCGCCAACGGCCTGCGGGCGGACATCATCGCCATCACGGGCGACGTGGTCGACGGCACGGTGGCGCAGCTGGCCAGCCACACGTCACCGCTGGGCGAGCTGCGCGCGCGCCACGGCGTCTTCCTCGTCACGGGCAACCACGAATACTATTCGGGCGCCGCGCCGTGGGTGGCGGAGTTCCGCCGCCTGGGCTTGCGCGTGCTGATGAACGAACACACGGTGCTCGAGCACGACGGCGCGCGCATGGCCCTGGCCGGCGTCACCGATTTCAATGCGGGCAGCTTCGACCCGGCCCAAAAGAGCGACCCGCAAGCGGCCATCGCCGGCGCCCCCGCCGACATCCCCCGCATCCTGCTGGCGCACCAGCCGCGCAGCGCGCCCGAGGCCGAAGCGGCCGGCTACGACCTGCAATTGTCGGGCCATACGCACGGCGGGCAGTTCTGGCCCTGGAATCTGTTCGTGCCGCTGCAGCAGCCGTATGTGGCGGGCCTGCACCGGCAAGGCCGCTTGTGGATTTATGTGAGCCGCGGCACCGGTTACTGGGGCCCGCCGAAACGCATCGGCGCGCCGGCGGAGATTACAAGGCTCAGGCTGGTGGCGGCGTAAGCTTCACTCCTCCCAGCTGGCCATCCACGCCGCGAAACGCGCCGCCACGGCAGGCGGATTCAATCGCTCCATCGCGCCTTCCACCGCTTCGCTGTCGCTGACCTCGAACAGCAGCACGAAATCGTCGCGCTGCGCACCCGCACCAAAACAGCCTTCGGCATCGAGCTGCGCCAGCGCCGCGATGCAGGCGTCAAACACGCCGCTACGGAAGGCGCCGAAATCGACGTCGAACGGCAAGTCGCGGTGCGCCTGCAGCAGCAAGCGGTAGGCGCCGTCGAAATACGCGACCCCATCCTCAAACGCCCATTCGGCCGGATTCCACAACATCTCTTCGCCGTATTCCGACGCTGCCAGCGCTTCGCGGCTGTTGGCCGCCGGGCCGATGGTCATGGCGCTGTCGTCGCTGACCAGCGCGTAAGCGTTGATGTGCCGCTCCGGATGGGCACGACGCACGGCGCCAAACGCCAGGCGCGCGGCGTCCGCCACCAGTGTTTGCAGCAGCGCGAAATCAAAGACGGCAGGGTCGACGAGCATGGCGCGCGCCAGGGTATGGCCACCGGCGACAGCCGCATCGCAATGGGACAGATAGGCGGCCTGCGCTTCGGCTACGCTCGCATACTGCGTGCGCGTCTCCGCACCCCAGGTCATGGCCGCGCCGCTGGCCGTCCACACGGTCGTGCCAAAGACGCGCGCCTCCTGGAAGCGGGCCGGCTGATCGGCGTCGTAGGTATAAAACAGGCTGTAGTTGTCAGGCATACGATCTTTCATTGTTTAATCGGGCCGTATCTGCGCGGCGAAATCGCGCTGGCGGAACTGCTCCAGCAGGAAATCGACGAACACGCGCGTCTTCGCGGGCAGCAGTTTCTTGCTCGGATAGTACACGGACAAGGGGCCGGAGTCGGCATGCCAGCCGGGCAGCAAACGGATCAGGGCGCCGCTGCGCAAATGGGCCAGCGCGTGCGGCATGGGCAGCAGGGCCACGCCGACACCGAGGATGGCCGCCTGCGCCATCGCTTCCGGATCGTCGAAGATGGCGCGCGGCCGGCATTCGGCCACGCCTTCGCCGCCCGATCCGTCACGCAGTATCCAGCTGCGCAATCTGCCGCTGCCGGCCGAGCGGCGCGCCACGCCGTCGAAGTGCGCTAGGTCAGACGGGTGCACGGGCATGGCCTTGCCCCGCATGAAGGCGGGCGACGCCGTGGCGACGATGTGGGCGTGGCCCAGCTCGCGCGCCACCACGCCCGGCGTCAGTTCGATGCCGCCGCCGATGGCGACGTCAAACCCTTCGCCGACCAGGTCCACTTGCCGGTTGTCGAAATGGCAGTCGGGGATGACGCCGGGGTAGCGGGCGATGAAGTCGCCCAACAGGGGCACCACGTAGCTGCGTCCGAACGATGGCGCCATGCTGATTTTCAGTATGCCGGCCGGCTGGCCGCCCTCTTCCGCCACTCCGGCGATCGCCTCGCGCAAGGTGGACAGGGCGCCGCCGATCTGCTGCAGGAAACGCTCGCCCCCTTCCGTCAGGGTCAGGCGGCGCGTGCTGCGCTGGAACAGCCGCAGCCCCAGACTCGCTTCCAGGCGCGCCACGTTCTTGCTGACGGCGGCCGGCGTCAGTCCCAGGCGGCGCGCGGCCGCCGAAAAGCTGCCCAGCTCGGCAGACAGCACAAACGATTGCAAGTGATTGAGGGCTTCCATATGCCTATTCTACCCGCTCATTTGATAGCAATGGTTGAAAGTGATTGTAGCGATTCATGGCTAGCGCGGCAGGAATGAAAGGCAGATACTGAATTCCTCAACTTCTTACCTAGAAAGCTCATCATGCAAACCCAAGCCTCCACCAGCACCTCTTTGCCACTGCAAGACAAGATCGCGTTCGTGACGGGCGGCTCGCGCGGCATCGGCGCCGCCATCGTGCGCCGCCTTGCCAGCCAGGGCGCCAACGTCGTCTTCACCTATCAAAGTTCCGCCGCCGAAGCGCAGGCGCTGTCCGCCAAGGTGGAAGCGGCCGGCGGCAAGGCCCTGGGCGTGCAGGCTGATGCGGCCGACGCCACCGCCCTGACGGCGGCCATCGCCAAGGTGGCGGCGCAGTTTGGCCGTGTCGACATCCTCGTCAACAATGCGGGCGTGTTCCTGCCCGGCGCCATCGACGATTTTTCGCTGGAAGACTTCGACAAGACCTTGAACGTCAACGTGCGCGCCGTGTTCGTCGCCATCAAGGCGGCCGTGGCGCACATGCCGACGGGCGGGCGCATCATCAACATCGGCAGCACGAATGCGCACCGCATGCCGTTCGGCGGCGCGGCCGCCTACGCCATGAGCAAATCGGCGCTGAGCGGCCTGACGCAAGGCCTGTCGCGCGACCTGGGCCCGCGCGGCATCACCATCAACAACGTGGAACCGGGCCCCGTCGCCACGGACATGAACCCGCCGACGGGCGACTTCGCCGACCTGATGCACGGCTTGATGGCCCTGCCCCGCCACGGCACGGCCGATGAAATCGCCGGCATGGTCGCTTACCTGACCAGCGCGGAAGCGGCGTTCGTCACGGGCGCCGGGCTGAAGATCGACGGCGGTTTTGCCGCCTGATCGAGTCCGAACATCAGCGAACGGTGCGCCGCCACGCCGGCCATGGCGCCATCGGCCACCGCGAACGCCACGCTGCCCGCCGTGCGGCCCGCGTCGCCGCAGCAAAAGACGCCAGGCACGCTGCTGGCCTTTTGCTCGTCGGTGCGCACGAACGGCCCCATGGGTCCCTCTTCCAGCGCGCAGCCCAATTCGCCGGCCAGGGAACTGGCCAGGCGCGTGCGGGTCGCCACGAACAGGCCGGCCATCGCGTGGCGGCTGCCGTCCGCCATGACCACATCGGCCACCGCGTCGATCCGCGCCACGGGCGCGCGTACCAAAGTTACGCCGCGCGCCTCCAGTTGCGCCAGCTGCGCCGCATCAGGCTCGAACGCGCCATTCAGGAAAAAAGTGACCGTGCCCCAGTCGGGCAGCATCAAGGCATGGTGCATGGACAGGGGGCCGGTGGCCAGCACGCCGATGGCACCCTGCTCCAGTTCATAGCCGTGGCAGTACGGGCAGTGAAAGACGCTGCCGCCCCAGCGCTCGGCCAGGCCGTCGACGGGCGGCAGTTCATCGATCACGCCGGTGGCCAGCACGAGGCGGCGGCCGTGCACGACATGACCGTCCGCCAGGGTCACATCAAAACCATCGCCATCGCCGCTGGCCGCCGCCTGCACGGCCATGCCGTCCCGCCAAGTGACGGTGGCATACGCCATCAGCTGCGCCTTGCCCTCGGCCGCGATGGCGGCCGTGCCGCTGCCGTCCTGGGTCAGGAAACCGTGGGAATGGCTGGCGTAGCGGTTACGGCGCTGGCCGCCGTCGATCACCAGCACGCGGCGGCGGGCGCGCGCCAGTTGCGTGGCGGCGGACAGGCCCGCGTAGCTGCCGCCGATGATGATGGCATCGAACGGAATGCCAGGCGATTCAGGAATGTGCATGCGGTGCTCCTTTGTGTGTGGCGTATTGTTGGCTGAAACGGTCGGCCAGGTCGGCCAGGGTGACGGCGCCAAGGCGCCGGATCAGCAGCGCCTCGGCTTCGTCGAAGGCGCCGGCCAGCGACTGGTTGACCACCTGCTCGACCAGGCAGCCCGGCTGATCGACGCGGTTGCCCATGGCGAAGATGGTGGGCGACCCCACGGCCACGTAGGTATCTTGCAAGGTCACCTGGTGCAGGTCGCAGACGATGCGCCAGCCGCCGCCATGGCCCTTGTCCGACGCCACGTAGCCGCGCTCGCGCAAGCCGGCCATCACGCGCCGCACCAGCACAGGGTTGGTGTCCAGGTAAGCGGAGAGTTCCTCGGACGTCATCGGGCGTCCCGCATGGGCCATGTGCAGCAGCACATGGAGGATCGATGATAGTTTGCTGTCGCGCCTCATGTAACTAATGATAGTACATAATTCCGGCAGATGCAAACCAGTTGCAAAATTCCGCGTAAAAAAAGGGTCAGACCCTGTCGGGTCTGACCCCGGCCTTTGCTTCAGGGTGTATTTTTACGCTGCGGATGCTTCCCTGCGCCGCCGTCCCCGCCACCACAGCAGCAAGGCCAGCAGCACCAGCACGCCAACGATGATGCCCGCGCGGGCAAGGCCGATCAGGTTCGACGGCGCGCCGCCATTGCGCAAGGTCGTCACCTGCTCGGCCGTCACCTTGATGGCGGGATTGCCGTACATCCGCTGCACGTAATTGCCGAGGGTGACGATCTGCTCGTCCGACAGGGTCTGGCGGAAGGCGGGCATCAGGTGGCCGGCATGGCTACCCTTGCCGTCCTGCCGTTCCACGCCATCGAGGATCGCCATCACCAGGTTGTTGCTGTTGCCGCGGCCCGTCGCCGAGTTGTGGAACAGCGGCGGCAAGCTGCCGTCGAAACTGCCCTCGCCCTTCGTCTGGTGGCAGCTGGCGCACTGCGCATCGTACAGCTGCGCACCCGACATCGTGTTCAGGTTTTGCGGCAGCGGCACGCCGCGGATGCTGCTCAACTCGTCGCCAGCCTGGCCCCATTGCGTCACCGGTTTCACGTCCGCCTTGTCGCGGATGGCGGGCACGCTCTTGATGTAGTGCGCGATGGCGTTCAAGTCCGCGTCGCTCAGGTGCTTCAGGCTATGGTCGATGGCTTCGGCCATTGGTCCGGCCGCCTGCCCCCGGTGCGCGGCGCGGCCCGTGCGCAGGTAGCCGGCCAGGTCTTGCTGGCTCCAGCCACCCACGCCGCTGTTGACGTCCGACGTGATGTTCGGCGCGTACCACGTGCCCAGGTCGGCGCCGCCCAGCTCCTTCGACAGCTGCTCCGCCATCAGCGCATTGCGCGGCGTGTGGCACGTGGTGCAGTGGGCCAGGCCTTGCGCCAGGTAGGCGCCACGGTTCCACTCCATGCTCTTCGACGTATCGGCCACGAACGGCTTCTTGTCGAGGAAGAGCAGGTTCCAGCCCGCCATCGACAAACGGATATTGAACGGGAACGGCAAGTCCGTCTTGTGCGCCGGCGCCGTATCCACCGCCGCCACGCCATGCATGAAGTAGGCGTACAGGGCGGCCGTGTCGTCATCCGTCACCTTGGCGTAGGCCGTGTAGGGCATGGCCGGGTACAGATTGGCGCCGTCGGCCCGCACGCCGTGACGCACGGCGGCGGAAAACTGCGCCAGCGTGTAGTTGCCGATGCCATGCGTTTTCGATGGCGTGATGTTGGTGGCAACGATGGCGCCCAGCGGCGTGGCCAGGGCCAGGCCGCCCGCCATCGGCTTGCCGCCAGGCACGCTGTGGCAGGCGATGCAGTCGCCGGCCGTGGCCAGGTAGCGGCCGCGTTCGACCGCCTGCACGTCCGCACCCGGCGCTGGCGCCGCCAGCACGGGCAAGGCCAGGGACAGCAAGGCGGCGCCGGCCGCCAGTCTGAAGATCGCCATCATGCCGTTCCTCCCTGTTGTTCGTCGAGGATGTGCTTGACGGTGCGCAGCGCCACGGCCAGGCCGTTTTCCGTCGAATTGCAGGTGCCGGACGTGGGCAGCACGCCCGTGCTGCACAGGAACAAGTTGGCGTGATCAAATGTGCGGCCCCACTGGTCGCACACGGCCTTGGCCGGATCGGAACCCATCGACAGGGTGCCGCAGATGTGCTGGTTGTTGGCGAACACGCCTTCCTTGCTGTGACGCAAATTGGTGCCGCCCATCAGTTTGGCGATGCGCTCGAAATCCTGCTTCGAGCGCTCGTGTCCCCGCTTCGTGTACTCGTCGATCGCATAATGCGCCTGCGGCTTGGGAATGCCCAAGGCATCTTTTTCGCTGCTGAGGGTGATACGATTTTCCCGGTTCGGCAGCACTTCCAGCACGTTTTTCAGGCTCATTTCACGGGCCGAGCGGAAACGCAGTTGCTGTTCGAATGCTTCGCCGAAGACACCCTTGCCGATCAGTTCCCTGGTGGCGCCATCGACTCTCGAGATGTTCGTGAAATCGAGCCGGTACGGCGAATGCCGGCTGCGGAAATCGCCATCGCGCATGGTGTTGATGGAATTGGGGCTTTGCGGGCCTCGGCCCAGCCACAGGTCTTCATCGGCGTCGAAGGTGATCGAGGTGCTCGGGTGGTCCATCAGGTTGCGGCCCACCATGTCGCTGCTGTTGGCCAGGCCGTTCGGGTATTTGTCCGAAGCGGAAACGAGCAGCAAACGTGGGCTTTCGATGCCGTTGGCCGCCAGAATAAAGGTCTTGGCCGTGACCCGGTGGCTGTTCTTGTCCACGTCGTAGTACAGGGCGGCCGTGATACGGCCCTGCGCATCGTGTTCCAGCTTGTAGACGTTGGCGTTGCAGACGATCTTGACGCCGGCCGCTTCCGCCTGCAGCGCGGCGATGCCGCCGTGGTATTGCGCGTCGATGGGACAGATAGGCTGGCAACTATTGTTGCCGCAGCAGGCCGGGCGGCCATCGTAGCTGACGCTGTTGCGCGCCACCGTGTTGCCCACCACTTTATATGCGGGGTCGAGGCGCTCGCGGATGCGGCGCATGGCGTACGGCTCCGTCACCAGGTCCATCGGGAACGGCAGCTGGCGCGGCGACCCCGTATTGTCGGCACCGGAGACGCCCATGATGTCTTCCGCTTCCTGATAGAACGGCTCCAGGTCCGCATAGCTGATCGGCCAGTCGACGCCCACGCCATACAGGGTATGGATGCGGAAGTCGTTCGGCACGTTGCGCCACGCCTGCGCGGCCCAGTGCCACGAAGTGCCGCCGAGCTGGCGGATGTATTCGGCCGGGTACGGATACGGGCCGGCCTGCACCAGGTAGCCGTTGTCCTTCGGCTGGTAGATCGGGTGCGGCGCCGTGGCCACCGATGGATACGGCGACATCCAGTCGCTGCGGCGCGTCGTGTTGCGGAAACGGGCGACGATTTCGCCGCGCGACACGCGCGGGCCCGCTTCCAGGATCAGCACCGAGGCGCCCGCCAGCGCCAGCTTGCGCGCGGCCAGGGAGCCGATGATGCCGGAGCCGATCACGAGGTAATCGGCGGAGAGTTCTTCAGCCATGATGGCTCCTTAAATTGGTTTTCTGGCCCAGCTGCCGTAGGCGCCGTAGGAATACGTGGGAGGCTTGAGCACGTCGGCGACGACGGCCGCGTTCAAGGCCTGCTCGTAGGCGACGCAGACGGCCGCCTCGCCCGTGCCGACGATGCCCAGGTACCAGGCGCTGGCGATCTGGCGCGGCAAGGCCGCCAGCGCCGACTGGGCCGGGTCCAGCCCGTCGAGCGCTTCCTGCAGGCCCGCCGCCTGCAAGCCCTGCGCATTGATCAGGGCCAGCAGCGCGCGCACCTTCGCGGGAAAGGCGGCGTCCTGCGCCGCCAGCGCGTCATACAGGCGCGTGGCCAGCACGGGGTCGAGCACTTGCCGCCCCACCAGCATGGCCGACACGCCGAGGAAGGCGCCCTGCTCCGCATTGGCGACCGGTTCGGCCAGCGCCCAGGGAATCAGCGCCGCGGCCGACGCCGACAGCAAGCCGGCCAGCACCATGCGGCGGCCGGGATTCAGGGGGCCGCGCCCCTCCTTATTGTGTGTAGCGTCCAATTGAAGCTCCCGTGAGTTCAGCAACCGTTCAGAAAGAATGCTTGAGACCGACCATCACCACCGTCTGGCCGCCGTTCGACGACGGCGTGCCGTTTTGCGAATCGCCGACCGAGGCGACGGCATTGACGATGGCGCCGTCCTGGCCCAGGGTCTGGCCGCGCGCCAGCTGGCGCGCTTCGATCAGGTAGATCGCCGTGCGCTTCGACAGTGCGTAATTCTGTTCGAACGACAGCTGGCGGTAGCGCGCGCGGTCGGCGATGCCGTTGGCGTGGCTGGCGAAGGTATCGCTGTAGCCGGCGGACAGGAACCACTGCGGCGTCAGT
Source organism: Janthinobacterium sp. OK676 (assembly GCF_900103595.1). NCBI lineage: Bacteria > Pseudomonadati > Pseudomonadota > Betaproteobacteria > Burkholderiales > Oxalobacteraceae > Janthinobacterium > Janthinobacterium sp. OK676. The sequence continues at coordinate 462,221 of NZ_FNHA01000001.1, forward strand.
TGGCAGCTCGAGATCAGGCCGGCCGTGTTGAAGATGGCCGTGTCGCGGAAGGCCGAGCGGCTGCCGGCCTCGTACTGCACGTTGCTGGCATTGGCGCCCACCATCCACTTGCCCATGGTGTAGCGCGCGCTGGCGGCGATGAATGCAATGCTTTCCGCCGAGGCGTAGCCCCGGTTGATGGCGGAAATGCCGAAGCTGCCCGAGGCGTTGTCGCTCCAGCCGGCGCCATTCTGCCCGTTTTTCAATTTCAGATAGCCGAGCGCGAATTCGGCTGGCGCCGCGCTGTACTTGACGGCGGCGCTGAAGCTGCTGCCTGCGGCATTGCCGTCGGCCGCTTCGCCAAAGCCGTATTGCGCGCTGGCCTGCAAGCCGCGCCAGGCGGGCATGCTGTAGGTGACGGAATTGCTGATGCGCACGGTCGTGTCGAGGCCGTCGATGTCGCCCGGGTGGGCGCCGGTGGCGCCCGTCAAGACATTGCTCGACGCCAGCGAACCGACCAGCAGATAGTACGGCGTGTACTGGCGCCCGGCCGTCACGGTGCCGTAGGCTGCCGACTGCAAGCCCACGTAAGCCTGGCGGTTGAACAGCGAGCTGGCCGAGCTTTGCGCGCCCGTATCGCTTTCAAAGCCGTTTTCCAGCAGGAACAGCGCCTTCAGGTCGCCGCCCAGGTCTTCCACGCCCTGGAAGCCGATCTTGCTGGCGGACAAGCTGCCGCTGCGCATATAGGTATTCGAGTTGCCGCCCTGGTTGCTCGCGTAGGCGGTGGCCGCGTCGACCACGCCGTAAATGGTGACATTGCTTTGGGCGCAAACGTTTGCGCCAACGAGCGTGGAGACGGCCAGCGCCGCAGCGCGCATGCATGGTGTGTTCATTTTTTTCCTGACTTTGCTGTTTTATCTGGCGAAATACGGGCGTGGCGCCGCGTTGCCGCCCCATCCATGGATACGGGCGTCCGCTGTTCTTCTTGATTTGGATCAAGTGGAACAAATTATACGCTTATTTACTCACATGTAAGTGATTGACTGTCGGGCGTAGTCTTATAGCAAAACCGGCGGACGTGATGGCGCACGCCCCTCAGCACGGGGAAATCACAGGGACAGGCATGGGAAAAGCAGCGGCGGCGCATGCTGAAAACACGCGCCCGATGGCGTTCGGAACGGGGAGATGGGAGGGGTTGCCGCTCAGCGCAGGATGGCGGGCGCCACCGGCAAGGCTTCAAGGGCAATGAACGCTTCCAGGGCGCGCCGCATGTCTTCGAACACCTGCTTGCCGTAAGCCGCTTCCAGGTGGGCATATTGCAGGTCGATGAGTTTACCCATCTGCATCAGCAGGCTGGCGCCCGCTTCCGACAGGTGCACCTTGCGGCGGCGCTGGTCGCCTTCGAACTTGCTGCGCCCGATCAGGCCGATTTCTTCCATGCGCGCGAGGATGCCGCTCATGCTGGGACTGGAAATCTGGCAGATCTCGCACAGCTCGCGCGGTTCCAGGGTCGGGCTTTCATTCAGCGCGCGCATGATGCGCCACTGCTGCTCCGTCACGCCGAAGTGATTGAGGATGGGGCGGAAATGCTGGAGCAGGCTGTCGCGGGCCTTCAGCAGCAGTTGCGGCATGTTCGGATAACGGATCGGTAGCTGCAAGTGGAACTCCTGGGTGGCCGGCACAATGAGCGTCATTATACGACTGGCAAGAGAAGAGGCGCGGCAAAATTCCCCTTCCTTGCCGCTCCCGTGCCGTGGCGTCAGCCCTTCGCTTTTCTCTGCTCGGGAATGAAGTGTTCGCGCACGGCCTTGGCCAGCAGCTCCGGCGGCAGCAAGCCCTGCCCCAGCAGGAAGTTGTTTAAGGCCAGGCGGTCGAACTTATCGCCCAGCGCCAGCTCCGTTTCCGCGCGCAGTTGCAGGATGCGCGTATAGCCATAGAAATAGCTGCCGGCCTGGCCCGGCATGTTGAAGGTATAGCGGTCCAGCTCCTGGCGCGCCATCGGTTTCGACAGCATCACTTCATCCGTCAGGATGTGCCCCGCCTCCTCGCGCGTGACCTGCCCCAGGTTCAGCATCGGGTCGAGCATGGCGCGCACCGCGCGCAGCATGCGGAACTGCAGCGCGATGAACTGCCCTTCGGCCGGCTCGTACGGAATCATCTCCGCTTCCGCGTACAGCGCCCAGCCTTCCACGTTGACGCTGTTGAACGCGTACAGGCTGCGCGCCTGCGACACGCCCCGCTCCACCATCGCGCTGAACTGCAGCTCGTGGCCGGGGCGGCCTTCGTGCGCGCTCAGGGTCCAGGCGGCGCCCGCGAAATTGAAATCGTCATACGCTTCGCCCTTGCCGCTGGCGGCCGGATTGCTGACGGGCAGGACGAACTGGCCGTGTTCTCCCGTATTGCCGATCAGCGGAGGCGGACGCATATGCGGCGCCGGCTGGGCCGCCGATTCGGCGGCGGAGGCCAGGCGCATGGTCATGGCGCGCGCAGGAATATCGACCACGCGCTGCCGGGCGATGCGCTGTTCCAGCTGCGTATTGACGCCCTTGTAGTGCGCCTCGAGCTGCTCATTCGGGATGGAATCGGCTTTCAGCGCACGCAGCACCTGGCGGTAATCCGTGCCGTCGACGCCCTTCAGCGCCAGCTTGGCCGCCACCACGGGCGCCAGCGCCTGCATGGCGGCGCGCGTTTCCAGGTAGGCCACCTGCGCCCGCTCGACCAATGCGCGCGGCGCGATGTCGATGCCCACCTGTTTCAGGCGAAATGCATACAGCTCGGGCGCCATGCGGAAATCCGTCCGAGACAGGGGCAGCACCACTTGCTTTTCCCACGCCGCGTATTCGTTCAGCTGCTGCTCCATGGCCGCCAGCGCGCTTTCCGCGCCCGTGATCTTCATGTCGGCGAACAGCTTGCGGATGCCGGCAATATACGTGGGCACGTTTTCCAGCGACTGCTCCACCTGCAGGCGCACGGGGCCCGCCAGGCCAGGCTGGCCGATCTTTTCCGCGAAGCGCGCCCTGGCCTGCTGCGTAATCGGCGTGCTGCCCGGGAACTGGCCCACGTAGCGCCGCAGGCGTTCAAGCGCCTTGGCGCGGCGCGCGGCCGGGCGCTGCTCCTGCAGCAGGCTTTGCATGCTGCCAAAGACCATTTGCGGCACGTCGACCCACGGCAGGGTGTACTTGGCTTCCAGCTGCGTGCCCATGATTTGCTGGTCGACGGCGCCGATCAGGATTTCCAGGTCCTGGCGTATGCGCTCGTCGCGTTCCAGTTCCAGCTTTTGCTGCAATTGCGCGCGCGCCTGCTGCAGCGCCGCCACCTGGCGCTCGACGATATTCGGTCCCAGGTCGGCGGCCAGGCCGTCGTACTGGACCAGGCCCGTATCGGAGGCGTCTTCGGGCGAGAACTGCGCCTGCGCCGCCAGCACGATGGCCGCGTTGCGGTTGCTCGCTTCAACCCAGGCCGATGAAGCGCCGACAGTTGCAGGGACGGCGGCCAGGGCCGGCATGGCCAGCGCGCTTGCAAGCGCGGCTACCAGCACGGTCTTGCACAATTGCGGAGTAACGGACATCGGGGGATTCCTTCCTGAGGTGAGCGATGAGCGAAGCGGCGAGTATCGGCCAGCCTCGCATGCCTGTCAATTCACACCGTTCCGTGCGGGCAGGTTCCATGGCGTGACGATCTGGATGGCGGACAAGGGCGGTGTCTGCGCCAGGGCCGGCAGCGCGCCCTGCGCCCGCAGGATTTCCTGGCACGCGCGGCGCATGTCCTGGCCCAGGTCGTGGTGCAGCACGGCCTGGATGGCGCCCGACTTGAGCAGCGCCACGTTGTCCGCATCGAGGTCGTGGCCGATGAAGACCTGGCAAGGCCGACCCGCCTGCGCGAATGCCTGCACGATGGCGGCATTGCCGCCGCCGATCGAATACACGGCGGCGATGCCTGGATGCGTAGCCAGTGCTTCACGCACCAGCGCACCCGTGGCGCCGTCGATGCCGTGGCCTTCGCTCACTTCGACGATGGATAAATGGCGGTGCCGTTCGCGCAGCGCGCGGCGAAAGCCGATCTCGCGCTCTTCCTCGCCATGAAAACGGTTGCTGCTCAGGGTCACCAGCACTTGCTGCTTCCTGGGCCGCTTGCCAGCTCCCAGCCACTGGCCGATCAGGCAGGCCGCCGTCTCGCCCGCCGCGCGGTTATCCATGCCCACGTAGCTGCGGCGCGCGGAAGCTGGCAAATCCGTCACCAGGGTCACGACGGGAATGCCGGCCGCCACCAGCCGGCCTACCGCCTCGGCCACCGACGGCAAGTCCGGTGCTTTCAGCAGCACGCCGTGGCTGCCGTTCTTGCGGATGCGTTCCAGCTGCTCGACGATGCCCGCCACTTCCAGGGTTTCACGCAGGTGAAAGCGCGAACGCAGCACGGCCGGATGCAGGGACGGCAGTTCCGATTCGAGTGCGGCGCGCACGGCATCCGTAAAGCGGCGAGGCGCCACCATCAATACGTCGAGCATGAACTTCCTGCCGGCCAGGCCCACCTGCGTGCTTTGCCGCGCCAGCTCGTCGAGCGCCTGCATCACGCGGCGCACGGTATTCGCATGCACGCCCCCGCGCTGCCTGATCACGCGGTCGACGGTCGCCGCGCTGACGCCAGCCTGCAGCGCCACGACCTTGACGGGAAACGGATGCGTCATGCGATGTCCATGGCAATTGATGGTTTTTTGATGGTTTTCCTGATGAAAAATGCGGACCTTCATCCCTATACTGATTCTACAACTTAAAACATCAGGAGACACCGCATGACCACCACAGACGCCGCGCCGCCCGCCCCCTTCTGGCTGTCGCCGCAAGATTGCCAGCTCGATGATTTCATCGCCACCGTCAGCCAAGGCACGACACTGGCCGACTATCCCCACGCCGCTGCGGTGGAGAACAATATCCTCGTCTACGACTGCGACCAGGTGCGTGCGCTGGCCGCCAGTACCGCATCGCTGCGCGCGCTGCAGGCCGAATGGGGCAAGGCTTTGATGGATGGTCCCGGCCTGATCGTGCTCCAGCGCGCCGTCGACGACATGGCGACGCTGGAACAGGTCAGCGACGTCTTCCGCGCGCTGATCGCCGAACAGCATGCGAGCGGCCAGGCGGGCGGCGACCATTTCGCCAAACCGGGGGCGAACGACCGCATCTGGAACGCCCAGCAAAAACTGTGTCTGCGCGCGCCCGAGGCGTTCGCGCGCTACTACGCCAATCCCGTCTTCGCATGGATCGCCGAGGCCTGGCTCGGGCCCGCCTACCAGATGACGGCGCAAGTGAACGTCGTCAACCCGGGCGGTGCGGCCCAGGCGCCGCACCGCGACTATCACCTGGGTTTCCAGAGTGCGGCCAGCTGCGCCGCCTACCCGGCGCCCGTGCACCAGATGTCGATGCTATTGACCTTGCAGGGCGCCGTCGCCCACTGCGACATGCCGGTCGAATCCGGTCCCACGCTGTACCTGCCGTATTCGCAGCGCTACCAGGCCGGTTTCCTCGCCTGGCAGCAGCCGCCCTTCCGCGACTATTTCGCCCGGCATTGCGTGCAGCTGCCGCTGTCCCAAGGCGACGCCGTCTTCTTCAATCCCGCCCTGTTCCACGCGGCGGGCCATAACCGGTCGTCCGACATCCGCCGCATGGCCAATCTGCTGCAAGTGTCGTCGCCATTCGGACGCGCCATGGAAGCGCTGGACCGCCGCGCCATGAGCGCCGCCCTGTATCCGGCCCTGCAGGCCTTGCGGGCAGTGGGAACCCTGTCCAGCGATGGCATTGTTCACGCGATTGCCGCCTGCGCCGAAGGCTACGCCTTCCCCAGCAACCTCGATCGCGACCAGCCCATAGACGGCATGGCGCCGCCCACGCAGCAGCAGCTGATGCACGAAGCGCTGGCGCAGCACTGGCCCGCCGCCCGCTTCCTCGACGCCCTGGACAGCCATGCCTGGCGCCAGCAAGCTTGATCCCCTATCGCGACACCCTCGGAGACTCCCTATGCAAAACATCAACATCGGCCTGGTCGGCGCCGGCTACATGGGCAAGGCCCACACCATCGCCTACAAGGCCGTGCGCAGCATTTTTCCCACCGCCCTCAATCCCGTATGCGAATGCATCAGCACCAGCAGCGCGGAAGGCGCCGCCCGCAGCGCTCAGGAACTGGGCTGGAACCGCTCCACGGGCGACTGGCACGCGCTGGTGGCCGACCCCGCCATCGACGCCATCATCGTCGCCACGCCGCCGGCCACGCACAAGGACATCGTGCTGGCCGCACTGGCCCTGGGCAAGCCCGTGTTCTGCGAAAAGCCGCTGGGCATGACGGCCGCCGAATCCCTGCAGCTTGCGCAGGCGGCGGAAAGCGCGGGCGTGGCCAACATGGTGGGCTATAACTACATCCGCACGCCGGCCAGCCAGCTGGCGCGGCACATCATCGAATCGGGCGAAATCGGCGAGATCATCCACGTCGCCGCCGAACACGTGGAAGACTATCTGCACGACCCGCGCGCGCCTGCCTCGTGGCGCACGCGCGAGGCGACGGCAACGCGTGCCGGCGCGCTGGCCGACGTGGGTTCGCACTTGCTCAACCTGGCCTTGCGCCTGGGCGGCCCCGTCGACTCTCTCGTGGCCGACATGAACACGGTACATGCGCAACGCCAGGGCCAGAATGGCATGGAAGCGGTGGAAAATGACGACCAGGGAAATGTGATGCTGCGCTTTGCCAGCGGCGCGCTGGGCGCCCTGACCTTCAGCCGCGTGGCGGCCGGGCGCAAGATGGGATACACCTACCGCATCACGGGGACGAAAGGCGCGCTCGCCTTCGACCAGGAAAACCAGAACGAATTATGGCTGTACGACGCCGGCCGCCCCGCGCAGCGCCAGGGTTTCCAGCGCCTGCTGATGGGGCCCGCCCACCCCGACTACCTGGCGTTCAGCCAGGGCGCCGGGCACGGCACCGGCTACAACGAGCAGATCGTCATCGAAGCGCGCGACTTTCTGCAGGCCATCGCCGGCGGCCAGCCCGTCTGGCCCACCTTCCGCGACGGCTACGAGGTGGACCGGCTGATAGCCGCCGCGCTGCGCTCCGTGCAGGAGCGCAGCTGGATTTCCCTGCGTTGAACGCCTATCAAAACCTGCTGCGCGTCGTGATTTACGGCCTGCGATGCTCACTGTACCTTCGTACAGTTGCGCTTCTCGACCGCAACTCCCTTCCGCTCGCTACGGTTTTGTTAGGCGTTGTTAGTACGTTAGGCGTTCTTAGTACGCCAGGCCGTAACCGAACTTGTACAGCGGATGGGCCGTGTCATACGGCACGTCCGACTTCTGCACCTGCACTTCGGCCATCGACGATGGCAGCTCGAACGGCAGCTTGCCCTGCGGCTTGGCCTTGCCCGTCAGGACATCGAACAGCGCGCCGTCGCTCACGCCGAAGTTGGCGAGGATGGCGCTGGCCTTGTCCTGCACGTTGCCGAGGATGGCCGGGCGGTCCAGGTACACGGTCACCACCGTCTTCGGCGCGAACTTTGCCGCGTTCTTGATCGCCTCGTAGTCTGCATTGCCATCCACGTAATCGAGGCGGCCCTCGTGCTGCATGCTGCCGAAGATGTAGTTCGGGTGCAGGGTTTCATACGGCGCGGCCACGCGCAGCAGGGCCACGTCCGCTTCCTGCGGCGTGGCGACCACCGTGTAGCCGTACTGTTTGGCCACGGCAGCATCAATGCCGTACAGGTAGACTTTCTTGACGGTGGCCGCCAGCGGCAAGACCTTGTCCTTGTTTTCCAGCAGGACCAGCGAGCGGCGCTGCGCATCCAGGCCCGCCTCGATGAACTCCGCCTTGCCCACGGTGCTGGCCGCCTTGGCCGCATCGACGAACGGATGCTCGAACAGGCCCTGCTTGAATTTCTGGATCAGGATGCGCCGCGCCGAAGCGTTGATGCGCTCCTCCGTCAGCTGGCCGCGCTGCACGGCCTGCGTCAGGTACGGCGCTTCCGTCACGCCGCCAAACTGGTCCATCCCCGCCGTCACGGCCTTCACGTAACGCTCTGCCTTGGTGGCGTCTTCCATGCCCCACGGCGTGCCAAAACCCATGAAGGAAGGCGCGACGCCGGGCGCCGTGCCGTTGCGGCAGTTGGCGTCGCAGTCGGACGTGATGCCCCAGTCGGACAGGATGACGCCTTCGAAGCCGTATTTGCCGCGCAGCAGATCCGTCAGCATGGTCTTGCTGAAGCCGGCCGCCACCTGTTCCAGGGTGATGCCGTCGATGGTGATCTTGCCGTCCGGCAGAGCGTAGGTCGGCATGACGGAAGCCGCCTTGGCCGTGAAGGCGCCTTCGAACGGTTTCACGTGGTAGGCGAAGTTGTTGCCCGGGTAGGTCATGTAGCGGCCGTAGTAATTGTGGCCGTCGAAACCCTCTTTCGTGGCGCCATAGCCGACCCAGTGCTTGACGACGGCCACCACGCTGCCGTCGTGCAGGCCCGTGTTCCCATCCTGGAAGCCCTCGATATAGTGCTGCACCATGCGCTTGGCCAGGTCCGCGTCTTCGCCAAAGGTGCCGTTGATGCGCGACCAGCGCGGCTCGGTGGCCAGGTCGGCCTGCGGCGACAGCGCCTGCGTGATGCCGACGGCCAGGTATTCCTGGCGCGCGATGTCGCCGAAGCGGCGCACCAGCGCATCGTCGCCGATGGCGGCCAGGCCCAGGGTTTCAGGCCACTGGGAGAAACCCTTCGTGCCGGCGCTGGCGCCCACAGTGTACTGGAAATGGTGGCGCGGGTCCGTGCTGATGGAAACAGGGATGCCGTGGCGCGACGTTTCGCTCAGGGCCTGCACCTTGTTGTACTGGGAAGCCATATTGGCCGTGTCGCCCGCCATGCGCGTGATGAAGGTGTTGACGTACTGCTTGACGATCAGGTCTTGCAGGGCCGTCAGGTCGTACGCGCCGCCCTGGCCGATGCCGGTGGGGTCGGCCACGGTGGGTGCCGTGCCATGCATCATCAGGCCGGCCTTTTCATCGAGGGTCATGCGCGACAGCAGGTCGTCCGCGCGGTCCTCGGCCGGCAGGCGCCAGTCTTCGTACGGGTCAATCTTGCCGTTGCGGTTCATGTCCTTGAAGGTATAACCGTCGCCCTTGAGCTGGGCGTAGGTGGTGGCGCCGAACACGGGTTGCGTATATCCCGCGCTGCCTGAGTCGCTGTTGCCGCAGGCGGCCAGGGCAAGCGTGGCGACGCAGCCCGCGACCAGGCGGGCCATCGGTTTCAAAGTGCAATTCATCATTATCTCCAAGACTGTTTTTGTAGGTATCAAGGCGCGGCAGCAAGGCCGGCCGAAACAATATAGCGTGAGAATGCGTGAGTTTCTTGACCGCGCAGCACGCGTTTTATACCCGCGAGAACAATTTTTGGTTAGATGACACAACAACCAACAATCTCCTACAAAGTGCTAATATTTGTGAAAAATTACTACAACAAGCAGAATAAGCAGGAGACAGCCTTGCACAAACCCGACACGCGCACGGTTTCGAACCGGATCGCGCAGCAATGCGCGCGCGCCATGCAGGCCGATGGCCACGACCCCGCCGACTTTTTTCGCCATACGGGCATCACGCCGGCGCAGCTGGACGAGCCGGGCGGCCGCATCAACGCCGAGCGGCACCGCCGCATGACGGCCTACGCCCAGCAACTGCCGCAGCACCGCGGTTTGCTCGACCTCGACGTGACGCACTGGTTCGCGCATTACTCGGGCATCGCCCACGTCTGCTTCAACCGCCCCACCCTGCGCAGCGCGCTGCACGAGCTGCTGCACTTGCGGGGCCTGATCGGCGAATTCGATTTCATGCTGATGAGCGAAAATGGCACGCGCATCGAGATCGAATACTTGTCCGAGTTCTGCCCGTCGGGCGGCGCCATGCAGGCGCTGGCCAATTTCCGCATGCTGTCGCTGGTGGCGCGCGCCTACGACGATGGCGCGCCCACCGCCTTCCGTGCCGGCTTCCAGGGCAAGGCGCCATGGTTCGCGCCAGCCATTTCCGAGTGCTTCGGCGCCGCCGCCACCTTTGGCCAGGCGCGCAATACATTGACGTTCGACGCACCGGCGCTGGACCGGCCCTTCGCCCAGTTCAACGCCATGCTGGCGCCGCACGCGCTACGGCACGCGCAGGGGCAATTGCAGCAGTTGCAGGGTGCGCAGCTGTTTTCGGCCCGCGTGGAGCAGGCCATCATCGACCTGCTGGGCCGGCAAGGCGCAGGCGATGCCGACGGCGCCTCGCTGCTGCCGGCCCTGTGCGACGGCCTGGCAATGAACCGCTGGACCCTGCAGCGCCAGCTGCAGCAGGAACAGACCTCATTCCGCGCACTGGAACTGCGCGCGAAAAGCCGCGAATCGCGCCGTTTGCTGCGCGAAACGAGCCTGAGCGTGGCGGAAATCGGCGACCGCCTGGGCTTTTCCTCGCAAAGCGCATTTACCCGCTTCTTCAAGAACCAGTTCGAACTGCCGCCGGCGCGCTACCGGCAGGACGCCGCCGGAGCCTAGACGTTCAGTTGCCGGTTCATGGCGACGATGTCGTCATGGCTGGCATGCGCGCCCAGCTTGGCGAACTGCGCCGGCATCCGGTCGCGTATCGCGGCCGCCTTGCCGGGAACCGCCGCGGCAAGCGCCTTGGCCATGGCGGGCGCCTCAAGGTCGCAACAGTAGGCGGGGGTACAGGGCTGCTGGCGCCAGGACTGCGCCAAGGTGCCGCCATCGACCGCGTCAAATCCGGCCTGCTCCACCAAGGCCATCGCCGTCTGCATGGCCATCGGGTCATCTCCGGCGACGGCAATGGCGAGGCGGCCCGGCGTGCCTGCAGGCTGGCCCAGCGCGGCCAGCGTATGCGCCAGCACATTGTTGAAGGCCTTGACCACCGGGCGCCCCAGCTGGGCTGACACCCAGATGCTTTCGGCCATGCCCGCATCGATCTGCGCAATCGCCGCGTCACGCATGCCAGGATAATAATTACTGGTGTCGATCACGGTGACCTGCGGCGGCACCGCGTCGAACAGGCCGGCAGGCAGGCTGGCCATGGCCGGCAGCGGAATGGCCAGCACCACCACATCCACGCCATCGACGGCGCCATGCACATCGGCCGGCACCGCGCCGATGTCGTCGGCCACGCTTTGCACGCCTTTGACACCGCCGGAATTGGCTATCTTCACCTCATGGCCGGCGGACAGCAGCTTGCGCGCCAGGGTTGCGCCGATATTTCCCGTTCCAATAATTCCTATCTTCATGTTCATGAGCTCCGTGTCGTTGATCGTCCAATGTGCTGTGATTTTAGGAGCCTTATGCAATAATTGGAAGTACCCACCAAAAAGTAAGTAACCCACATATCATGACAGAACAACGGGAATGGAATTGTGGCGATCCGCAAAATCGCCGAGACTGGGCCGACGCCACCACCGAGACCTTGCGCGTACTCGAAGGCAAATGGAAGATCATCATCCTGTGCCAGCTGTTTGCGGCCAAGGCGCCTTTGCGCTTTTCCGACCTGGAGCGCCTGATCGAGGAAGTCAACCAGAAAATGCTGATCCAGCAGCTCAAGCAGCTGGAAAAGGACGGTATCGTCGTGCGCAAGGTCTATGCGCAGGTACCGCCCAGGGTGGAATATGCATTGAGCGAGATCGGCCATGCGCTGGGACCGTCGATGCAGGCACTGATCGAATGGGCCGAACTGCGGCGCGCACGCCTGGCGCACGCCGCTGCCGATCCCGCCGCGCCAGATTAAACCTGCGGCGCAGCCCTTGCCTGCCCCCGTATCCGGAACCAGATCGCATACATGGCGGGCAGGAACACCAAAGTCAGCACCGTGCCGGCAAACGTGCCGCCGATCAGGGTATAGGCCAGGGTACCCCAGAATACCGAATGGGTCAGCGGGATAAACGCCAGCATGGCCGCCAGCGCCGTGAGGATCACGGGACGCGCGCGCTGCACGGTCGCTTCCACCACGGCGTCGAACGGCGCCAGTCCGGCCGCCTCGTTCTGGTGGATCTGGCCGATCAGGATCAGGGTATTGCGCATCAAAATGCCCGACAACGCGATCAGGCCAACGAGCGCATTGATGCCGAACGGCTGCTGGAACAGCAGCAAGGTGGGCACCACCCCGATCAGGCCGAGGGGGCTGGTGAGGAACACCATCACCATCGCCGAGATCGAACGCACCTGCAGGATGATCATCAACAGCGTCAATGCCAGCATGATGGGGAACAGCGGCAGCATCGCTTGCGTGGCCTTGGCCGATTCCTCGATGGAGCCGGCCTGCTCGATGCGGTAGCCGGCCGGCAGCTTGTCGACGATGGCTTGCAGCTGGGTCGTGATGGCGCCCGAGACGTCGGGCGGCTGCAGGCCTTCGGCGATGTCGCCACGCACGGTAATCGTCGGCTGGCGGTCGCGCCGGCGCATCACCGGTTCTTCCGAACGGACCTCGACGCTGCCCACCTGCGACAGCGCGATACGCTGGCCATTCGCGCCGGCCAGGGTCAGGTCGGCGATGCGGGCCGGATCGAGCCGCACGTCGCCGGCCGCGCGCGCCACCACCTGCACCGTGCGGATATCTTCGCGCACGGCCGTGACGGGCACGCCGCTGAGCAGGAACTGCAGCTGCTGCGCCACCGCGGCCGACGTCAATCCCATCGCCTGCAAGCGCTCCTGCTGCAGGCTGAAATGCAGGGTCGGCGTGCGTGTGCCCCAGTCGGTATTCACGGTGCGCATCATCGGGCTGGCCTGCATCACGGCTTGCACCTGGCCGGCGATGCCGCGCAAGACCTCGGGATCGGGGCCGCTGACCCGGTAGGCGACGGGAAACGGCGAGTACGGGCCGAACACCAGTTGCGTGACGCGCACGCGTGCTTCGGGCGCCAACCCGGCGGCGACGGCCTCGCGCAAGCGCTGCTTGAGCGCGTCGCGCGCCTGCTGGCTGTCGGTGCGCACGACGATCTTGGCAAACGAGGGATCGGGCAATTCCGGCCCCATCGCCAGGTAAAAGCGCGGCGCGCCCTGGCCCACATAGGCCGTGACGATCTTCGCCTCGCCCTGGCGCGCCAGCCACGCTTCCACCTTGGCCGCCGCGCCGCTGGTCTGCCCGATGGCGCTGCCGTACGGCAGTTGCACTTCAATCAGCACTTCTGGACGGTCGGAGATCGGGAAAAACTGCTTCTTGACGACGGCCATGCCCAGCACGGCCAGCACGAACAGGCCGATGACGGTGGCGAACACCAGCCATTTGCGGGCGATCACGCTTCCCAGCAGCCGGCGAAAGCGGTGGTAGCGCGGCGTGTCGTACAGCGCGTCATGGCCGCCGGCCACGCGTTTCAATTCGGGCAGCAGCTTCACGCCCAGATAGGGAGTGAACACCACCGCCACCACCCACGAGGCGATCAGCGCGATGCCGACGATCCAGAACATATTGCTCGTGTATTCGCCGGCGCTGGAACGGGCAAAGCCGTTGGGCATGAAGCCGACGGCCGTCACCAGGGTGCCGGCCAGCATGGGCGCGGCCGTGTGGCTCCAGGCGTAGGCGGAGGCGGCGATGCGGCTGTAGCCCTCTTCCATCTTCACGACCATCATTTCGATGGCGATGATGGCGTCGTCCACCAGCAGGCCCAGGCCCAGGATCAATGAACCCAAGGTGATGCGATCGAAGTTCTTGCCGGTGGCCGCCATCACGATGAACACCACGGCCAGGGTCAATGGCACGGCGGCGGCCACCACGATGCCGACCCGCCAGCCCATGCTGACAAAGCACACCAGCATCACCACCAGCAGCGCGGCGAGGAACTTGAGCATGAATTCGTCGACGGCCGCGCCGATATTGACTGCCTGGTCGGTGACCTTGGCCAGGCTCATGCCCAGCGGCATGGCGGTGCCGATGGCCGTCACTTCACGGTCCAGCGCCTTGCCCAGGTCCAGCCCGTTCCAGCCGTCGCGCATGACCACGCCCAAGAGCAGCGCCGGTTCGCCGCCATTGCGCACCATGAAACTGGCCGGGTCTTCCTGGCCACGGCGCACGGTGGCGATATCGGACAGGGCCAGGGTGCGCCCCTGCGCCACCACGGGCGTATCGCGTATCTTTTGCAGCGCGTCGAGCGCGCCGTCGAGGCGGATGAATACCTGCGGCCCGCGCGTCTCGACCGAGCCGGCCGGGCTCAAGGCGTTCTGGCCGTTCAGCGCCGCGAACACGTCCTGCGCCCGCACGCCCAGGGTGGCCAGGCGCTCCTGCGAAAACTCCACGTAGATGCGTTCGGCCTGCTCGCCGATGATATTGACCTTTTTCACGCCCGGCACGTGCAGCAGCCGCTGGCGCAGGGTTTCCGCCTCGCGCACCAGCAGGCGCTGCGGCTCGCCCTTGGCCTTGAGCGCATACAGGGCAAAGGTGACGTCCGCGTATTCGTCGTTGATCATGGGGCCGATCACGCCGGCCGGCAAATTGGCCGCCTCGTCGCCCGCCTTCTTGCGCGCCTGGTAAAACTCGGCCTGCACCTGGTCGGGCGGCGTGCCGTCGAGCAGGGTCAGGGTCGTGAAGGCCAGGCCGGGGCGGGTGTAGGTCTCGGCCCGCTCATACCAGCGCAGCTCCTGCAGGCGCTTTTCGATCTTTTCGGCCACCTGGTCCTGCATTTCGCGCGCACTGGCGCCTGGCCAGGCCGTGACGATGGTCATCACCTTGACCGTGAAAGCCGGATCTTCCGCCCTCCCCAGCTTGAAGAACGACAGCAGGCCGGCCAGCGAAATGAGACAGATCAGGAACAGGGTGACGGAACGCTCGCGCACGGCCAGCGCCGACAGGTTGAAGCCCGCGGCGCTCATGGATGCGCTCCCGCGGCGGCTGCCGCTGGCGCCTGTTCGATCCTGACCTGCTCGCCCTGGCGCAGCAGGTGGGCGCCCAGCGCGACGATGCGCTCGCCCGCCTTCAGGCCGCTCACGTCGGCGCCGTCGTCGTGCAAGCCCAGCACCTTGACGGGTCGCCAACTCACCTGGACCGGCGTGCCGGCGATCACCCACACCCCCTGCCCCTTGCCTGCGTCGTGCAGGGCCGTCAGCGGCACTTGCACGGCGTCGCCGGCCGCTTGCGCACCGGGCAGGCGCAAGGTGACGGTGGCGCCCAGCGGCGCGTTCGACAGCGCCGCATCGAGCACGTAGCGCGCCTCGAAGGTGCGCGTTTGCCGGTCCGCCGCCTGCGACAGCTGGCGCAAGGTGGCCGGCACGCCGGCGCCCGGCCTGCCGAACAGGGTGGCCTGGCCCGTGGAACCGAGCGCGGGGCGCAAGGTTTCCGGCAGCTGGATCGCCGCTTCGCGCCGGCCGTCATGGGCCAGGCGTACCACCACCTGCCCGGCCGCGACCACCTGGCCCGGTTCGGCCAGAGTGTCCATCACGACGCCGTCGGCATCGGCCAGCAGCACCGCGTAATGCAGCGCATTGCGCGCCACCCCGGCCTGGGCTTCGGATGCCTTGAGCTGGGCGCCGGCCGCGTCAGCCGCCGCCTTCACCTGGTCGTAGTTTGACGCCGAGATGGCGCCCGTGCCGCGCAAGTCGCGGTAGCGCGCTTCTTCATCCGCCGCCTGGCGCGCGCGGGCGCGGTCGGCCGTGACGGCATCCTGGCGCGCCTGCGCCAGCAACTGCAAATCGTCGGCGTCGAGGCGCATCAACGGCTGACCGCGGCGCACGGCCTGGCCGGCGTCGACCAGCCGTTCGCTGACCTTGCCCGCCACGCGAAAACCGAGATCGCTCTGCACGCGCGGCGCGACCACGCCCGTAAAGCTGCGCGCGCCCGCTTCGGCGCCCTGCACCGCGACGGCGCGCACGAGCGGCGTGGCCGTGCGCGGATCGGCCTGCGCCTTGTCGCCGCAGGCGCCCAGCACCAGGGGTAAAGTGGAAATGACAACAGATGAAGCGAGGCGGCGCCAGCGCATAGGAATCCCATGAATGAGTGATCAGGGTTCTCATTCTGGTACTAGTGACCAATTAAGTCAACAGTCACTTATCATTGAAGCGGCTATGGCGACAAACTGCGCAACACCAGGCTGGACAACTGCACGGTTGCCGTGTCGCTGCTGTCGAAGCTGTATTGCAGCAGCAAGGGATTGACGTAGGGACGCATCACCAGGTAGATGGCGCTGGCCGTCTCGTCGAGCGGCGTCTTGCGTTCGAAGTCCCCGCTCTTGCGCCCTTGTTGCAAGATATCCTGCAGCAAGGCGCCCATCGCCAGCTCGTAGGATTGCACGGATGGCCAGCGCTCGGTGGCGGCCGATGCCGCGATGTCGTACAGCTTGCGGTCCTGGAAAAACAGCCGCAAGCTGGCCTCGACGCTGGCCTTGAACATGCGCCGCAGCTTCTCGGGCGGCTGGCCGGCCGCCTCGACCGCAGCCTTGACCTCGGTCTCGATCTGGCGCAGGCAGTTGCCGCAGATATGCTCGCCGATGGCTTGCTTCGATTCGAAGAATTTATAGATATAGGCCTTGGAAAAACCAATCGCCCTGGCCAGGTCGGAAACGGTCGTCTTTTCATAGCCGTAGCGGCTGAAGTAGTCGGTGGCGGCGGCAACGATCTGGTCGCGCACGTCGTGGCCGGCGGGGCCGCGCGCGGGGCTGGGGGTGTCAGGTGTGGTGGAATTCATGGCGACAGCTTAACGCGCCGCGCCGGAATGCACAATAAGTGACCAATATGTATTATAGTCACACATTATTCATTTGATGACCAGGAAGACCACCATGCCATTCCCCCGCCTGCGCCTGCCCCTCATGCTGATCGCCGCCAGCCTGGCCGCCACCGGCTGCACCACCGGCCCGGACTACCGCCCGCCCGAGCTGCCGCAAGCGGCCCAGTATCTGCACCAGGCGGCGCTCGGTACGCGCCAGGACGCTGACTCTGCCGAACTGCGGCAATGGTGGACGAGCTTTGGCGATCCGCGCCTGACCCGCCTGGTGACGGTGGCGCTGGCGCAAAACCTGGACCTGGCGCAGGCGGCGGCCAGGGTCAGCCAGGCGCGCGCGGCCACCGGTGCGGCCGAAGCGGCGCTGCTGCCGTCGGCCAGCCTGGGCGGCCAGGCGGCGCGCGCCTACCAGTCGGTGCAAACGCCGCTGGGCCAGGTCTTGAACGCCACGCCAGGCCATGACCGCGCCGGCAGCGCGCGCGAACTGAATCTGCAGGCATCGTGGGAACTCGATCTGTTCGGCGGCCTGCGCCGCGAACGCGAAGCGGCGCAGGCCGATTACGCAGCCAGCGAAGCGGGATGGGCCGCCACGCGCCTGGCCGTGGCGGCGCAAACGGCCGACCTGTACCTGACGATCCAGGGCCTGCAGGCGCGGCTCGAGCTGGCGCGCCGCCAGGCCGACACCGACGCGGCGCTGCTGGAACTGGCCACGCAGCTATATGACAAGGGATTGGTGAACGAGCCGGCGCTGCGGCAGGCCGAAGCGTCGCTGGCGCAGGCGCGCGCAGTCATCCCCGGCCTGGACACGGCGCGCGAGGTGGCGCTGCATGCGCTCGACGTGATGCTGGGCGCCGCGCCCGGCACCTACGGCGATGAGATGGCCGCCGCCGGCGTGATGGCGCGCGCGCCGCACATCACGGCCGGCGGCGCGCCGGGCGAGCTGCTGCGGCGCCGGCCCGACCTGATCGCCGCCGAACGGCGCCTGGCCGCCGCCAGCGCACGCACGGGCGCGGCCGTCGCCGAGTACTACCCGAAACTGAGCCTGGGCGCCCTGCTGGGCAGCGCCACGGCCGGCGGCGCCCTGTTCGGCAGCGGTTCCGGCCAGGCCGCCGGCATGCTGGGCTTGCGCTGGCGCCTGTTCGATTTCGGCCGCATCGACGCGCAGATTCAAGCTTCCCGCGGCCAGGAAGCCGAGTTGCTGGCCGCTTACCGGCTCGCCGCGCTGCACGCCGTCGAAGACGTGGAAAACGCCTGCTCGGCCCTGCTGCGCCACGAGGAGCAAGCCACCTTGCTGGCGCAAGGCGTGGAATCGCTAGCGCGCGCCCGCGCCGCCTCGCAGGCAGCCTACGACAAGGGCGCGGTCAGCCGGTTCGATGTGCTGCAGGCCGACACCCGGCTGCTGCGCGCGGCGGATGCGCGCGCGCAGGCGCAAACGGCATCGGCGCGCGCTGCCGTCGCCACCTACCGGGCGCTGGGTGGCGGCTGGCAGGCGCCGCTGGCGGGGACGGCGGCGGTGGCCGCCCGGTAAGGTGCCGCGTCAGAAGAAATGCCGCATCCCCGCCATCACGCCATTCTGATTGCGCCCCGCGCCCACGGTACCGCCCGCGTCCAGTGCCACGGCGGCCGTGCCGCCATTATTCATGCGGCCGGCGGCGCCGTAGATGGCCGTGCGCTTCGACAGGTGATACGTCAGGCGCGCCGTGGCCAGGGTGCTGTCGTTCGGACTATCCTTGACGGCCAGCCGCGCGAGCTGGCCATCGAGCACCAGCGCGGGGGCCAGCGGATAGGCGGCGCCCACATACAGCAGTTGCGAGTCGACGGAGCCGGTGGCGGCGCGGATCGTGCGGTCGATGATGCCGCCGCCAATCTTTAGCTGGCCGAGCATGGCGTAGCCGCTGGCGATCACGCGGCGGTCGAAGTTGCGGCTGGACGTGAGGCCGTTGGCCGCGCCCGCATTGCCATACAGGATGTCGTACGATGCCGTGGCGCCGTAGCGCCCCGTGTCATGGCCCAGCAAGGCCGTGATCTGTCGGCAGGCTTTCGCGTTGCCCGCCACTTCGCCCGCGCAACCGGTGGCCGCCGGTCCGCCCGCCGCCGAGGCATCGCGCCCCGGACTGTAGGTGGCGCCCACCGTCACGTTCGAGAACCTGCCCATGTAGCCGATGGCGTTGTCGCTGCGGGCGTTCGGCAGGTAGAGATCGAGGCTGCTGATGGAAAACAGGGCCGGCCCCATGATGTCGGATTTTTGCGTGGCCCAGAACGACATATTCATTTGTCGCCCCAGCATCACGCTGCCATAGCGCCCCTTCAAGCCCACCCACGACTGGCGGCCGAACAATCTTCCTCCCTGCCCCGCGATGCCCGTGTCGACGCCGAAGCCCGATTCCAGCGCAAAGATGGCCTGCAAGCCGCCGCCCAGTTCTTCCACACCCTTCAAGCCGAAACGCGAGGGCAATGAACCCGTCAAGGTGGGCATTTTAGTCACACTGTCGCCGGCCTTGTTGGCATTCGTCGTGTAGGCCAGCGAGCTGTCTAGCACTCCATACAGCGTGACACCGCTTTGCGCGTGGGCGCCTATGGACACGCCGCAGGCGCACGCGCCCAGCAGCGCCATGGTGATGGCCTTGTGTTTTTTCATGTTTGTCTCCTGATTTTTATGGTGTTTCTATTCGGCGTCTGGCTGTCTGTCAGGATGCGCATCCTGAAAGGCTGGCAGCGCTTCGCAGTGCGCGACGATGCGCAGGATCGTGGGATACGGCGCCAGGTCGCACTGGAAGCGCCGCGCGTTGTAGACCTGCGGCACCAGACAGCAATCGGCCAGGGTCGGCGTGTCGCCATGGCAGAACGTTCCCGTGTGCGGGCTGCGCGCCAGTTCCGCTTCCAGCGCGGCCAGGCCCAGATGGGTCCAGTGCCGGTACCACGCGTTCTTCTGTTCCTGCGACAGGGCCAGGGGACCCGTCAGGTAATTGAGCACGCGCAGGTTGTTGAGCGGATGGATGTCGCAGGCGCAGACCATGGCCAGCTGGCGCACGCGGGCGCGGCCCGGGGCGTCCTGCGGCAGCAGCGCCGGGCCGGGCAGCGTCTCGTCCAGGTACTCGATGATGGCCAGCGATTGGGTCAGCACGGCGCCGCCGTCCTCCAGCACGGGCAGCAGGTGCTGCGGGTTCAGGCTGGAAAACGCCGGCATGAACTGCTCGCCGCCATTGCGGCTCAGGTGCACATAGGCCGTGTCGGGACGCAGGTTTTTCAGGTTCAGCGCGATGCGCACGCGGTAGGAGGCGGAGCTGCGGTAATAGCCATGCAATTTCATACTGTGCTCTCTTTCAGGGTAGCGGGAATGGCGCTGGCGGCGGTCCGGGCACGCATCAGCCGGCCCATGGCCAGCAGGGCCAGGGACGCCAGCACGGCGGGAATGGCCAGCAAAAAGAAGATGGTTTCGTTATCGAGCTTCAGGGTCAGCATCAGGCCACCGGCCATGGAACCGAGCACGGAACCGCTGCGCCCCACGGCGGCGGCCCAGCTGACGCCCGTGGCACGGCTCGACGTCGGGTAAAAGGCGGCGGCCAGCGCATTGGCGCCGACTTGCGAGCCGCTCACGCCAAAGCCGACGCCAAAGACGGCCAACACCAGCAGGGCCAGGCTGCTGCCCGACAGCGCCACGACGACGATGCAGCCGGCGGCCGCCAGATAGGCGATGCTCAGGACTTTATGGGGGCTGTAGCGGTCCATCCAGCGGCCCAACAGGATGGCGCCGACCGTGCCGCCCACCTGGAACATCATCGTCACCAGCGAGGCGTTCGACAGGGACAGGCCATTGCCATTCAACAGGGTCGGCATCCAGCTCGACAGCAGATAGATGATCAACAGGCTCATGAAAAACGTGGACCACAGCAGCAAGGTGCCGCCGATCACGCCGGGGCGGAACAGCTCGGCCATCGGCGAGCCGGCCAGTTTTTTATCGCTGACGACGAGGCGCGGCAAGGCGGCCAGGCTGGGCGCGATGCGGCGCATGATGGTCTCGCTGCCGTCGCGCCCCTTCAAGACCAGCCAGCGCAGGGATTCCGGCAGCGCCAGCAGCAGCACGGGCACCAGCAGCAGCGGCAAGGCGCCGCCCAGCATCAGCACGCCGCGCCAGCCGATCAGGTGCAGCAGCTGCGCCGACGCCAGGCCGCCCAGCGCGGAACCGATGGTAAAGCCGCAGAACATCATGGTCACGAGGCCGGAACGGCGCTGCTGCGGGCAGTATTCGGACGTCATCGTCACCGACGTCGGCATGGCGCCGCCCAGGCCCAGGCCCGTCAAGAAGCGCAGCACCAGCAACATCGTCAGATCCGTCGACCAGGCCGACAGCAGGCTGGCGGCGCCGAAAAACGCGACGGAGACAATCAGCACGGGGCGGCGGCCGTAGCGGTCGGCCAGGGGGCCGAACAGGAACGAGCCCGCCATCAGGCCGAACAGGCCAGCGCCGAACAGGGGCGCCAGCGCGGCGGGGGACAAAGCCCACTCGGCGCGGATGGCGGGCGCGATGAAGCCGATCGAGGCCGTGTCGAAACCGTCGATGGCGACAATCAAAAAGCATAGCCAGAGGATCAGCTTCTGGTAGCGGGAAAACGGCTGGGTATCGAGGAATTGCTGGACGTCGGTGCCTGCGTGGGTGGTCATGGTCTTGTCTCCGTTGTTATTGTTCGCTTGGGCTGCGCGGTCTGTGCCGCGCTGGCCCGGTGGTTTTACTGGACGGCGACGGTGATCGGCGTCAGGCCGGCGATGCGCGCTTGCATCGTCTGGCCGCTGCTGACGGCGCCCACGCCTTCGGGCGTGCCCGTCATGATGATGTCGCCCGGCTGCAGCTCGAACAGGGTCGACAGGTTGGCGATGACTTCATTGACGGACCAGATCAGATGCGTCAGGTCGCTCGTCTGCACGACCTTGCCATCCACTTCCAGCACGATCTCGCCCGTGGTGATTTCGCCGCTGTCGGCCATCGGCGTGAGCGCGCCGATGGGTGCCGAATAGTCGAAAGCCTTGCCGATTTCCCACGGGCGGCCCTGTTCGCGCATGCGCATCTGCAGGTCGCGCCGCGTCATGTCCAGCCCCACGCCATAGCCGAAGATGTGCGCGGCCGCGTCGTCGAGCGCGATATTGCTGCCGCCCTTGCCGATGGCGACCACCAGTTCGATCTCGTGGTGGTAATTCGACGTCTGCGCCGGATACGGCACGGTGACCGTCACGCCGGGCGGCACGGGCACGACGGACTTGTCGTCATTCGGCTTGCAAAAGAAGAATGGCGGTTCGCGGTCCGGATCGAAACCCATTTCGCGCGCATGGGCGGCGTAGTTGCGGCCCACGCAGTAGATGCGGCGCACGGGGAACTGCGCATCCGTGCCGACGATGGGCAGGCCGGCGATGGCTTGGGGGGCGAAGATGAAGTTGGTCATGGTGAAATCCTGTCAGAAAAATCAATCGGTCAAAAACTGCTCGCGCAGCACGCCCATGGCCTGCTGCACGGGGCGGTCGGAAAAACTGAACAGCACGACATCGTCCTGCGGGCAATCGAAGGAGACGACGGCCCACGAGGGCACGACGAAGGTGTCGCGCGGCGCGAAGTCGAACACCTGCCCGCCGATCGTCACCTGGCCGTGCCCCTCGACGACGCTGTAGACGGTGCCGTCCGTGCTGCGCGCACGCTTGCCCTTGAAACCCTGGGGCAGCAGCTGCATGAAGGTGGCCATGGTGGGCATGGGCGAGCCGCCCGTCAGCGGGTTCACGTATTTCAGTTTGTAGCCCTGCCAGGCGTCGATGGCGTCCGTGCGCGACAGCAGGTCCAGCGCCTCGCGCGAGCGGGCGTACGGGTAGTTGAAGATGGGCGACGTGGCCCCTTCGTGCAGCGATTTGACGGGCGCCATGTTGTAGCCGTAGCGGGCGAAACTCTGGCCTTCCGGACGGGTGACGCTCTGGCTGTCTTCCGCGTCGTTTTCCGCGAAGCCCGAATCGAAATAGCGCAGCATGGGAATGTCGAGGCCATCGAGCCACACCACCGGTTCGCAGACGCCGTCGACACCGAGGTTGCCATGGTCATGCCAGGTCCACGACGGCGTGATGATGAAGTCACCGGGGTGCATGGTGGTGCGCTCGCCCGCCACGGTCGTGTAAGCGCCCTGCCCGCTCACGACGAAGCGCAGCGCGGACTGGCTGTGGCGGTGCGAGGGCGCCACTTCACCGGGCAGGATCAGCTGCAAGCCCGCATACAGCGATTGCGTGATCGACGAGCGGCCCGGCAAGGCCGGGTTTTCCAGCACGAGGACCCTGCGCACGGCTTCGTGGGCCGTGATCACTTCGCCGGCACGCGCCAATTGCGGCGCGATGTCGGCATAGCGCCACAGGGCCGCCGCATACGGCGCCGCAGGGTGCGGCGGCACGAGCGTGTGCAAGGATTGCCACAGCGGCGACAGATGCATGCCGCTCAGGGCTGCATATAAAGCCTCGCGTTCTGGCGTTTGATGGGAAGTCATGCTGCCTCCTTTTCGGTGGTGGCCAGGCAGGTTTGCGCCGTCCAGCCATACAGCCAGGCCAGCGCCTCGTAGAATTGCGCGGGCGTGCGGCCGCGCCACAGGTCGTTGCGCACCAGGCGTTCAACACCGTGGGCGTGGTACAGCCGGCCCATTTCGCGCGCCGACAGCACCACGCGGGCCGTGCGGGCGATGCGCGAGGTTTGATACAGCTGGAAGGCGGCCGCCATGTCGAAATCGCAGGCGCGCACGGCCTCGCCCAGGGTCACGGCGTCTTCCAGCGCCATGCAGGCGCCCTGCGCCAGGTATTGCAGCATCGGGTGGGCCGAGTCGCCCAGCAGGGTCATGCGCTTGGTGCTCCAGTTGGCGACGGCGTCGCGGTCGGCCGTGCTCCAGCGGCGCCAGCTGGTCGGCTTGTGCAGCAGCTGGCGCGGCTGCGCGTGCACGCCGTCGAAGTAGGACAGCACTTCTTCCTTGCTGCCATCCGTGACGCTCCACGCTTCCTGCTCGCGGCTGTGGAAAGTCACCACCAGGTTGTATTGCTCGCCATTGCGCAGCGGGTAGTGCACGAGGTGGCAGTTCGGCCCGGCCCAGACGACGGGCGCGTTCCAGCGCAAGTCGGCCGGCATGTCGGCCGCCGGCACCACGGCGCGGTAGACCACGTGGCCGGAAACGCGGACCTTGTCGCCGACGATGCGCTCGCGGATGACGGACTTGACGCCATCGCAGCCGATCAGCACATCGGCGCGGAAGCTGCGCCCCGCCGCGTCCGTGACGGTGACGCCCGCGTCGTCCTCCGCCACATCCGTCACCTGCGACGACGTCACAAACGTGATCAGCGGCGAGGTGCGCACCGCGTCGAGGATGGCGCCGTGGATGTCGGCGCGGTGGATGACGGCGTAGGGATTGGCGAAGCGCTGGCGGAAGGCCGCGTCGACGACGAAGGTGCCCACTTCGCTGGCGTCGACGGCGTCCATCATCACCAGGCGCTCCGTGAAGACGGCGCGGGCCCGCGTGCGTTCGCCCACGCCCAGCGCGTCGAGCGCGGCGAAGGCATTGGGCGCCAGCTGGATGCCGGCGCCGATCTCGCCCAGGGTCGATGCCTGTTCCAGCACGGTGACGGCCAGCCCCAGGCGCGACAGGGACAGCGCGGCGGCCATGCCGCCGATGCCGCCGCCGACGATCAATACCGACGGCTTTTGCGTATGTTCCATTTCTCTCCTCCAATTGATCCGTGTGCTTGCGTTTGCTGTGCTCTTGGTATGGCAATCAGTGTGCCGACAGGTCAATATTTGGTAAAGCGATGGAATACAATAGCTACAATCAATTTTTTAAATAATGGTGGAGTCCCATGTCACGCTTCGATATCGAACTGCTGTTCATCTTTGACGAGATCTATAAAAGCCGCAACGTGACGCGGGCGGCGGAAAACCTGGGCTTGCCGCAATCGACGGTGAGCATCGGCCTGGGCAAGCTGCGCACGCATTTCGGCGACCGCCTGTTCGCGCGCACCTCGAAAGGCATGGAGCCGACGCCGCGCGCGCAGAACGCCGTGCAGGACGTGCGCGCCGCCATCGCCGCCTGGCAGCATGCGCTGGCCGACCAGCCCGTGTTCGACCCGGCCGCCAGCACGCGCGAATTTGCCATCTGCATGACGGACATCAGTGAAATCGTGCTGCTGCCCACCCTGCTCAACCACCTGCAGCAGATCGGACCCGGCATCACGCTGGACGTGTCGAAGATCGCCACCGACACCCCGGAGCGCCTGGAAGGAGGCGAAGTGGACCTGGCCGTGGGCTTCATGCCGCACCTGGAATCGGGGTTTTATCAGCAAAAACTGTTCGACCAGCACTTTGTCTGCCTGGTGGCCAGCGGCCACCCGCGCATCCGCGAAACGCTGACTGTGGAACAATTCCTGCACGAGGGACATATCGAAGTGAAAAGCTCGGGCACGGGCCATTCCATCGTGGAAAAAGTGCTGGCGGCGGCCGGCGTGCAGCGGCGCATCGTGCTGAAACTGCCCAGCTTTCTGGGCGTGTCGCGCATCGTCGCCGAAACCGAGCACGTCGTCACGGTGCCGTACCGCTACGCGCTGCAGATGCAGGACCACGAAGCGTTCCGCATCCTGCCCCTGCCCGTGCAACTGCCCAGCTTTTCAGTCAAGCAGCACTGGCACGAGCGCTACCACCAGGATGCGTCGAACCGCTGGCTGCGCCAGACGATGGCGCAACTGTTCGGGGCGGGCGATGGAACGGCATTGCCTTTTGAGTAAGTTTTTCCCATGCTCGTACGTCCTGCCTTTTCACCGCCTTGAACATGGCCATCCGCCTGCGCGCCGTCACGGCCGACAATTTCGACGTCATCAGCGAACTGCCCCTGCTGCCCCAGCAGCGCGACTATCTGACCAGCAATGACTATTCCATCGCGCAGGCCAGCTTTTATCCCGCCACCATGCATGCGCGCGCCGTGTATTGCGACGACGAGGTGATCGGTTTCCTGATGTTCGTCTCGCCCGGACGTGGGAAACACGGTGCGCGTCACCAGGCCGTCACGCCCGAGCCCGCGCAAGGTCAGGATCAGCGATGCGGCCAGGGCGCAGGCATTGACGGGCGCGTTCGAGCAGATCGGCGCACGGCAAGCCGCGTAAGGGATGGCCGGCAAGAATGCGCCGGATACGCTAAGCTGCCGGAACCCCAACCACAAGGACCACCATGACCCTGATCATCGTCGCCACCATCGATGCCCAAGAGCAACATATCGACGCCGTGCGCGCCGCCCTGGAAACCGTCGTAGCACCGAGCCGCGCGGAAAGCGCCTGCCTGCGCTACGAACTGCACCTCGACAACAAGATTCCTACCCGCTTCATCATGCTGGAGGAATGGACGGACAAGGCAGGCCACACGGCGCATGAAGCGACGCCCCACTTCAAGACGCTGGTCGCCGCCGTGGGCGACAAGGTCGTCAAGATCGATATCGCGGAATTGAGCAAGCTGAAGTAAGGCCGGCGCGCTGTGCAAGCGCGTGGCCATCTTGGCAAGTTGCCATCTATAATATGGCAACTTTTCTTTATGGCCATCATGACTCCATTTTCCGCGATACGCGGCGCCGCAGCGGCAGCCGTTTTTCTTTGCGCTGGCGCCTCGGCGCAAGCGCCCATGCCCAACCTCGTTGGCGACTACAAGTTGCTCTCGTCGACGACCGTGCCGCCCAGCAACTGGGGCTATTCCAAGGGCCGTGTTTCGATCAAGCAGCTCGATGAGCATCACCTGCTGATCCTCCTTTCCTGCGAATGGAAACGCGAACCGAAGGCCGTCTGCGGCGATTACTATTATGCCCAGTGGCGCGACAACGGCCTGTATCTGCAGGATATGAATACCTTTGCCATGCGCCTGTACTTCGACCCCGCTTCGCGCAAGCTCACCATCATTTCGCGCGGCGCCGACGCCAAGCAAAGCGTACGCCACGAAGTATTCGGCGCAACAACCGAGCCGCTCACGGACCCCGCCCTCGTGCGGCGCATGAAGCGCGAGCAGTCGAATGCCGACAGCAAGGAAAACCGGCGCGTGTTCGGGCCCTACACCAAGTGGGACTACCAGGAAAACCGCATCGAATTCCAGCGCCAGGACGTGACGGCAAAGTGATGGAGCACGTGCTACAACCGCTGCGGCGCCAGCTGCTGCGTCTCGCTGGCGCCCTGCTATGCTCGCCTGTGCTGGCGCGCGCGGCCAACAACGGCCTGCCGCGCGCCGTGCGCCAGCGCATCGTGGCCACGCTCGACGCACCGCTGCCCAAGGTGCTCAATGTGCACCATCTGGCGCTGATACGGCGCTTCCATATCGGCTGGTCGCCCGTGGAAAGCGGCGCGCCCATGCTCAACCCGGCGCACCCGCTGGGCAAAGGCGATACCGTGGAACTGGCCACGCAAGCGATTGCCAGCAAGGATGCGGCGCTGGCCGCCCAGCGCCTGATGGAAGCGGCGCTGCTGCTGCCCCACTTCGTGCAGATGGCCGACCTGAAACCGGGCAGCTATGCCAACGGCAAGACGCCCTTCACTTTGACGGCCCGCCATCTGATACTGCTGCGCCAGCAATCGTGGATGCCGCTGGAAATGCTGGGCATGGGTGCGCAAGACTACCTGGCCGAAGGCTATTGGCCCACGCCGTCCGTCGACGGCAAGCGGCCCTACGGCGACTTCACGAATTATCCCGTCGAAATGGCGCAGGCACTGGGCCTGCCCGTGCGCAAACAAGCGAACGGCAGCCTGACCATCCCGCCCGCGCTGAGAGCGGAACTGCAAACACTGCATCACCAAACCATGCCGGCGCTGCAGGTGTTGGTGCGGGAAGCTGGCTTGCGGCGCAATACGGTCTGACACGCAAGCAGCCTGAACCGGTGCAATGGAACTACCCTTTTTCAATTCCGATCATTTTTGGCGGCGACGGGTCTTTTCTGCGCTCGCATACCAATACGCGCAATGCGACGGATAGCGGTACGCCATTGGTATGCAAATATTTAGCGGCCACAGCGGTACCAAGCATTTCCTGGAAAATAATCGCCACATCTATTTTTTGTGCTGTCAATGCATCGATCCGCCTGGGATGATCAAGCGCCACCTGCGCGAGGCCACCGATGTAATTTTTATTTACCATGTAAATTCATGCCGAGTATGGGACAAGCACCGTATGCTCCCGCTTCGGACTACCGCAAATCGGCAGGCCGCATTCATTGATCCTTTTCCAGCATCCGAACGATTAATCAAATTAATCGAACTCGATTCCTCCCACATTGCAATAATCGGCTTTGATATTATTCCTCGCCATCAAATTGAAACATAAACACCCGTTTTTAAATCACTGAAATACATTTCGAAATATAAGCCGCATCACGTCATCAATATTTTCCCGCGATGAATGGAATAACTGAGCATATTGTTTATGCAGTTCTGGCAATTACCATGTGGCGCATGAAATTCCGATACAGCATCAACAGAATAATTTTCTTAAGAGTAATTTTAATTTCCTTAAAGCATTCATCGCACAATGAAGCCACAGTTGACCTCATATCCTAGCAGCAAGAATATATTCTGAAAGCAATACACAAAAAACATTGACTTATATCAACAGGGATAATGCAAGACACTTAATATTATAAAAAATTAAATTGAATTTCATTTGAGAAATAATTTACAAGATACCGTTTGTTAATGCGCCAAGAATAACCATTACTTCACCCCTGGAACTTTTATTTATTAAAAATAATAAAAATTTCTCTGCAGAAATTTTTATATGCCTGCGTTTATTGACATGTTTCCTTCGTGCGCTAGGGAAAATTTTTATATAGTAATATTTAAAAAAAATATTCAAAGCATTCTGGGTGAGCATTCCTGATGATAAAAAAAACAAGCACTTCATACGTCATCGAGTTTACGCAACGAACGACGCGGGTATTAAGGTCGCTCAATGTTGAGTCTGGACGGGTGAAGATTGATATCAAAGACACGGCGATGCCGTTCGACACGCGTATAGTCGATGCCTGGGTCAGCATCGAAGACGGCATCCTGTGGCTGGAGCATGAAACGGGAGAGGACTATACGGTGAAGATCAGGCTTGCCAAGGTGCTGCGCTGGTCACGCGAGCCCAAATGGTAGGAAGGCTGCCGGCGCACGCGGCACGTTTTCCAGCCCTGCCTGTGCTTGCCTGCGAAGAAACCTTGAGCAATACGGCAGTGAAATAAAGTGCGAAAGACAGGCTGGCCAGCTAGGCCTGGGCCGCCTGCCGTATCCACACTTCGGCAGGGATGCCCAGTTCCTCATGCAGGCGGCGAATCATCGGCAGGGTCAGCTGACGCGTGCCATTGAGAATCTCGTACACGCGATTCAGGCGCCCTGTCATCGGCTCAAGACTCGACTTCCCGCAACGCGGCGCGGTAATCATCGTCTGTGCGGACAGGTTTGATGCGCATCAATCAGGCATCATGGCTGCTGGCCAAGCCGGTACTTCCCATCAGCCCTGTGGTGCAGGCACTGGCGCAGGAGCGGGCTGTGGTGCCGGCGCGGGCGCAGGCTCCGGCACCGCCTTGCCATGCGACTCCTGCCCGCCGTCGCCTTCGGCCGGCATGGCCAGCGGCGCGGCTGGCGCGCCTTCTTGCAGCAAGTCTCCCGGCTCTTCCACCGGCTCGTCCTGCGGTTCCTCGACCGGTTCAACGTGGCGCAGCGGTGGCGGTGGCTTGCCGCCGGGGAAGATGGCATCGCGCGACAACTTGCCCGTGTCGAGCGCCGTCTTGAAGAAGTCGCCCACCACCAGCACGGCGTTGTGGCCGCCCTGGCCCCAGTAATTGCTGCGCATGGTGACGCGCGCATCATTAAAACCGACCCAGGCGCCGCCCACCAGTTCCGGATGCATGAGGATGAACCAGCCGTCCGCATTGTTTTGCGTCGTGCCGCTCTTGCCGGCCACGTCGGAGCGAATGCCGAAGCGGCTGCGGATGGCCGTGCCCGTGCCGCGGTCGATGACGCCGCGCATCATGTCCGTCAGGGTGGCGGCCGATGCCGCCTGCATGGCGCGCTTGGGCTTGTCTTCGCCGAAGCGGGCGATGACCTTGCCTTCGCGGTCCGTGATGTGCGTGACGACGAATGGCAGGCGCGCTTCGCCCTGGGCCGCGATGCTGGCGTAGGCGTTGACCATTTCCAGCAAGGTGACGGGACTGGTGCCCAGCGCCAGCGACGGCACTTTTTCCAGCTTGCTGTCGCGGATACCGAGCGCGCGCGCCAGTTTGATGATCGGCGGCAAGCCGACGTCCTGCATCACTTGCGCCGTGATGGTGTTTTTCGAGTAGACGAGACCGTCGCGCATGGTCATGTCGCGCCCCGTCGTGCCGCTCATGTCCGTCGGGCGCCATTTCGTGCCGTCGGCCGCCTTGATATCCATCACGGCATCGCGGTAGACGTGGTCGGGACTCAAGCCCTTTTCCAGCGCCGCGCCGTACACGATGGGCTTGAAGGTGGAGCCGGGCTGGCGCGCCGCCTGCGATACGTGATCGAACTGTTCGCGCGCAAAGTCGCGGCTGCCCACCCAGGCGCGCACGGCGCCCGTGGCCGGGTCCATGGCCGTAAAGCCCGCTTCCAGGCGCGTCTTCGACTTGCGCAGGGCCGCCATGAAGGCGCGGTCGCCCTTCAGTTGCGCCAGCGCCGCCTCGGGCGTGTCGCCGGCCGCCGTCAGCTTGCGGTAGTCGGCCGATTCGCGCACGAAGGCGTCCAGCAGGGCCGGATGCGACTTCCAGAAATAATCGAAGGCCACGCTGCCGCCCTGCATGCCCGCGTACATGCCCGTCGAGGTGGACGACGGCACGCCGGCGCGGCTCCATTCCACATCGGCGATGGCCTGCAAGGCGTTGGCCTGGCGCTCGACGGCGCGCTCGGCCGCCTGCTGCAGGTCGTAGTCGAGCGTGGTGTGCACCACGAGGGCGTCCAGTTCCAGGTTGTAATCGTTTTCGTCGGCCCAGTCGATCAGCCACTTGCGCACATAAGCCGTGAAATGGCTGTCCGACTGCGCCCGCTCGCTCTGGCGCTCGAAATGCAGACGCAGCGGACGCTTGATCAACTGTTTGTAGCGCGCCTCGTCGATGACGTCGTGCTTGCGCATCTGCCCCAGCACCACGTTGCGACGCTGCAGCGAGCGCTCGGGATTGCCGACGGGATTGTAGTAATTCGTGCCCTTGAGCATGCCGACCAGGGTGGCGCTTTCGAGGATATCGAGGCGCGACGCGGGCTTGTCGAAATAGGTGCGGGCCGCCATCTCGATGCCGTAGGTGTTGTACAGGAAAGGCACCGTATTCAGGTACGCTTCGAGGATTTCCGTCTTGCTGTAGGTCGCCTCGATTTTCAGGGCCGTGATCAGCTCCTTCAGCTTGCGGTTCAGGTTGCGCGAGCGGCCGATTTCCTCGGGGAACATATTGCGCGCCAGCTGCTGCGTGATGGTGGAACCGCCCTGCGGGTTGCCGCTCGCCGTGTGCACGATGGCGCCCGCCGTGCGCGTGAAATCGACGCCGTGGTGTTCGTAGAAACGGTGGTCTTCCGTCGAGATCAGCGCGCTGATCACGTTCGGCGAAATCTGTTTTAACGTGACACGCTCCTGCAAGCCCTGATCGAAGCGGGCCAGCTCCTTGCCGTCCGCGCTGACCATGGTGCTGGGCGCGGCCGCGCGCGCCTGGCGCAAGTCATGGATGCTGGGCGTCAAGGGGATCAGCAGCAGCATGTACAAGGCCATCAGCGCCAGCAGGGCCAGGAATGACCACAAGCCCAGCACCAGCGCGCGCCGCAGGGGGGGCAAGGTCATCAGGTGCGCGTGGCCGCGCCGGTACAGCGCCACCGCCCTCGCCCATGCCACGCCCACCACGCGCAAGGCCTGCGCGCGCGTCCATGTCCATACTTGTCTTGCTTTTTCCTGAAACTGCTCCATGCCTGATGCCATGCCTATAACCTTGTCTGATGCCGGAAAATCCGTTTCAGCAAGTATATAGGGCGGGCAACAAAGCGGGCCGGATTTTACGCCAGGCAAGCATCGAGGCGCGCCACGGTGACGCCCACATAGGCGCCCACGCAGCGCGCATCGTGCGTCGTAAACGGGTTTTCCAGCTGCAGCAGGCCGCAATCGCAGATGACGGGGTCGACCTGGGTCACGACGCCGAGCGCCAGGTAGCGCCAGCCATCCAGGCGCAGCAAGCGCTTTTCCTGGCCAGGGTTGGCGCGGAAGATGGCGTCCCAGTCGTCCATTTCGCCGGGCATGGGCCACAGTTCGGCCTGGAACTGCGTGCCGGCGGCCATGCGTCCGCCGCCGAATTCGTCCATCACGTGCAGGCGCTGGCCGGCCACCTCGATGACGGCTTCCAGGTAGTCGCCGTCGGAAGCGATGAAGGTGGCGGAGACGATGCTGGCCGTCACTTCTGCGCCTGCTCCAGCAGGGCAGGCAATTCTTTCAGCATCGCTTCGCGCGTGCGCAAGCCTGCTGACTGCTGGCCCTTCTGCTCGTCCTGCACCAGTCGCGCGAAGACGATGCTGCGCTCGCCCTTGCTGGCCCAGCCCACGAACCAGCCATAGCCATGCGCTTCATCAAAGCTGCCGTCGGCCTTGCGCGGGAAGGCCGCGCCCGTCTTGCCATGCACTTGCCAGCCGTCCACGTCCGCCAGGCGCGTCAGGCGCCGCGTCTGTTCCATCGCCTGTTTGGACACGGGCAATTGATCGTTGACCAGCTTGCGCAGGAAGCCCAGTTGCTCGAGCGGAGAGATTTTCAGCGAAGAGCTGATCCACGAGCGTTCCAGGCTATTGTCCTTGCCCTTGTCGCCCGACACGTCCGCATTGCCATAACGCAAAGCCTTCGCGTATTTCTGGAAGCGCTCGGCGCCCAGCGCCTGCGTGATCTGCTGCGAATACCAGACGACGGAATACTGCATCCAGCGCGACGGGTCCGTATCCTGGCGCCAGGCATCGCCGCCCCAGTCCACATAGCCCTGGCGGTAAGGCAGGCTGGGCTTGTGCTCGTCCTTGAGGAAACCGGCGTCATAGCCCATCAGGCTGAGCGCGATCTTGAACGTGGACGCGGGCGTGACGCGGTCCAGGCAATTGCCCTCTTGCAGCAAGACCGTGCCCGTCCTGGCGTCGGCCATGGCCGTGCAGAGGGTGGCGGAATGGGCTTGCGAGGCGGCCAGGACGGCGCCTGTCAGGCCGAGGATGAACTGGAAGAATGCGCGATATTTCATGGGCCTCCGGGGTTGGGGGAGTGGGGGGAGTAGGCGAAATTGTACCGGGCGGCGCGGCGCGATGCCAGCGCGGATGCATCGCCCTGCCCCTCGCACCTTGACGCTAGTGGCCACCCGGCTGGCGTTCCCGCTTCAGCCGCTCCTCTTCCAGCTCGTCCATGCCCAGCTTTTCCTCGTCGATCAGCGCATGGTCGCGCCGTTCGCGTTCCAGTTCCGCTTCCAGGCTGTCGTCGTCGACTTCCCGCTCGATTTTCTCCGGCATGCTGTCTTCCTCCACGGTGCTTGAGTAAAAGGTTCAGGCAAGCTTGCCCGTCTGCGCCACGGCATCGTGCGGATGCAGGCTCTCCATATGCCGTACGGTAACACGCGCCTGCGCACAGTATGGCGCCAGCGCCGCCTGCACGCGGCGGGCCGCGTCTTCCACATACATCAGATTAGCACCATTCAAGCGCGCGAACGCCTGCTCGTCGGCCCGTTTCACGGCCGTCTGCAGCGGCGTCGCCAGCGCCGCCTCCACCAGGTCGATCAGGGGAAACAGGTCCAGCTCCGCCTGCTGCGTCAATGGCACGGTGACCGTCGCCGTGCTGCGCTGGCTGTGCGGCGTGGCCAGGCTCGCGTGGTGCTGCAGCCAGGCGCGCGCGGCGTCGCCATCGATCTCGCCCGCGCCAAACCGCGCCGCAAAGGCGTCGGCAAGCAGTTGCCGCGCCAGCGCCGCCGAACAGGGGCAGGTCGACGAGTAGCCGATCTCCACCGTCAGCGACAACGTGAAGCCCTGCGGCGAGCAGCTGGCCTGCAGGCGCACGGGATACGATTTCCAGCCCGCCAGCCCCGCCGTCAGCAGCGCCGGCTGGCGCCGCAGCACGGGAAACGCCAACGCCAGGCGCGCCTGCGTGCTGCCGCAATCGGCGTGGCTGTCCACCATGCGCCGCAGCAAGGCGGCCAGCGCGCTGGCATCGAGCGGCTGCGCGGCGGCAAACGCATCGAGCAGCAGATACAAACGCGACATGTGGATGCCCTTGACTGCCGGATCGGGCAGATCGACCTGCACGTCGGCCCAGGCATGGACTTGCTGCGCCTGCCCGCCCTCTTCCAGCCACAAGGGCAAGGCGATGCCCTGCATGCCCACCCACTCGAGCGGCAAGGGACTGCCCAGATGGGGGCCGGCCGCCACGTCGGGCAAGGGAGAGGAAATCGAATCGCGCTTCATGGTCATGGCTCCATATGCAAACAAGTTGCATATCATGGAGAAAAGCCGCCATATTTGCAAGTATATTGCATTAAAGTGATGCGATATTTTTCTTGACTAGCTAACACATGTCAGATAATGTTGACACATGACAGATATCAACACACCACTGACGGGCGAGCGCTTGCTGCTCATGCTGGCGGCGCTCGACAACCCGCACCGACTGCGCATCATCGCGGCGCTGGCCAGCGGCGGGCGCAATTACATCAGCCAGCTGGCGCGCGACCTGGGCATCAGCCGGCCCCTGCTGCATTTGCACCTGCAAAAACTGGAACACGCGGGACTGGTCACCAGCCAGCTGGAGCTGTCGCATGACGGCAAGGCCCTCAACTATTTCGAGGCCAGCCCATTTGAATTGCGGCTGACGCCGGCCAGCATCGCCACGGCGGCGTCCTCGCTCACCCCCACCCCGGATCAATCCTGAACTGTAGAGGCCATCATGTCTGAAAATATCTTTTTTGCCGCCTTCTTCTTTCCCTGCACGGCCGCCGTCATCATCTTCGCCCTCAAATACACGTCCGGCATCGTGCAGGCGCGCGCCAGGCTGGCGCAGGACGGCGCCTACCAGGAGCTGGCCAAATCGATGGCCGCCGCCCAGGTGGAAACGGCAGCGTCGCTGGCCGCATTGAGCGCATCCGTGGCGCAGATCCAGGCACGCCTGGGCAGCCTGGAAACCATCCTCAAGGAAGTCGAATAATCCCTTTGCCCTAACACGACTTGGAGACCGCACCATGAATACCGTATCGACCGCCCGTCTGTATGCGCTGCGCGCCATGTATCTGCTGGTCGTCGCGGGCCTCGGCAGCGTGCTGTGGCCCGGCATCGTCACCCCGCACGCGCCGTGGGAACTGATGCGCGGCACCGTGAACTGCATGCTGGCCGCGTTTTCATTGCTGTGTTTGCTGGGCTTGCGCTATCCGCTGCAGATGCTGCCCGTGCTGCTGTGGGAAGCGCTGTGGAAGACCCTGTGGCTGCTGCTCGTGGCGCTGCCGCAATGGCTGCACGGCGGCCTGGATCCCGCCACCGCGCAATATGTCTTCGAGATGTCGTTCGTCGTGCTCGTCTACCTGGCCATTCCGTGGCGCTATGTGCATGCCCAATACGTACGCAAGCCAGGTACGCCATGGCGCCAGCTCAGGCAGCCTTGCGAAACGTCAAATTGATGCGCTGCGCGCCCAGCAGCGCGTGTTGGCCCTCCTTCAGCGGCGCCACGCCGTGAAAGCGCAGGCGGTCGGGGCCACCCCATACCACGACGTCGCCATGCAGCAGGCCGATGCGGGCCGCCTTGTCGGCCCGCTCGGCGCCGCCGAACAGGAAAATAGCGGGTAAACCCAGCGAGACGGAAACGATGGGCGCGTTGAAATCGCATTCGTCGCGGTCCTGGTGCAGGGCCATGCGCGCACCGGGCGCATAACGGTTGACCAGGCAGGCGTCGGGAGCGAAGCCGGGATAGCCGGCCGCCAGCGCCGCCTCCTGCGCCAGGCGCAGGAAGACGGGCGGCATGGGCGGCCAGGGAAGACCGCTGTCCGGATCGCGCCGCGCATAGCGGTAGCCCCGTCCATCCGTGACCCAGCCTAGGGCGCCGCAATTGCTCATCGCGACCGACATGCGCAAGCCGCCCGGCGTGGCCATGTGGCGCAGGGGCGCCGCCAGCACGATGGCGTCCAGCGCCGGCAGCATCTCGTCCAGGTAAGGCAGCGCAAAACCGCGCAGCAGGATGGACGCGGACGAGCCTGGCACCAGCGGCACGGGGCCGGCCGGGACTTGCTCTTCATCGGCGAACAGGGACAGGTTCATGCCGTCTATTTTAGCCGCGCCATGGAAAAAGCGCGCGCGGCTGTCCCATGGTGCGCTACAGTAGCGCTTCCAGCCACTATCACCTGCCCCTACGATGGATCATTACGCCGATTTGCTGCAAACCCTGGCGCAACAGGAAGAATCCCTGCAATTCGAACGCTTCGACAACGATGCCGCACTGGCCGTGGGCCTGTGGATCGTCGAGGAAGTGCGCAAGCGGGGCAAGGCTGTCACCGTCAACATCACGCGCAACGGCCAAGTCCTGTTCCACCACGCCATGACGGGCGCCACGGCGGACCAGGCGGACTGGATACGCCGCAAGAACAACACGGTGCAGCGCTTTTGCCGCAGTTCCTACTACATGGGCATCTCGTATAAAAGCCGCGGCAGCACCTTCGAAGACGTGAAATACCTCGACGACATCGAGTACGCGGGCCACGGCGGCGCTTTCCCCCTGCTGATACGCGGCGTGGGACTGGTCGGCACGGTGACCGTGTCCGGCCTGGCGCAGGCCGACGACCACGCGCTCGTGGTGGCTGCCTTGCAGGCGCAGCTGGGCAAATAGTCAGGCAGCCAGCGCCGGCGTGTGCATCGATACTTCCGGGTGTTCATCCGCCCCCGGCGCATGCGCACCCTCTTCACAGATCGTGCGGCAGCACGGGGCCGCCCCTGCGGCCGAACAGCCGACGATGCCGATATGCTTGCTCATGCCTCCCCGCTTAAATGCGCTGGCCGCCGTCGATGGGAATTTCCGCGCCCGTGATGTACGAGGCGCGCTCGCTGCACAAAAACTCCACCAGATCCGCCACTTCGGCCGTCGTGCCCAGGCGGCGCAGGGGGATTTGCGTGTCGACGATGTGCGAGGTGCCCGGCGACAGGATGGCCGTGTCGATCTCGCCCGGCGCGATGGCGTTCACGCGCACGTTCAGCGGCGCCATGTCGTTGGCCATTTCGCGCGTCAGCGACGCCAGCGCCGCCTTCGAACTGGCGTAGGCGGAACCGGCAAACGGGTGCACGCGGTAGCCGGCGATCGAGCACAGGTTCACGACGGAGCCATGCGCGTTCGACAATTCCTGCGCGAAGCCGCGCGTCAGGGCCAGCGGTGCAAAGAAATTCGTGTTGTACATTTCCTGCCACGTCTGCATGTCGGTGGTCAGCGAATTGACGCGCGCGCCGCCCGGCCCCTTCGGCGACACGCCCGCATTGTTCACCAGCGCATGCAGCTTGGAATCACCCAGCATGGGGCGCAAGGTGTCGACCATTTGCCCGATCTGGCTCAGGTCCGACAAATCCATGCACACATGCGTGTTGTGCTCCTGGCCGCGCGGGCAGCCGCCGGGAATCGGGCTGCGCGACACGGTGATGACCCGCCAGCCCAGGCTGCGGAAGCGCTCCGCCACCGCATGGCCGATGCCGCGGCTGGCGCCCGTGACGATGGCGGTTTTCTGTTCAGTCTTGTGCTTCATGTTCTTCCTCGTCCATTTCTTTCTGTGTTGCACCGGCATGCATGCGCTCCTGGCGCATCACGTACGCAAGCATCTGCGTGCCGCCGTCAAGGATGTCCTGTTCGATGGCGTGCCGCGCGGCCGGGCCGTCGCGCTGGCGCAGCGCATCGATGATGGCGTGGTGGTGGCCCACCCGCATGTCGGGCGAAAAGCTCGCGTAGCCGGCCGCGATCAGGGGCGCCGTCTGCATCCACAGATGGTCGACGAAGCGTTTCAAGGTCGGCATGCCGGCCGCCTGCGCCAGGCCCAGGTGAAACGCCTGGTTGCATTGCAGTGCCGCCGCCAGGTCGTGGCGCGCAATAGCGTCTTCATTCGCCTGCAGCAAGCGTTCCAGGTCGGCCAGGGTGGCGTCGTCGATGCGCTGCGCCGCCTCGAATGCGCCCAGCCCTTCCAGTTCCAGGCGCAGCGCGCGGATTTCCAGGTAGCGCGCCACGCTGAGCACGGGCACGCGGAAGTCGCGCGGCGAGCGCAGCACGAGCGCCTCTTCCTGCACCAGCTGCAGCATGGCGTCGCGCACGGGCGTGACGCTGGTGCCCAGCTGCAGCGCCAGGTCGCGGATGCGCAGCCGGTCGTTGGGCTGGTAGCGCCCGGCCGCCAGCGCGTCGCGCAGCATCGCATACACGGACTTGCCCAGGTTGACGTGCAGCAGATTGTCCAGTTGGTGGCTCATGGCTGTTTTTGATGTTCGAAAAATTATGATGCATCATACATCAAGAGAAAAAAACAGTGTTTTCCCAGGCGTGCGCCGCAGGCAGGAACAGGCAGAAAACAGCGCAAGCACGTACAATCAGCCGCCACCGTATCGAAAGGAACGCACTTGAACTGGGATTACCCGCACGCCCACACCCTGCCCGTCACGCCGGAGCCAAGCGACATCGACGGCTTGCAGCACACGAACAACGCCGTCTACGTGCGCTGGTGCGAACATATCGCCTGGCACCATTCGGCCAGCCTGGGACTGGACCTCGATGATTACCGGCGCCTGGACCGCGCCATGGCCATACGCCGCGGCGAATACGACTACCTGCTGCCGACGCGCGCCGGCGAAGCGCTGACCCTGGCCACCTGGCTGTGCGCCAGCGACGGCCGTTCCAGCATGGAGCGGCGCTTCCAGCTGGTGCGCGACAGCGACGGCGCCACCGTCGTGCGCGGGCGCTGGGAACTGATCTGCATCGAATTGAGCAGCGGCCGCGCGCGCCGCCTGCCGCCGGAATTCCTGGCCGTGTATGAACCGGCCATCGTCGCGGCCGGCGCGCTGCGCGCAGACGACTAGGCCACCGTTTTGCGCGCCGTTCGGCGAAGATGCGGGGCATTTCTTGCGCCTCCGCAGTGCAACATGCATTTCGCTCCTGCTTTGCCCGTCCATGCTTTAGAATCAGCGACCTCAGCCCCGTAAAAACAGGATAAAACATATGACGGCAGTCGGGAATACCGA
The DNA here is from genome assembly GCF_900103595.1 of Janthinobacterium sp. OK676. NCBI lineage: Bacteria > Pseudomonadati > Pseudomonadota > Betaproteobacteria > Burkholderiales > Oxalobacteraceae > Janthinobacterium > Janthinobacterium sp. OK676. The sequence goes on from NZ_FNHA01000001.1 coordinate 501,122, forward strand.
ACCACAAGAGCTCAAGCGCGGCCTGAAAAGCCGCCACATCCAGCTCATCGCCCTGGGCGGCGCCATCGGCACCGGCCTGTTTCTGGGCATCGCGCAAACCATCAAGATGGCCGGACCTTCCGTGCTGCTCGGCTATGGCATCGCCGGCGTCATCGCCTTTTTGATCATGCGCCAGCTGGGCGAGATGGTGGTGGACGAACCCGTCGCCGGCTCCTTCAGCTATTTCGCCGACAAGTACTGCGGCCACCTGCCCGGCTTTTTGTCGGGCTGGAATTACTGGGTACTGTATGTGCTCGTCAGCATGGCCGAACTGACGGCCGTCGGCATCTACGTGCAGTACTGGTGGCCGGGCGTGCCCACCTGGGTCTCGGCCCTCGTCTTCTTTTGCGCCATCAACGCCATCAGCCTGCTCAATGTGAAGGCCTTCGGCGAGATGGAATTCTGGTTCGCCATCATCAAGGTGGTCGCCATCATCGGCATGATCGTCTTTGGCGCCTACCTGCTCGCTTCCGGCGACGCTGGCCCGCAGGCGTCGGTGGCCAACCTGTGGCAGCATGGCGGCTTCTTCCCGAATGGCTGGCAGGGCCTGGTGATGGCCATGGCCGTCATCATGTTCTCGTTCGGCGGCCTGGAACTGGTGGGCATCACGGCGGCCGAGGCGGATGACCCGAGCACGACGATCCCGCGCGCCACCAACCAGGCCATCTACCGCATCCTGATTTTCTATATCGGCGCGCTGGGCATTTTGCTGTCGCTGTACCCGTGGCAAAACGTCGTCACCGGCGGCAGCCCCTTCGTGCTGATCTTCCATGCGCTCGACAGCAACTTGGTGGCCACGGCCCTGAACGTGGTGGTGCTGACGGCCGCCCTGTCCGTGTACAACAGCGGCGTGTACTGCAACACACGCATGCTGTTCGGCCTGGCCAAGCAAGGCAATGCGCCGCGCGCGCTGCTGCACCTGAACCGCCGCGGCGTGCCGCTGGTGGCCCTGGGCGTATCGGCGCTGGCGACGGGCGCCTGCGTGGTGGTCAATTACTTCATGCCGGGCGAAGCGTTCGAAGTGCTGATGGGCCTTGTCGTGTCGGCCCTGATCATCAACTGGGCCATGATCAGCTGGATCCATTTGCGCTTCCGCGCACAGAAAAAGGCCGAGGGCAAGACGACCCTGTTCCAGAGCCTGGGCTACCCGTTCACCAACTACCTGTGCCTGGTCTTCCTGGCCGGCATCCTGGTGATCATGTACCTGACGCCGGGTCTGCGCATTTCCGTCTACCTGATCCCCGTGTGGCTGGCCGCGCTGGGCATCGGCTACTGGATCAAGCAAAACAAGGCCAAGGCATAGGCTTGCGCCGTATTTTGCCATCGGCAAACAAAAAGCCCGTCTTCGCAGACGGGCTTTTTGCATTGGAGGCAGCCGTTTCTAAGCGGCGGCGGCCCCGCCCTCTTCCGGCGACACATCGGCCCGCCACGTACTGATGGTCATGCCCGCATACGACTGCAGCAGCACGTCGTCGCTCAAGGCCAGCATCGCCTGCTGGCGCTGCTCCGCCTTTTTCTCTGGAGTCATGCCCAGCTCGTCCGTCTTGTACGGCCCCAGCACGGGCAGCAGGTCGCGCAGCACGGAATAGTTGCCTGGCGTGGTCTTGTCCGATTCCAGCTTGCCCAGGAAATACTTCATGACATGTTCGGACTGATTGCCCTCCTGCCGCAAGCTCGCCTTGACCATCTTGCCATCCTTGTAGGCCACCTGCGCATCGCTGCTGGCCGTATCCTCGATCTGGTGGTAGGTATAGTTCTGCGATTCCGTGGCGGCCGTCAGGCGCAGCGGCACGCCGGGGACCAAGGTCTCATGGAAGCTGGCGCTCAGCTTCGATTGCTGCTGCTGCCTGAGCGAACGCGCATCCTGGCTGGCGCCGGTCTGCGACGTCTTTTGCGACACTTCATAATTGAAGCCGTCCTTTTCCGAGCTGCGCATCGGGTTGCTGAATTTGACGGCTTGCGACACGGAAGCGCTGAAATCGGCCAGCCCCGTCATGATGGACTTGTCTTCGGCGGCCAGGCGCCACTTGCCCGTCTCGGGACTGTCCGTGGCCACCTGCGGTGCGGCGGTATTGCTGTGCAAGGCCGTAAAGCTATCCTTGAGCATGGCCACCAGGCCCGCATCGCCATGGCCGCGCGACGCCGCCTGGTCGAACTGCTTCATGTAGCTGCCCAGCGCCTTCGCCTGCTTTTCCTTGCTGCCCAGGGTATTGAGCGCGCTGGCGTCGACCTTCAGGTCCAGGCTGCCTGCCTCGCCGCTGAAGCTGACCTTGCGCTGCGCGCCATCGGCCTGGAAATCCAGGGTTTGCACGCTTTCCGGTTCGCCGCGTACCTTGACTTCCGCATGCAGCTTCACCGACGACAGCACCTGCTGGTCGAACTGCATCAAGCCTTCCAGCTTGATTTTCGGCGTGCTCTGCCCCATGCCGTCGATGGCCGCCTGGAAACCCTTCGCCAGGTCGCCCAGGGCGCTCGCTTCAGCGTCGCTGAGGTCGCCGCTCGTCGTCATGTTCACGGCCAGGCCATCGCCCTGGCTGTCGAGCGACAGCTTGACTTCCACGCCGCTTTTGGTCGTGATGCTGAGAGCCACCCTGTCTTCGCCATTGCCGTGCAGGCTGCCCGGCGCGATGCCGGACGCCGCATAGACATTCGGCGTGGTGCTCGGCGGCGGCTGGCGCATCGCCTGCGAGAAATTATAGTTGCCCAGCTTGGCCTGTCCCAGCATGGCCGCGCCCAGGCCGCTGAAGCGGCCGCCAAACGCATATGACGAGAAACTCTTCGTCATCGCCTCGCTCACCTTGTTGCGCGTCGCGCTTTCCCACACCATCGGCGGCTTCGTGAACGCTGCCGGGTTGCTGCCGTTCACGCTCTCGGGACTGAGGGCAACAATGGCAGATGGCGTGGAGGCGGACGACGGCGACGGCGCCTCCGTGCGGCTGGACGCGGCGGAGGAAGCCCCTGACGGGGCGCTATTCCAGCTTGACAATGGAGAAATGGAGGTCATGGCGCGGTAACCTTGCAGTTGAAGGATGGGGGCATAATAAAATATCGATACGGTTGGTTTTTTCACAATTCCCGGGCGCCAGGCAAGCCTTGCGTCACGTTATCTGGCGTGGTGGCAAGTACTGCATGGCAATACTGCATTAACGGCAAGAAACGGCAAAGCATGAGTGTCGGGGAAATGAAACATTTTCATACGGATGACCCAGCCTCCCCGCAACAAGTTGATTCACTGCCGGGAATGTCTCAGAATGTACCGTATGGAACACAAGATTCTGCGCGCGCCGCTGGCCAGCTTTACCGACTTGTTGCTCGACGCCGTGTGCATGGTCGACGTGGACGGGCGCTTCGTGTTCGTCAGCGCCGCCTGCGAACGCATCTTCGGCTACACGCAGCGGGAAATGATCGGCAAGCTCATGATCGACCTGGTCGCTCCCGCCGACCGCGCCCGCACCCTGGCCGCCGCGCGCGCCATCATGGACGGCCATGCGCAGACGCACTTTGAAAACCGCTACCTGCGCAAGGATGGCAGCCTGGCGCACATCATGTGGTCGGCCCGCTGGTCGGCCGCCGACCAGCTGCGCGTGGCCGTGGCCCGCGACATCACCCTGCTGAAACAGGCGCAGGCAAAGCAGGCCGCGCTGTACGCCATTTCCGAAGCCATGCAGGCAACGCAAGACTTGCCCGCCTTGCTGCACCGCATCCAGCACATCATCGGCGAACACTTGCCGGCGCGCAGCCTGACCTTGCTGCTGCATGACGAAGACGGCGTCCACCCTCCGATGACCTGCCATGCCGACGACAGCGCGCCCCAGCCGACGTCATCCCTGGCCAGCCTGCTGTGCGATGAAGTGCTGCGCAGCGGCCGTCCCCTGCTGCTGCAGGCGGGACAACTGGCCGGCCTGCCGGCGGCGCTGCAAATTGCAGCCGGCGCCCTGTCGTCGTGCTGGCTTGCCGTGCCACTGTATTGCTCCATGGGCAGCATCGGCGTGCTGGCCCTGCAAGGCAGCCAGGATGCCGTCATCGGCACGGCGCAAGACCAGGATCTGCTGCAGTTTGTGGCCAAGCAACTTGCCACCGCCATCGAGCGCCGGCAGTTGCAGACGCAAATGCAGTTCATGGCCATGCACGACGAGCTGACCCGCCTGCCGAACCGCCGCCTGTTCCACGACCGCCTGCACACGGCATTCGCCCGCGCGCACCGCCAGGAAGGCCGGCTTTCGCTGCTGTTCCTGGACCTGAACAACTTCAAGCGGGTCAACGACGACCACGGCCATGCCTGTGGCGACCTGCTGCTGCAAACGGTGGCGAGCCGCCTGCGCGATTGCATGCGCGAAACCGATACCCTGGCCAGGATGGGCGGCGATGAATTTGTCGTGCTTCTGGAAAGCAACGTCACGCCGGCCGACGTCAGCCTGATCGAGCAAAAAATCCATGCGGCACTGGCCGCGCCGCTGCAACTGGGCAATGGGCAGCAATTGCAGATCACCGTCAGCATCGGCGTGGCCCACTATCCGGACGATGGCGACACCATGCAACTGCTGCTGCGCCATGCGGACCGGGCCATGTACGCGTCGAAAGTGCTGGCCGCAGCCTCGCGCTGAGCGGTCTGGCGGCGGGAGGCAGTTGCTCATATGCTATACTTTCCGGCGATGCTGAGACTCTTCAAAACATGGCTGATCCTGCTGTTGATCACGGCGGTGCCGCTGCAAGCGGCCGCTGCGGACGCCATGCGGCTGGACGCCGCGTCGCCTGCCGCCGCCATGACGGCCGCCTGCCAGCATCACGCTGCGCAGCCGGACAGCGCCGACACGCCGGAAAACGGCAAGGCCTCCGCCAAACACCCCGCGTGCGGCGCCTGTAGCGCCTTTTGCCTGGGCGCGCTGATGCCGCCCTGTTTCACCGTGCCTGCCGTCGTGCTCAACGGCGCGGAACACGCCACCACAGGCAATGCCGCCTTGCTGACGGGATTCATTCCCGACGGCTTGCGCCGGCCTCCGAGACCGCTTTCCGCTTAAATTCACAACAGATTCCAAGCAGGCCACCAAGTTGGCCACGATAGACCCACTTCGTCTGAAAGCAGCACATGATCAAACATTTATTAGTGCGCGGCGCTTTCGCCGCCATGCTGGGCTTGCCCACGTTCGCCATGGCGGCCCTGCCCGTCATTGAAGTCTACAAGAGCGCCTCGTGCGGCTGCTGTTCCGCATGGATCAAGCACCTGGAAGCGAACGGCTTTACGGTGCGCGCGAAAAATGTCGAGATGCCGGCGCAATACCGCAAGCTGGCCGGCATTCCCGACGCGCTCGGCTCCTGCCACACGGGCCTCGTCAACGGCTACGCCATCGAAGGCCATGTGCCGGCCAGCGAGATCAAGCAGCTGCTGCGCAACAAGCCCAAGGCCAAAGGCCTGGCCGTGCCGGCAATGCCGATGGGTTCGCCAGGCATGGAAGGACCGCGCAAGGATGCGTATGACGTCTTGCTGGTCAGGAGCAATGGCAGCACCGAAGTCTACAAGCACTACAAATAACACCGAGGGACAATGAAAAACGCCGCCGGAATCGCTTCCGGCGGCGTTTTTTTATCAGGCAGCAGTAAAAAACTTACTGCCTGTCAGGACTGCATCAGATGGTGTCGAGCACCGCATTCAGGCTGGCGCTAGGACGCATGACCGCTTCCGTCTTCGCCGGATCTGGCAGGTAGTAGCCGCCGATATCCGTTTCCTTGCCTTGTACTGCTTTCAGCTCGGCAACGATCTTTTCTTCGTTGTCGGCCAGGGCTTTGGCCACTGGCGCAAAGTGCGCCGCCAGTTCCGCATCGTCCTTCTGCGCCGCCAGGGCTTGCGCCCAGTACATGGCCAGGTAGAAATGGCTGCCGCGGTTGTCCAGCTCGCCGGTACGTGGCGATGGCGACTTGTTGTTGTCCAGCAGCTTGCCGGTAGCTTCATCGAGGGTTTTTGCAAGGATCTTGGCCTTCGCATTGCCCGTCTTGATGCCCATGTCTTCCAGCGACACGGCCAGGGCCAGGAACTCGCCCAGCGAATCCCAGCGCAGATGGTTTTCTTCCACCAGCTGCTTGACGTGTTTCGGTGCCGAACCGCCGGCGCCCGTTTCGTACATGCCGCCACCGGCCATCAAAGGCACGATCGACAGCATCTTGGCGGACGTGCCCAGTTCCAGGATCGGGAACAGATCGGTCAGGTAGTCGCGCAGGATGTTGCCGGTCACCGAGATGGTGTCCAGGCCGCGGAAGGCGCGTTCCAGCGTGTAGCGCATGGCGCGCGTTTGCGACATGATCTGGATGTCCAGGCCCTTGGTGTCGTGATCCTTCAGGTAAACCTGTACCTTCTTGATGACTTCGTTCTCGTGCGGACGGTAGGAATCGAGCCAGAACACGGCAGGCATGCCCGAGTTGCGCGCGCGCGTGACGGCCAGCTTGACCCAGTCGCGGATCGGCGCGTCCTTGACCTGGCACATGCGCCAGATATCGCCCTCTTCCACCGTTTGCGTCAGCAGCACTTCGCCCGTTTCCAGGTCCGTGATGTTGGCGGTGCCGCCTTCAGGCACTTCAAACGTCTTGTCGTGCGAACCGTATTCTTCCGCTTGCTGCGCCATCAGGCCCACGTTCGGCACGGTGCCCATGGTCTTCGGATCGAAGTTGCCATGCCATTTGCAAAAGCCAATCATTTCCTGGTAGATGCGCGCGAAAGTCGATTCCGGCATGACTGCCTTGACGTCTTTCGGACGGCCATCGGCGCCCCACATCTTGCCGCCGATACGGATCATGGCTGGCATCGACGCGTCGACGATGATGTCGTTCGGCGAATGGAAGTTGGTGATGCCCTTGGCCGAATCGACCATGGCCAGTTCCGGACGGTGGGCGTGGCAGGCGTGCAGGTCCTTGAGGATTTCATCCTTTTGCGACGCCGGCAGGGTGTCGATCTTGTCGTACAGGTTGCTCATGCCATTGTTGACATTCACGCCCAGCTTGTCGAACAGCTCGGCGTGCTTGGCGAACGCGTCCTTGTAGAAGATGCGCACGCAGTGGCCGAAGACGATCGGGTGCGACACCTTCATCATGGTCGCCTTGACGTGCAGCGAGAACATCACGCCCGTCTTGAACGCGTCGTCGATTTCCTTCTCGTAGAACTCCAGCAGCGCTTTCTTGCTCATGAACATGCTGTCGATGATTTCGCCCGCTTGCAGGGAAACCTTCGGTTTCAGCACGATGGTCTTGCCCGAGGCCGTGACCAGTTCCATCTTGACGTCGCGGGCCTTTTCCAGGGTCAGCGATTTTTCGCCATGGTAGAAGTCGCCATGGTGCATGTGCGACACGTGGGTTTGCGACGATTGGCTCCATTCGCCCATCGAGTGCGGGTGCTTGCGCGCATACTCTTTGACGGCCTTCGGTGCGCGGCGGTCGGAATTGCCTTCACGCAGGACCGGGTTGACGGAGCTGCCGATGCATTTGCCGTAACGGGCCTTCAAGGCTTTTTCTTCGTCCGTCTTCGCATCTTCCGGGTAGTCCGGCAGCTTATAGCCGCGGCCTTGCAATTCGCGCACGCAAGCGATCAGCTGGCCTTGCGAGGCGCTGATGTTCGGCAGCTTGATGATGTTGGTGTCTGGATTCTGGGTCAATTTGCCCAGTTCAGCCAGGGTATTCGGGACTTTTTGCGCGTCCGTCAGGAATTCTGGAAATTCGGCCAGTACACGTGCCGCCACCGAAATATCGCTGGACACCACGTCCACGCCGGCCGGCGCGGTGAATTTTTTGATGATTGGCAGCAGGGAATACGTCGCGAGCAGCGGCGCCTCGTCAGTCAGCGTGTAGATGATTTTGGATTTTTGTGTTGCCATGTTCATTCCCTTGTATGCGGTGATGCCTGGTGGTTAACTTTCTTCATTCCAAACACAGGACGGTTAGCCTTGCTTTGGACGGCTAGTGTGCCGGCGGTGACGCCGTGCTTGCCCACCACGTATTTTAGACTGTCCTGCCGCTGTTTGTGTATCCGATGGCGACGAATCTTATATAAGACAGCAAATATCTGAAGCAGACGGGGGAATATCACGGTTTTACGCAGGCAAATGAGCGCAAACGGGTTGACAAGTCATGTATGCGCCCATGGAAACAAATGACTAAATATACATATATTCGAACAAATCCTGTACGACTCACTCGTTTTTGACGATGCCGCGCACGTTCGTCAGGGCCAGGCAGGCGTTCAGCGCGATCAGGGCCCAGGCCTCGTCCTGCCAGCCCCAGCAGACCCACAGGACATTGCTGAACAGGAAAACCCAGAAACCGGCCAGGCGCCGCGCGGCCGCGCGCGAACCCACGAGCCAGGCCGCCAGCAGCGAGGCGGCCATGGCGGGCCATTGCAACAGTTCGATGATGTCGGACATGGCGCCCTCCGGTTTCCAATCAATTTAGCGTTATTGTCTTTTTATTCGCGCACGCCTGCCAGTCCCTTCCCCACTTTCCCGCAAATCTTCAGTCGGCTTGATATCGATCAAGAGCGTCTAACAAAACCTCTGAATGTATCGCCAGCAGATGAGTGCGCAGGCAAGCGAGAGAAACGCCTGTGGATATCGGCACGACGTTCATAGCGGATAAACGGTGGAGCCAACCCGGGGTGCGTTCTGCGACCCAGCGCCATTTGCCCAGGCGCTCGCGCGATTCGATGCCGTAGCGGGCAATGCGCGGTGCAATGCCTCTGCCACGTAGCCAGGCCCGATGGGCACGTGAAGCATAGGCCTAGTCGGCGTGCAGTTTGGCCGGACGTTTGCGTGGCCGGCCCGCCAGCCCGGATACGGATGGGGCAGCTTCGAGCAGCGGGATCGGCATCCGGGAATCATGTACCTGAGCCCCCGATATGCTCGCCACCAGAGGCAATCGACGTTGATCGACGAGCAGATGGTGCTTGCAACCGAGCTTGCCGCGGTCGGTAGGATTGGGGCCGGCATGCTGTCCGCCGAGGGGGGATGGCACGCTGGCCGAGTCGATACTGGCGCGTTCCCATTGAATCTGATCGTACTCCCGCAAGTGGTGCGGCATGGCTTCGTGGATGCGTTGCCAGACATGCCTGTTGCCATGCGTGCAGGCGCCGCCAGCAACTCATGCCGCTGCCACAGCCCAGTTCACGGGACAGATATTCCCAGGGCAAGCCGGTCTTGAGGACGAACAGAACACCAGTCAAGGCGGCGCGGTCGTCAATGCGAGGAGGCCCCCTTGGGGGATGGCTGATGTACTGGCAGCAAAGGCTGGATCATCGCCCACAGGTCATCCGGAAGAAGTGCTTTGATCACGGGATCGGCTCCTGAAAATGATGTCAGGTGAGTTTGACCAGCATCAGTGCCGTTTGTTTCGCTGGGATTGGTTTTGTTAGACGCTCCAAGCCCATTTTTGCGCTGAGTTCAGTCAGTCTTAATTCGCCGTTTGCGGCGGAAATGGTTTCCAGCAGAGCCATCGTTCTCCCTACGGACTGGATAGTGCGGGTTTCGTTGACCATGTTTTCAATAACCGTGCGTCGTTGCGTGCGGTGAACTGTTTGTATGCTGAAGAGCAATGTGTCACAGACATGAAGCGGACCGGGATGACCGCTTATTGCGCAGACGCTGTCTGCGCAATAAGCAAGACGCCACACCTTGCTCCAATTAAAGAGGCCCCTGGCTCAGCGCAGCCGCTCCAGCATCAGAAAATACCACATCCCCAGCGCCAGGACCTGGCGCCCCAGCCAATCGCCGACCGGCGCCCGCACATGGCTGAGGCGCTGGAAGACGTCGAACTTGTCCATCGTGCCGCCGATGGCGCCGGCCATCACCTCGCCCACGATATGCGAAGTGGCCAGTCCGTGGCCGGAATAGCCCTGCGCATACCAGACGTTCGGCGCCAGCTTGCCCAATTGGGGCACGCGGTTGAACACGATGCCCATGTCGCAGCTCCATTGAAAGTCGATTGCCACGCCACGCAATTGTGGAAAGGTACGCTCGATACAGGGCCTGAGCTCGGCCGCAATATCGCGCGATGCCTTACCAGAATAATTGGCGCCGCCGCCGAACAGCAGTCGCCCATCGGCCGTGCTGCGGTAATAATCGAGGACGTAGCGGCTGTCGTACACGGCCAGGTCTTGCGGATTCAGCTGCCGCGCCAGCGCCCCCAGCGGCTCCGTGGCGACGATGCCGCCCGCGGCCGGGAAGATCATGCCGCTCAGCTTGCGCCGTTCCAGACGGTGGCTGACGTCGCCCGCCAGCAAAACCTGGTCGGCGACGATGCTGCCCCGCTCCAGGCGCAGCCTCGGCGTGCCGCCATGCACGATCTCGAGCACGGGCGACTGCTCGAAGACCAGGCCGCCAAGGCTGGCCAGGGCGCTCGCTTCCCCCATTTCCATATACATTCTTGATGCAATTAAGGCGGATAGACGAGTGGCAGTGGAGCTAGAAGTTCAAGGTGTTCACCGCGATCGCGATTTTGATACCTAGCAATAAGTAGTCAACTCCGTAGAATAGAGACGACTTCTTTTCAAGGAAAAACATGATACCAGCTACTAATCAACTGCCGACGCTAGGATACCTGCACAAGGTCATATGCGATAGCCTGGGACTATGGAACAGCGACAACGAAGACGTCACCTTCCACGTCACGGCCACCGAGCAAGAGCGGCGTACAGCGTTGCGACAAGCTTTCGATGCAATTAAAAAAGAGGACGGCGTGTATGGATCCCTCGACGACTTGGTCGCAGTTACTACCCAGTTCGCGCCAAAGGATAGTCAGAGCGTTAAAAAAAGTAGAACGATCCAAAGCTATGTCAATCATCTATCCAAAACCGACTTTGAATCCCTCGAAGAGTATATAGAATTACGCCAATACATCATAGTGTTGCTCAATGAGCGTTACGCCCGCTGGAGTGTAGCCGAACTTGCGGTCAGCTTTTACATGTCGGCGCTTGCCCACTACCGGGAGTTTGTCAGAGAGTACGCCTGCGATGCGCAGAGTCAAAAGTACAGTTATCAGTGTTTTCTCAGTCAAGATCTTCGCTTGCTGACGGGGACTCTAACCCGCGAGTTGTTACCAGACGATACTTGGCCAGATGCGGCGCTGAATGAACCGTGGCCCTTGAAGGGATTCGCTGATGCTGCTTGCAAGATCACCGGTACATCGCTGCATAAACTTCACCAGTACCACGAATTTCAGCGAGAGGGACCGCTCAACGAACAAGCATGGACCCGTGACTTCACCTCCCAGGGGGTCAATACTCGGTCCAAACAGGTAATCGAGCGGCTACGCAAGTATAGCCGGATGAAGTGGGAAACTTTTTACCCCACCCTCCAACCGCTGACTTACTACCTGCCGAAGGCGATTCATGAAAAGGCATTCGCGACTCATGCGTTTGCGGCCATGATCGCTCACAACCTCAATGTCCATGTGGCGGATTACGGGCCATTCGAGCCTCCCGCAAGAGGCCATCTGACGCACGGCCAGGTTGATCAGAGTCACGCAATACCTAGCAGCGACTTGCTTGATCAGCTATTCAACGACTATCCCATTGGCCACGAAGTCTTCGCCCAGCAAGCGCCCAACCGCTATCAAGCTCTGCTCGCCGGAATCAGGACCCTACCTGGTTCATTGAGCCTTGCAATGGACATTCCGAGCAGCCTGGAGCTAATTTACGAAAAAGAACATAGGAGGTTCGTCGAAGGGACATCGCACGCAACGTTAGCGAATGGCCCCAACTGGCTCAAAGAATGGGCACGAGCCCGAGATGCCTTGTTTCTCGGTGATGCCGGGCTTGCGCTCGCGCATTTCAATACTGCACTAGATCAGGCAAAGTACGCGGCGGGGCCATTATTTATACCCTTCTACATACAGGTGTGTGCATTCTGCAAATCGCAATATCGGGTACTTTCGGAGCGGAAGGAAGAGGAATTGTTCGAGCGGTTCTACGAAGGCTTGGGCAGCAACGCCGCGCACTACGCAAAATTGGTAGGCTATACCCCGCAGTGGGAGCGTGACCCGAAGACTCTGATGACCCACACAATGCTACCTCTGAAGTCTCGGTTGATTATCAGGGAAATCGACGCCCTGGCAAAAATCTAGTGCTACTGGATCGCACCGATTTTCATGGGGTGTCCCACCTAGGCCAAGCTTTCGAAATGCATCACTTTACCGGAGAGTGATGCAACTTACAGTGATCCGGAAAGGAGATAAAAATGAGCAAAGGTAGCGGCAACAACGGGGGCCGTAGTGGTGGCTCCCAAGGCAGTGGCAGTAAAGGTGGCGGCGCAGCTGGCGGTAGCCGTGGGCAAGGAAATGGCGGAGGGTGGCCAAGTGGAACGGGCAAGCCATCCGGCGGAGGGCGCAGCAATGCCCCCGCTGGCAACAAATAGGTCTGGCGCTGGTTTAGCTTAACAATTCCGTCGAGAGGAACCGCCCGCAAGCTAAGTTTGTGGACTCCGTTGACGTGAAAACGGCCGCAGGAAGCGGCCGTATCGTTTGGGGCTGGAGAATGGGACGAAAAACCCATTGCCCCAAGTTTGCCCCAAGTTCGTATTCAGACAAGATGGGAAATCCCAAGTCATTGAATACAAACTAAATTTTTGGTGGGAAGTGCAAGTTTCGAACTTGCGACCCCTGCAGTGTGAATGCAGTGCTCTACCCCTGAGCTAACCTCCCGAAGCGAGGCGAATTATCGCATAGGTGTTGCGGCATCTGCAAGGGCTGGCAAGAGGAAATTTGCCAGGCCCCCGCTTTTTTCTCAGGCGGCCGCTGGCGGCGACGTGACGGCGGTCCAGATGCACTGGCCTTTGGCGGCCTTGTCGAGACCGGCGATGGTGGCTGCGTGGGCGGCGAGTTCCTCGGGTGTGGCGCTCTGGAAGATGACTTCGGCCAAGGGCACGATTTCCAGGACGGCGCCGTCGGCGGCCACTTCCACTTCTTCTTCCATGCTCAGGCTGTTTTGCCCGCGCGTCATGGCCAGGTAGACGTCGGCCAGCAATTCCGAGTCGAGCAGCGCGCCGTGCAGCTTGCGGTGGGCGTTCGAGACGCCGTAGCGGTCGCACAAGGCGTCGAGCGAATTGCGCTTGCCGGGGTGCATTTCCTTCGCCTGCACCAGGGTGTCGATCACGCCAACCACTTGCTCGTGCACGGGCGGCAGGTTCAGGCGCTTGAATTCCGCGTTCAGGAAGCCGATGTCGAACGGGGCGTTGTGGATGATCAGTTCGGCGCCGGCGATGTAGGCACGGAACTCGTCGGCGATTTCCGCGAATTTCGGCTTGTCGCTGAGGAATTCCGTCGTCAATCCGTGGACGGCCAATGCGCCCTCTTCCGAATCGCGCTCGGGATTGATGTAATGGTGAAAATTATTCCCCGTCAACATGCGGTTGTTCAGCTCGACCGCCCCGATCTCCAGGATGCGGTCGCCCGTGCGCGGGTTCAGGCCGGTGGTTTCAGTATCGAGAACAATTTGACGCATGGTGAATTCAGTCTTAAAAGCAAAAAGCGAAGGGCACAGTATAGCAAACCTGCACCCAGTAACTACACCACGGCATGCTCGAACGCCCAAGAAAACCGGAGCGAGCGGCAGTGATTTGCGGCCGAGAAGCGCAACCGTACGCAGGTACGGTGAGCATCACAGGCCACAAAGCGCGACGCGCAGCAGGTTTGCTTGGGCGTTCTCAGGCGCGCACGGTTTCCACGCCCAGGTTGGCCAGCTGATCGGCCCGCTCATTGCCCGGATGGCCATTGTGGCCGCGCACCCAGCGCCATTCCACTTCGTGCACGGCCTGGGCGATGTCGAGCGCCTGCCACAGATCGACGTTTTTTACGGGCGCCTTGGCTGCGGTTTTCCAGCCGCGCGCTTTCCAGCCGTGTATCCATTCGCTGATGCCCTTCTGGACGTACTGGCTATCGGTATACAGCACCACCTGGCACGGACGTTTGAGCGCCGTCAAGGCTTCGATCACGGCCTTCAATTCCATGCGGTTATTTGTCGTATTCAGTTCCCCGCCGTAAATTTCTTTCTTGGCGCCATCGGCCACCATCAGCGCGCCCCAGCCGCCTGTGCCGGGATTGCCCTTGCATGCGCCATCGGCGTAAATCTCAACCTTATCCATCTTGCTGTTCCCGCCTTTTATTCGTGACCGGTGCGCCTGCGGGCGCCGTCGCCGGTTTCTTGGTCCACGCCGGACCGATCAAACGCATCCCTTTGACGCGCTTGATCGCCTGCACTATATACACTGCGCCCAGATATGGCCACCAGCGCGCGCCCGCCTTGTCCATAAAAGCGTTGCGGCGCAGCCATTTTTCCGTCCTGCAGGCAGGTGCGTAGCAGCCGAAGTAGCTTTGGCTAACGCCCATGTTGAGCAATTTTAACCAGTCTTTCATGCGTGGCATAGAGATCAGCTCGCCCGCCTGCGGCAGGTAGTGGCGGCCCGTGACCCGCCCTACCCCCTGGCGCATGCCCCACAGGCTGGCCGGATTGAAGCCGCAGACGATCACCCTCCCTTCCGGGATCAGCACGCGCTCGACTTCGCGCAAGACCTGGTGCGGCTCGGCGGCAAATTCAAGTACGTGCGGCAAGACCACCAGGTCCAGGCTTTGCGAATCGAACGGCAGCTCGTCGAAGGCCGACACGAGGGTCGGACGGCGCTCCTGCGGCGAACGGGAAGGCAGGCGCGCATCGAGCAGCCATTTGTTCGGCATGCGGTTGGCGACCAGCGCGTCGATCTGGGGCAAACCGATCTGCACGGCGTTGTAACCGAAGATGTCGACGGTCAGGCTGTCGAGGCATTGCTGTTCCCAGGCGCGCACGTACAGACCGGCCGGCGTCTGCAGCCAGCCGTCAAGCGCTATAATGGATTTTTCGGATGCCGCACTGTCCATTCAGTTTTCTCTTTTGCTCATGACACACTCCCCTGAACACGCTTTATCGGTACTTGCCGTGCCCGCCTTTGCCGACAATTACCTGTGGCTGATCCATGATGGCCGCCATGCCGCCGTGGTCGACCCCGGCGACGCGATGGCCATCCTCGATGCGCTCAAGGCGCATCAGCTGACCTTGTCTGCCATTTTACTCACGCATCACCACGCCGACCACACGGGTGGCGTGCCTGAATTGTTGCAGCATTTCGCCGTCCCCGTCTTCGGCCCGCGCAATGAGGCTATCACAGCCATCACGGAACCGCTTGCCGAAGGCGATGTCGCCTATGTGCCCGAACTGGGCTTGCAGATGACCGTCATCGACGTGCCCGGCCATACCAAAGGCCATATCGCCTACGTACGACAACGTACCGAGCAAGGCGAAGCGCCATGGCTGTTTTCCGGCGACACCCTGTTTGCGGGCGGCTGCGGCCGCCTGTTCGAAGGCACGCCGGGCCAGATGGCAGATTCGCTGGGCAAGCTGGCCGCCCTGCCCGACGATACCGAGGTATTTTGCGCGCATGAGTACACCTTGTCCAATTTGCGCTTTGCCAACGCCGTCGAACCGGGCAATGTGGCCCTGCAGGAACGCATCGCCGTCGACACGGAAAAGCGCCAGCAAGGTTTAGCCACCGTGCCGTCGACCATCGCCCTTGAGAAGGCCACGAATCCCTTCCTGCGCTACCGCGAACCGGCGATTTTGACGAGCCTGAAGGTGGAAGGCAAGCTGACCACCGATGCTTCGCCTGTGGAAGCATTCGCCGCGCTACGGATGTGGAAGAATAGTTTTTAAGCAGATCCTTCCCCAATAAAAAAATCCCGGCCGATGCGTGTTTGCATCGCCGGGATTTTTTTACGCTGCTAGTTGATCAGGATCAGATTTCTTCGTACAGCGGCAAGGTCAGGAATTCGGCAAACGATTCCGACGTCGACATTTCCTCGAAAATCTGGCCGGCGCGCACATAGGTCGGACCGTTGCCGCCCGGCGCATCGCGCTGCACCTTAGCCAGCTCTTCCGGAATCATGGCGCGCACCATCTCGGCCGTGACCTTGCGGCCATCTTCCAGCACGCCCTTGCTCGAACGAATCCACTGCCACACTTGCGAGCGGCTGATCTCGGCCGTGGCCGCGTCTTCCATCAGGTTGTGGATAGGCACGCAACCGTTGCCGGCCAGCCAGCTGCCCAGGTAGTGGATGCCCACGTTGATGTTGTAGCGCAAGCCCGCTTCCGTGATCGGCGCTTCCGGCTGGAAATTCAGCAAGTCCGACGCTTTCACGTCGATGTCGGGACGCTGCTTGTCGATCTGGTTCGGCTTGTCACCGAGTACTTTCGTGAACTCGCCCATGGCCAGCTCGACCAGGCCCGGATGCGCCACCCAGCCGCCGTCGTAGCCATCGGTGGCGTCGCGCGCCTTGTCGTTGCGCACGCCGCCCATGGCGATGTCGTTCTTTTCCGGATCGTTCTTGATCGGGATCAAAGCCGCCATGCCGCCGATGGCTGGCGCACCCCGTTTGTGGCAGGTTTTCAGCAGCAGCAAGGCGTAGGCGCGCATGAAGGGCGCCGTCATCGTGACCTTGGCGCGGTCGGCCAGGCAGAAATCCTTGTCCAGCTTGAATTTCTTGATGCACGAGAAGATGTAATCCCAGCGGCCCGCGTTCAGGCCCGAACTGTGCTCTTTCAGCTCGTACAGGATTTCATCCATTTCAAACGCCGCCAGAATGGTTTCGATCAGCACGGTCGCCTTGATCGTGCCTTGTGGCAAGCCCAGCTCGTTTTGCGTCATGACGAAGATGTCGTTCCACAATCGCGCTTCCAAGTGCGATTCCATCTTCGGCAGGTAGAAATACGGGCCGGCGCCGCGCGCCAGTTGCTCCTTGGCGTTATGGAACATGAACAGGGCGAAATCGAAAATGCCGCCGGAAATGCGCTTGCCATCGACCAGCACGTGCTTTTCATCGAGGTGCCAGCCGCGTGGACGCACGACAAGGGTCGCGATCTTGTCGTTCAGCTTGTACGACTTGCCATTTTGCTCGAGCGAAATCGTCTTGCGCACGGCGTCGAACATATTGATCTGGCCCGTGATCTGGTTATCCCAGTTCGGCGTGTTCGAATCCTCGAAGTCCGTCATGTAGCTGTCCGCGCCGGAATTGAAGGCATTGATGACCATCTTGCGCTCGACGGGGCCCGTGATTTCCACGCGGCGGCATTCCAGCGCCTTCGGGATCGGCGCGATCTTCCAGTCGCCGTCGCGGATGTGTGCGGTTTCTGGCAGGAAATCAGGACGCTCGCCCGCGTCGAGGCGCTTGGCCCGCTCCACGCGCACGGCCAGCAATTGCTGGCGGCGCGGCTCGAATTCACGCGTCAGCTTGGCCACCAGCGCCAGCGCGGCCGGCGTCAAAATCTGTTCGTAGCCGGGCTGGATGTCACCCGTGATTTGCATGCCTTCTGGAAGTGCGATCGTGTTCTGCGTCATGAAGTTCTCCGTTTTTAATAAATATAAGCAAAGGTAATCTGATGATCCAAGTATAAGCTGAACGACTGCGCGGACAAGCTGGACAGAGGCGCAAAAACACTCTGCAGGACGGCGCGTTTGTTCTATAGTATTGCACTATAAGGCATGGAAACGAGATTAAAAATCACTTCATCTATGCGTTTTTATCACAAGTGATGGCATCGCGGGAGCACGGCATGGGGCAGTTCAGACAGATATCGACGTTCGTGGAAGTGGTCGCCAAGGGCAGCCTGTCGGCCGCCGCGCGCGCGGAAGGGATCGCACCAGCCATGATAGGCCGGCGCCTCGATGCGCTGGAGCAGCGCCTGGGCGTCAAATTGCTGCAGCGCACGACGCGCAAACTGGCCTTGACGAATGAAGGCGCCGCCTTCCTCGAAGATTGCCAGCGCATCCTGGGCGAACTGGAGGAAGCGGAAGCGGCCGTGGCAGTACGCAGCGTGAAAGCCAGCGGCCATCTGCTCATTTCCGCGCCAGCCGGCTTCGGACGCCAGCATGTGGCGCCCTTGATCCCCTCTTTTGTCGCCGAGCACCGCGACGTGACGGTGTCGCTGAACCTGAACGACCGCCTCGTCGACTTGATCGGCGAAGGCATCGACGTCGCCATCCGCATCGCCAGCCTGTCCGACTCCTCGCTCGTGAGTACCAAGCTGGCCGACAACCAGCGCGTGCTCGTCGGCTCGCCCGCCTACCTGAAACGGGCGGGCACGCCACGCATCCCGGCCGACCTGGCCAAGCACAATTGCCTGGCGATCAGCAGCGAAGGCAGCCAGCGGGGCTGGACCTTCCGCGAAAACGGCAAAAACATCATTTTGAAGGTGGCAGGCAATATGGTGTGCAACGACGGCGAAGTGCTGCACGATTGGGCCTTGGCCGGCAAGGGCCTGGCGTGGCGCTCGATGTGGGAAGTGGGCGCCGAAATCGCCTCGGGACAGCTGGTGACGGTGCTGGACCAGTTCGCCGCTCCGGGCAACGACATTTATGCCGTATTCGCCCAGCGCCGGCACTTGCCCCTGCGCATACGGGCGTTTGTGGATTTTTTAAGGCATTCGTATTCGCAACCCGACTACTGGCGCGAACGTGCAATCTAGTCACTGCCGGCCGGACCGGAGAGCGCAGTTTGATGCAGGCTGATGCAGGTCGGCGTAGGTCGGCTTAGCGCAGCGTAAGCCGACACCAGCCCATACATCTTGCCAACGCCACTCTTGTCGGCTTACGCGCAAGCGCTAAGCCGACCTACCTGATGATGCAAAGCATGCCAAAAAGAGCCGCATAGCCCATAAAACACCCGCAAAACCGATGCTTCACAGAAATTCAGGCGAAAAAAAATCCCCGGAGACCGAGGATTTCTTTATTTCGTTTGATCCAGCGTATTAGATTGGCTGAATGTTCGAAGCTTGCTTGCCTTTAGGGCCAGCGGTCACTTCAAAAGAAACGCGTTGGTTCTCTTGCAGGGACTTGAAGCCGTTCGACTGGATAGCCGAGAAGTGAGCGAACAGATCTTCGCCGCCTTCGTCAGGGGTAATAAAGCCGAAACCCTTCGAATCATTGAACCATTTTACGATGCCAGTTGCCATTACAATTTCCTATTTCAGTTAAGTTGGGCTTGCGCCCGTTATATCGTTTGAAGCAAGAAAGAAATGACAGACAAACTGCACTACTACCTCGAATCCAACGATGCCCAATTATACCAACAAAACTGAGAAAAACCATTCTTTCGCAAAATAAACTTACGAACACTACTTTAATAGCCAAATCCCCGTCTTGCGGCGCCCTGTACCAGCGACATGGAGACACTATATCCTAATCTTCGACGCGGGTGCTTTGCGTTGCATCAAATGAATCATTGCAACCACAAGAACGCAAAATAGTCGCTCAGGCGCAGAAATGGGTGGCGGCCGGATCGTGCTCCGCCCAGCGCAACAGCGCCCCCACCTGCCCGCTCAGGGCCGGCCACTCGGCCAGCACCTGTCCGGGCTCGTTGAGCTGCACGCGCACCAGCTGCTCGATGCGCCGGCATTCCTGCCCCAGCGCGGCAAAGCCGAAGGTGGCGGCCGAGCCGGCCACCGCGTGCAAGGCACGGTGCAATGCCGTCAATGGCTCCAGGCGCGGTCCTTCGCTGTCGCAGCGTTCTTGCGCCTGCGCGATCGCCTGCATCAGGGCCGGCACACCGGCCGCATATTTTTCATTCAGGGCGCGCAAACGGGCGCGAAAATCCGGGTCGATCAAGGTTGCCATCGCGATACTCACCTGACGCAGCTTACTTGGTGCCGAAAATACGGTCGCCGGCGTCACCCAGGCCCGGCACGATGTAGGCGTGGTCATCCAGGTGCGAATCGAGCGCGGCGCAGAACATCTTGACGTTCGGGTGCGCGTTCTGGAACACGGTCACGCCTTCCGGTGCGGCCACCAGGGCCAGGAAGATGATCTGCTCATCCGTCACGCCGCGTTTTTTCAGCACGTCGACGGCGTACACGGCCGAATTGCCGGTCGCCACCATCGGGTCGCACAGGATAAAGGTGCGCTCGTTCAGGTCCGGCAGGCGCACCAGATATTCCACGGGCATGTGGGTGGCCGGGTCGCGGTACACGCCGATGTGGCCCACGCGGGCCGATGGCACCAGGTTCAGCAAACCGTCGCTCATGCCGATGCCGGCGCGCAGGATGGGCACGATAGCCAGTTTCTTGCCTGCAATAACGGGCGCGTCGATGGTGACCAGCGGGGTCTTGATTTCGCGCGTCGTCAGCGGCAGGTCGCGCGTGATTTCATAGCCCATCAGCAAAGTGATTTCCTTGAGCAACTCACGGAAGGTGCGCGTCGACGTGTCGTGCTCGCGCATGTGGCTCAGTTTGTGCTGGATCAAAGGGTGATCGGTAATGAACAAATTCGGGAAGCGTGGATCTTGTTTCATTTGTTTTTCTTTCTCTGCTCTCTGGCGCGGCGGCAAGCGTGGCCGCGAACGCGCAGTGTGTCGATAAAATCATGGATTACAGCATTATCCCAGCCCGCAGCCCGCCTGTGGCCGGAATTTTCGAAATAATCGGCATTATTGACGTCAATACTCGCGCAGGGCGCGCGCGAGGATGGCCACGCAATCGGTGCCGGCGGGCAAGCGGCCATATGCGCCACCCGGCGCCTGCACCAGCCGCGACTCCAGGAACGCTTGCGCGACAAACGGTGGCGCATGGCGCAGCAGCAAGGCCGCCTGCACGGCCAACACGATGCGTTCAGATAATTGCCGGGCACCAAACTCATCCGTTTGCAGCCCGTCCAGGTCGGCCAGCAGCCGCGCGCGATAATCGGCAAAGACAGCAGCATCATCGCCAGCCAGCGCCAGCTCGGCCGCGAGGGCATCGCGCGCGGCCGGCGACTTGCCGAAGGCGCGCAAGACGTCGAGGCACATGACGTTGCCCGAGCCTTCCCAGATCGAGTTGACGGGCAGTTCGCGGTACAAACGCGCCAGCGGCGCCTCTTCCACATAGCCGGTGCCACCCAGCACCTCCATCGCCTCAAAGCCGAAGCCGGGACCACGCTTGCAGATCCAGTATTTGCCGGCCGGCGTGAGCACGCGCGCCAGCATCGCTTGCCGCGGGTCGTCCTTTTCATCGAAGCAGCGGGCCAGGCGCAGCGCGAAGGCCGTGGCCGCTTCCGATTCGAGCGCCAGGTCGGCCAGCACGTTTTGCATCAGCGGCTGCTCGGCCAGCGGCTTGCCGAACACGGCCCGCTGGCGCGCATGGTGCAGCGCCTGGCTCAAGGCGGCGCGCATGATGCCGGTGCTGCCCAGCACGCAATCGAGGCGCGTGTGGCTGGCCATTTCCAGTATCGTGGGTATGCCCCGCCCCGGCTGCCCCAAGAGCCAGCCGTAGGCATGGGTGAATTCCACTTCCGACGAGGCATTCGAGCGGTTGCCCAATTTATCCTTCAGGCGCTGCACGCGGATGGCGTTGCGGCTGCCGTCGGGCAGGTAGCGGGGCAAAAAGAAGCACGACAATCCCCCTTCATCCGCCTGGGCCAGGATCAGATGGGCGTCGCACTGGGGCGCCGAAAAAAACCATTTGTGGCCGACGATGCGCCAGGCGCCGCCAGCCTCGTCGCCGAACAGGGCTTGGGCCTCGTCCGGCGGCACGGGCACGGCGCGCGTGGTGTTGCTGCGCACGTCCGAGCCGCCCTGCTTTTCCGTCATGCCCATGCCGACCAGGGCGCCCCGTTTCTGCTCCACGGGCAGGGAACGGGGGTCGTAGTCGCGCGACAGGATTTTCGGCAGCCAGCGCTGCGCGATCTGCGGCAGATCGTGCGCCTGGCGCAAGGCCGGCACCGAGGCATACGTCATCGTCACGGGACACTGCGTGCCGTTTTCCACCTGCCCCACTAATAGATAGGCGGCCGCGCGCGCCACCTGGGCGCCGGGACCGGGCGCGGCCCACGGCGAAGCGTGCGCACCGGCGCCCACGAGGATGGCCATCAGCTCATGCCAGGCCGGATGGAACAGCACTTCGTCGATGCGGCGCCCGGCCCGGTCGAACTGCTGCAGCTCGGGCGTGTGGATATTGGCCAGGCGCGCCAGCGCGTAGGTTTCGGCGCGGCCCAGCTTCTCGCCCAGCGCGTCGAGCTCCTGCAGCGCCGCGCCGCCACCCTCGCGCAGCAGCGCTTCGATCAGCGCCGGATCGCAGGCGAACAGATTGACGTTCTCGAACGGCGTGGCCTGGTTGAAAACTTCATGCGTGTCAAAAGCATTCATGGGGGTCTCCCGCGATTTGTTATCATGGCGCCCTGTCTGCCGTGGACGCACCGTCAACAACGTCTGCCAGCCAGACTAGCGCAAAGCGCATGGCGGGGCAAGCGCGCCAGTGGAAGCAAGCGCAGATAAATGTTTCTATGTGGAATGAAAATGTCTGTGTGTGTCGCACAACATGTTTTTTTTCATGGAAGGCAGGAATATTTACAAAACCTGAAGCAATGTTGCTCTATTTCATGTAATCGGGTGCTTTTCAATGATACATTTCGTGTGGATCGCGTTCCGATAGCCGCCCTTTCGGCCACTATGGCGCGCGTCACGCACGACGCACTCTTTCCGTCGGCGCCCTGCCCTGCAGCGAGCGCCGGCACTGATAATAAAAAGGTAAAAGCCAGCACGATGTTTTCCAGTACCCCATCCGCCGCCCACCGCGAGGCCCGCCACGAGTTGGACAACCTCATGGAAGAGGCAGGCGACGTCGTGTTCCGGCTCGATACGGACGGCTTGATCCTGTTCGCCAGCAAGCGCGCTGCCACCCTGTTTGCCGCGCCATCGGGCCTGACCGGCCACTTGCTGCTGCCGCTGGCCGCCGAAGCGTCGCGCGCGGCACTGCAGGCGGCGCTGGAAGACGCGCTGGAAGAGCCGGGCCGCCTGGAAGTGCGCCTGCAAGCGCCCGACCAGGAAATCTGGTTCGAACTGCGCCTGTCTTCCTATATGAACGCGGCCGGCGTGGCCGAACTGCTGGTGGTCGGGCGCGATACGTCGGCCCAGCACAACACGGAAGAACGGCTGCGCCACATGGCCACGCACGATGCGCTCACGGGCTTGCCGAACCGCTTGCTGCTGTCGGACCGCATCCGCATGGTGATCGCCCAGGCCGCCCGTTCGGGCCAGGGCTTTTCCGTCGCCACCATCGGTCTCGATGGTTTCAAGAAGGTCAACGATGGCCTGGGCCACCCCGTCGGCGACGCCGTGCTGCGCCTGGCCGCGGCGCGCCTGCGCAAGACCCTGCGCGACAGCGACACCCTGGCGCGCGTGGGCGGCGATGAATTCGTCGCCGTGCTGCCCGGCAGCGCCACGGACGCGCAGATCAAGCTGGTGACGGGCCGCCTGCTGGCCACCCTGCAGGCGCCGTTCGAAGTCGATGGCCACACAATCTACGTGGGGGCGTCAGTGGGCGTGTCGATCTATCCGCTGCATGCGGAAGATGAAGTGCGCCTGGTGGCGCTGGCCGATGCGGCCATGTCGCGCGCCAAGGAAACGGGCAAGGCCCGCTGCCTGGTCTACAGCCCGCGCTTGAACGGCCCGTCGGAACACGACATCTCGCTGGAAGCGGCCATGTTCCAGGCCGTGCGCGAAGGCGAATTCCTGCTCTTTTACCAGCCCATCGTCGATGCGCACACGCGGCAAATCCAAGGCTTCGAAACCCTGATGCGCTGGAAGCACCCGACCCTGGGCCTGGTGCCGCCCGTGCGCTTCATCCCGATTGCCGAAGCCAATGGCCTGATCAACCTGCTGGGCGCCTGGGCGCTGAAGGCGGCCTGCGTGCAGCTCAAGCAGTTCCAGGAAGTGGCCAAGCGGCCGCTGTACATTTCCGTCAACATCAGCCCGCGCCAGTTCCGCAACGACAAATTCCTCGACGTGCTCGATGACGCCATCGCGTTTTCGGGGCTCTCCGGCGAACACTTGGTGCTGGAAATCACGGAAGGCACCTTGATGATCGACCCCGTGCATGCGGAAACCATCCTCGTCAAGATGACGGAGCGCCGCGCGCGCATCGCCATCGACGATTTCGGCACCGGCTACTCCTCGCTCGCGTATCTGAAGCGCTTCCCCATTTCCGTGCTGAAGATCGACCGCACCTTCATCAAGGACTTGCCCGCATCGAGCAAGGATGCGGCCATCTGCAACACCATTCTCGACCTGGCCAAGCATTTGAACCTGTCCGTGGTGGCCGAGGGCGTGGAGACCGAGGAGCAGATGCACTTCATCGAATCGCGCGGCTGCCAGTACGTGCAAGGCTACCTGACGGGCAAACCGATGCCGGCCCACGCCGCGCTATCGGCCTTGAGCGACAAAACCTATGCGGCGCTGGTGCCTGTGCCGTCTGCCAATGAACCGCGCGGAGGGGTGCAATGAATCCAGGTCATTTCACGGTACCGACACAGCTCGGCAAAAACACCCTCGACCTGTTGTGGGCGCGCACGCGCCAGCAGGGCGACATGCCAGGCTTCGCGAAAGCCATCAGCGCCATCCTCGGTGCCATGCGCGGCGAGGACGACCACGAATTCGACATCACGCAAACGGTGCTGTCCGACCCTGTCCTCACGCACAAGGTGCTGCGGCTGGCCAACAGCGGCATGTATTCGGCCTTCGGCCAGCGCGTCAACACGGTATCGAAGGCCGTGCTGGTGCTGGGCATCGACGCCATCGGCCATCTGGCGCTGGGGCTGAAACTGATCGAAGAGCTGTCGCAGGCGTCGCCCGACTCCGTCAGCGCCCACGTGGAAATGGAAAAGGCCGTGCTGGCCGGGATGGTGGCGCAGCAGGTGGCCACCAGCGCCGGCAGCCTGCAGGCGGAGCAGGCCGTCGTCTGCTCGATGCTGCACACCCTGGGCCGCATGATGGTGACGTTCTACATGACGGATTTCTGGGCGCGCATGCAGGCGCATGCGGGTCCCGGCAACGAGGCGGCCGCCGCGCGCGAAATCCTCGGCCTGTCGCTGCCGGAAGTGGGCTATGCCACGGCGGCCCACTGGGGCCTGCCGCAGCACCTGATCAACGGCATGCGTCCGATGGAACCGTCGCCAGACAACGCGCCCGTCAGCGGCGCCGACTGGATGGCGGGCCTGTCGACGATGGCGGCGCGCTGCGCCGACTCGCTGTGGCACGACGATGCGGCCGGCGCGGCGCAGGTGCACGCGCTGATCGACGATTATGCGGGCACCCTGGGCGTCGCGGCGACCGACCTCGTGGTGGCCGTGGACAAGGCCAAGGCGATGGCGGCGGCCGACCTGTCGATCGCGCCCCTGTCGAAACCGGCCGAGCGGCGCGCGCGCCAGCTGGCGTCGACGCGCATGCGCGCCGAAGGCAACCGCGTATTGATCGGCGGCCTGGCCGACCTGCGCGGCGCCATCGGCAGCGCCAGTCCGGGCCAGATGGTCTCGATGGCGCTCGAAACGCTGCACCAGGGCTTTGATTTTTCGCGCTCGGTGGCCTTCGTGCGCAACCACAGGGATCATCTGTATTCGGCGCGCATCAGCATGGGCGAAGGCATGGCCGACCTGCAGGATTTGATGGTGTTTGGCGACGCGTATGAACCGAACGTCTTCCACGCGGCCCTCAATAGCGACCGCGTGATCTTCATCGACAATGCGCGCGACCCGAAATTTGCCGCCAAGCTGCCGCAATGGTGGAAAGCGACCTTGTCGGAAGCGCGCAGCTTCGTCGTGCTGCCCCTGTCGGCCAATGGCCACCCCACGGGATTTTTATATGGCGACTGGGACGACAGCTTCCCGCCGATCCAATTGAATCAGACGGAGTTCAACCTGATCAACGATATCCGGGCTTTGCTGGTGCAGTCGGTGGAGATGCGGCACCAGCTGGAGCTGGTGGCGAACAAGGTGGCGTAACAGGAAGCGCCAACGATGTTGTCGGATTACGCGGGGCGATGCCCGCTAATCCGACCTACACGCAACGCATGACATGAGCCTTGATCAGACGCGTAGGTCGGGTTAGCCAGAATGGCGTAACCCGACATCACCGCAACGCATGACATGGGCCGTGGGTCGGATCAGGGCCGCAGGCCCGTCATCCGACAACATTTCAATTTACTTCAACTTCGGCGTACTCACCGACACATCGCCGCATTGCGCGCGGTGCATCAGGGCGTGGTCGATCAGCACCAGCGCCAGCATGGCTTCGGCGATCGGCGTCGCGCGGATGCCCACGCAGGGGTCGTGGCGGCCGAACGTTTCCACCATCACGGGATTGCCTTCTTTATCGATCGAGCGGCGCGGCGTGCGGATCGACGAGGTCGGCTTGATGGCGATCGACACGCTGATATCCTGCCCCGTCGAAACGCCGCCCAGTACGCCGCCGGCGTTATTGCCGATAAAGCCTTCCGGCGTCAGTTCGTCGCCGTGCTCGGAGCCTTTTTGCGCCACCGAATCGAAACCGGCGCCGATTTCCACGCCTTTCACCGCATTGATGCCCATCATCGCATAGGCGATGTCGGCGTCAAGCTTGTCGTAGATGGGCTGGCCCAGGCCGACGGGCACGTTTTGCGCGATCACGTCGATGCGCGCGCCGATGGAATCGCCGTCGCGGCGCAACTGGTCCATGGCATCTTCCATGCGCGCGATCAGGTCCGCGTCATCGCTGGCCGCAAAGAACGGGTTCGCATGCACGTGTTCCCAGGACTGGAACGGCACGGGAATGTCGCCCAGCTGGCTCATGCAGCCCTTGAACGTGGTGCCGTACTGCTGCAGCAGCCATTTCTTGGCGATCGCCGCCGCGCCCACGACGGGCGCCGTCAGGCGCGCCGACGAGCGCCCGCCGCCGCGCGGGTCGCGCACGCCGTATTTGTGCCAGTAGGTGTAGTCGGCGTGGCCGGGACGGAAGCTTTCCGCGATATTGCCGTAATCCTTGCTGCGCTGGTCTTCATTGCGGATCAGCAGCGCGATGGGCGTACCCGTCGTCACGCCCTGGTACACGCCGGAGAGGATTTCCACCGTATCGGATTCCTGGCGCTGCGTCACGTGGCGCGACGTGCCCGGCTTGCGGCGGTCCAGTTCGGGCTGGATATCGGCTTCCGACAGGATCAACCCAGGCGGACAGCCATCGATCACGCAGCCGATGGCCGGACCATGCGATTCGCCGAAAGTGGTAACAGTAAACAGCTTGCCAAAAGAATTGCCGGACATAAGTAGGAAGTGTGAGGACTGGAAAACTCAATTCTACCAGCCTGCGGGGCATGCCATGCCGCTAATGCCGCGCCCAGGCCCGATATTGCCCCACCCAAATCGCCATTTTTAAATCCCGTGTATTTTTTCACACAAAAACACCAAATATGAGTTGCAATAATGCAAAACAAGAAATATTGCTCCACAGAATAGATTTAAAAAAACATTTTGCTTATTAAATAGCTATATACTTGGATCAAAGCGCGCCACAAAATACTGGTTGAGGGCTGCGCCGAGAGCACGTCACAAATGCCCAGGGCTAGGCGTCGTTGCCGAAGACAGTACGCAAGTACGGCGAGGCAACGCAACAACGCCATGGGCTTTTGCGACGCGCTCGTAAAAAATATCGAGTCATCCTGGAGAAGCTATACATGCCCGCACCGATCATCCCCCTTGACGCCAACAAGGACGATCACGACGACCTGGTATTCCTCGATGAGCAACCGGCTGCGCCGCTGACGGCCGCACCGCGCAGCGTCTGGCGGGTGATGATCATCGACGACGATGAAGACGTCCACTCCACCACCACTTTCGCCCTGGGCAACCTGGAAATGCAGCACCGCCCGCTGGAATTCGTGCATGCGTATTCGGCCGGCCAGGCGCGAGAACTGCTCAAGCACGAAGACGACATCGCCGTCATCCTGCTCGACGTGGTAATGGAACAGGATGACGCGGGCCTGCACCTGGTGCGCTACATCCGCGAAACCCTCAAGATGACGGACGTGCGCATCATCCTGCGCACGGGCCAGCCCGGCTATGCGCCGGAAATCGACGCCATCCGCGACTACGACATCAACGACTATAAAACCAAGTCCGAACTGACGCGCATCAAGCTGTTTACGACGGTCACGGCGGCCATCCGCTCGTACGAACAGATACGCTCGATCAGCAGCAGCCGGCGCGGCCTGGACCAGATCGTCCACGCCAGCACGCAGCTGATGGCGCTGCACGGCGTGCAGAATTTCTCGGCCGGCGTGCTGGCGCAGATCGCCGACCTGCTGGGCATCCGCGCCGACGGCGTGCTGTGCGTGCAGGACTTGCAGGACAATGGCAGCAAGGAGCTGCTCGTCTCGGCCTGCACGGGCAGCTTTTCGAGCTTGCCGCACAGCGCCCTGTGCGGCCTGCAAAACCCCCGCGTCATGGCCGCCATCGAGCACACCCTGGCACAGCGGCGCAACGTGTACGCGCACGACTATGCCACCCTGTACTTCGCGGGCAAGGCCAGCCGCGACGCGGCCGCCTACCTGGTGCTGCCGCGCCCCCTTTCCGCCATCGACGAAAGCCTGCTGGAAGTCTTCTGCAGCAACGTCGCCGTGGGCCTGGACAACGTCGAGCTGGTGTCGCACCTGCACAATGCCGCCTTCTACGACCAGTTGTCGAAGCTGCCCAACCGCACGCGCCTGGTGGAAATCCTCGACGCCACCTTGTCCGGCCCCGCGCGCGACGACGCCACCTTGTCGCTGGTCGACCTCGACCACTTTGCCGAGACCAACGACGCGCTGGGCCACCAGTTCGGCGACACCCTGCTGATCGCCGTGGCGGGCCGCCTGCAAACGCAGCTGGGCTCCCAGCTGACGGTGGCGCGCCTGGGCGGCGACATCTTTTGCGTGCTGGGCGACTCGTCGCAAGTCAACCCGGCCAAGATACTGGCCCTGTTCCAGGCGCCGTTCAGCATCGATGGCCAGGACGTGCAGCTGTCGGCCACCCTGGGCCTCGTGCGCCTGGGCGAGCATGCGGGCACGGGCGCCGATGCGCTGAAGGACGCCGACATCGCCCTGAAGCGGGCGAAAAGCCAGCAGCGCGCCGGCCACTTCTATTTTTCGCGCAGCATGGGCATCGAAATCCGCGAACGGGTGCGCATGATGCACGCGCTGCGCACGGCCTTCAGCCAGGACCAGCTGTTTGTCGTCTACCAGCCGCAGATCGACCTGACCACGCGCCGCCCCGTGGGCGCCGAAGCGCTGCTGCGCTGGCAGACGCCCGACGGCAAGTTCATCTCGCCCGACCGCTTCATCCCGATTGCCGAGTACTCGGGCATCATCATCGACCTGGGCGAATGGGTGCTGCGCACGGCGTGCCGCGAACTGGTGCTGCTGCGCGAACAGGGCCACCGCAACTTCGTCATGTCCGTCAACGTGTCGCAAGTGCAGTTCCGCCACCCGCTGTTTTTGGACATGCTGCGCGCGGCACTGGAAGAGACGCAGGCGCCGCCCGAATTCATCGAACTGGAAATCACGGAATCGATGGCCATGGAAGAGCCGGACCTGCTGATCAAGATGCTGTGGCAGATCAAGCAAACGGGCGTGAGCATCGCCATCGACGACTTTGGCACGGGCTTTTCCTCGCTGTCCTATCTGCAGCGCCTGCAGGTCGACCGCCTGAAGATCGACCGCGCCTTCGTCACCGAGATCACGGGCTCGGCGCGCGGCAGCAGCATCGCCGAAATGGTCATCCAGCTGGGCCGCAACCTGGGCCTGGCCGTGATCGCGGAAGGCGTGGAAGACGAGCGGCAAGCGCAAATCCTGCAGGCGCTGGGCTGCCCGATGGCGCAAGGCTTTCTGTTCGCCCGCCCCATGACGGCCAGCGCGCTGGGCAGCTGGCTGAACAACGAGGCGCTGCAGGGAGCGGCATAGCCGTCATCTTGGCTTGACCATGCAAAACGCCGGCAATGCCGGCGTTGTTGTTACTGCATGGCGACCACTTAGTCGGCCGTTTCGGCCGGCCAGTCGCGGATGTACGCCTTGAGCATCTGGTTCTCGAAGCTTTGCGCCTCGAGCACGGCGCGCGCCACGTCGTAGAAGGAAATGACGCCCAATAAGGTCTTGGCGTTCATGACGGGCAGGTAGCGCGCGTGTTTTTCCAGCATGATGCGGCGCACTTCGTTCACTTCCGTATCGGGAGTGACGGTGATCGGGTGGTCATCCATGTGCTTGCGCACGGTGCCGCCGCCGATCTGGCCCGCGTTTTCATGCAGCGCGTTCAACACTTCGCGGAAAGTCAGCATGCCGACCAGGTCGCCAAATTCCATGACCACCAGCGAACCGATGTCTTTTTCAGCCATGGTATTGGCCGCGTCAAGCAGGGGCTGGTCAGGCGTGACCGTGTAGAGGATATTGCCCTTGACTTGGAGAATTTCAGATACTTTCATATTGGCCGTCCTGTCCGCGTGATTGGTATTTTAGTTATTCTAGCCCTTACTGCGACTGTAGCCTATGCCTGCGGAAAAATCCAGCCTTGCGCGCAATCAAATCGGGGAGATTGCGCACCGCTTCCGTCACGCGCGGCGACGGAACCAACCGGCGATGGACAAGCGTTCGCGCGCCGTCGGCAGCACTTCGTGCAGCATCTCGCCCGACATGAACATGGCCATGCGGCCCGCCTGCGGCAGGACGTCCACCACGGGCGCACCGTGAGGGTGCAGACGCAGCGCGCCGCCGTGCTCGGGCAGCCAGTCGTCGTTCAGGTACAGCACGACGGACACGGTGCGCTTGTCGTCGTCGCGGAAGCGGTCCAGATGGGCCCGGTAAAAGGCGCCCGGCGCGTACAGCGCGAAATGGCTTTCGTACTCTTCCAGCCCCAGGAACAGTTCGCGGTTCAGCAGGCGGCGCAACGCTTCCATATGCTCCAGGTAGCGGTCGCAGGCCTCGGAGCGGCCCGTTTCCAGCCATTCGATATGGTCGCCGCGGATGTCCGGCTGCAGCAGCGGCGCATGGCCGCTGCCCACGCCGGCGCCCTTCATCTTGCCGCTGAGCATGGATTGCACGCATTCGGCGGCCAGCTGGCGGCTCAGTTCAGGGGAGATGAAATGCTCTTGCATGAGCCAGCCTGCCTGGCAGAGGCCGTCGACGATAGAGAGTCCGGGAACGGCAAGGGAGCCGTCGAACGATATTGCGGGCATAAAATCTTTCCTGGTGGACTTGCGATGAGAGTTCGCCTGAAGCCCAGGAATTCGCCGGCATGTAGCGGCCTTCCCTGCGGCGCGGCGCACGCGCACAGGTCAGACAGCCCGAATATCGCTGATCCGTTATCCTACCACCGCCGTGCCTTGCCGGTCACTTTTTTTACACTGCAGCTTACACGCGCTGCTTGAGGCCACGGCGCCATGCGCCCTGCACAGTAGCCCTTTTGCTCAGCGGTAAATCAGGTTACGATCTTGCCACTATAAAACTTGGCGGAGACACCATGAGCGGCCCGAAATACCCCGGTTTCGATACTTTATCCCTGCATGCGGGCGCCGCGCCCGACCCGGCCACGGGCGCGCGCGCCACGCCCATCCATTTCACGTCCTCGTTTGCCTTCAAGAGTTCGGAACATGCGGCGTCGCTGTTCAACATGGAGCGGGCCGGCCACGTGTATTCGCGCATCTCGAATCCCACCAACGCCGTGCTGGAAGAGCGCATCGCCGCCCTCGAAGGGGGCGTGGCCGGCATCGCCACGGCCAGCGGCCAGGCCGCAATGCACCTGGGCTTGTCCACCATCGCCGGCGCCGGTTCGCACATCGTGGCTTCGCGCGCCCTGTACGGCGGCTCGCACAACCTGCTGGCATATACATTAAAACGCTTCGGCATCGAGACGACCTTTGTCGACCCGCGCGACCCGGACGCCTGGCGCGCCGCCATCCGGCCAAATACAAAAGTGCTGTTCGCGGAAACCCTGGGCAATCCCGGCCTCGACGTGCTGGACATCCCGACCATTGCCACGCTGGCGCACGAACACCAGCTGCCGCTGATGCTCGATTCGACGTTCACCACGCCGTATCTGCTGCGCCCCTTCGAGCATGGCGCCGACCTGGTCTTCCACTCGGCCACCAAGTTCCTGTGCGGGCACGGCACGGCCATCGGCGGCCTGCTCGTCGATGGCGGCACTTTTGATTGGCAAGCGGCGTACGACAAGACGGGCCGCTTTGCCGAACTGTGCGAGCCGTACGACGGCTTCCACGGCATGGTCTTCGCCGAGGAATCGACGGTGGCGCCATTCGCCCTGCGCACGCGGCGCGAAGGCTTGCGCGATTTCGGCGCCGTCATGAGTCCGCACAATGCCTTCGCCATCCTGCAAGGCATCGAAACCCTGGGCTTGCGCATGGACCGCCACGTGGCCAACACGCGCAAAATCATCGACTTCCTGCTGACCAATCCGGCCGTGGAATCCGTCTCTTATCCCGAACTGCCGTCGCACCCCGATTACGAACTGGCGAAAACCCTGCTGCCGAAAGGCGCGGGCGGCGTGTTCACCTTCCGCCTGCGCGGCGACCGCGCGGCGGGCCAGCGCTTTGCCGACAGCCTCAAGATCTTCTCGCACCTGGCCAACGTGGGCGACGCCAAATCGCTCGTCATCCACCCCGCTTCCACCACGCATTTCCGCGTGCCCGACGACCAGTTGGCGCAGGCGGGCATCACGCAAGGCACCATGCGTTTATCGGTGGGCCTGGAGGATGCGGACGATTTGATCGAAGACCTGGCCCGTGGCCTGAAACTGTCGCAGAAAGGCGCCTGAAATGTTATTCAATATCGAGAACACCACGGCCTACTGCTACACGGGCGGCAAACCGTTCAACCCGGGTCAGCCCACGGCCGTCTTCATCCACGGCGCGCAAAACGACCATTCCGTGTGGGCCCTGCAAACGCGCTATTTCGCCCACCACGGCTGGAACGTGCTGGCCGTCGACTTGCCGGGCCACGGGCGCAGCCTCGGTATCGCGAAGACCAGGGTCGAGGAACTGGCGCGCTGGGTACTGGCCATGCTCGACGCTGCCGGCGCGACCAAGGCCATGCTGGTCGGCCACAGCATGGGCTCACTGATCGCGCTGGAAGCGGCATTCCTGGCGCCGGAACGGGTCAGCCACCTGGCCATGCTGGGCTCCACCTACCCGATGAAGGTCTCGCCGGCCCTGCTGGAAACGTCGCTGAACGATGAACAGGCGGCCATCGACATGGTCAATATCTGGTCGCACTCGTCAATCGCGCAAAAGCCGTCGTTCCCCGGCCCCGGCTTTTATGCCATGGGCGGCGCGCGGCGCCTGAAACAGCGCATCGCCGCCCTCAACCCCGATCACGTGTTTCATACGGATTTTTTTGCCTGCAATGCCTACGCGAACGGCGAAATCGCCGCCGCTTCGGTACACTGCCCCACTTTATTCATTTTCGGCGCGCGCGACATGATGACGCCACCCAAGTCGACCCGCTTGCTGACCGCGTCCATCGCGCATGGCACGGTGGTGCAGGTCGACAGCGGACACGAATTGATGGCCGAGCAGCCGGACGCCGTGCTCGACGCACTGTTTGCGTTTGCGCAAACGGCAGCGGCATGAACGCTTTTTTTAGGATAGATGCACATGTTGTTGAATACCCTGTTCGATGAATTGACTGGCCGCGGCAGCGGCACGGAAGCGGCGCGGCACGAGCGCTACAACTGGCTGGAACAGCTGCGCTGCGCCAACCCGCAGGCGGACGAAAACGGCCCAATGGCCGGCATCCCCGGCCACCACTGGTACCGGCTGCCGCAGGCGCTGGTCGTGGCGGGCCAGCACACGGACCTGCTGGTCGGTACCCTGAACGCGCAATACCTGGTCTTCGCGGGCCGCCACGCGGCGGCATTCGCGGCCGAACTGGGACTGCAATACGACGCCAACAACCGCATCGACCGCCCCGGTGGCATCGATGAACTGCTCGACGCCTATGAAGAACAGGCCGACGGCAGCTGGACCACCGTGTCGAATGAACCGCCAGCGCCACCGCTGGCCGGCTGGGACGACGTGTACTTCCGCGTGCGCGACCTCAGCGACGGCAAGGCCATCCAGAGCGTGACGACCATCGCCTACGAAAGCAGCCGCTTTCCCGGCTACACCTTGCTGGGCACGACCCTGGTGGGCGCCGGCGCCATCGCGCACGACGACGAGACGGCGCAGTATCTGCAGCAGGTCTTCGCCGACTGGGCCATCCAGCGCGAATGCGCCGACGCCTGCCTGCCAGCGCAGGAACCGTGGCCACATGCGCCGCGCCAGACGCCGCCCGGCCCGTTCGACTTTGGCCGCAACCTCGCTTACCTCGACGCCCTGCTGGCCGCCTACCGGCGCGCGCAGGCGCAGGCGGAAATCGACGGCGGCGATTGCGCCTACTGGGCATGCGCGGCCGCCAGCACGGCTTACCAGGTCTTCTCGCTGCGCTACACGGCGGGCTTGCCCTTGCCTGACGTGGAAACGGCGCTGGAAGCGGCCGTCGCCGCCTGCGAAACGGCGCGCGCGGCCCTGGCCGCGGCCTACGACGACGAGGCCTTGCCCGCCTTTGATTTCGAACAATTGACGGATTACACGCGCACCCTGCAGTTGCTGGGCGCGGCCCTGCTGTTCGGCCGCCGCGACCTGGCCATGCGCCTGGCCGCCCTGCAGACGGCCTTCGATGGCGAAGACGGCGTGTACGAAGCGCTGCTGTCCGCCGTCGATCCGCAGCGTCCAGCCGTCGATGAATGGTATTTCGCAGAACCCTACTCGGCCCTGTTCGAGTGCCTGGATGCGGACGATCCCACCCGGCAGCTCGAGCACTTGCGCCACTACCTGGCCAGCTGGCACGGCGCCCTTGTCCACGAAGACTGGTTCAACGGCCATTTGCGCGCGCAGGGCCTGGGCGGCTACTACGGTCTGTGGGCCTTCGAAGCGGCCGCAGCGGCCAAGCAGCTGGGTCTCGAGCGCGGCGCGCTGGCGCACTGGCTCATGCCGCCGTCGCCCTGACCTAGCCAACATTTTTAACGAAGAGACATGATCAATACCGCAGCCCTGTTCAGCACCACCTTTTTACCCGGCCAGGCCGGCTTCGACACCGATACGATCACGGGCCTGGCCGAATGGCGGCTGGACGTCCCCATGCTGTTCAAGCTGCTCGTCGGCGCCGGCACACAAGCCGTCGCCTGGCCCATCTACGGCGATGGCGAGGACTGCCCCTGCGTGCTGGCCGCGCCGATGGCGCAGGCGCAGGCCAGCTGGCAAGCGCTGTCATCGCTGATGGACAAGCCGCGCGACGCGGCCGCCATCGTCGCGCGCGGCGCCATCAGCGCCCTGCTGGCCGGCGGCCAGCCGTGGCTGATCCTCGATGGCGTGCAGCTGATCCCCCACGATATCGGCACGCCGGCATACGTGGCAGGGCTCGACGCCCTGCGCGCCGAGGCGCAAGCCTTGCACTCTGCCCTGCTGCGCGACGAGCGGGATGCGCTGGCGCCGTTGCTGGCCATCGGCGCCGCGTCGCCTGCCACCGGCTACTGGTCGGCCACGGCCGACGCGCAGCTGGCCGATGTCGAGGAACTGGGCGCGGACGAACTGCCGTTCCTGCAAGGCCTGGAAGTGGTCGGCTGGGAGGAGGACGCGCTGTGCTATGAAGTGAGCGCCGCCGGCGAACCGGACGTCACTGGCCTCGTCACGCCGTATGGCCGCTGGATCGTGCCGCTGTCGCAACGCTATGTGGACCTGGGCGTCTATTATGCGGACGATGGCTGGATCACCTTTGCCACGGCGGACGCGCCCGATGCGCACGGCGTCATGGACTTGAATGGCACGGTGGTGCTGCCGCCCGCCCCCGGCGCCCTGTACGTGATCAGCCCCCACCTGCTGCAGAGAATCGATCCGGACGGCGCCAGCCGCCTGCTGCGCCTGCCCGATGGCGCGCTGCTCATCGACAGGGTGGACAATATGTGCGAACGCGAAGATGGCTTGATCGACATCGAGCGCCAGACGGCCCAGATTGACGATGACGACAAGCGCAATGTGCACGGCGTGGTCGACAAGACGGGCAAGGTCGTGGTGCCGCTCGTCTACAACTCCGTGCACGATTTCGGCACCAGGAAAAAGATCGCCATCGTCAGCCTGCGCATCGCGGGGCGCTTCCTGTTTGGCCTGATCGATAACCAGGGCGAGCTGCTGGCGCCTTGCCAGTACGAAGCCATCGATTGCGCCACGACCTCGTCGCCACCTAAATTGCGCAAGAACCTGATCTTCGCCATCGATGCGCAAGGCCTCGCCTGCATGCTGACCCTCGACGGAAAACAGGCGTTCACGCCGCAGTATCCACCGGCCCACCATCTGCGCGGCGTGACCGTGCAAAGCGACTTTTTATATGTCGTCAAGGATGGCATGGCCTGGAGCATGGATTTCACGGGCCAGCTGCTCGAGCAGTTCGACACCGTGGACAACTTCAAGGCGGCCATCACGGCGCAACTGAGCGAGGCCATGGGACTGGGCAAGAAAAAGCCCGCCAAACGCCGCAGCTTCACGCCCGCGCAAATCCTGGCCAAGGCCGACCGCGGGCAATTGCGCAGCATGGCCGCCCTGCTCGTGCTGAGCGATGCGGACCTGGCCGCGCGCTGCGTGGACATCACCCTGGAAGCACTGGCGGAGGACGATCCGGAAGAGGAATACGAAGGCGACACGCCTGAAGCGGCGTGCTTTTTCCTGCTGTGGTCCACGGCCGCCGATGTGCTGGGCCACGGCACCACCCTGGACTGGAAGGCCGTCGATGAAGTGCCGCGCATAGCTCAGCACATCGACCTGCCCGCGCTGCAAGACTTCCGCTGGGCGGACCAGCAAGACGGCGACGCCATGGCCGAGGGCCTGGCCGCCATCGCCGCCCACCTGGCGCCGCATCAGCTGCGCCTGGTGAACCTGCAGGACGGCGAGGATACGTATTATCTGGGCGTGGTGCGGGTGCAGGATGCGGAAGCGTTCAAGGTAGTGGCGCTGCAGGCGGCCTTGCGGCCGGTGCTGCTATGAGCGGATTGCCGGCACGTCGTCTTTATTTGGCGGAACGATCAAACATCGCCTTGTCAAAACGCAGGGTAATGACTTCGGTGTCGTCCGGCTTGCCCGGCTTGCGCCCGTCTTCACCCGGGTAGTTCGTGTCGATTGCCACGACAAGCGTCTGGGCATCGAGTACTTCAACGCTCTCCACCGAGTCGAAAGGCATGCTGAATTTACCCACGGGCATATTGCTCGCCTGCCCGCCTATGCCGTTGGGGTCGGAGATGTTCAGCAAGTCCACCAACAACGTTTTCTTGAGCGCACCGTCAGCGTCTTTTTCTTTCAGGTCCACCAGGTACAGGCGCTTGATCACGGCCTTGGCGCCCCAGAATCCATCGCGTTCGATCAGCACGAACTTGCTGCCGCCGACATTGGTCATGTCGCCGATCACGACGCCATTGTCCTTGACCGCGCCATCCTTGCGGTACACGAGGTTCTTGCCCGTGTAGCGCATGGCAGCGGGGTCGAACTCAAAAATGTTCAGGTAGCGCTCATCGGCTGCGACGGGCCGCAGCGACGGGTCGCTTGGCGCCGCTTCCGGCACCGCGTAGAGCAGGCTGCGGTCGGCGTTGTAGGCCAGGCTTTCGAAGCCGCGGCTGCCTGACAAGGTGATGCTGGCGCCCTTGCCCAGCACTTCCGGATTGGCCGGGCTGCGCAGGAAAGGATGGGGAACCGGATCGCCCATCAGCGTGCCGTTTTTGTCGAAGTGCAGGATATAGGGGCCGAATTCCTCGCCCACGAAGTAAGTACCGTCGGCAGCGCGCGCGAGCGACTCGATGTCGAAATCAAAACCGGTCAGCAAGCGGCCAGCGCGAATGCGCGCATCCACGGCGATACCGCTGTCGGCAAAGACCAGTCCTCCGGTGGTGTTGCTGGGGTAGTTGACGTAATCGGCCGTGATTTTCAGGTCAACGCCCTTGCCATCGTTTAAGAAACCCTTGGCGTCGTTGAAGGCCAGGAAGCTGTTGAGCTTGATGCTGCCAGGCGTCTTGCTGGCGTCAGCGGCCGTACGGAAGTTGATGCTGGCGTTATACAGGCCGAGCACGAAATCGGCCGAATTGCCCTTGGCGCCATAGCCATTGTCGGCCATGGCAGTCCAGCTGCCGTCGTCATTCCTGAGCAGCGCGGAAAAGCCGGGAATCGGCACGCCACTGGCAAACGGCGGGGTGACACCCAGCACTGCGGCTGTGAACTGTCCCGTAACCGGCCCTGGCCAGCGCGCCGTGTCAGGCAACGCTGCCCAGCCGGCAAGCTGGTGCGGCAAGCCTTCCCCGTCCTTGGGCGCAGCCTCAGGAGCGGCAGAGGAACTGCCGCCGCAGGCAGCCAGCACGCCGCTGACCACCACGATGGCCAAGCCGCGGCACACATTCAAACCGCTCAAATGACAATGCATATTTGCTTCCTCAACAAGATGAATGAAGAGGAAAGCTTACCGGCCTTCGGTGACCAGTTTATGACATGCTCGCCCTATCGTGCGGGGCATAGGCCGGCAAGGAGCGCGCTGCCGGAGCCCGTCACGCGCAGCGCACTACCCCAAAATGCTGCGCCAGGCTCAAGCCCAGTCCCTGCTCCACGGCGTTTTCCACCTGCGCCGCCAGCGCGGCCGCTTCTTCGGCCGCCTTGATGTCGCGTTCATTCGTGGAACCGGCCGGATAGCCGGAGTTCACGCGCATGCCGCCGAAAACGAACAGGCGGTAGACGTCGGCCAGGCTGATGCGGTTGACGTTGCCCAGCAAGACCCAGTGGTCGGAACTGTCGGCCACGCGCTTGCCCCACTGCACCCGCACGGCGCCGTCCACGTTCACTCTTCCCACCCAGCCCTGCTGCACCATCTTGTCGAGCAGGGTTTCCATCTCCTCGAAACCCAGGCGCGTGCTGCGGCGGATCTCGGCCGCGCCGACCAAGGCGGAATCGGCGCAGTGGCAAGCCTGGTGCA
Organism: Janthinobacterium sp. OK676; assembly: GCF_900103595.1. Lineage (NCBI taxonomy): Bacteria > Pseudomonadati > Pseudomonadota > Betaproteobacteria > Burkholderiales > Oxalobacteraceae > Janthinobacterium > Janthinobacterium sp. OK676. Next base: position 539,997 of record NZ_FNHA01000001.1, read on the forward strand.
GCACTTTCAGGATGGCGACGGCGTCGACGAATTCGCTGCCCGGCGCCGCTTCGTACCACCAGCGTTCATATTTCACGACGGGCAAGGCGGCCACCAGCAAGGCGCCCACCAGGGTGATCATCCAGCTCAGGTATATCCACACAAGGAACAGCGGCAAGGCGGCCAGCGCGCCGTAGATGCGCGAATACGTGGGAAATTCCTGGATGAATTCACCGAAGCCCCGCTTGGCCACCTCGAACGCCAATGCCGCCAGCAAGCCGCCCCAGGCCGCGTCGCGCCAGTCCACGTCGCGGTTCGGCACGGCGATGTACAGCAAGGTAAACGCCAGCATGGTCAGGCCGATCGACACCAGGGTATAAAACACGGCGCCGATGAAAGGCACGGCGCCCACGACGCCGCTGGTGGCCATGAAGAGGCGCGACGTCACCGTCAGCGACACGCCCACCAGCAGCGGTCCCAGAGTGACGATGGCCCAGTACACCAGCAGGCGCTTGGTCCAGCGGCGCTCCTGGCGCACTCTCCAGATGCGGTTGAAGACGCGCTCGATCAAGCCCATCATGCCCACCGACGTGACGATCAGGGCGCCTGCGCCGATGGCCGACAGGCGCGTGGCCTTCGACGCGAACGTCGTCAGGTAACCGAGGATGGTGTTCGAGATCCCCTTGGGCATGACGCTTTGCACGAAATAATCTTCCAGCGCGTGGCGGAAGGTATTGAATAGCGGGAAAGTGGTGAAGATGGCCAGGGCCAGGGTCAGCAGCGGCACCAGCGCGAACACGGTGGCGAACGTCAGGCTGCCCGCCACTTGCGGCAGGCTTTCCTCGCGCACGCGGCGGCGCGCGAACTGCAGCAGGTCGCGCGTTTCGGACCACGTCAGGCCGCGCACGATGTCGGCACCGACGTGCAGGGTGCGCCACAGGTATTGAAAGATGGGGAATATATATTTTGAAAACATGTGCAAAATCAGAACGGCGCCATGACAGCAGTCGTATCAGGCTGTAAAGCGCCCTATAATACCAATGATGAAGCCAACCAATCTGATTATTCTCGTATTGTTTTATTCACGCCATGGCGCCACGCGCCAGTTGGCCGAGCTGATAGCCCAGGGAGTGGAAAGCGTGCCCGGTTGCGATGCCCGCCTGCGCACCGTGCCCGCCGTCTCCACGGTGGCCGAAGCGACGGCGCCCGAAGTGCCGCCCGATGGCGCACCCTACGTGGAACTGGACGACTTGCAGGAATGCGCTGGCCTGGCCCTGGGCTCGCCCACGCGCTTCGGCAACATGGCCGCCGCCATGAAGTACTTCTGGGACGGTACGGCCAGCGACTGGCTGGCCGGCAGCCTGTCCGGCAAACCCGCCTGCGTGTTCACGTCCACGGGCAGCCTGCACGGCGGCCAGGAATCGACCCTGCTGTCGATGATGATTCCCCTCTTCCACCACGGCATGCTGGTCATGGGCCTGCCCTACACGCATCCCGAACTGATGACGACGTCCACGGGCGGCTCGCCATATGGCGCCACGCACTGGTCGGGCATAGCCGGCGACAAGGCGCTCAGCGACGATGAAAAGCGCCTGGCCATCGCCCTGGGCCGGCGCCTGGCGGAAAACGCCGCGAAACTGGCAGGCGCATGATGCACGGCGCACTGCACAAGTATTTTCACTGGGGCGCCATCGCCAGCCTCGTCACCCTGATCGTCTGGTGCGTGCTGTGGGAAACCGTTGTCGCGCCGCTGCAGCCGGGCGGCTCCTGGGTCGTCCTGAAGGCTGCGCCCCTGCTCATTCCCCTGTACGGCGTCATCAAGCGCGACGTCTACACCCTGCAATGGTCGTCGATGGTCATCCTGCTGTACTTCACGGAAGGCGTGGTGCGCGGCTACAGCGACAGGAACGCCACCTCGGCCCTGATGGCCTGGGGCGAGGCGGCCATCGTCTGCGTCTATTTTGTGTGCGCCGTGCTGTATCTGCGCCCGTATAAAAAGGCCGCCAAGCGCATGGCCAAAGAGCTGCTGGAAAAAGTGAATAAAGTGAGCATCAAGAAATGAGCGACATGCCTGTGACTGACCGAACCGATTTCCTCGCCGCCTGCCGCGACCTGCTGGGCGACACTTATGTACTCACCAACGACGCCGACACGGCGCCCTTCCTTACCGACTGGCGCGACCGGTTCACGGGCAAGGCCCTGGCCGTACTGCGCCCCGCCACGGTGGAGCAGGTGGCAGGCGTGCTGCGCGCCTGCACGCAGTGGCAAGTCCCCGTCGTGCCGCAAGGCGGCAACACGGGCCTGGTGCTGGGCAGCATCCCCGACGCGGCCGGCACGGCCGTCGTGCTGTCGCTGGCGCGCCTGAACGGCATACGCGCGCTCGATCCCGTCAACCGCACCATCACGGTCGATGCGGGCTGCATCCTGCAAACCATCCAGGAAGCGGCCAGCGCCGCCGGTTGCCTGTTCCCCCTGTCGCTGGCGGCCGAAGGCAGTTGCACCATCGGCGGGAATCTGGCGACGAACGCGGGTGGCACGGCCGTCCTGCGCTACGGGAATACGCGCGAGCTGTGCCTGGGCCTGGAAGTGGTCACGCCGCAGGGCGAAATCTGGAGCGGTTTGCGCGGCCTGCGCAAGGACAATACGGGCTACGATTTACGCGACCTGTACATCGGCGCCGAGGGCACCCTGGGCGTGATCACGGGCGCCGTCATGAAGTTGTATCCGCAGCCGAAAGCGTGCATCACGGCACTGGCCGCCATGCCCTCGCCCGCCCATGCCCTGCGTTTATTAAGCCTGATGCAGGACCATTGCGGCGCCAGCCTGACGGGTTTTGAACTGATGTCGCAATACTGTCTGCAGCTGGTGGCGGAGCAGTTCCCGCAACTGCCGCGGCCTTTCGCCGATGCGCATGGACAGTACGTGCTGCTGGAATTATCGAGCAGCCAGTCCGAGGCGCACGCCGTCGAATTGCTGGAAGCGAGCATAGGCGCGGCCCTGGAAGACGAATTGATCGAGGACGCCGTCGTCGCCAGTTCCGTGGCGCAGTCCGAGGGATTATGGCAGCTGCGCGAACACATCCCCCTGGCGCAGGCGCAGGCGGGCAAGAACATCAAGCACGATATCTCGCTGCCCATTTCCCGCATCGCCGATTTCATCGCCGTCACGGACGCGGCCCTGGCAACGGCCTTCCCCGGCTGCCAGCTCGTGTGCTTCGGCCACCTGGGCGACGGCAACCTGCACTATAACGTGGCGCCCCCGGGCGGCATGACGGACCGCGACTTCCTCGCCAACCAGGATGCGATCAACCGCATCGTGCACGACCAGGTCCACGGCTTCGGCGGCTCGATATCGGCCGAACACGGCATCGGCGCGCTGAAGAAGGACGACCTGGCACGCTACAAGTCGCCGCTGGAACTGCAGCTGATGCGCGCCGTGAAGCAGGCGCTGGATCCGCAGAACATCATGAATCCGGGGAAGATATTGTGAAGCCCTCGTCCCTCCTGCTGATGGCCTTGCTGGCCGGTTCCGCCAGTGCGCAGGACGTCTACAAATGCGTGCAGGATGGCCAGACCAGCTACAGCGCCATGCCCTGCACGGGCGGCCAGCTGCAGATACTGGAAGTGCCTTCGCCACCGCCTGCCGTCGACAAGGGCGCAGCCACGCGCCAGGAGCGCGTGGCCAGCCAGCTGGAAGCGGCGCGCAAGAAGCAGGAAAATCTGGCTGACCAGGCGCGCGAGCGGGCCGTCAAACAGAAGGAACTGCATGACAAGCACTGCGCCCAGCTGCGCCTCGACCAGAAATGGGCGGCGCAGGACGCCATCGGCGCGGGCGACAGGAACCGCAATGCGGCGCAACTGAAAGCACGGCGTGCCGGCGAACGCCTGGCCGTCGAATGCGGCAATTGAGTGCGCCGGCGGCAAATCCGGCGGGTACGCGCCTGCTGTCGCGCTGGCTGCTGCTGGGCGAATGGCGCTTTCACCCCGTGCGCGCCTTCGTCGCCATCCTCGCCATCGCCATCGGCGTGTCGCTGGGCTTTGCCATCCATTTGATCAACGCGGCCGCCTTCAATGAATTTTCCACGGCCGTCAAAAGCCTGTCCGGCCAGGCCGACGTGCAGGTGGCCGGGCGCGAAGCGCTGTTTGACGAAGCCATCTATCCATGGCTGGCGCAGCGCGACGGCGTGGCCGTGGCCTCGCCCGTGCTGGAACTGCAAGCGGGCGTGGCCGGCAAAAAGGATGGCGGCCCGCTGCACATCCTGGCGCTCGACGTCTTCCGCGCCGGCTTCATTTCGCCCGACCTGATCGGCTCCCCCGCCGACGGCCAGCCTTTCGACACCCTGGCCGACGACGCCCTCTTTTTATCGCCGGCCGCCCTGCGCTGGCTGGCCGTGGCCGAGGGCGGTCAGGTCGCGCTGCAATCGGGCACCGGCACGGTATCCCTGCGCGTGGCCGGTTCGCTGCAGCGCGCGCGCGCCGGCCAGCGCATCGCCGTGATGGATATCGGCGCGGCGCAATGGCGCTTCAACAAACTGGGCAAGCTGTCGCGCATCGACTTGAAACTGCGCCAGGGCGTCAACCGCGACGCCTTCCAGGCCGACTTGAAGCGCGCGCTGGAAGCACAATACCCGGGGCGTTTCCAGGTTGGCCAGCCCAACGACGAAAACCAGAATAGCCGCAACAATAACCTGAGCCGCGCCTACCGCGTCAACCTGACGGTGCTGGCCCTCGTCGCCCTGTTTACGGGCGCCTTTTTGGTCTTTTCCACGCAGGCCCTGTCCGTCATCCGCCGCCGCGGCCAGTTCGCGCTGCTGCGCGTGCTGGGCATGGAACGGGGCCAGTTGCTGCGCCAGATACTGCTGGAGGGCGCCAGCCTCGGCATCGTCGGCGCCGCGCTGGGCATCGCGGGCGGCTACGCCATGGCGGCCGTGGCCCTGCGCTTTTTTGGCGGCGACCTGGGCGCCGGCTATTTCGCGGGCGTGCAGCCGCAAGTGCAATTCACGCCCGTCGCCGCCTTCGTGTATTTCGCGCTGGGCCTCGGCGTCGCCCTGCTGGGCTGCGCGGCGCCCGCGCTGGAAGCGGCCCGCGCCGCGCCCGCCATCGCCCTGAAATCGGGCAGCGAGGAAGTCGTGACGACGCGCCTGGCCAAGACCTGGCCCGCGCTGGCGTGCCTGCTGCTGGCCGGCGCCTTGACTTTCCTGCCGCCCGTGTTCGAGCTGCCCCTGTTCGGCTATCTGTCCATCGCCCTGCTGCTGATCGGCGCCATTGCCCTGATGCCGCAGCTGGCGTCCGTCGTCTTCCGCGCACTGCAAGCCGCCTGGCTGCGCACGGAAACGAGCTTGCACGCACCCGTGCGCAGCCTGACCCTGGCCCGCCTGGCGAACGCCTCGGGCCAGGCCAGCATCGCGCTCGGCGGCGTACTGTCAAGTTTCAGCCTGATGGTGGCGATGGCCATCATGGTGTCGAGTTTCCGCGTCTCCGTCGACGACTGGCTGCTGCAGATCCTGCCGGCCGACCTGTATGCGCGCACGGCCGCCAGCGGCGGCACGGCAGGCTTGAACCCGCGCGAGCAGGCGAGCATCACCGCCCTGCCCGGCGTGGCCAGGGTGGATTTCCAGCGCGTGCGTTCGCTGTCTCTGGCGCCCGACCGCCCCAACGTGGCCTTGCTGGCGCGCCCCGTCAATTTGCAGGACCCGGGCAAGAGCATGGTGCTGGTGGGCGACACCCTGCCCGTGCCAACTGGCAGCCGGCCCGTGTGGCTGTCCGAAGCGGCGGCCGACCTGTACAACGTCAAGCCTGGCCAGCGCATCGACCTGCCGCTGGCTGGCGGCTTGCACCAGTTCTATGTTGCCGGCATCTGGCGCGACTACGCGCGTTCGTCCGGCGCCATCCAGATGCCGCTCGACGACTACCGCACGCTGACGGGCGACATGGACGTGAGCGACGCGGCCCTGTGGCTGGCCAAGGACGCCACGGGCGACGAGCTGCAGCAGCGCCTGAAAGCCCTGCCGTTTGGCGCCAGCCTGGAAGTGTCGAACCCGTCGGCCATCCGCGCCCTGAGCCTGCAAATATTCGACCGCAGCTTCGCCGTCACCTATCTGCTGGAAGCCATCGCCATCGTCATCGGCCTGTTCGGCGTGGCCGCCACGTTCTCCGCGCAGACCCTGGCGCGCGCACGCGAATTCGGCATGCTGCGCCACGTGGGCGTGACGCGCGGGCAGATTTTATCCATCCTGGCGCTCGAAGGGGGCGCGCTGACGGCGCTGGGCATCGCCACCGGTTTTGTCCTGGGCCTGTTGATCAGCTTTGTGCTCGTCTTCATCGTCAATCCGCAATCATTCCACTGGACCATGCAGCTGCACCTGCCTTGGCCGCTGATCGGCACCGTGGCCGCCGCCCTGCTGACGGCAGCCGCCGCCACGGCGCTGATCGCGGGCCGCCAGGCCCTGTCCGCTGGCCCCATCCGCGCCGTCAGGGAGGACTGGTAATGCGCCATATCGCCATCTTGTTGCTTGCGCTGGCCTTGCCTGGCCTGGCCGCGCCGCCCGCCTTCGCCCCCGTCACGCCGCTGCCAGCCGGCCAGACCCTGCGCATGCCGCAGGACTTCGGCGCCCATCCCGCGTATAAAACGGAATGGTGGTACGCCACGGGCTGGGTAAAAACCGCCGGCGGCGAACAACTGGGCTACCAGGTGACCTTCTTTCGCAGCGCGACGGCCACCGATGCGGATAACCCCAGCGCGTTTGCGCCCAAGCAGCTGATCATCGGCCACGCTGCCCTGTCCGACCCGAAAGTGGGCAAGCTGCTGCACGACGAGAAAAGCGCGCGCGAAGGCTTCGGCCTGGCCTACGCCAAGGTGGGCGACACGGACGTGAAGCTCGACGACTGGCGCATGCGGCGCCAGACCGACGGCACTTATCAGGTCAGCCTGGCCGCGCGCGACTTCAACTTGCAGCTGACCCTCGCTCCGACCCAGCCCGTGCTGCTGCAGGGCGAGAACGGCTACTCGCGCAAGGGCGCGCGGCCCGCGCAATCGAGTTACTACTATAGCGAGCCGCAGCTGCGCACGACGGGCACGATCGCGCGCGCGGGCGGCAAGCCGGAAGCCGTGACGGGCACCACCTGGCTCGATCACGAGTGGTCGAGCCAGGTGCTCGATGCGGATGCCAGCGGCTGGAACTGGATAGGCGCCAACCTCGATGACGGCGGCGCGCTGATGGCCTTCCAGATCCGCAGCAAGACAGGTGCTAAACTATGGGCGCACGCGACGTGGCGCGATGCGTCCGGCAAGACGACGCAGTTCGCGCCCGGCGACGTCGACTTCACGCCCACGCAGCTGTGGCGCTCGCCCCGCACGCAGGCCGAATACCCGGTCGCCACCGATATCCGCACGGGCGCGACGCGCTGGCACATCAAGCCGCTGCAGCCGGACCAGGAACTCGATTCGCGCCGCTCGACGGGGGCCGTGTACTGGGAAGGCGCCGTGACTGTGGAGCGCGACGGCCAGCCGGTGGGCCGCGCCTACCTGGAAATGACGGGCTACGTCCAGCCGATGAAGTTGTAAGCACGACCAAATACAGTAAAAACTAAGCGAAAAACAATGACAACCAGCACAGAAACAGGCAGTACGAGTACCGCAAGCACCGCAGCAACTCCCGACACCGGCACCAGCCGCGAACTGAAAAAAGGCAGCCTGGCCGCCTTCAAGGGCTTGATGCCCTTCTTGACGCCGTACCGCAAACAGTTCTTCCTGGCCGGTATCGCGCTGGTGGTGGCCGCCGCCTCGACCCTGGCCATTCCCGCCGCCTTCAAGCAGATGATCGACCTCGGTTTCGGCGGCGCGGCCGGCTCGAAAAGCATCCAGCACGTCGACCTGGTCTTCCTCGCCCTGTTCGGCGTGGCGTCCATCCTGGCGCTGGCCACGGCGGCGCGCTTCTATACTGTGTCGTGGCTGGGCGAACGGGTCACGGCCGACATCCGCAGCGCCGTGTACCGCCACGTCGTCACGCAAAGCCCCGCCTTCTTTGAAACGACGCAGACGGGCGAAGTCCTGTCGCGCATCACCACCGACACCACCCTGATACAGGCCGTCGTCGGCACCAGCATCTCGATGGCGCTGCGCAATGTGCTGCTGTTCCTGGGCGGCCTGGTGATGCTGTTCGTCACCAGCGCCAAGCTGGCGGGCATCATCATCGGCCTGTTGATTCTCGTCGTCGTGCCCATCATCGTGTTTGGCCGCCGCGTGCGCAAGCTGTCGCGCGATTCGCAGGACCGCATCGCCGACGCGTCGGCCATGGCCGGCGAAATCCTCAACGCCATGCCCACCGTGCAGGCGTTTACGCACGAGAAGATCGAATCGACACGCTTTGGCGACTCCGTCGAAGGCGCCTTCATGACGGCGATGCGCCGCATCCGCGCCCGCGCCCTGCTCACCATGATCGCCATCCTGCTCGTCTTCGGCACCATCGTGTTCGTGCTGTGGCTGGGCGCGCGCGCCGTGCTGGAAGGCTCGATGACGGGCGGAGACCTGGGCCAGTTCATCCTGTACGCGTCCATCGTGGCCGGCGCCATCGGCGCCCTGTCCGAAGTCATGGGCGAAGCGCAGCGCGCGGCCGGCGCCACCGAGCGCCTGCTGGAACTGATGGCCGTCAAATCGGAAATCGAATCGCCGGTCACGCCGCTGCCGCTGCCCGCGCGCGCCGCCACCGGCGCCGCGCTGTCGCTCGACGACGTCATGTTCTCGTACCCGTCGCGGCCTGATACACACGCGCTCAACCACGTCAGCCTCGACATCCGCGCCGGCGAAACGGTGGCCGTCGTCGGCCCTTCCGGCGCCGGCAAGACCACGCTGTTCCAGCTGTTCCTGCGCTTCTATGATCCGCAAAGCGGCAGCATCCGCCTCGACGGCGTGGACATCAAGCAGCTGGACCTGCACACCCTGCGCGACGCCATCGGCATCGTGCCGCAAGATACCGTGATCTTCTCGGCCGACGCCATGGAGAACATCCGCTACGGCCGCGCCGGCGCCAGCGATGAAGAGGTGATTGCCGCCGCGAAGATGGCGGCCGCCCACGAATTCATCGAGCGCCTGCCGAACGGCTACAAATCGTTCCTCGGCGAACGGGGCGTGCGCCTGTCCGGTGGCCAGCGCCAGCGCATTGCCATCGCCCGCGCCCTGCTGAAAAACCCGCCGCTGCTGCTGCTCGATGAAGCAACGAGCGCGCTGGACGCCGAATCGGAACGCCTCGTGCAAAAGGCGCTGGAAGCGGCCATGGTGGGACGCACCACCGTCATCATCGCGCACCGCCTGGCCACCGTGCAGCGGGCCGACCGCATCATCGTCATGGAAGACGGCAAGATCGTCGAGACGGGCACGCACGCCTCGCTCGTCGCCCTGGGGGGCATCTATGCGAATCTGGCTGCCCTGCAATTTCATCACGTACAACTCAACTAAACACGACTCGCCATGAACGCCTTATTCCACGCCAACCTGGGCATCACCGATTTCTGGACCTTTTTACTGGGGACCATCTTCATCGTCATCCTGCCCGGCCCCAACTCCATGTACGTGCTGTCGGTGGCCGCCCAGCGGGGCGTGCGGCCCGCCTACCAGGGCGCCTTCGGCATCTTCGCCGGTGACCTGATACTGATGGTGCTATCGGCCTGCGGCGTGGCCTCACTGCTGAAAGCCAGCCCGGCCCTGTTCTATGTCGTGAAATACATCGGTGCGGCCTATCTGGGCTGGATCGGCCTGCAAATGCTGATAGGCTGCTGGCGCAAGCTGCGCGCGCCCGCGCCGGCCGACGGTGAAGCGCCTGTGGCGCCAGCGCCCGTGAAAGAAAGCAATCCCTTCCGCAAGGCGTTGATCATCAGCCTGATGAACCCGAAAGCCATTTTGTTCTTCATCTCGTTTTTCATCCAGTTCGTCGATCCTGCCTTCAGCAACCCCGTGCTGTCCTTCGTCGGCCTGGGCCTGATTTGCCAGGTGATCAGTTTTACCTACCTGACGGCCATTATCTTTGTCGGCGCCCGCCTGGCCGACACCTTCCGCCGCCGTCGCCGCCTGTCGGCCGGCATGGGCGGCGGCGTGGGCGCCATGTTCATCGGCTTTGGCGCGAAACTGGCGACGGCCACCTTGTAAGGAAAACACCGTGAACGAGCTTGAACTGCGCCAGCGCTGCCACACCGTCCTGCCCGGCCACCGCCAGCCGACGCCAGCGGCCACCTTCGCCGCCATGGCCGCCTGGTGCGACGCCAACGCTGTTGCGCACGATACCTACGGCGAAGGCGCGCTGATCGAACAGTTCGAGAACAAGATCGCCAGCCTGCTCGGTTTCGAGGCGGCCGTATTCTGCATCACGGGCACGATGACGCAAGTGACGGCCCTGCGCCTGGCCTGCCAGGACCGCGGTTCGCGCCTGGTGGCCCTGCACCCGACTTCGCACATCCTGCGCCACGAGCGGGGCAACCATGAATTGCTCGACCACTTCAAGGGCTTGATACTGGGCGACCCGCACCGTCCGTGGACGGTGGACGACTTGCGCGCGGTGCCCGATGCGCTGGGCGCCGCGCAGGTTGAACTGCCGATGCGCGAGATCGGCGGCCAGTGCCCGTCATGGGATGAATTGAACGGCATCAAGCGGCACTGCCGCGAACACAATATCCATCTGCACATGGATGGCGCGCGCCTGTGGGAAGCGCAAGCCGGTTTCGACCAGTCCCTGCCCGCCATCTGCGGCGGCTTTGACTCCGTCTACGTGTCGCTGTACAAGGGCATCGGCGGCCTCGGTGGCGCCATGCTGGCCGGCAGCCGTCCCTTTGTCGAACGGGCGCGCGAATGGTTCCGCCGCCAGGGCGGCAACATCGTGCACCGCACGCCCTACGTGGTGGCCGCCGCCATGCAGTTCGACGCGCGCGTGGCCGCCATGCCGCGCTATTTCGCGCGCACGCAGTGGCTGTACGCGCTGCTGCGCGACTTCCCGGCGATTGCCGTCAATCCCGCCGCCCCGCAAGCCAACATGCTGCACCTGCACTTGCCCGTCTCGCGCGAACGGGCCATCGCCATCCGCAACCAGGTGGCGCAAGATCACGGCATCTGGCTGTTCGGCCGCGCCAGCCACGCCGCCCTGCCCGGGCACAGCGTGGTGGAATGGTATGTGGGAGATAACTTGCTGGACCTGCCCGACGACACCGTGCGGCTGGCCTTGACCCTGCTGGACCAGGCCATGCGCATCAAAGCCTGAACAACGTAGGTCGACGTAGGTCGGGGTAGGTCGGCTTAGCGCGCAGCGCGTAAGCCGACAACACCACAGTCGTGACCAAAAAAAGCGCCCGAAGGCGCTTTTTTCATTTCATGGCGGCCGGGTCGGCCGCCACTACCTGCTTAGAACTTGTAGTTGTAAGCGAGACCGATCAACTGCATGCGGGTCTTGAACAGGCCCTTGGTGGTTTCACCGTTGCCGGTGCAGCCAGCCATCACTGGCGAGCAGTCATTCTTGTAGTTGACTTCAGCATCCTTGAAGTCTATATAGCTGTAGGCCAGGTCGATCGAGGAATTGGCGTTCAGCTTCCAGTTCGCGCCGATCGAGTACTGCATGCGGTCGCTGTCCGGCAGCGCCGGGTGGCGCAGTTCGGCGCTGCGTACTGGCGCCTGGTCGTGGGCGATACCGGCGCGCAGCATCAGGCTTTCGCTGTACTTGTAGTTGGTACCCAGCGAGACGCGGTAGGTGTCTTTCCAATGCTGGCGGATGCGTTCGGCGCCTTCGGCCGTCGGCGGGAACTGGATGTCCAGGTTCTGCAGGCGCGAAGTGCGGGTCCAGGTGACGTCGCCCATCAAGGCCCATTTATCATCCATCTGATGGAAGGCGTTGACCGACAGGGTTTCCGGCGTGCGCAATTCCACCAGCGCTTCCGAATTGACCTTGTTCGACGCCTTGGCGATGAAGGCGTTCACGGCGGGATTGCTCGTCACTTGCGAGAAGTCCCAGATGGTGCTGCCCTTGAGCTTGTGCGAAATCGACGAACGGTAAGCGATACCGAAACGCGTGCCTTCGTTCAGCTGGTACAGATAGCCCAGGTTGAAGCCGAAGCCCCAGTCGTGGCCATCCATCGAGGCGTGACCATCCTTGATCGGGCCCTGCAGCGCGGCGCCGGCAGCTTGCGCCGCGGCCAGGCCCTGGGTCTTGGCGATATTGGCCAGGAAGGCCTGCGATGCGCCAGGCGCGAACTTGCCCAGGTAGGCGACCGAACCCGGCACGTCCACGCCCTGGCCCAGTTCCGCCTTCATGTATTCGGCCGTCACGCCGAAACCGAACGAGTGGTGCTGGTCCAGCTTGAACGATACGGAAGGATTCAGGGCGATGGCTTCGAGCTTGATGTTGGTGATCGCGTAGCGGCCAAACCAGTCATTGCCGTAGTCGAGCTTGGCGCCATACGGCACGAACAGGCCAGCGCCCACGGTCCATTGATCATTGATTTTCTTGCTGGCGTACAGCGCAGGCGCGAACACGGCGTCCGGCGCGTAATCCTTGGTTGCCGCGTAAGGCGTGCGATTGCCCGGGAAGAAAGGCTTCGAGCCCGAATCCGCGTAGGTCGAGTGGGGAACAACGAGGGTGCCGCCGCCGACGAACTGCGTGCCTTCCAGGCGCGACATGCCGGCCGGGTTGTAGAAAATGGTCGATGCGTCGCCCGCTTCGGCACCGCTGGCATCGGCCGTGCCCTGGGCGGAAACGCTTTGCGAGCCGAAACGGTAGCCCGACGCTTGTGCGGTGGAAGAGATGCCGGCGAACGCGGCAACGATCAGGAGGGGCAGATATTTATGTTTCAATTTAGTCTCTCTTTATTATATGAAGGTCTTCGGCATACTGTCGCGGGCGTCTCAAGCTGCCCCGTCTTGCGCTTTTCTTGCCGCCGTGAACTCCAATTCACTGACGGCATGAGCGAAGCATATAATATTTTTTAGAAAAAAGCGAACGTTCGCTCTTTTTATGAAACAGCGTTGTTTTTCTCGCTGAATACGGCGTTCTACAGGGCCAGCGCAGGGGCTGGAAGCGGTATCAGAAAGCGCTGATGCATCAGCGCCAGCATCTGTTCGGCAGGCACGGGACGCGAGATGAAATAGCCCTGCACTTCATTGCATTGCAGCGCGCGCAGGATGTCGAGCTGCTCGCGCGTCTCCACGCCTTCGGCCACCACGCTCATGCCCAGCGCATGGGCCATCGACAGGATGGCGCGCACGAACACTTCGCCCTGCTCCGAGCGGCCCAGCTCCATGGTGAAGGCGCGGTCGATCTTCAAGCCATCCATGGCGAACTTCTGCAGCTGCGACAGCGAAGAATAACCGGTGCCGAAATCGTCGACCAGCAGGCGCACGCCCAGCGCGCGGATGGCCGACAGCTGCTCCACGGCGCGGTTCTGTTCATCCATCATGGCCGATTCCGTGATTTCCACCTCGATCAGGCGCGCATCGATACGGTGGCGCGCCAGCGCGGATGCCAGCACCTGGTGCACGTCGCCACGGCCGAACTGGCGCGCCGACACGTTGATCGATACGGGCACCAGTTCCAGTCCGCTCGCCTGCCAGCGCGCCATCTGCAGGCACACCTTTTCGATGACGACTTCGCCCAGCTGCGAAATCAGGCCGCTGCTCTCGGCCACGGGGATGAATTCCAGGGGCGGCACCATGCCATGCTGCGGATGGTGCCAGCGCACGAGCGCCTCCATGCTGCACAGCTGCCCGCTCATGGCGTCCACCCGTGGCTGGTAGACGACGAGGAACTGGTCCTGCTCCAACGCCGCCACCAGGCTTTGCTCGAGTTCGCGGCGGTTGCGGATGGTTTCGAACAATTCGGGCTGGAAGAAACGGTGGTGGCCCTTGCCCGCCACCTTGACGGCATACATGGCGATGTCGGCATTCTTCAGCAGCACTTCCGTTTCGGCGCCATCGCGCGGATACAGGCTGATGCCGATCGAGGCGCCCATCTTGTGCCGCTCGCTGCCCAGGTAAAACGGTTCGTCGAAGGCGATGGCGATGCGCTGCGCCACCTGCTCGGCGCGGCTGTCGTCCTCCACGGGGTCGAGCACGACGACGAATTCGTCACCGCCCAGGCGCACCACGTGGTCGCCCGGCCGCAGCACCGCCTTCAGACGCAGGGAGGCGGCGCGCAGCACCTTGTCGCCCTCGGCGTGGCCCTGCGTGTCGTTGATATCCTTGAAGCCGTCGAGGTCGATGAACAGCAGCGCCAGCATGTGGCGCGCGATGGCGGCGCGCCCCAGGGCGCCTGGCAGGAATTGCTGCAGCCAGTAGCGGTTGGGCAAGCCCGTCAAGCCATCTTCATTGGCCAGGCGGCGCAAGTCGCGCTCGTGCTCCTTGGCCGTGCTGATGTCTTGCAGGGTGACGGCCAGGCGGTCGCCGCTGCGCACAACGCGCCGGCGTATCCAGCGCAGCTTGAAGGGGTTGCCTTCCGGCAGTTCGATCTCTTCCTCGGAAAAACCGGAAACCATGGCGGCCCGGTAATTATGGATCAGGTCGCGGAAATACGGCTCATGGGCACGCGACTGCAGCCGCATGCCCAGCAATTGTTCGCGCCGCACGCCAAAGTAGCCGGCGCCCGGCTCGTTGCAATCGACCATCTCGAAATCGAGGATGCTGCCGTCCAGACCGCGCAGGGCGGCAATGATATAAAAGCCGTCGTTCGTGCCTTCGGTGGCCATGCGGTAGGCGTTGCGCACGCCTTCGGACTGGTGGTGGCGCCACGCCAGGCGCAGCGACAGCATGGTGGCGATGGCGGCAAAGGCCAGCAACAGCATGGTGACGGCCAGGGCGATGCCGATATAGATGGTGCGCGTTTCCTCGTAGGGATGCAGCATTTCGCCATCCGACAGGCCCACCACGGCCGTAAACGGATAGGCTTTCAGCGCCTGCCAGCCCACGTAGCGGCTTTGCTTGTCGGAAAAAGCAACCCGGCCGCCCGAATGCAGGGCGCCGCTCTCCGTTTCCAGGAAGCTCGTGTCGAGGAAGGGCGTGCCCCGGCCGCCATGGACGGGCAGGACGCGCGAACCGAGGCGCATGCTGAACAGCTCGCCCTCCTCGCCCACCATGGCGGACATGCCAAGCTTGCCGAAGTTGACGCTGTCGTAGAATTCGGAAAAATAGCTGGAGTGGATGGAGATGAGCAGCACGCCATCGAAATTGCCGTCCTCGTCTTCCAGCCGGCGCGTGAAATGCACGAGGCTTTCGTCGGTACCGGGCGCCGTGGCCGCATCGTCCGCGTTGGCCGCATTGGCCCTCCCCAGCGCGATGCGCAGGGCGCTGGAATTGCTGCGCCAGTGGCGCAGCAGGAAATCGCTGCGTTCGTTGACCCGCAGACGCTGCAGCGGCGCCGTGGCCGTGACGGGATGGCCCTTGCGGTCGAGGATGGCGACGATGGCAAATTGCGGCAAGGCATACATGCCCTGCATCTTCAATTGATCGAGACGCAGCTGGCCGCGCGAATTTTCCCACTCATACTTGAGCTGCAAGGTCAGCTGGTCCATCTGCTCGAGCGTGCGCAGCAGATACTGGCCATACGCCTTCGACAGCGAAGACACGCTGTCGAGCGCCTGCTGCTGCGCCACCTTCTTTTCCGCTTCCAGTTGCAGCAAGGTGGCCGTCCACAGCACGGCGCACAGCACCAGTCCCAGCAAGGGCCAGGCGAGGATCAGGCGCAAGTTGGCCTTGAGAAAATCGGCCCTGCTCATCTCCACCACGGCGCCGTTATTATTATTTATAAATTGTCGCAAGAACATCGTCCAGCATCTGCCGTTTCTGTGTATTTCTTTAAGGACACACAAATTACCACAGAGTCATGTTTGCAGGTGAGGCGACAGCGTAATTATGTGCGTGGCCCACAGCCCGCCTGTCGCGCCTGCGTTACAATCACCATCCTTACCGTTGGAGAAATACATGCAGCAATATCAAGATTTGATCAAGACCGTGCTCGAAACGGGCAGCTGGCAAGACAATCGCACGGGCATCCGCACCCTGAGCGTGCCGGGCGCCATGATGCGTTTTGACTTGGCCAACGGCAACTTCCCTGCCGTGACGACCAAGAAACTGGCTTTCAAATCCGTGATCGGCGAACTGTGCGCCTTCCTGCGCGCCTCGCGCAACGCGGCCGAATTCCGCGCGCTGGGCTGTAAGGTATGGGACCAGAACGCCAATGAAAACGCGCAATGGCTGGCCAACCCCTACCGCGAAGGCGAGGATGACCTCGGCCCCGTGTACGGCGTGCAATGGCGCCAATGGCCCGCCTATAAACTGCTGGACGCCGCCCAGCCCGCGCAGATCGCCGACGCGCAAGCGAACGGTTTTACCTTGGTTGCCCCGATCGTCGAAGACGGCGTGCAAAAAGTACTGCTGTACAAGGCCGTCGACCAGCTGCGTGAATGCCTGGACACCATCATGACCAATCCCGGCAGCCGCCGCATCCTGTTCCACGGCTGGAACCCGGCCGTGCTGGACGCCGTCGCCCTGCCCGCCTGCCACTTGCTGTACCAGTTCATCCCGAATGCCAGCACGCGCGAAATCTCGCTGTGCTTATATGTACGCAGCAACGATATCGGCCTGGGCACGCCATTCAACATCGCCGAAGGCGCGGCCCTGCTGCACCTGGTGGCACGCCTGACGGGCTACACGCCGCGCTGGTTCACCTATTTCATCGGCGACGCGCACATCTATGAAAACCACCTCGACATGGTGGAAGAGCAACTGAAGCGCACGCCGTTCCCGGCGCCGCGCTTCGTCATTTCCGACCGCGTGCCCGATTACGCCAAGACGGGCAAGTACGAGCCGGAATGGCTGGAAAAGATCGAGCCGTCGGATTTCTCGCTGGAAGGCTATGAACACCATGCGCCGATCAAGGCGGCGATGGCCGTCTGATGGCCGTCGCACCACTGGCAGCGCTGCACCGCAAGCTGTTTGACGAAACCGATGGCAACAAATTCGCCCGC
Source organism: Janthinobacterium sp. OK676 (assembly GCF_900103595.1). Lineage (NCBI taxonomy): Bacteria > Pseudomonadati > Pseudomonadota > Betaproteobacteria > Burkholderiales > Oxalobacteraceae > Janthinobacterium > Janthinobacterium sp. OK676. The sequence goes on from NZ_FNHA01000001.1 coordinate 556,964, forward strand.
CTGAAAGACCGGCTGCTGAAAAAGCACGGGGCTGACGAGCGCTGCGCCGTGCGCGACATTTTCATCGCGTATGCCAAAGAAGGCCAGCTGCTGCATTGGCGCACCTTTCTGATGACGGACATCATCGCGCTGGCCGAGCCCGGCGAGTGCGGCGACTTCTTTACCGCCTGCCTGGACGTGCCCGAGCTCAGCTACTGGGCCGTCGATGGCATGTTCAAGAGCATGGGCAAGGCCGCCTATGGCTCGCTGGTGGCGCTCGCCGCCAGGGAAGATGCCAAGCTCAGCGCGCGCGCCAAGGCCATCAAGGGCCTGGCCATCGTTAGCGGCCAGCCGTTCGACCGGGGCTTGATGCTCGATCCCGGCCACTGGAAGGCGGAGCAGCTGCGCCTGGCCGAAGTGCTGGCCTGGCAGGCGGACGGCTACCCCGATGGCCACGGCTTCGCGGCACCTGCCACGCATCCTTCGCTGGCGGCGCCGCAATCCGCGCTGGAAAAAGCGGCCGCGCGGCTGGAGAAGAAACTGGCGGCACAACGCCGGCGCCAGCAGGACCTGGCGCGGCCGTCGAACTGGCTGGCCATCGCCGACCCGGCCGACCTGGGGCAGATCGATGCGCGCTGGGCCTTGCCGCGGAACTATCAGCGTTTTCTGGTTTGCTACTCGCCCATCCGCGTGCACATCGCGCATGCGGACTATTTCCAGGGTTTGAATGTGTACGGTGCTGCCGAACTGCTCAAGGCGCAGCACGGCTACGCGTGGAACCCCGTCACGCAGGAAGCCATCGCCGAGTGGCCGGAACACTACCTGGTGATCGCTGACGCGGGCGCCGATCCGTATTGCCTGGACCTGGCTGCCATCAGCGATGGCGACGCGCCCGTCTATACGGCCGAGCATGGCATGGGCGCATGGCACTTCGAGCGCCATGCGGACAGCTTTGTCGATTTCCTGAACGAGATCGCGGCAGCGGCCTAGCCCGGGTCGCCTCCCGGCCCCCCCGGGCCGGGTCCGCCAGGGCCACCTGGTCCGCGTCCGCCCGGCGGACCGAAGCGCGGTTCGCGTTCGCCCTCTTTCGCCGCCGACGTGGCGCCGCCCAGGCGGTACGACAGCCCCACATAAATCATGCGTCCGTCGAAGCGCCGCGTGCTCGTCTCGCGCAGGGATGCGCTGTTGATGACGGTTTCCATCTTGTTGCTGCTGAATACATCCGTCACATTCATGACCAGGCTCAGCTGCGGTGTCACCGTATGGCGCCAGCTCACATTCAAGGTATTGTTGGGCGAGCGGTAGCCCTGTCCCGACAGCATCTTGCCCTGCATTTGCAGGGCCAGCTGCAACTGGTTGGCCGCATCGAACTGGTAATTGAGGCGCGCGCGTCCGCTCAGGGCATTCGCCGTGCGCGTGCTGAGCTTGCCCAGGTCGTCGGAACTCGTCTGCTGGCTGCGCGCCAGGTTGCCGCTCGTGTTCAATGTCAAGGATGGCGTGAGCTTGCCGCTGACGCTGAACTCCAGGCCGCTCGAATGGCTGCCTTCGCCGTTCTGGCGCGTGGTCAGGAGCACATTGTCGCTGATAAAGTAGCGGTAATCGACGATGGCGTCCGTGTCGCGCCGGTGGTAGGCGCGCAAGCTGCTTTCCAGGCCCGCGATCTTCGTTTCATAACCGATCTCGAAGGAATCCGTCTGCGTGGGTTTCAGCTTCGGGTTGCCGGCCGACACATTGAATTCGTCGCGATAGATCACGTAAGGGTTCAGGTCGCCCGCATTCGGGCGGCGGATGCGGTGCGCATAGCTGAAGCGCACATTGCTCTCGTCGCTAACTTTATAAGTGGCGAACAGGCTGGGAATGTAGTTGACGTAGTTGTTGCCGGCCTCGACATTGCTGGTGATCTGGCGCACGTTCAAGTCCGTGTATTCGGCGCGCAAGCCGGCCAGCGCGCCCCAGCGCTCTGTCAGACGCATCTGGTAGGAGCCGTACAGCGCGATGGTGCGCTCGTCGAGTTCGAAGCGGTTGCTGCGCATGGGATTGACGATTTCCGCCAGGCTGGCCGGATTGATGTCCGTATATAAGGTGTCGAAACTGCTCTTGTTGTCGGCCACCTTGTAGCCGAGCTTGGCCGTGCCGCCCGCCAGCGGGCGCTCGTAGTCGCCGCTGAAGTCGACGATGCGGTTGCCCGTCTCGCTGTGCTGGCGCGCGCGGCTGTCGAAGACGTTGACGGGCGCCACCGCGTAGGTATTGGCGTAATCGCTGTCGCTCTCGTTGGTCGACGAGGACACGCGCAAGTCGATCTTGAGGGTTTCGCCCGGCAATTCGCCCTTGTGGTCGTAGCGCGCGCCCCAGCTGGTGTTGCGGCTGTCGCCATTGCGCACGGTGCTGCGCACATAGTCGCCGATGGTGCTGCCCGTGCTGTCGCCATTGATGTAGCGGTCAAGCGAACGCTGGTCGTTGCTGCGGCCGTTATACGACACGCTGGCGGCCAGGGTGTCAGTGGCGTTCAGGTTGTAATTGACGGTGCCGTGCAAGCCCAGCGAGTCGTTCAAGCCGTTGTTGGTGGATTGCTGGCTGCTGGGGGCGAATGCTCCCGTGCCGCGTTCCAGGCGCTCGCGGCTGACCTCGCCCACGGAATTGCGGCCGTCGTGGCGTACATTGATGCCGCCCTGGTAGCCCCACGGACCTTCGTTGTAGCTGCCGGACACGGAACTGTTGTAGCGCCCCGCGATGCCCGCATTTGCGTTGACGGTGGCAAAGCCGCCCGGCTTGCGGTTGCGGCGCATGACCAGGTTCAGGATAGGGCCGCCACCGGCTTCATTGCCGAACTGGGCGCCGGGATTGTTGATCACTTCCACGGATTCGATGTCGTCGGCCGCCATGGCGTTCAGGGTGGCGCCGCGCGCATCGCCCTGCAGCATGGCCGACGGCTTGCCATCGATCAATATCTGCACATTGCTGCTGCCGCGCAGGGACACGGAACCATCGGGATCGACGGCCACGGACGGCACATTGTTGAGCGCATCGGCCGCCGTGCCGTTGCTGCTGCCCACGTCGGACTTGACGTCGTAGACTTGCCGGTCGATACGGCCCGTGGGACGCTCGGCCGTCACGCTGACGGAAGGCGGCGCGTCGGCGGCCGGCGCCTTGGCCGATGCTGGCGCGGGTTTGACGACGGTATCGCCAGGGACAGTTTGCGCCTGGACAGCGGTGCCGGAGACGAGCAGGCTGCTACCCGCCAGGCAATGAAAAAAGAGTTTGTGCATTTGCTTAAAAAAATAATGGAGACGCTACGGATGAGGCGCTACGCCGCGGCGTGAGGGCACATGTGTGGGCACAGTTCCAGCATGCCACGACTCCATTACGCAAAGCAAATGCGAACCATTGTTATTTACTTCAATTTACAAATCTCTTGCGCTTGTGGCATTACAGCCTCATCCGATGACCGTTACCGCAGCAAGCCCTTGCCGCGCGCCAGCTTCAGCCAACCCGGATATTCCGTCATCAACAAGTCATACAGCTCCGCGTCGCTGTGCTCGTCGGGCGAGCTGACGGAAAAGTAATTGGCGTTGTCGACCAGGCGTCCCTGCAATTCGTCGAGCTTTTCCAGAAACGGGAAGTCGGAATCGGCAAAGGCGGCGAGGAACTTGCTTTTCGATTTGCGTCCCTTGCCGATGCCCATGAATTGCCAGAAGATGGCTTCATTGCTGGCCCAGCGCAGCTGCTTCTCCGTCGTTGCCTGGTCGCTCGTGCCGCCATCGGTGACGAACATCACGTAGACGGGCAGCTCGGCCGCGACGGGCCGCGTGCGCTCGCCGCCGGCCTTGTCGGGAAAATAAAACGCGCGGATTGCCTGCATGGCGGCGCCATAACGCGTATCGCCTTCGAGCGGATGGCGCTGTATGGCCTGGCCCACGTAGGTATTGCAGTTGCTCAAGGCCATGGGCGCCGGATGGTGGACGTTCTTGCCGAACAGGAAAACGTCGATCTCGCCATCGTCATCGAACTTGCAGCCCAGGGCCAGGATGCGCTCGGCAAAGCGCTGCACCAGCCCCTCTTTATACAGCCGCCCCATGGAGCCGGAAATATCGAGGCACAGACACACCTTGGCGCGGTGATCAAGCAGCCCCACTTTTTGCAGGGACACGCCCGCCTGCTTGACGAGGCTGACCAGTTGCGGCGCTTCGCGTTCCACGCGCTTTTCCAGGTTGATCTTCGCCTGCATGACGGCCGAAGCCGCCGTCGGGGCGCTCTGCTCGACTTCGCCGCCGAAATGGCGCACCAGCGCATCGAGTCCGCCATTGAAACCTTGTCCCACGGCCATGCAGCGCCAGCCGCCATCCTTGCGGTAGATCTCTGCCAGCATGACGGCTTTTTCCTGTGCGAAATCACTGCCTGCAAAGGCAAAGCGGGCCAGTTCGCGTCCGCCCGCCTGCAGGCGCACGTGGCCAGACTGCAGCTGCGACATCACGCCACCGCCATCGATGGACGCCGTCACGACGAGGCGGTCTATGCCGGCCGGCAAGCGCGCCAGTTGCAAGGCAAACTCGGCCACATCGCCCCCGCTGCCGGCACGCGCTTCCACGCCGCCGCACGGCGTGCGCGGCTGGTTGAAAAAAGTCATGTAGCGTTCGTCGGACAATTTGCCGGCCGCATCGAGGCCGAAACAGGCCACGTCGAGCGCCAGCCCCTGCGCGGCCACGCCGACCTGCAGCACGCCGTCGGGAACGAGATTGGCCAGCGGCAAGCGCTGTCCCTTGGACAAGGTTTCCATCAGTGTCTCCTAGGCGATGTAGCGGCGCGGATTGTCCGCATTGCAGTCATCCTCGTCTTCCTTGTCCTCGCCCTTGAAGACGACGGGACCGTTGAAGGCCAGCTGCAGGCTGTCGCCCTGCCAGCTCAGCCACGGTGTCGCCTCGCTGCCCGGCTCCGACGTCTTGCCGGACGGTTCGAGGATGATGCTGTCGGGCGTGACGCGCGCCATGCCGATCACATAGGTATAGACGGTGTCGTCGTCGGCTGCCTTGGACAGGCGGAAGTCGAATGCGCACTCGACGATCTGCTCGCCATATTGCATGACCATCTTCGGCCGCATGGACGCGACCGAGACGGCGCCATTGGCCACCGCCGAATACACGCTGAAGACGAGGCCCACCGTGCCGCCGTAATGCTGCGCCAGCGCGGGATTGACTTCCACCGTTTCCGTGGCCGGCTCCTTGCCCGCCACGCCCGCCACGTCGCCCAGGTGGCGCACATAGGGCATGGCGTCGAAGCTGCCTGCCGTGTCCGGTGCCTGGATGAAGCGCATCTGGCCGTTCGGCAAGAGGATGCCGACTCTTAAATCGAGGTCGTCGTTGTCGTCGTCGCCATCGCCGTTATCGACCCAGCTGGCCTTGACGGTGAGTTTTTTCGGCGCCCCCGCGCCCTTTTCCAGCGACACCTTGTGCGTCTGGCCCGCCTTGGTGAGCGAGATTTTGGACAGGGAAATCTTGGGTGGCGGCGCCGCTTCCGCTGCCGCCTGCGCCACTACACCGCCGAAATGGGCAACCAGGGCGTCGAGGCCGCCATTGAAACCCTGGCCCACGGCCATGAAGCGCCAGCCGCCGTCCTTGCGGTAGAACTCGCCCAGCATGACGGCTCTTTCCTGCGCAAAATCGGCGCCCGCATACGTGTAGCGGGCCAATTCTCTCCCGCCGTCGAGCAGCCGCAGATGGCCGCTGCCCAGCTGCGCCATCGTGGCGTCGCCATCGATGGCGGCCGTGACGACCAGGCGCTCAATCGAGGCAGGCAAACGGTCAAGCTGGTAGCTGAAACCGGCCGCGTCGCCGGACGGCGCCGAAGTTTCCACGCCGCCGCATGGCGTGCGCGGCTGGTTGAAGAAGGTCATGTAGCGGTCGTCGGACAATTTGCCGCTGACGTCGAGGCCGAAACAGGCAAAATCCAGCGCCACGCCGGCGCTGGCCAGGCCCAGTTGCACGATATTGCCCGTGACGAGGCCGGACAGCGCCAGGCGCTGCCCCTTGATCAGGTTTTCCATGGAGTCAGGGAGAAAGATGGGAGAGACAGAACCGGGCGGCGGTGCCACCCGGTACATTTACGCAAACAACTGGTTGTTAAGCATTAATACCGAACGAGCGGGCCAGAGGACCCAGGCCGCCCTTGAAACCCTGGCCGATGGCCTTGAATTTCCATTCGCTGCCGGCGCGGTAGATTTCGCCGAAGATCATGGCCGCTTCCGTCGAGCCGTCTTCCGACAGATCGTAACGGGCGATTTCCGCGCCGTTGTCGCCGTTCAGGCAGCGGATGTAGGCCTTGCCCACCATGCCGAAATTCTGCTTGCGGTTTTCCGCGTCGTGGATGGTGACGGCCACGGCGATCTTGTCGATGTCGGCCGGCACGTTGGCCAGGTCGACGGCGATTTTCTCGTCATCGCCATCGCCGCCGCCCGTCGTGTTGTCGCCCGCGTGGACGATGGAGCCGTCGGCGGACTTCAGATTATTGTAAAAAATGAAATCGGCATCGGAACGGGCCTTGCCATCCGTTTTCAGCAGGAAGGCGCTGCCGTCCAGGTCGAAAGCGGCGCCATCGGTGGCGCGCGGGTCCCAGCCCAGGCCAATCACGATTTTCTTCAAGCCAGGAGCTTCCTTGCTCAGGTTGACATTGCCGCCTTTTTGCAAACTGATCGCCATGGTTTTCCTCTTTAATGTGGGGGTTGCATTCGGTGTTACAGCTCAGGTCGCCGGTACCCCGGCGCGATGAGCCATGAGCCTACCATAAAGTTCCTGCTTGCCAGCCGCGCACTATTGAAAATAATGCCATACCAAAATACCATGCCGCTGCCCCGATGCGCAAAATGACGGATAATACCGCTCGATAAAAATTTTCACCATCGTGTACCCAGGCTTGTACTTGAACAATACCAAAATACGCCTCGACTGCATTCCTGGCACCCTGTGCGACGAGCGCCTGTGGTCGCGCCTGGCCCCTGCCCTGGGCGGCGCCTTTGATCTGCGGCACGTGCCCCTGCATCAGGCGCGCTCGCGCCCGCAGATGCAGGCACTGATCGCCAGCCACAGCGCCCAACAGGCCCATCTGGTGGGCTTTTCGCTGGGCGCCTATCTGGCGCTCGAACACGCGCTGGCGCACCCACAGCGCATCCAGTCCCTCACTTTGATCGCCAATTCGGCCCAAGGTTTGCTGCCGGCGGAAATAAGCGCGCGCCAACGCATCGTCGCCATGCTCGAACGCAATACCTATGCGGGCATCACGCGCCAGCGCCTGCGTGAACTGCTGCACCCGTCGCACCTGGACGATGCGTCGATCACGGATCTGATCCGGCAGATGGGGCTGGACCTGGGCAAGGACGTGCTGCTGGCGCAATTCATCACCACCATAGACCGCCCCGACCTGATGGCGCGCTTGCCGGAACTCGATGTTCCCGTGCTGATCGTGGGCGCGGAAGACGACAAGCTCGTCAATCCCGACGACCTGCGCGCCATGGCGGAGCGTCTGCCGCAAGCCACCTTGCACTTACTAAAAGGCAACACCGGCCACATGATCCCCTTGGAAGCGCCGGGACCGCTGGCCGGCGCGCTACGCGCGCATTTGGAAGCATTCGGCAATTTCAACGATAATGACGGGCATCGGGCCATGCCCCCACCACTTTCACCGAACCCATGAGCCATTTGACCATCATCGTCGCCACCGACCAGCAAGGCGGCATCGGCATCGACAACACCCTGCCGTGGAAACTGCCGGAAGACCTGGCCCACTTCAAGCGTTTGACGACGGGCCACCCCATCATCATGGGCCGCAAGACCTTCGATTCCATCGGTCGTCCGCTGCCGAACCGCCGCAACATCGTCGTCACGCGCAACCCGGACTGGCGCCATGAGGGCGTGGAAGCCGTGTCGTCGGTGGAAGCGGCCATCGCCCTGCTCGACGGCGACCAGGGCTACGTCATCGGCGGCGCGGAAATCTACCAGCAGGCATTGCCCCTGACACAGCGTTTGATCATCACGGAAATCGGCCAGACCTTCGACTGCGACGCATTCTTCCCCGCCGTTGACCATGCCGTGTGGCAAGAAACCGCGCGCGTAGCCCATGTTTCGGAGAAATCCGGCCTGCCGTACGCCTTTGTCACGCTGGAACGCAAAGCCTGATAAGGTTGAGAGTGATGAGCAGAATGTTGCTGTAATACCCCTGTCACACCCATGCGTCACGCTAGCGCAAGCTTGTGATGCCTTGGGGTGATATTTTTTTCCCGCAGACGCCGCATTTCTGCGAGAATCCCGTTCTTATTTTTTTTCTGCGGCTGCCGGCTTGTATTACCGCTTGGCTGTCGCGCCCTAGTCCGCCCCTTCACATTTGTCAGGGGCGGCTTGCTTTTTTGGAGACATGCATGAAATTTCGTTTCCCTATCGTCATCATTGACGAGGATTTCCGTTCTGAAAATACGTCCGGCCTGGGCATTCGCGCCCTTGCCGCCGCAATGGAAAAAGAAGGCATGGAAGTGCTGGGCGTGACCAGCTACGGCGATTTGTCGCAATTTGCCCAGCAACAATCGCGCGCGTCGGCCTTCGTGCTGTCGATCGACGATGAAGAATTCGGCGGCGGTTCCATCGAGGAAACCGACCACGCCTTGAAATCGCTGCGCGCCTTCGTCGAGGAAATCCGCTACAAGAACGCCGACATCCCCATTTATCTGTACGGCGAAACGCGCACCTCGCGTCATATCCCCAACGATATCCTGCGCGAACTGCATGGTTTCATCCACATGTTCGAAGATACGCCGGAATTCGTCGCGCGCCACATCATCCGCGAAGCGAAATCCTACCTGGACGGCCTGTCGCCGCCATTCTTCCGCGCGCTGGTGCACTACGCCAACGACGGTTCCTACTCGTGGCACTGCCCCGGCCACTCGGGCGGCGTGGCGTTCCTCAAATCCCCGATCGGCCAGATGTTCCACCAGTTCTTCGGTGAAAACATGCTGCGCGCCGACGTCTGCAACGCCGTCGAAGAACTGGGCCAGCTGCTCGACCATACGGGTCCTGTCGCCGCGTCCGAGCGCAATGCGGCGCGCATCTTCAATGCCGACCATTGCTATTTCGTCACCAACGGCACGTCGACCTCGAACAAGATGGTGTGGCACTCGACCGTGGCGCCAGGCGACATCGTCGTCGTCGACCGCAATTGCCACAAGTCGATCTTGCATTCGATCATCATGTGCGGCGCCATTCCCGTGTTCCTGATGCCGACGCGCAATCACCTGGGCATCATCGGCCCTATCCCGCTGCATGAGTTCACGCCGGAAAGCATAGCCCGCAAGATCGAGGCCAATCCGTTCGCGCGCGAAGCGAAAAACAAGAAGCCGCGCATTCTGACCATCACGCAATCGACCTACGATGGCGTGATCTACAACGTGGAAACCCTGCGTGAAATGCTGGACGGCAAGATCGACACCCTGCACTTCGATGAAGCATGGCTGCCGCACGCCACCTTCCACGATTTCTACAAGAATATGCACGCCATCGGCAAGGACCGTCCGCGCGCCAAGGAATCGATGATCTTCTCGACCCAGTCCACGCACAAATTGCTGGCCGGCCTGTCGCAGGCTTCGCAAATCCTCGTGCGCGAATCGGACACGGTCAAGCTGGACCAGGACGCCTTCAACGAGGCTTACCTGATGCACACCTCGACGTCGCCGCAGTATTCCATCATCGCCTCGTGCGACGTGGCCGCGGCCATGATGGAAGCGCCGGGCGGCACGGCCCTGGTGGAAGAATCGATCATGGAAGCGCTCGATTTCCGCCGCGCCATGAAGAAGATCGACCAGGAATGGGGCCAGGACTGGTGGTTCCAGGTGTGGGGTCCGTCCAGCTTCAACGACGAAGGCATGGGCCAGCAGGAAGACTGGATGATACGCGCCGAGGACGACTGGCACGGCTTCGGCGACCTGGCTCCCGGCTTCAACATGCTCGACCCGATCAAGGCGACCATCGTCAACCCGGGCCTGTCGCTGGACGGCCAGTTCGGCGACACGGGCATCCCCGCGTCCATCGTCACCAAATACCTGGCCGAGCACGGCGTCATCATTGAAAAATGCGGCCTGTACTCCTTCTTCATCATGTTTACCATCGGCATCACCAAGGGCCGCTGGAACACCCTGCTGACCGCGCTGCAGCAGTTCAAGGACGACTACGACAAGAACCAGCCGATGTGGCGCATCCTGCCGGAATTCGCGGCGGCCAATCCACGCTACGAAAAAATGGGCTTGCGCGACCTGTGCCAGCAAATCCACGATTTCTACAAGGCCTACGACGTGGCGCGTCTGACGACGGAAATGTATCTGTCGGACATGATCCCGGCCATGAAGCCGTCGGACGCCTTCGCCAAAATGGCGCACCGCGAAATCGAGCGCGTGGCCATCGACGAACTGGAAGGCCGCATCACGTCCATCCTGCTGACGCCGTATCCACCGGGCATTCCACTGCTGATCCCGGGCGAACGCTTCAACAAGACCATCGTCGACTACCTGCGCTTCGCGCGCGACTTCAACGAGCGCTTCCCGGGCTTCGAGACGGATGTGCATGGTCTCGTGAAACGCGAAGTCGATGGCAAGCGCGGATACTTTGTTGATTGCGTGAAATTGGATGAGAACGTCTAAAGACGTTGACGTTCGTTGAACTTCATTAAATAGCGCCGCCTGATACAAATCAGGCGGCGTTTTTCATTTTATGCACTACCGCGCACGCTTGCGCCAGATCAAACGGCCGGGGTATCGGACTCCTAAGATGGGCCACTCGTGCCCTCGTGATGGCTGGCATATGACGCTCAAGGTGTGGCTGGAAATCATGCAGCAGGCGGCGGCTGGCAGTGGCGCCTTGCTGATGACGGCCTTGAAGCAGGCTCAGGTAACTATAGCCAGGCGGCACGATGGCGAGGTGGACGCAGCAGGCATCGTGCTGTTTGGCGAGGCCGATGCCGCGCTGCTGCAAGCGCTGCCGGCGCTATGCCACCATGCCCGCGTGCTGGCCATTGCCGCCTGCGGCCTGCCTCCCAGCTGCGCGCAACAGCGCGCCCTGCTGGCGGCCGGAGCGCTCGATGTGCTGCCGTGGCCGGCGGGCAGCATCGATGCGGGCCAGGTGCTGGCGCGCCTGCAGCGCTGGCAAGCCGTGGCGCAGCTGCTGGCGTCCGGCGCCGTGCGCCAGCAACTGGTGGGCGACAGCGCGGCCTGGACCGCCTTGCTGCACCAAGTGGTGGAAATGGCCGCCTTCAGCCAGGCGTCGATACTGATCACGGGCGAGACGGGCACGGGCAAGGATTTGCTGGCGCAACTGGTCCACCGCCTCGGCAACTGCAGAGGCGACTTCACCATCCTCGACTGCGCCACCCTGTCGCCGGAACTGGCGGGCAGCGAACTGTTCGGCCATGAACGGGGCGCGTTTACGGGCGCGGCGGCGGCGCGCGACGGCGCGTTCGCCCTGGCCGACGGCGGCGTGCTCTTCCTCGATGAAGTGGGTGAACTGCCGCTGCCGCTGCAGGCGCAGCTGCTGCGCGCCATCCAGGAGCGCAAATACAAGCGCGTGGGCGGCAATACCTGGCAACCGACCCAGTTTCGCCTCGTCTGCGCCACCAACCGCGAACTGGAGCACGAAGTGGCGCGCGGCGCCTTCCGCGCCGACCTGTATTACCGCATCGCCGGCTGGCGTTGCCAGACACCGCCCCTGCGCGAGCGCCAGGACGACATCCTGCCGCTGGCCCGGCATTTCCTTGCCGAGCTGGCGCAGCGCCCTCCCCCTCCAATGGACGCGGCCGTGCGCGAATACCTGCTGCTGCGCGACTATCCGGGCAATGTGCGCGAACTGCGCCAGACGGTCACGCGCATCTGGCACCGCCATTGCGGCCCCGGCCCCATCACCATCGGCGCCCTGCCGCCCGACGAACGGCTGCTGGCGCCGCTCTGGCCCGACCAGCACTTCGAAGCGGCCGTGCGGCGGGCTCTGGCCCAGGGCTGCAAGCTGTCGCACATCACGCGCTGCGCCACCGACACGGCCATCCGCCTCGCGCTGGCCGAGGAACACGGCAACAACCAGCGCGCCGCCGCCCGCCTGGGCGTGAGCGACCGCGCCCTGCAGATACGCCGCAAGGCGGCCGCCTGCGCGGAGCAAGCCGCTACTGCCGCGACACCGCCGGCGGTCTTTTGATCTGCATCACGCCAGCCCCGCCACCGCAAAAAATTGCCGCCCGTGATCAACGCCGCATCAAGCGGCGGCAATCCCAGCAACTCGATCTTGTGCAATTCCAGTCCCGGATGCAGCCACGGACCGTCCGAGCCGAACAGGACCTTGTGCGGCCCCGCGCGACGCGCGGCCTGCTGAAGCAAGTCGTAGCGGCGCACGCCCAAGCGGTCCGTATGGATATTCGGGTGGCGCACAAGGTGGTCGATCAGCGCCAGCAATTCGGCCGCGGCCACCTCCCCAGCCGGGTCGTACGGCACGGGCATGCCGAAGAAGCGCGCCGCATCGCACACTGCGCCGCTGATGCGCGCGTCTAGCCGTCGCCGGGACCCGCATGACAGTGGCAATCGATGATCATGTGGCCGCACTATTGCCAGTCGCCCATGACGACGATGCGGTTGCCGCGCCGGCGCCAACGCCCGCTTTCCTCTTCCTGCTGCGGCGCCGGCGAGCGAAAATGCGGCAATTGCTGGTGCAGGGCCCGCGTCAGCGCGCTTTCCACTGCGCGCGTGCTGCCATCGCTGTCACCGGCCAGGCGCGCCGCCTGCCCCGCGATGCGCACGAAACGGCGCGCCAGTTCCAGTTCGCGGTCGGCCGCCCCCCCGCTCTCCGCCTCGCTCTCCATCTCCAGTTCCAGCGCATTGCTGGCCGCGCGCCCCAGGGCCGAGCCGAGCGCCGTGCCCACGCCCGGTATCGGGATCATCGAACCGAGGGCGCCGCCGACAAAGGGCAAGGCCGTCCTGGCCACGGCCTTCAAGGCGCCGCCCAGGGGCTTGGCCACCTTGGCGATGCCCGAGCCCACTTTCCTGACACCCTTCCACACGCTCTTGAAGACATTGCCGAGAAATTGTTCCAGTTCCTCTTCACTGGACACTTCCAGCAATTCCATGGCCAGCTGCAGCTCTTCCTCTTCGCTGAAGACGGCCGGCACACGCTCCTTGCCGGGCCAGTCCTGGCCGAATTCCAGCACTTCAAACGCGGCGCCGGCCCGCTGCCGGCATTGCGCGCATGCGCAGTCGAGTTGGTGCATGATGGTCTCCTTCACGGTAGCCTAGGTCCACATTTCGCCGAGCACGGCCAGTTCCAGCTCACGCCGCTGGTTGGTCAGTACGCCGCGCTGCTTGGTGAACATGTCGTCGTGGATACGCCGCTCGATGCGGCGCCGCTGCGCCTCCGAGGACAGGGGCGCCACGTACACCTGGTGCGTGCTCAGGTCGACGCCCATCATCTGGCCGCACAGCCGGTGCTGCAACAGGCGCCGGTGCAGATCGTCCGTCTGGCCGCTGTAGGCGCGGCGGCGTCCGCCCGCATCGAATTCGATCACGTACAGGCCCGGTCCCCGGCCATGCGGATCGCGCAAGGCCGTGGCGAGCGTCCCCAGCGCCTGGTAGCGCAAGGCGGCCGCTTCCGGCACCCGCCCCAGGGTGCCGGCCAGGGTCGGCGGGACTTCGCCCTGTTGCCGGTCATCGTCCTGCCCCGGATCTGCCCCCTGGTCCAAGCCCTGGTCCAGGCCCTGCTGGTCGTCGAAGGCCGGTTCCGGCACGGCATAGACGGGCCGATAGATGGCCGGGTAGACGGGCGCATAGCCGCCCCAGCCCCGATAGCGCGGCGGCAGATAAGGCAGGAGCGGCGGCACGGGACGCGGGGGACGGCGTGCCGGATTCGCCTGGTAGCGGGGCGGCATCGGGCGGCGCGGGCCGCGCAGCGGTGGCCGCGCGCGCACGACGCCGCCGTAACGCCCGCTGCCGGGGCGCGAGCGCTCGCCTTCCCACTCCGACTCGGACTCAAATTCGAGTTCGCCCTCCTGTCCCCATTCTTTCTCCTGCTCCTGTTCCCACTCGTATTCGCCCGCCGCCCCCGCCTGCCCCGCAAAGGGCAGCATTTCAAACGTGTCGTTCATATCGCCTCCTCGTATGATGTTCAAGCAAGTCCATCGCGCGCTCCAGTTGCCCGGACATCTGGTCCGCCCGCAGCAGAAAAGTCAGCGCGCCGGGACCTTCGCCCGCTTGCGCCAGCGCCAGCACGCCCGCCGCGCGCAAGGCTGGCTGCAAATGGGCGCGCCCGGGCAAACGTTGCACGGGGAAGCCGCCGCCCCGGCAAGCGATGCCGGCCGCCGCCATCCCCGTCCGCCATTGCGCCACCCTGTCCGCCAGCCTGGCGCGCAGGGTATCGCCATGGCGCGCATTGAGCGCCAGCGCCCGCCGCGCCGCCGCCAGCACGGCGGCCGAAGGCGGACTGGCATGCACGCGCGTCTGGCTGTGCGCCGCGAAGCGCCGCAACAGGGTGCGGCTGCCGGCCAGCACGGCCAGCGGCACGCCGAAGCCCTTGGCCAGCGAGGCGCCGATGATCAGCGCTTCCCCGTGCAAGCCATGCAGCCGCGCCGAGCCGCCGCCCTGCGTACCCGTCACGCCCAGTACCTGCGTGTCGTCGAGCAGCAGATAGCCGCCGCCCTGCTGCGCCAGGGCCGCATAGCCGGCCAGCGGCAAGACCTGTTCGCTGCCCGGCACATAGCCATCGGCCAGTATCAACGGACGCCGCCCTTGCCTGCCCCAGGCCGCCACCAACTGCCGCAGCGCCGCCATCTCGCCGCTGGGAAACAAGCGCAGCGGCAAGCCCAGCGCCTGCGCCCGTTCGGCGCCCCAACGCGCGATGGCGTAGCTGCCGCCATCGACGAGGATCACCAGCGGCTCGGCAGCGAGCATGCCGAACAGGTCCCAGAACAAATGCAAGGTCGACGGCAGCACGCAGGCCGCCTCGCAGCCTTGCAGGGCAGCCAGCTCCGCGGCCAGCGCTTGCGCGCCGGGCGGCTCGCGCAGCGCGGCCGGCTGGCCCAGGGTCAGGCTGCTCCACGGCGCCAGCGAGGCCGTCGGATGGCGCATGCCCAGGTACAGGGCACTGGTAAAGTCGAGCATGCGCGCGCCCCGCTCCCGCCCTAGACGCTGCGCAGCTGCTGGCTCAGGCGCTGGCGCAGCAATACCGAGGGCATCGTCGCTTCGACCACCGGGTCGCTGCTGTCGACGGACAGGTCCACCCCGGTGGCGGCGCGGTAGCCGTGGATATAGCCCTGCACTTGCGGGCGCCAGAAGCGCGCCCAGTTGAAGGCCTGGGTCGGCTCGTAAATGTCGCTCCAGTTGCCGTAGCGCACGGAGAGCAGCAATTGCTCGCCAAAGATGGCCAGGTTACGGAAGTGCATCACGCTCGTATCCGTCCAGCCCTGCAATTTCTTCATGGCGTCGACCCTGTCCATCCACGGTTCCGGATACGCCACCATCACGCGCGTGGGCAAGAATTCACGGAATTCGGGGCGCGCCAGCATCCATTGCTGCATCAGCATTTCGATGCGCGCCGTCGACGGCAAGTCGCCGAACTGGTTGTGGGCGCCCTGCGACAGGATCAGGTGGATTTCTTTCAAGGCATTGAGCACGGGGAAGGCGTCGGCCTTCACGGTGGTATCGTCATCCTGCTTGTAGAACGAAGTCAGCAGGCGCAGCAAGTGGTGGAAGGCCTCCAGGAATTTGGAGCGGCTATCGGCTGGCCGGAAGTGCTGCACTGCCTTGCCGTCCAGGCGCACACCGTAGTGATGGTCATACTCATAGTTCCGGCGCATCACGGTCAGCCGATGCTGTTCATCCTGCGTGTATCCCCAGAGTAAATTATTCAGCGGACGCAGCATGTCGATTTCCGTGTTCGACAAGGGATCGAGATGGTGGCCCGGCGCGCGCAGGTTCTGGAAGCGTTGCGCGATGGCGTTCATGGTTTGCACGAGCATGCCCTCTTCGTGCCAGTACGACCAGATCAGTTCCAGCAGGCAGGGATTGGCCAGCTTTTCCTGGATGATGCCAAAGCACAGGTCCACTTCGCCTTCCTGGCCGCGCGGGATGCTGATGGGAATGTCGGGCAGCTTGCGGCGGATCACGGCCAAATACGGCAAGGTCTGGAAGCCGTCGATGTTTTCCAGGTAGTCATTGCGCAGCACGGTTTCCAGGTCGCGCCCCTGGGGGATGTCGCGCCGGTCCAGGTAGGCATTGTCCTCGGCCGGATTGAAGGCCAGCGGCTGGTTCAACACGCCGCAGTTGACCATCACGAACGCTTCCGTCGCCACTTTCAGCACGCGGTAGGAATCGGCATCGGAAAACGGCAGCGCGCGGCGCTGCTTGAGCTGCTGGAACATCTCCGTCTTTTTCACGAAGCGTTCCTGCTCGAAGCCGCGCACGCTGGCCAGGTCGCCGCAAAACAGGCTGTCCATGAAATGCAGGTAATTCGTAAACGACATCGCCTCGGTGCTGTTGCGTATCAAGGTCCACAGCGGCAAGTCTTCCGTCGGCTCCGTTTCCGTGCGCGTCAGCGAGACGCCGACATTGCCCGAGATGGGCTGCGGCTGGCGCTCTTCCGTCTCGTATTCCGCATCCAGCGCCAGCATGGCGTTCGGACTCAGCCCTTCCGGCACGGGCAAGGCGCTGCGCAGTTCGGAGCGCTGCGACAGCATCATCTGCCCCAGGAAACGGTGCACGCCGGCGCGCCGCACTTGTGTGGCAAACGCGTTTGCCGCGCCGCGCACGGGCACCCATGGCGCGGCGGCCAGCACCTGCACCTGGTCGCGCCCATCGGCGCTTTGATCGCCGTCAAACGAGACGGTGGCCACGGCGCGGTCGCCCACCCTGCCGAAATGGCAGTCGCTGGGTTGGCAATCGGCCGTTTCGAACGCCAGCGTCACTTGCGGGTTGATCTGTGGCTGGAAGCACAGCACGGCGCTGCAGCCGGCCTGCACCGTCACGCACTGGGGCGCCGTGACGGGGAAATTGCCATACACCCCCACGTAGCTGCCCGCCGCCAGGTCGGCAAACACGGTGCCGCCATGCCCATCCGTCCAGCGCACACCCACCAGCATGGCGGGATCGGGCACCCAGGTGGCGGCATTGAACAGATGGCAATCGGCATCCATGCCCCGGTACAGGCTGATGGCGGCATTGACGACCATGGCCCCGCTGTCCTGCTCGTGCACGGTGACTGCGATGCTGCCGCCATGGTGTTTCGTGCCCGCCTGGCCCGCCCCCCCGCTCCTGCTGCCCATCTTTCCACCCATTTTGCTGCTCATCTTGCTGCTCATGTCATTCTCCTCAATGGATAATCAAACGGCCTGCCGGACTGGCGGCCATGCCGCACGACATCAGCACACAGCTCCGACGTGTCCAGGGTGCTGCGCAGGGCCCAGTGGGTCAGCAAACGTCCCAGCAGCTCGCTTTCATCTTCCGGGCTCAAGGTGCCGCTGGCGCGCGCCTGGCCCAGCACGGCAAATACCAGGGTCGGCGCGGCCTGGTACATCTGCGCCGGCGCCAGGGTCCAGCTGCGAAACAGCTGCGCCAGCATGGCCGGCTGGCGTGTCTGCACGGCCATGGCTTCGACCAGCGAGCCGCCGCGCAAGGCAGGCGGCCGGTGCTGCGCCAGCAGGCCGACCAGGGCCGCCATGCTGGCCTGCAACTGCTCCAGCAGCCGCTGCTGCCCCGCAGGCAGCCCGGCCAGCGGGTAGTAGGATAGCCACAGCTGTTCCAGCCGGCTCCATTGCGGATGCGGATACAGGGCCCGCCCCATGGCGCAGCTCAGGCGTACCCGCAGCCAGGGCACCGGGTGGGGATCGTCGACATTGAGACGGAAGACGAACACGCGCGGCAGGCTGACGACGCCGATCAGGCCCAAGGTGGCCGCCACGCCGACCCGCGCCAGCGACCAGAAATCGGCCACGATCTCGGAAATCCACCGCTCCCACAGCTGCCACACGTGGACATGGCCGCTGCCGCCGTGCTGCATGGCTTGCAGCACGGGCCGCAGGGACGCCACCAGGTCGAGCAGCGCCGCGCCCTGGTGGCCTACCTCGTGCACGAGCGACGAGGCGATGCTGCTGCCTATCATGCGTTCGCGCGGCAGGCGGATGATGGCGACGGGATTGTCGCCGCCACCGGGCAGGCGCGTGCGCGCGCGGCGGATGGCCGCCCCCGGTCCCCGGTCCAGGTAGCAGATCACGGGCGGCGCCTGGAACACATCGCCGGGCAGCGCAAGCGCGTCGGCGGCGACGATGTCGAGGCCGGCCAGCCACACGCCCGTCTTGTGCTCGCTGCGTTGCGTGATGACTTCGTTGAACAGGTCGAACTGGGTCAGCGCGGCATTGAATTTCAGGCGCAAAAACGTAAAGCGGCGCTGGGCTTCGGCGGCCGTGGCCATGCTGGCGCCGTCGGCGTACTCGCGCCGCAACCACGACTGGAACTGGGTCACCATGCGCCGCAAGGCGCGCCGCCCCTGCACGAGCTGGCTTTCGATGGCCGACTGGGCGCTGGGCATCAGGGCCGCCGCCAGTACCGTCGGCTCGATCAGCGCGAATGGTTCCAGCCGCGCCAGCCGCGTCAGCAGCGAGCGCGCCTCCTGCGCCAGCATCCAGGCAGCGTAAGCGCCGATGGCCATGATGTCAGACGCCGTACAGGACGATTTTGTGACCCTGGCGCGCCCAGCGCCCGCTGGACTGGCGCATGGCGCCCTGGCCCTGGCCCTGGCCGCGTCCGCCCCCCTGCGTCATGCCGCCGCCCACACCGGCACCGCTGCCGCCCTGCGTGGCGACCTGGCTGCCGGCGCGTCCCAGCAGGCCGGGCGCGAACTGGCGCGCCGCCGCGCTGGCGGCCGCCTGGGCGATGGCGCGCGGGTCGCCCGCACCACGCGCCTGGGCGGCGCGGTTGACGGTGTCGGCGGCCAGGCGCACGAACTGCTTGGCACCCTCGAATTCGCGGTCTTCATTCGACGATGATTCCGCTTCCAGTCCCAGCGCATTGCCGGCGGCCGAAGCCAGGCCGCTGCCGATCTTGGCGCCCAGCGGGCCGCCGAAATAGCCGCCGATGGCGCCGCCGGCCAGGGGAATGGCCTTTTTCGCTACGCCCTTGAGCACGCCGCCGATCGCTTGTCCCACGGGCGACTTGATGATGCCGCCCGCCACCGAGGCGGCCTTGCGCAGGAAATTGCCGAGAAACTGTTCCAGTTCCGCTTCATTGCTGACCGACAGCAGTTCATTCGCCAGTTCCATCTCCTCGGCCTCGGAAAACATGGCGTTCGCGCCACCCTCGCCGCTCCACTCGCCCTGGCCAAACTCGAACTGCTCCGCTTCAAAGCCGGACATCTCCTGCCCGTATTCCAGGGTCGTACGATCCAAGTCATGCATGATCAGCTCCTCAAAGTTATCACCTCGGTTGGGACTACCTTGCCGGACAGACTGGCCGTCCGGCTAACAATCGAGCACGACGATGTGCCCGCCTTCGCGGCGCCAGCGGCCACCGTCTCGCCCCGACGTTTGCGCCGCCTGCCTGAGCAAGCCTGGCGCCACGCTGCGTGCCACTTGCAACAGGGCCGTTTCCACCCGCGCCCTCGGTGCGCGGGCGCCCGCGCCGCCGTCCTGCGCCAGCGCCGTATTGACGGCATCGATCAGATGCACGACCTGGCGCGCCAGTTCGAATTCCTTGTCTTCCGGGCTCAGTCCTTCCAGTTCCATGCCGAAGATGCGGGCGGCGCGTCGCTTGAGCGCCTGCGGCGAACCGCCGTGCAGGGGCAGCAGCGGCGCCAACACCTTGCCCAGCAACTGGCGCAGCGGCCCTTCCAGCGGCGTGCCGCGCACTTGCCGACCCGCCGCCGTGGCGTCCAGCTGGCGTGCCAGGAAAGCGTCGAACTGGGCCGGCGTCTGCAATTCCAGCAACTGCGCCGCCAGCGCCAGCGCATCTTCCTGCTGCAAAGGCAGCACGCCCGGCACTTCCGGCAATTCCATTTCGGGACGATAGGCGAGCAGACGGCTGGTCATGGCAGGCTCCGGCAAGACGACAAGGGAAGGCACGCGGCCCATGCCCTGTTGTCGCAAGGGCCGTGCCAGCACAGGGCCAGGGGCAGGAAGCGGGTAGCGGCGAACGGCGTTTCGCCGATGGCGTAAAAACCATGGTTTCCGGCGAAGCAGTTTTCGCTCTGTCCATGAGCTTTCGAACAAGCTTAATTGGCAGGAATGATTACGTCGTCTATCTGCCACAGTGCCCGCGATCGGCAAATAAATATTTTTCATTTTCAAAGAATAAAGTTCGGGCTACAGCACCCAAATCGCTCCCAACGCCATGCCAACGACAGGCAAATAAAAACGTGGCCAACACGTAAATAGTTAATTGAAAACAGGTTTTTGGTAGCTAGGGCCTACAATAAACGGGCTAGAATTTGATTGCCTGAGAGAAACTAAATGACTGACCCTACTTTGCGCCGCTTGCTGGCCATCACATTGTTCAGCCTGCTTTCCGCCTGTGGCGGTGGCGGCGACAGCAACACCGGCTCCGCCCAGACCCCGAACGTCTCGGTCGTGCCGCCAGCGACCGCCGTCCCCAGCGATCCGGCAGCCCCCGGTACCGGCACGCCAGGCGACACCATTGCGCCGCCGCCCCTGACCACGCCCCCGGCCAGCCAGGCTGCCACGACCTTCACGCGCCAGGAAGCGTCGCGCTTCCTGGGCCGCGCCACGTTCGGCCCCGATATGGCGGCCATCGATGCGCTGGCCGCCAGCGACAGCGATGTCTGGTTCCGCGCGCAGTTTTCCAAACCGCAAACCTTGCATCGGAAATATATCGACGCCATGCTGGCGGCGCAGGCCGCCGGCGGACAAAAAGTGGGGTTTACGAGGGTGTATGAAACGTTCTGGCAGCAGGGCATACGCGGCGAGGATCAATTGCGCCAGCGCATGGCTTTTGCCCTGTCCGAAATTTTCGTTATTTCCATGCAAAATGAATCCGTGCGGCCGCAGGTACGTGGCGTGGCCAGCTACTACGACATGCTGGGCCAGCATGCTTTTGGCAACTTCCGCGACCTGCTGGAAGGCGTGGCCCTGCATCCGATGATGGGGCTGTACCTGTCCCACCTGCGCAACCAGAAGGAATCGGCCACGCGCACGCCCGATGAAAACTTCGCCCGCGAAGTGATGCAACTGTTTACCATCGGCTTGTACCAGCTGAATGCGGATGGCAGCCTGAAACTGTCCGGTGGCAAGCCCATCGACACCTACACGCACGACGACGTGGCGGGCCTGGCTCGCGTCTTTACGGGCTGGAGCTGGGCCGGTCCGGACCAGAGCGCCACGCGCTTCTATGGCGGCACGGCCGATCCCGACCGCGACTGGAAGCCGATGCAGAACTACGCGGCCTACCATTCCAGCGGCGACAAGCGCTTCCTGGGCCAGAGCATTTCCGGCGCCAGCAGCGGCCAGGCCGACCTGAAACTGGCGCTCGATACCCTGTTCAACCATCCCAATGCGGGACCGTTCTTTGCCCGGCAATTGATCCAGCGCCTGGTCAGCAGCAATCCCAGCGCCGCTTACGTGGGCCGCGTGTCCGCCGCGTTTGCCAACAATGGCAGCGGCGTGCGCGGCGACATGCAGGCTGTCATCCGCGCCGTACTGCTCGATCCGGAAGCGCTGGCGCCCGCCGGCACGACCTTGCGCACAGGCAAATTGCGTGAACCCCTGCTGCGCCTGGCAAGCTGGATGCGTGCCTTCGATGTCAAGCCCGCCAGCGGCCCCTACAGCATTTACTACCTCGACGATCCGTTAAACGGCCTGGGACAAAGCCCGTTGAACCCATCCTCCGTATTCAGTTTTTTCCGGCCCGCTTATGTACCGCCCAATTCCGCCCTGGCCGGCGCAGGCCTGGTGGCGCCGGAACTGCAGATCACGGCTGAGCCATCGGTGACGGGCTATCTGAACTTCATGCAGGAAGCCATCAATAGCGGCGTGGGCGAAAGCCGTGAAGTCAAGCCCGACTACACGCGTGAACTGGCGCTGGCCACGGACACGGCCGCCCTGCTCGACCGCATCAACCTGCTCATGATGCACGGCAGCATGCCCGCCAGGCTGCGCGGACAAATCCTGACCGCCGTCAACGGCATCAGCATCCCTGCGGCCACGGCCAGCAATGCCGCGCAAGTCGCCACGGCCCAGGCCAACCGCGTCAAGCTGGCCATTTTCCTGACCATGGCCTCGCCGGCCTACCTGGTACAAAAGTAAGAGCGCCTCCATGCAAAACATCCCATTTTCCCGCCGCCGCTTCCTCGGTTCCATGCTGAGCCTGGCCGGCACCACGGCCGCCCCCTTCGCCATGAATCTGGCCGCCATGGGCAATGCCGCCGCGCAATCGGCCGGCGACTACAAGGCCATGGTCTGCCTGTTCATGGCAGGCGGCAACGACGCCTTCAACACGGTGCTGGCCACCGATCCCACGTCATGGAATGAATACACGCGCCTGCGCAACACGGGCGGCGCCGATTCCATCCATCTGCCCGGCGTGGGCGAGGCAGGCGGCGTCTTGCCCGTCGTGCCCGCCACCGCGCAAGCGGATCGGGCCTTCGCCCTGCATCCCCAGCTGGCGCCCCTGAAAGACCTGTTCGACAATGGCCGCGCCGCCATCGTGGCCAATGTGGGCACCCTGATCCAGCCCGCCACCCTGGCGCAATACAAGGCGGGCAGCGTCGCCTTGCCGGCGAAGCTGTTTTCGCACAACGACCAGCAATCGACGTGGCAATCAGGTTCGCCGGAAGGCGCCAGCGTGGGCTGGGGCGGGCGCGTGGCCGACGTGGCCGGCTCGCTCAATACGAATGCCATGTTCACGGCCATCTCGGCGGCCGGCAACACCGTCTTCCTCAGCGGGCGCCAGGTGCGCCAGTTCCAGGTGGGCCAGGCAGGCGCCGTGCCCATCCGTGGCCTGAGTGGCAGCCTGTATGGCGGCACGGCCGGCGCGGGCGCGCTGCAAGCCATCATCAACGATGCGGGCAGCGACTTGATCGAACAGGAACACGTGGCCATCGTGCAGCGCGCCATTTCCAGCCAGAGCATCCTCAGTGGCGCCATGCTGCCGGCAGGTGCGGGCGGCGTGCCCAATCCCCCGCCCTACGTCAATCCGAACACGGGCGTGTCCGGCGTCAATCCGCTGGCCGTGCAATTGCAGACGGTGGCCCGCATCATCGCCGGGCGCGGCGCCCTGGGCGCGAAACGGCAAGTGTTTTATGTCACCCTGGGCAGCTTCGACACGCACGACCGGCAAAAAGTGCTGCATGCCGACCTGATGGCCCGCCTGGCCCATGCGCTCGCCTACTTCGACACGACCCTGGCGGCCCTGCAGGGCGCCGACCTGCGCTCCCAGGTGACGACATTTACAGCGTCTGACTTCGGCCGTACCTTCAGCAGCAACGGCGACGGCACGGATCATGGCTGGGGCGCCCACCACTTTGTCGTGGGCGGCGCCGTGAAAGGGCGCGACATCTACGGCGCCTTCCCCGTCACGGGCGTCGGCCATGCGCTGGACGTCGGGTCCGGCGCCCTGCTGCCGACCACGTCCGTCGACCAGTACGGCGCCACCCTGGCCAAGTGGTTCGGCGTGGCCGACAGCCAGCTGGCCGAGGTGTTCCCGAACATCGGCAACTTCAGCCGGCGCGATCTTGGTTTCATGACGACAAGTTAGCCGTTCACGGCGACGACCAGGGAGGCGACGTAGCCGTCCGTGGCATTGCCCGTCACCGTGGCCATCTGCAGGCCGGTACCATCGCTGAAGACATTGTCGGTGGCATGGCTGATCTGCGCCAGGTTGCGCACGCTGGCCGTGTAGCCGCTGGCCGTGTAGGCCTCGTTCAGCGTCGCCAGCGGAAACGTGAACTGCGACGTCTTGATGCGGTTTGTGGCAGAGGCCGCCTTGGCCAGGCTGGGATAGACCTCGAAGTGCCCGTGCGGCATGCGTCCCGCGTAGCAGCCGGGAAAGATGGTCGTGAAGGCGAGCTTGCCGGCGGCGTCCGTTTCCTGCACGCCGCGCAAGTAATTTTGCGCCGTCAGGCCGCCCGAATACAGTGAATACAAGCCATCGCGGTCGCAATGCCACAGATACACGGCGTAGCCGGCCAGGCTGGCGCAGCCGCCGCTGGCGTTGAGCAACTGCAATTGGATGGTGAGTGGCACGCCCGCCGCCACACCGGTGGCGCCATTGAAACTGGCGCGGATATCGCCGCGCACGACGCCCGACTGCTTCAGCACGTTGACGATGCTGCCGCCGTTCGTGTTCGTGCCATCGGCCGGATACGGCCCGCCCGTTTCCTCGGGTATCACCATGCAGGCGCCCGTGGCCGGTAGCGTGACGGCGCCGCTGCTGGCCGCCGTGGCGCCGGCGTCCGAACCGCCGCCGCAGCCGATCAAAGGCAAGGTGGCGGCGCCGGCCAGCAGCCAGCGCAGCACTTGCCGCCGCTCGGCCGCCTGCCGCCGCATCATTTCGAGGTCGGATGCCAGAGCGTGATCATGTAATTCCATACATACTCCATCAAGTGGGGCAAGCCCGCCAGGGCGGGGTTCAGGCTGGCGCACAGGTACAACACCTGCGTGGCCCGTCGCGAGAGCGCGTGGATGCGCATGCTGGCTCTCCCTGTGCTCGCGCCTGCCGTCTATTCGGCGCGCTGCAGGTGGCGCGGGCTCTGGCGGGCGTCATCGCGCTGCTGCGCCTGCTGGCGCTGTTCCGGCGTCAGCACGGCCAGCAATTGCTGCTCGAGGCGCGCATGCAGCAAGCTGATCTTCGCCATGGCTTGCGCGGCCGTGTTCGCCAGCGCACTGGCTTTCGCATCGTCATAGGCGCTGGAGGCGGCCAGCGCGCGCAACTGCTCGTGGGCCTTGAAGGCGATCTTTTCCTGTTCCCGCAGCTCGGGCGCCTGGGCGTAGGTGGCGGCGAAAACCTTGTCTTGCTGCGTGTCGTTCAACTCGATGCCGTGCAGAAACGGCGGCAAGCCGGGCGGCGGCCCTTGCTGGGCCAATGCCAGCAAGGGCATGCTGCAGGCGGACAACAGCAACAGGGAGACAGTGATGCTCAGGTATTTCATCGGTTTTCCTTTCGTGGCGATCAGCCCTGATTGTCGGCGTCTGGCGTGTAAAGCAACGTCAGGGGCGCGTAAAAGCGTGTAAAGGAAGGGCAGAAAATGTAAGCGGACGTGTGTAAAAGCGGGTAAAACCGCCGTGAGCAACCTCTGTTGGCTGCTATCATCGGACGATATTCACCCGAAAAAAGCACAGGCATGAGCAAGGTTTTGTTAATCGATGACGACGTGGAACTGGTCGGCATGTTCCAGGAATACTTGACGCAGGAAGGTTTTGATGTCCGCGCCGTGCACGACGGCGAAAGCGGCGCGGCCGAAGCGCTGACGGGCCTGTACGCGATCGCCGTCCTCGATGTCATGATGCCGCGCATGAATGGCCTGGAAACCTTGCGCCGCATCCGCGCCGGCAGCAACCTGCCCATCTTGATGCTGACGGCGCGCGGCGACGATACGGACCGCATCGTGGGCCTGGAACTGGGCGCCGACGATTACGTGACGAAACCGTGCACGCCGCGCGAACTGACGGCACGCATCCGCGCCATCCTGCGCCGCGCGCAAGCGGCGCCGCACGATGCGTCGGGCCTGGCGCCGCTGACCGTGGGACAACTGACGATGTGGCCCGAACAGCGCCGCGTTTCCTGGGCCGGCGCGCACCTGGAACTGACGAGCACGGAATTCAACCTGCTGGAAGTGCTGGTGCGCCAGGCGGGCAAGCCCGTGAGCAAGAATCAATTGTCGGAACTGGGCCTGGGACGGCCCATGGCCCGTTTCGACCGCAATATCGACGTGCACTTGAGCAGCCTGCGCCGCAAGCTCGGCAGCCTGGCCGACGGCCGCTCCTGCCTGCAAACCGTGTACCGCCTCGGCTACCAGCTGATCAAGGAGTAAGCGTGGGCCGTCTGTTCTGGAAGTTTTTTCTGTGCATCATGTTGGCGCAAGTGACGGCCACCATCGGCATCGGCGGCACCTTCTGGCTGAAGAACCGGGCGGCCCAGCAGGAACGGGCCCTCGACATCGACACCAGTCCGCCAGCGCAGATGATCATCGAGGCTTCCAGCGCCACCCTGGAAGCGGGCGGCAGTCGGGCCTTGCGGCAATTCCTGGGCAAGCTCGAGCGCATGCGCGTGTTTGCCGTCGATGCCAAAGGACAAGAACTGATGGGCCGCGCCGTGCATCCCGCCATGCTGGCCAAGGCGCGCGCCATGCTGCGACAAACTCAGCCTCATCCCGTCGTGCGCGAAGTGGACGGCAGCGACGGCAAGCGCTACCTGCTGTTCCTGCCCTCGTCCGAACGCTTCCGCAATGCCGAGGCGGGCGCCGCGCGCGACACGCTCAACGCCGTCACCATGAGCGGCCCGCGCGCCATGGGCTCCGGCCCACGCCCCCACGAAGCGGGCGCCCCGGCGCCACGCGGCGAATTCGGCCGGGGCCCGCCCCCGCGCCTGGACACGCCCTACCGCACCTTCATTCCCCTTACCGCCGCCATCGCCGCCAGCCTGCTGTTCTCTTTCCTGCTGGCCTGGTATTTTGCGCGCCCCATCCGCGACTTGCGGCAAGCGTTCGAGGCCGCCTCGCATGGCGACCTGGCGCCGCGCTTTCATGCCAGCGGCAAGCGCGGCGACGAATTGACGGACCTGGGCCGCGATTTCGACCGCATGACGGGCCGCTTGCGCAGCCTCATGGATAGCCAGACGCGCTTGCTGCATGACGTCTCGCACGAACTGCGCTCGCCGCTGGCCCGCCTGCAGGCCGCCATCGGCCTGGCGCACCAGCAGCCGGAAAAGATAGCCGCCTCGATGCAGCGCATCGAACGCGAAAGCGAACGCATGGATAAACTGATCGGTGAACTGCTGACCCTGTCGCGGCTGGAAGCGGGGGCCGGGCAGGCGGGTGCCGGCTCTTTGCTCAGTGAAGACGTCAACATTGCCGACTTGCTGCACGATATCGTGGAAGACGCGCGCTACGAAGCGAACGCGCGCCGCGTGGCCATCGCCGTGGCGGGCGACGCGGCCATGGCCGACGCCAGCGTCACGGGCCAGCCGGAGCTGCTGGCGCGCGCCGTGGAAAACGTCGTGCGCAATGCCCTCAAGCACAGCCCGGACGGCGGCACGGTCGAAGTGAATCTGTCGCGTCCGCCCGATGGCAAGCAGGAATGGCTGCGCATCGCCGTACTGGACCGGGGACCCGGTGTGGCCAGCGCCGACCTGGCCCGCATCTTTGAACCGTTCTTCCGCGCCAGCAATACCCAGCACAGCACGGATGGCCACGGCCTGGGCCTGGCCATCGCCCGGCACGTCATCGGCGCCCATGGCGGCCGCATCGGGGCCAGCTTGCGCAGCGGCGGCGGCTTGTGCGTGGAGATGTTGTTACCTGTTAAAACGCCAGGCTGACCTGTGGGCGAGCCTGGCGTTGTGGCGGACGAAGGCGCTGTCAGGCCTGCGTATCGATGATGCTGCCCAGGGTCGGCGAGCTTGACCTGGCGGGACTGGCCGCCGTCTCGGCGCTGCTGGACGTTTGAGCGTCTTGCTGCGCCGCCTTCTGCGCGGCTGCCGCCTGCAACTGGGCGATCTGCGCCTGCAAGGCCTGGATTTGCTGCGCCAGCTGCTGCTGCAGCTTTTGCGACGCCTCCGTCTGCTCGCCCTTCTGCGCTTGCGTCAACTGCTTTTGCGCCGCCGTGATCTGCTTTTGCAGCGCCGCGATCTGCGCACCGCTGCCCGCACTGGCGCTACCAGCCGCGCCGACTGCGCCGCCTGAACCACCTGAACCGATTGCCGCTACCATGATGCCTCCTCAGTGTTTCAATACCAAGGTTAACGGCAGGCATGGAAGCGCATGTAGTGCGACGGGTGTAAAGGCAGGTAAAGGCAGGTAAAGACAGGTAAAGAAGGCGGTCAGCCCGCCCTGCACCGCAATCAGGTCTTCGGCAACGTCACACCAACCTGGCCCTGGTACTTGCCGCCGCGGTCCTTGTACGACGTTTCGCACACCTCATCGGACTCGAAGAACAGCACTTGCGCCACGCCTTCGTTGGCGTAAATTTTCGCCGGCAACGGTGTCGTGTTGGAAAACTCCAGGGTCACATAACCTTCCCATTCCGGTTCGAACGGGGTGACGTTGACGATGATGCCGCAACGGGCATAGGTGCTCTTGCCCAGGCAAATCGTCAACACGTTGCGGGGAATGCGGAAATACTCGACGGTACGGGCCAGCGCGAACGAGTTCGGCGGGATGATGCAATAGCCCTTGCCCGACACGTCGACGAAATTGTTCGCGTCAAAATCCTTGGGGTCGACGATGGTGGTGTTGATGTTGGTGAACAGCTTGAACTCGTCGGCGCAGCGGATGTCATAGCCATAGCTGGACGTGCCGTAAGACACGATGCGGTTGCCGTCGCGTTCCTTGACCTGGCCCGGTTCAAACGGCTCGATCATGCCCGTCGTTTCCGCCATGCGGCGTATCCATTTATCGCTTTTAATCGTCATCGCAGGGGTATCTTTCTAGAATATCGGAATGGCTGGGGCGACACGCCTGGTGCAGGCGCGGCCCGGATGGCAGGATTTTACGCGAAAATCCCCCGCCGTTGGCCCCCATCGCCTGAAAATCCTTGGCGATATTTTATTGTTTCGCCAGCAATGCCGTGATCATCTCGCGCACCACTTGCGCCGTCAGCTCGGGGCTTTCCATGGGAAACAGATGGCCACCCGGCACCTGGCGGAAAAACTTGCCGACCAGTTTGCGTGTGGCCGTCAAGCCCGCCTGCCGGCATTCCACCGATTCGGTGCCGCCGATAAAGCCGATGGGAACGGGAAAACCATCCTTGACGAGGCCGCCGATATGGTGCGGCAGGCTGCGGTAGACATCCGTCTCCACTTCGCGCGTAAAGCGCAGCTGCACTCCTTCCGGATGGGGCGCCAGGCCGCTGTCTATGTAGTCGCGCAACACTTGCGGCGCCCAGATGGCGAACATGTCCTTGGCGGCGAAGTGTTCGTACGCGGCTTGCGCGTCCGGCCACAGCTTGCGCCGCCGGGCGGAAAAACGCGAGGGAGAAAAGCGCTCGCCCAGCGCCGTATTGCGCGCCAGCCGCACCAGCAAGGCGCGCCAGCCGGCCACCACGGGCGAATCGAGCAAGACCACGCAGCGCACGAGGTCGGGCCGCTGTTTGGCCACCATCACGCTGAGCATGCCGCCGAGCGAATGACCGACGAGGATGACGGGGCCGCTGTAGCGGCGCTCGAGGTCGTCGATATACTCGCGCACCAGCTCGGCCCAGCCCGTGCTGACGGGATACGCGGGGTCGTGCGCATGCATGTCGAGCGCCTGCACGGCGTAGTGCCGGCCCAGCAAGCCGAACAGCTTGCGGTAGGTGCCGGCAGGATAACTGTTGGCGTGGGCAAAGTGCAGTTGCGGGAGAGTCATCGTGGGACAGGGCCGGTGAATGCGATAGGCAATTGTAATGGCATGCCGGCAAGACGTATCAGAGGAAGGCCTCTAATTTCTCAGGTGCCAGCGGGCGCGGCGGCGCCATGGCGGGCACGAAGGAAGCCAATACTTCGCCCAGCTCGGCCATGGATTCCACCACGCAAAAGGCGTCGTCAAATGCATGGTGGCGGTTCATATGATTGCGCACGACAATGCACTCGAGCCCGGCCGCATTGGCGGCGCGCAAGCCGCGCGGCGAGTCTTCCACGGCCACGCAGTCGTTGGCGGCCAGGCCCAGGCGCTGCAAGCCCAGCTGGTAGCCGTCGGGCGCCGGCTTGCTTTCGTCATACATTTCACGTGTCAGCACGAAGTCGAAGTGGTTCAACAAGCCCGTGGCCGCATGGCTGATCCGGAAGTGCTCTTCGTAGGCGCTCGTGACCACGCCCATCGCCACGTGCGGGCGCAGCGACGCCAGTACGTTCTTGACGCCAGGCATGACCAGCCCACGCGCCTGGCGCAGGCGTCGGGAAAACAGCACGGTGCGCTCGGCCCGCAGGCGCTCGACCAGCTCGATCTCGTGGCCCTGTCCCAGCAGCAAGTGCCAGGCGCCGTAGTTATTGTCCAGGAACCAGTCAAAGAATTGCTTCGGCGTCAGGTCTATGCCATAGGGCAAGAGCAAGTCGCGGTTGCTTTCGTAAAACAGCTGTTCGGTATCGACCAGCACGCCATCGTTGTCCCACAGCACGCCCTGGATGGTTTTCATGGCTTGTTATCGTCCAAAAAACTTACTTGAAGAATATGTCGTAGGACAACTTCACGATCAGCAGCGCCAGCAACACGAGGAAGAGAATGCGCACGAAGGCGGCGCCGCGGCGCACGGCGATCCAGGTGCCCGTCAGCGCGCCCAGGATGTTGCATACGGCCATCGGTGCGGCCACGGCATAGACCACGTGGCCGGCGGGAATGAAGAAGGCCAGCGCGGCCACGTTGGTGGCGATATTCACCAGTTTCGAGCAGGCCGACGCAAGGATGAAATCGAAGCCGAAGACGCGGATGAACAGGAAAATCAAAAAACTGCCCGTGCCCGGCCCGAACAGGCCGTCATAAAAACCGATGGCGCCACCGATGACGATGGCGAGGATGCGTTCGCGCGGACCGATGGGGCGCGCCTCGCGCGTCGCGCCGAAATCCTTCTTGATGAAGGTGTAGATGGCCATGATGATGATCAGCACCAGCACCATGGGGCGCACCACCTGTTGCGGCACGTAGGACACGGCGGCCGCGCCGATGAAGGACATGACGAAGGCGCTGGCCACGGCCGGCAGCACCAGCAGCCACGGAATGTGTACCTTGCCGACGAACGAGCGGGCGGCAAACGTGGTGCCGCAGGCCGAGGCGAATTTATTCGTGCCCAGCAAGGAGGTCGAGGCCATGTTCGGCATCAGGTTGAACAGGGCCGGCAGCTGTATCAGCCCGCCCCCGCCCACGGCGGCATCGATGAGGCCGGCAAAGAAGGCAAATAAACACAGCAGCGAGATGGTCAGCATGATAGGCAACAAGGAATGATCGACAGCGGCAGTATAGGCGCCGTGGATTTTTCCGGATGCAACTTCAAATTGCGGAAAACGCAATCAGGCGTAACGCTTGACGGAATGCGCCCCATGCGGTCTACTGGCTTCTTTTGCCGGGAGTCACGATGTCGATGAAACTGATGTGGGAGATCCGCGCCTTCTGCACCGTGGTGGAAAAGCGCAGCTTCATCCACGCGGCGCGCATGCTGGGACGCTCGCCATCGGCCGTCACGCGCGCCATCCAGTTCCTCGAGGAAGCCATCGGCGCCGAACTGATCCTGCGCACGCAAAAGCAGTTCACCCTGACGACGGCCGGAGAAACGTATTACGCGTCGGCCAAGCACTTGCTGGAAACGCAGGCCGAGGCGGAAGACCAGCTGGCTGAACTGAGCAACTCGCCACAAGGCTGGGTACGCCTGTCGGCGCCGGAAATCCTGTCGCTGGGTTTTCTGCCGAAAGTGGTGGCGCAATTTTCGCGCGACTATCCGAACGTGTCGGTGGACATCCATTTCTCGGACAAATCGATCGACCCGATCCAGGAAAAGCTCGACTTCGCCATCCGCGGCGCGTTTCCCCAGTCGAGCGAGCTGATCGGCTATCCCCTGTGGAATTACCGCCGCTACATGTACGCCTCGCCCGACTATATCGCCCGCATGGGCGCGCCCGAAGAGCCCGAAGAGCTGGCCGGCCACGACGTCATCATGCACTCGGCCCCGCGCATCCTGCGCGACTGGCATTTCGTCTCCGGCGAACGCAACGTGCGCTACCAGGTGCAGCCCCGCTTCCGTTTTACTTCCGGCATCGCCACTTTTCAGGCGGCCCTGGAAGGCGCCGGCATCGTGCGCCTGGCCAGCTGGCTGGCCGAACCCGCCGTGGCCGCCGGCACCCTGCGCCGCGTCTGCACGGCATACCGACTGACGTCGTCGAAGGAGCTGGACCCCAGCATCCATGCCGTCTACGGCACGTCGCGCATGGCCAAGGGGGCGCGGCTGTTTCTCGAGTATGTACGGCAGCGGGGATTGGAGATACCCGATGAACGGGCAATTTAGTCTCTATTTGACGATGATGGCGTCGCTATAGACGGCAAACTGCGCGCCCTCGAAGACAAAAGCAGCCACTTCGCGCATGCCCAGCCGCTCATGCGCGCGCAGCGAGCCGAGATTGTCGCGCCGGATGAAGAGCACCGCCTCCGCACCGCCATGCCGCTCGCGCATGGCAGCGTACAGCAGCGCCAGCAAGCCCTGCCCCCGTTCCGAGTCCGCAATGCAAACAGGGCCGTACACATAGGCGCTGTCACTTCCCGCATACGCGGCCAGCATGGCCAGGACCACGGGCGCCTGCGCGGCGGCCTTGGCAGCACTGAACAGCACGCCAACGACGGGCCCGTCTTCCAGACGCCGCGCCACGATGACAGGCGAGGCGCCATCGGCCATGGCCGCCACCTTATCGTGCGAAAACTCGCCCGTCAGGCTGCCGCCCCGCGTGGGGGAATTGGCCTGCAGCAAGGCCGTGATGGAATCGAGGTCGGCGGCTTGAGCCGTGTTGATAAAATAGGGTGTGCTGGAAGAGTGCACGCCGGACTCCTGTGACGATGGATGTTCAAGCGTAACATGAATGCGCTAGCGCCCATGCCAATACCGCGGATGCATGGCGCGATACTGCGTCACATCAATATTGTCCCCAAACTCCAGCACCACCGCCCCCGTCACATCCGTGCGCAGCCGGGCAATCCCCATGTCGCCATAGCGCGCATACACCTGCGGCTTCGGGTGTTTGTAACGATTCCTGTGCCCGACCTGGAAAATCGCCAGGCCCGGATGGACGGCATTCAAAAACGCCGGTGTCGACGAGGTGCCGCTGCCGTGGTGGGGCGCCAGCAACACGTCGGCCGCCAGGTCGCCGTCCGTCGAACGCGCCAGCAACTGCGCCTCCTGCGCCGCTTCGATGTCGCCGGCCAGCAAGATCGCATGCCTGCCCGCCGTGATTTTCACGGTGCAGCTGCGGGCGTTCGGCGTCAAGCTGATGTCCGTATGGCTGGCCGGCAGTGGATGCAGCATGGCGAAGTGCACGCCTTCCCAGGTCCAGCTCTGGCCGGCCATGCAGTGCAGATAAGGCCGGTGCGATTCCCGCTGGAACTCGACGGCCGGGTGGCCATCGAACAGCGACGACGCCAGCCAGCCCACTTGCACGTTTTCCAGCAGGGACACGGCGCCGCCCGCGTGATCGAGGTCGCTGTGGGAAATGATCACGCCGTCGAGTTTGGCGATGCCGCGTGCGCGCAAATACGGCACGATGACCCGGCTGGCGCCATCGGAATCGAGGCTGTAGGCGGGTCCCGTGTCGTACAGCAGGCGGTGATCGTGGGTTTCCACCAGCACGGCCATGCCTTGTCCCACGTCGAAGGCCGTCACCCACAGCTGGCCCGCTGGCGGGCTGGATGGCAAGGCCGTCAGCAGCGGCAGCCAGCCCAGCATGCCTGCCCAGCGGTGCGGCCATCCGCGTGGCGCCAGCAGCCATGCCGTGCCGAACAATGCCCAGCAAAAACTCCACATTGGTGGCGCGGGCGCCGTCCACACGGCAAAGCGGCGCGCGCCCAGCCAGTCGAGTACCTGCGCCAGCATCTGCACGATGGCGTGCGCCAACAGCAACAGTCCATCGGACAAAGGCGCAGGCAGCATGCTGCCCGCCAAGGACAAGGGCGTGACGACCAGGCTGATGACGGGAATGGCCAGCGCGTTGGCCACGGGACTGACCAAGGAGACTTGCGAGAACAGCAGCATCGTCAACGGCACCAGCCCTACCGTCACCACGTATTGCGTGCGCGCGCCCAGTGCCACGGCCGCGCGCAACCGCCGCCAGCGGCTGGCGCCCTCCGGCAACGGTGTCGCAGTGCGGCCCGCCGTCGCATACAGGATGGTGGCGACGGCGCCGAACGACAGCCAGAAACCGGGCCACAGCACGGCCCACGGGTCGAGCAGCACGACGACGCCCAGGGCCAGGCACAGGACATGCACGATGCTGGTGATGCGCCCCAGCCACAAGGCCAGCGCCACCACCAGCAACATATACAGGGTGCGTTGCGCGGGCACGCCGAAACCGGCCAGCAACACGTAAAGAAAGGCCGCCAACGCGCCCGCCAGCGCCGCCACCTTTTGCGCCGGCAGTCGCAAGGGCAGTTGCCAGTCGGTAAAGAATGAACGCCGCCACAATGCTCCGCCCCCAAGCGCAAAGAGTCCCGCGATCATGGTAATGTGCAAGCCGGAAATCGAAATCAGGTGACTGACGCCCGTGCGGTTGAACACTTGCCAGTCCGACTGGGGAATGGCGCGCTGGTCGCCCACCACCAGCGCCACGATCACGCCCGCGTACTGCTTGCCTTCCAGGCTGCGCAAGATGCGCGCACGCAAGGCCGCGCGGCTGGCCTCCACCACGTTGCCGAAGCCGGGCACGAAGGCGGCCAGGCGCATGTTGGGCGTATCGGCGCGTGGCTGCGGCCGCACATAGCCGGTGGCGCGCACGCCCTGCTCCAGCAGCCACGCCTCGTAATCGAAACCCATGGGATTCGCATTGCCGTGCGGACGCTGCAGCCGCACCGTCAGCCGCCAGCGCTCGCCCGGCTGCACGTTGCCCACCGCGTTCGTCACTGCATCGCGAAAACCCGCGTACCAGGACAGGGCGATCAAAGACGGCACCTTCGCCCCAACCGCCTTTTCCACGGCAAAGTTGAAGCGCACGCCCTGCTCGAAGCGGTAGGGCAGGCTGGCAATGGCTCCCGTCACGGTGATGTCCTGGCCTTCGTCTTTCAATGCCAGCTCGGATGAGAGGGCCGAGTGCGCCAGGAACGCGGCCCAAAGGTAGCCAAACACCAGCCCGAACAGGCATCGCATCGCCATGCGCAAGCCTACATGCCAGCCGCGCGTAACATAACCGAGCATCATAAGCAAAAGGCTGGCCAGTAGCAGCGCCGCACCGGCATGCGCCGGCAGTGCCGCCTGCATCTGCAGCCAGAAAGCGCCAGCGGAAAAGCCGAGTAGGAAGGTGCGCATGACAGGCCGAAGCGGCGCGACTCAAGCTCACCAATATAAACGGCGCTACATGAATGCGCGCGAACATGCGGGCGACAGGTTTGATACGGCGCAGGGAAAAGCGGAATAGCTTAGTCAATATCACGCTTCTACCATCGCTGCCATGGCACGCTATCTGCGCGGCAAATCGACCGGCGGCTGGTAGAAAGACATAAGCCAGCACGCAAGGTTCACCATAGCGCCATCGTCAAACCTTTTTTCTTGTTAATCAATGAAAATATTGAAGAAGTGCAGATTCCGTATTCAACGGCTCACATGCGCCATCAACATAAAGAACCGTCAATCCCAAGGAATTGCAACCCGATCATTGCCCTTGCTGACTTCCAGTTGTATTTTTCTTTAACCCTGCTGGCGTCTGAACAAGCGGCATCGCGCATGCACGGCAAGTCAGCGTCATATGCCGATCACATCACCTGAAGCACCACCAATTTCTTTGGATGATTCACCGTGGATACAACATCGGCTAGCATGCCAGGCAATTCATTCAGGATAGAAAAGGCGGTGGAAAAATCCTCCGGGGCTTGTGCCTCCATGTCGCTGGAATCGCGCCAAACAATCACGATGCCATTCTCGTTCAATCCATCCAGACCCGACCATACGGAATCGTCAAGCGCATCCCAGCTTGCATTACTTTGTAATGGCGGATCGAGAGGAAGCGTATCGCGTACGCCATCAAAGAAAGCATCCCTGGACGACATTTTCCTGGGAAGATGAAAAACACGCATGCCCTGCGCTTGCGCATCGAGAATGACCTTCTCGGCAGTTGCCGCATCGATAGCAAAAAAACCTTGGCGACTCAACATTATTACTTTCCCAGTCTCCCTATCACAAGCGACGCCAGCCAGGCTGAAGCACCGCAGTCTATTTCTCAACGTTTCCATGCTAGCATGCCTGTCCACGCCCTGGGGCGTCCGCCCTTCCCATATCGAACCCTACATGAACGCGATTTCAACCGCCGAGATGTATCTGCAGGACTTCCATCAACGCCAGGTCGGTGTGACGCCCGCCGCGTTTGCGCACCTGCCTGCACATGCGGCATCAGCTACCTACGCCTCGTCCTACGAAGTGTTGACCAGCCTGCTACCGGTCGTGGACACGCCCTTGACCGTACTCGACCTGGCCTGCGGCGACGGTCATCTGCTGGGTTTGCTGGCAGCCAGGCGGCAACCCCGGCTGCAACTGCTCGGCATCGACATGAGCCAGGCTGAACTGGCTGCCGCGCGCGCCGCCCTGCCCCCATCCGTGCATCTGCTGCAAGGCCGCGGCCAGGCGCTCGACCTGCCATCGGCCAGCGTCGATTATCTCGTCTCGCACATGGCGCTGATGCTGATGGACGACATCGAGCAAGTCGTGCGCGAAATGCGCCGCGTGCTGCGCCCCGGCGGCCAGTTCGCGGCCATCGTCGGCCGCACTTTCCTGCTGGGCGAAGTGAACGATGTTTTCACGCGCGTGTTCAAGCCCATCGCCAGCACCGAACTGCCGCCGCTGCGCTTCGGCGACCGCCGCACGGGGTCCGAAGCGGGCTGGCGCGAGCTGCTCGATGACAGTTTCGCAGATGTTGAATTCGACCACATCGACGTGCCCTGGTCGCCCACGCCGGGCGAACTGTGGACCGCCCTGCTGGACACCTACGATATCGACCGCCTGGACGACGGCGCCAGACAGCGCCTGCGCAGCGCGCTCCTGGATGCCGTGGCATATCTGCAAGGCAGCGACGGCAAGATAGCCACGGGCTGGGGCTTGCGCCTGGTGCACGCGCGTGCCGCCTGAACATGCAAGCGCCAGGCCTGGCCACCACAGCCCACCGCCCACCGCCATCGACGGTATAATCGGCCTCGCTTACTTCAACACCCAGGCACGACATGACTTCCTCCGCACTTCCTCCCGATACTTCCACCGATATTTCCGACAGCAGCGAAGACAATAACGACGCTACCCTCGTCGCGGAACTGGGGGAGCTGGCCGAGCATATCCGCCTCGTCAAGATGGAAGGTCGCGTCTTCGTGCGCTTTTCCGGCGTCGTCAAGGCGGGCCGCCTGGTGGTGCCGTATGCGCTCGTGCCAAGCCAAGGCGTCCTGGCGCGGCCGGCCAAGTGGCGCAAGATGGACCGCGAGGCCAAGCTGGCCCTCGTGCGGGAACGGGCCAGCGCGGCCGTCTTCGAGGAGCTGCGCCAGCACGTGGTCGATTTCGTCGCCGACATCGCGGGCCTGAGCGAGGACGTGGACACGGACCCGATGGTCTTCCTGCACACCCTGGCCGACATGCAGACGTCGGAGCCGGCCGGCATGGTGTTCGACCGCATCCGCCAGCGCTTCCATCACGCCATCGAGCGCCAGCAGGAAGAACAGCACGCGGCGCGCACGCGCCAGAGCATCAACCTGGCCGAATATCCGGCCTCGTTCGAGATGGCGCGCCGCCTACCGCGCCGCTTCATTGCCTTGCTGGGCCCGACGAACTCCGGCAAGACGCACCGCGCCATGGAAGCGCTGGTCAAGGCAAAGAGCGGCATTTATCTCGCGCCCTTGCGCCTGCTGGCTCTGGAAAACTACGAGCGCCTGCAGGAGGCCGCGCCGCACGGCAAACCGCTGGCCGTGAGCCTGGTCACGGGCGAGGAACGTCGGGTCGTCGACGGCGCCACGCACGTGGCCAGCACGGTGGAAATGCTGGACACGAAAACCGTCGTGGAAGTGGCCGTCATCGATGAAATCCAGATGCTGGCCGACCCGGACCGGGGCGCCGCGTGGACGGCGGCAGTCTGCGGCGCGCCTGCCCACACCGTGTATCTGGTGGGAGCGCCCGAAGCGCGGCGCGCCATCGAGGCGCTGGCCGAACGTCTGGAATGCCCGCTGGAAGTGCATATACTGAAACGCATGGCGCCCCTGTCGATGGAGCCGAGCGCCGTGCGCAAGGTGCGTAACCTGCGCCGCGGCGACGCCGTCATCGCCTTTTCGCGCCGCGAAGTGCTGATGTGGCGCGACATGATCACGGAAACGGGGCTGTCGGTGGCCACCGTCTACGGCAACCTGTCGCCCGAAGTACGGCGCGCGCAGGCGCAGCGCTTCCGCGACGGCACGGCCGATATCGTCGTCGGCACGGATGCGCTGGCGATGGGCCTGAACATGCCGATCGCGCGCATCGTCATGACCACCTGCGTCAAATACAATGGCCGCGAAGAGGAAGAGATTTCGGCCGCGCTGGCGCGCCAGATCGCCGGGCGCGCGGGCCGCTACGGCGTGCATGAAGAAGGCCTCGTGGCCGGCTACGACAACGAAACGCATGAAGTGATGCGCGCCCTTCTCAAGGAAAAGCTGCACCCGCTGAACACGAGCGGCTTTGCCGTGGCGCCCTCGCTCGAACATCTGCACCGTATTTCGTCGGTGACGGGCGAACTGTCGCTGTCCAAGCTGCTGCGCCGCTTCATCCACAATATCGACGTGCCGGACGGCTTCTTCTTCCCCCGCATCACGGAAGACCAGAAGGAACGCGCCGCCTGGCTCGACACCCTGCCCCTGTCCGTGGCCGACAAGTTCACCCTGTCGCTGGTGCCGATATCGAGCAAGGTGCCGTCCTTGCAAACGGCGTGGGAACACTGGGCGAAGAATCTGTCGCAGGGAAAAACGAGCACCTTGCGCCAGCATGCGTACGGCGGCGGCACGCAGAATTTGCAGCAGGTGGAAGACACTTGCCGCTACTACTCGGCGTATGCGTGGCTCAGCTACCGCCTGCCCGAATTCTTCCCCGATATCGCCGTGGCGCAAAACCTGTCGCGCGATGCGTCGGAGCGGGTCGATTCCATCCTGCGCGCGCACAATGCGGCGTCGCGGGGACGCTCGAAGAAATTCAAGCAAGCGTAAAAGCAAGCATCAACCGAGTGGCCAGAACCAGACCTCGCCGCAATCCCAGTAGCATTCGCTGCCGCACACCTTCACGCCGATGGAGGGCAGCAGGATGTCGATATGTCCGCCCGCCCCGCCCAGGTAGCCGGGAATGCGGAAGAAGGCGACGAGGCCCTGGCGCTGGCCTATGCCTTCGATGGCCGCATCGGCGGCGAATTTTTCGGGCGCGCCGAACATCGACGGGCTGGCCAGCATGTGCGACAACTTGGCCTGTCCCGGTTCGATCAGCGCCCCCTTGAACGGTCCCTTGCGGATGGCCATGCGGCCCTTGACCTGGACGCCGGCCTTGATCAGCGCCAGGCTGACGCGGATGGCGCAGGTGTTGGCAAAGCTGTCCTTGCCGATCAAGTCTTCCCAGCCGATTTCACGAAACAGGGCCGCCTGGCCGACGGCCGCCACGCTCGCGTAATTGTCACGCAGATTGATGAATGCAGGTTTCACGTCAGCCTCCCGTTGCCCCTGGTGGACAGGGAACATCAGGCCGATTGTAGAACGATGCGACAGCCGCGCACTGAGCGAGGTCAAGCGTAACCCGACAACATCCGCAACGCCCACAATGTCGTCGGATTACGCGCGGCGTTGCCCCGCTAATCCGACCTACACGTGCGAAACCGGTGAAAATTATGGTTTGGCCACCGCGTAATGCAACTTGAGCACCAGTCCATTATGGTCGTCAGTCGGGTAGGTCGGATTAGCGCGTCCGAAGGATGCGCGTAATCCGACGACATTGTTGCCGATGTATCGGATTAGCGCTGGTTACGGTTTGCCCGGCGCCGCATAATGCAACTTGAGCACCAGACCATTATGGTCGTCGGCCATATAGATATCGCCATCCTGGCCCAGCTTCACGTCCACGGGCGCGCCCCTGCCCTGTTTGCCCTTGCGCTCCCAATTGCCGATCAACTCGACGGACTTGCCCAGCGGCGCACCGGCCTTGTCGGGCAGCAGGGCCACCAGGCGGTGGCCGTTGCTGCGGTAGCCGTGGTAGCCGATGATCAGGCTATTCTTGTACAGTTCCGGGAAGCGGCTGGCCGTGTAAAACGTCATGCCCAGCGGCGCGGCATGGCCGGGCAGCAGGCGCTGGGGCGCCGCGTATTGGGCGGCGCAAGCCGTCTTCGGATATTCGGGACTGGCGACGTTATCGTCGTAGCAGTACGGCCAGCCGTAGTGCCGGTCGGCCTTGATCAGGTTCAATTCCTCGTGCGGCAGGTTTTCATCGCTTTTCAGTTGCGGCATGGCGGCCTGGATGGCGTCGCGCGCGTTCTCCGCCTGCCACAGCTCACCCGTGGTCGGATGGAAGGCCAGCGCCATCGAATTGCGCAAGCCGCGCGCATGCGTGCGCCAGCTCGTCACCGTGCCGGCCGGCCAGGCCATCGTGTATTCGCGGATGGCGCCCAGCGCTTCCGGACCTTCCGCCGAAGGGCAGGCCTTGGCAGGATCGGGCGCCTTGCCATCGTTCTCGCAATGGTCGGTGCTCGAGCCCACGTTCACGTACAGGTCGCCCTTGGGACTGAAGCGCATATTCGTCAGCAGGTGCAAGCCGAGGCCCGGCAGGCGCGGCGTCTTGGCCGTGCCGCCGATCACGTCGGTGAGGGTGCGCTTCGTGTCGCGCAAGTCGAAGCGGAAGATGCGCCCTACTTCGCCCACGTAGACCATGCCGTCCGGTCCCTGCACGATGCCGTTCGGACGATCGAGCTTGTCGAGCAGCAGCTTGCGCTCGTAGCCGGCGCCGGCCGCCTTCGGCTGCAACAGCCATAATTTGCCCTGCTTCGGCGCCCATCCCGTCATGTCCGTGACGAGGATGTCGCCATTCGTCAACGGCAGCACGCCACGGGGGAATTTCAGGCCGTCGGCCAGCACGGCCACGCAAAAGCCGGCCGGCGTGGTGACGTCGAGGCGCGGCATGCCGTCGCACTGGGCGCTTTGCGCCGCCATGGCGGGAGCGAACGCAGCGGACAGGCAGGCGGCCAGGATGATCTTGTTGTTCATTGCGGTCTCATTCCATCAAGGGTAGTCGGGGCAGTACGGCGCGCGCGTTGGCGCTGGTGGCAACGGCCACGTCGGCCAGTGCCAGGCCGCGCAGCTCGGCCAGCACGGCGCCGATGCGCGGCAATTCTTCGGGGCTGTTGCGGCCAGGGTGGACCCAGGCAGGGGAAATATCGGGTGCGTCCGTCTCCAGCACGATGGCGGCCAAAGGCAACTCCGTGGCCATGCGGCGTATCTGCAGGGCGCGCGTAAACGTCATGGCGCCGCCGAACCCGAGCTTGAACCCCAGGTCGATATAGCCCTGCGCCTGCTGGAAGCTGCCGTTGAACGCATGGGCGATGCCGCCGTTCGGGCGGATCTGGCGCGCGTGCTTGAGGACGATGTCCTGCGAGCGGCGCACGTGGGTCAGCACGGGCAGGTCGAAGTCGCGGGCGATTTTCAGCTGCTCGCGCAAAAAATGCTCC
Source organism: Janthinobacterium sp. OK676 (assembly GCF_900103595.1). Taxonomy (NCBI): domain Bacteria; kingdom Pseudomonadati; phylum Pseudomonadota; class Betaproteobacteria; order Burkholderiales; family Oxalobacteraceae; genus Janthinobacterium; species Janthinobacterium sp. OK676. Next base: position 598,497 of record NZ_FNHA01000001.1, read on the forward strand.
TGCTTGGCGCGCATGGCCGGCTCGCACAGCATGGGAATGAAGAAATCGAGGCCGATTTCGCCGATGGCGACAAAACGCGGGTCATTCATGGCCAGCGCCACGGCCTCGCGCAGGGCGATCAAATCGTCGTCCGTGGCATGCGGCACGTAGATCGGGTGGATGCCCAGCGCATAGCAGGCGTTGGGCGCCGCTGCCGCCAAGTCGCGCACGATGGCGAAATTGGCCCGTTCGACGGCGGGAATGACGATCATGCCCACGCCCTGCTGCCGCGCGCGCGCCACCACCTGCAGCGATTCATCGCCGAATTCATGCGCGTCGAGGTGGCAGTGCGTGTCGATCCACAGCATGGCGGTTCCTTAGTATTGGTACGGTTGCAGCCCTTCGTCCGTCAGGCGCAGCACGCGGTCGCAGCGCTTGGCCAGTTCGATGTCGTGCGTGACGATGACGAAGGCCGTGCCCAGGGTGCGCGACAGTTCCAGCATCAGGTCGAAAATCTGTTCGGCCGTGGCGTGATCGAGATTGCCCGTCGGTTCATCGGCCAGCACGCAGGCCGGCTGCGTGACAAGCGCGCGGGCGAGGGCCACGCGCTGGCGCTCGCCGCCCGACAATTCGCCAGGCGTGTGCGACACGCGCTTGGCCAGGTTCACGCGCGTGAGAATCTGCTGCGCCAGTTCGGTGGCGGGCGCGCGCTTCATGCGCCGTATCATCAAGGGCATGGCGACGTTGTCGAGCGCGGAAAACTCGGGCAGCAGGTGGTGGAACTGGTAGACGAAGCCCAGCGAGGCGTTGCGCAAGTCGCCGCGCGCCTTTTCGCTCAGATTGGCGAAGTCCTTGCCCAGCAGGGTGACCTTGCCGTTGGTAGGTGTATCGAGGCCGCCCAGCAGGTGCAGCAGGGTCGATTTGCCGGAACCGGAGGCGCCGACGATGGCAACGCGCTCGCCGCGGTGCACGTCAATGTCGATGCCGGCCAGCACCTGCACCTTGTAGCTGCCCTGCGTAAAAGTCTTGCCCAGGCCGCGGCAGGAAAGGACGGCGGAATCGGCGGAAGCGCCGTTGGAGGCAGGTTTGTTCAGATCGGTCATGGTAGTCGTCAGTGGTTTATTCATAGCGCAGGGCTTCCGCAGGTTTCACGCGGGCAGCCCACCAGCTCGGGTACAGGGTCGCCAAAAAGGCGAGGATCACGGCCAGCACGCCGATCTTGGTGACGTCGGGCCAGCGCAGGTCGGACGGCACGGTGCTGATGAAATAGATGTCCTTGGAAAGGAACTGCACGCCCAGCAAATGCTCGATGAAGGGCACGATGACGTCGATGTTCATGGCCACCAGCACACCGCCGCCGACGCCCAGGATCGTGCCCAGGATGCCCACCAGCGCGCCCTGGATCATGAAGATCTTCATGATGGAACGGGGCGAAGCGCCCAGGGTGCGCAAAATCGCGATATCGGCCTGCTTGTCCGTCACCGTCATCACCAGGGTCGAGACGAGGTTGAAGGCGGCCACCGCGATGATCAGGGTCAGGATGATGAACATCATGCGCTTTTCCGTCTGCACGGCGGCGAACCAGTTGGCGTTCAGCTTGGACCAGTCGCGCAGCCACAGGTCGCCCGGCATGGTTTTTTTCAGCTCCGCCGCCACTTGCGGCGCCTGGTTCATGTCGGCCAGGCGCAAACGCAGGCCCGATGGACCGTCGAGGCGCAGCAAACGCTGGCCGTCCTCGATATTGATGAAGGCCAGGCCCGCGTCGAATTCATTGTGGCCCGCCTGGAAGATGCCGCTGACGGTAAAGCTGCGCATGCGCGGCAGCACGCCGGCCGGCGTGACCTGGCCCTGCGCCAGCATCAGGGTGACTTTTTCGCCCAAGTTGACGCGCAAGGCGCGCGCCAGCTCGATGCCCAGCACGATATTGAAGGTGCCCGGCTGCAGCGCCTTGAAGCTGCCCATGCGCGTCTGGCCGGCCACGTCGGAGACGTTCGGCTCTTCCTCGGGCAGCACGCCGCGCACGATGGCGGGTCGCAGCGCATCGTCGCGCAGCAGCATGCCCTGCGTTTCGACGAACGGCGCCGCGCCCTTCACGGCCGGATTCTTGAACGCTTGCGCCGCTTCGGCGCGCCAGTCCGGCATGCTGCCGCTGTTGTCGAACACTTCCACGTGGGCCAGCACGGACAGCATGCGGTCCGTCACTTCCTTCTGGAAGCCGTTCATCACGGACAGCACGACGATCAGCGCCGCCACGCCCAGGCCGATGCCGGCCATGGAAATGAGCGAGATAAAGGAGATAAAACTGTTGCGGCCACTGCGCTTGCCGGCCCGCGTGTAGCGCAGGCCGACCAGCCATTCGAAGGGAAGATTTTTTAACATGCTCATTGATTCATTAATTCTTTTGTAAGCAACATATCATCGCGTTAGCCCTTAAAGCGAAGGGCTGGGGTCAGACCCGGCGGGTCTGACCCCGGTTTTACAAGCCAGCTATTCGTAGCGCAGCGCCTCGGCCGGCTTCACACGCGCGGCGCGCCAGCTCGGGTAGATGGTTGCCACCAGCGCCAGGCCGAAGGCGATCAGGCCGATCTGCGCCACGTCCAGCCAATGCACGTCCGACGGCACGGCGCTGATCTGGTAGATTTCCTTCGAGATGAAGTGCAGGCCGAAGATGCCTTCGATGAAAGGCACGATGACGCCCACGTTCAGCGCCAGCACGACGCCGCCGATCACGCCCAGGGCGCTCCCCAGCAAGCCCACCAGCGCACCCTGGATCATGAAAATCTTCATGATGGAGAACGGCGAGGCGCCCAGGGTGCGCAAAATCGCGATGTCGGCCTGCTTGTCGGTGACGGACATCACCAGGGTCGAGACGAGGTTGAACGCGGCCACGGCGATGATCATGCTGAGGATGATGAACATCATGTTCTTCTGGCTTTGCACCAGCGCATACCAGCTGGCGCTGGCGCGCGACCAGTCGCGCATCCACAGCTGGCCCGGCATCGACGCCTTCAGTTCGCGCGCCACCTGCGGCGCCTTGTTCATGTCGTGCAGGCGCAGACGCAGGCCGGACGGGCCGTCGAGCTGCAGCAGCTGCTGCGCGTCCTGCATGTTCACAAACGCCAGGCTGCCATCGAGTTCATTGTGGCCCGCCTCGAAGATGCCGGCGACCTTGAGCGCGCGCATGCGCGGCATGACGATGGCATTGGCCGCGTCGCCCGCCTTCGGCTCGCGTTCCAGCATCAGGGTGACGTTCTGCCCCACTTTCACGTCGAGCGCCTTGGCCAGGTCGATGCCCAGCACGATGTTGTACGAGCCGGGCGTCAGCGCGCTGAAACTGCCCTGTTTCATCTGGCTCGCCACGCTGGACACGGTGGCTTCCTGCTGCGACAGCACGCCGCGCACGACGGACGGGCGCATGGTCTCGTCATTGAGCAGCATGCCCTGGGTTTCCACGAACGGCGACACGGCCTTGACTTGCGGGTTGGCGTAGGCGGCACGCTCCTGCGCCTGCCAGTTCGGCATGGAGCCGCTGGTGTCGAACACCTCGACGTGTGCCAGCACCGACATGAGCCGGTCCGTGACTTCCTTCTGGAAGCCGTTCATGACGGACAGGACGACGATCAGGGCGGCCACGCCCAGGCCGATGCCGGCCACGGAAATGAGGGAGATGAAGGAAATGAAGCTGTTGCGGCCACTGCGTTTCCCGGCGCGCGTATAGCGCACGCCGACCTGCCACTCGAAGGGAAATTGTTTGATGATGCTCATGCGCTCCCGCGACAACGATGATATGCGAGCGCGCAGTGTGCCACACAATGGGCATTTCATGCATCAAGTCTGCGTGATCCATGTGTGAAACCGCGCACGCCGGCCCTATTTTCCCTCCTGCGCCAGGCCGAACACGGCCAGCAGCCGCCCCGCCAGCGCATATTGGCGCATCTGCGCCAGGGTCAGACGGTGCAGCTGGTCGCCGCGCCGCTGCTGTATCGTGAAATAGCTGTCGCGCGTCTGGATGACCTGCTGCAGGTTGCGCCGGCCTGCCTCGTACTGGATGGTCCCGCCGCGCACGACGAAGGCCATCTTCTTTTCCTGCTCGTCGAGCAGGGCCAGGGTACGCTGCGCATTGGCGATGCGCGGCAGCATGCTGGCCAGGTCGGCGAGCGTGCCCTGCTCGGCGCGCGCCACGTCCGCCTCGGCCGTCTCGGCGCGGCTGATGCTCTCGTCGCGCTGCGCCAGGCTACCGCCGCCCAGCGGGAATTCCCAACTCACACCCACCGACCAGCCCCGCTGCTGGATGGTCGACGGCGGCGGCGTGGTCTTGTTATTGAGCAGATGGCTGACATTCAGGTCGATTTTGGGGGCCAGGGTGGCCGCCACGCCGCGCACGCGCAGCTGGGCCGCCGCCGCCCGCTCGCGCGCGGCGCGCAACTGCGCGTGCTGCGTATCGGCGTTTTCCAGGGCTTGCGCCGGCAGCGGCGCAAACGCGAAATCGGCAAACTGCGCCACCGGTTCGAAGGCCAGCGCTTCGAGCTTGATGCGCGCCGCCTGCTGGTCCGTCAGCAAGCCATCGTGCACCAGTTCCGCGTCCAGCTGCGAACTTTGCGCCAGTTCGCGGTCCACTTCCGAGGCCTTGCCCAGTTCCGCCTGGCGCGTCACCTGCCGCACCAGGTGCGTCACGTCGCGCAGCCGTTCCTGCGACTGCAGCAGGCTGCGTTCCAGGCGCTGCATGTCGAAATACGCTTCGGCCAGCTTTTCCGCGCTGTCCGCGCGCGCGCGCTCCACGTCGAAGGCGGCGCCCGCCATGTCGCGCTCGGCCGCATCGAGTTCGGCGCGGTCGGCGCCGCCGTTGTACACATTCCAGCGCACGCTCGCCTCCACCTGGTGCGTGCGGCGTTCCACGTCCAGCGCGCCATCGAGGTCCTTGCTGCGTCCCCGCGTCGCCTGCAGCGCCGCCGTCGGGAACAGGCGAGAACGGGCCTGCCTGTAGCGCGCTTCGGTGGTGGCCAGCGCCGCCTGCGCCGCGACCACCTGCGGATCGCGCGGCACGGCACGCGCCAGCAAGGCCGGCAAGCCGCGCGCGGACTGCGCTTGGAAAGCGGCCGGTGGCGTGGACTGTACCGTTTGTGCCTCCGCGTTGGCGCAGGCGAAGGCCATGCAAAGTAAAAAAGTACGCATCACCGCTCCTGCAGGGAAGACTGCAAGCCGCGCAGCACGGGCTTGAACACATATTGCAGCACCGAGCGGCGCCCCGTCAGGATGCCCACGTCGACGGGCATGCCGGGCGTAATCGGCAGCACCTTGCCGTGCGCCGTCAGCTGGCTGCGGTCGGTACTCAGCTGCACCTCGAAATACGGCTCGTTGCGTTCATCGGGAATCGCATCGGCGCCCACGCGCACCACCTGCGCCTGCACGCGTCCATACGTGGTGGCGTCATACGCCAGCACATTGGCCGAGGCGCGCTGCCCCACGTGGATGAAACCGATGTCCGACGGCTTGACGCGCACGGAAATCAGCATTTCCGAATCGGCGGGCACGATTTCCAGGATAGGCTTGCCCGGCTGCGCCACGCCGCCTACCGTCGCCACCAGCACGCGGTTGACGACGCCGTCGACGGGCGCCGTCACGTCGCGCCGGCTCACCTGATCCTGCTGGCCCTTGACGGTACTGGCCAGGGCGCCGGCCTTGGTTTCATATTCGCTGCGCTGGGCGCCCCACTGGCCGCGCATGCGCGCTTCCACTTCGCCAGCCTGCGCCTGCGCCTCGGCCAGGGTGGCCGCCAGGCGCGGCACGGAGGCGCGCAGGCCGTCGAGTTCCGTGCGCTGCTGCTGCACGCGCTGCTGGGCATTCAGGTAGTCGCCGCGCGAACCGGCGCCCTCCTTGAACAGGCGCTCTTCGATCGACAGGCTTTCCAGCGCGATTCTCAAGCCCGTGTCCAGCTGGGCGATGCGGCTGTGCGCCTCGGCCAGCTCGCCGCGCCGGCGCCTCACGCCTTCGCGCGCGGCCGCCGTGGCCGACGCGAACTCGCGCTGGCCGTCGCGCCACAACTGCGTTTCCTTGGCGATCAGCTCGGGCGCCTCCTGCTGCCATTCCAGCGCAAACCGGGGAGTGCCGCCGGACAGCAGCGCGTCGAGACGCGCCCTGCCCGCCAGCGCGGCCAGGCGGTTTTGCACGCTGGCGCCCAGGTTGGCGTCGTACTGGGCCGTGTCCAGGCGCAGCAGCAAGTCGCCGCGGCGCACGCGCTGGCCCGGTTTCACGAGCATGTCGCGCACGATGCCCCCTTCCAGGCTTTGCACTTCCTGCAGGTGCGACGGCGGCGTGATGGCGCCACGGCCATGCACGGACACGTCGAGCTGTGCAAAGGTGGCCCAGGCCAGCACCAGTACCAGCAATACGGCGATCAGCGCCAGCATGCGGATGACGATGGTCTGCGGTTCGCGTTCCGGGTCCGGGTGGGCCGCCGGCAGCGGGCGGGCGTTCAGGGCGCTCATGCCGCCACTCCCTGTTCCGCCGCAGGCCTGGCCGCCTGGCTGTTCAACACGCGCATGACCTCATCGCGCGGGCCGTCGGCCACGATGCGCCCCTTGTCGAAGACGATCAGGCGGTCCACCAGCGCCAGCATGGCCATGCGGTGGGTGACCAGCACGATGGTCGTGTCTTTCAAGGTGCGCAGCCGGCCGATCAAGCGCTGCTCGGTGGCCGGGTCGAACATGCTGCTCGGCTCATCGAGCAGCAGCATGGGCGGTTTCGCGAGCAGGGCGCGGGCCATGGCCACGGCTTGCCGCTGGCCGCCGGACAGGCGTTCGCCCCGCTCGCCCACTTCCGTCGCCACGCCGTTGGGCAGCTGGGTGATGATGTCGTCGAGGCAGGCCAGGCGGATGGCATCGAGCAGGCTGGCGTCGCCGGCCTGGCTGCGTCCCAGTTCGATGTTCTCGCGCAGGGTACCGTGGAACAGTGTCACGTCCTGCGGCACGTAGCCGATCTGGCGGCGCAGGCTCAAGGGTTCGAGCTGGGTGCTGGCCAGGTCGTCGAACAGCACGCTGCCGCTTTGCGGGCCGTACTGATTCAGCAGCAAGCGCAGCAAGGTGCTCTTGCCGGAACCGAGCTTGCCGATCACGCCGACCCGTTCGCCGGGACGGATCTGCAAATTGAGTTTATCGAGCAGCGGCGGCGAATTCGGATAGGCAAAGCCCACGTCGCGAAATTCGATGCGCCCGGACAGGGGCGGCGCCTGCAGGCTGGCCGCGTCGTCATCGGTCGGCGCTTCCATGATTTTATTCAGGGCGTGGTAGGACAATTTGGTTTGCTCCCAGCGCATGATCAAGCCCGCGATCTGGCTCACGGGCGCCAAGGCGCGACCCGTCAGCATGCTCACGGCGATGATCTGGCCCAGGGTCAGCAGGTGCTCGCCCATCAGCAAGGCGCCCGTGGCCACCACGGCCACGCCGGACAGTGCCAGCACGGCCGTGTTGATGTAATTGACACGGCTGACGATTTCACGCGTCTCGACGCTGTTGGCGGCGATGGCCACCGTCAGGCTTTCCCATTTGCGCCGGCTCCACGCTTCGGCGCCCAGCGCCTTGATCGTGTCGAGACCATTCATGGTTTCAAACAGGTGCGCCGTGCGCTGCGCGCTTTCCTGCATCGAGGCGGCCACGTGGCGCGCCAGCGCCGCGCGCGAGGCAAAGGCGACCAGCAGCAAAATCGGGATGACGGCCAAGGGCACGAGCACGAGCCAGCCGCCCACCAGGGCGATCACCAGCAGGAACAGCAGCAAGAACGGCAAGTCGCCCAGGGTCGTCAGGGTGGTCGAAGCAAAGAATTCGCGCACGGATTCGAAATCGCGCACGGTATTGGCCAGGGTGCCGCCGGAAGCGGGCCGGCTGGCCGCGCGCAGGCGCAGGCACTGGGCAAAGATGTTCGACGACAGCGCCACGTCCATGCGGCGCGACGCCGTTTCCACCAGTTCGCCGCGCAGCAGGCGCAGGGCCAGCTCAAAGCCCGTCAGCACCACGACGGCGATCGTCAGCACCCACAGGCTGGACGTGGCATTGTTCGGGATCACGCGGTCATACACGGCCATCGCATAGAACGGCAGCAGCGCGCCGATGATATTGAGCACCAGGGTGCCCAGCAGGGCCCAGCGGAAGACCCAGCGGTTGCGGTTGAAGACATCCCAGAACCAGCGCCCCGCCACCGGCATGCTGTAGAGCAAGCTGCGCTGGTCGAAAAACAGCAGGGGCCGCACGGCCACCCAGCGTCCGCCGGGCACTTCCTGCGCCAGCGCGGCCGCGTCCAGCCAGGCGCTGCCTTCGATGCCGGGCACGTGGCATTCATATTTACCACCGGCAATAGACAGTATCACCAGCGCCTGCCCTTCCCCGTTGAGCAGCAAGGCCGGCATTTCCGTCGGACGGCGCGGCTTTTCTGGGGGCAGCGCCGTGCCGGCCAGGGTGGCTTGCGCCAGCGCCTGGTCGAGGAAATCGGTGGCGGCCGGGCTGGCCTGGGCCGCCACGCTGGCGCGCAGGCGCTCGGCCTGCACGGCCACGCCGAAAAAGCGCGCGAGGAAGACGATGGCCTCGGCGAGCGCATCGGTGGACATGCCGGCGGAAGCGGTGGAAGTGTCGGGGGGTGGGGTCATGATGGATTCACAATAAAACACTGCGGCGCGCCGGTCGGGCGCGCCGCAGCGGGAATGCCATCGCTTGCGCGATGAGCGATGAGTAATGATTAATGAGTAATAATTAACTCAGCGCGGAAGCGCCCTTGCGGCGGCGCGCCATGAAGCCCAGCAGGCCCAGGCCCGCGACCAGCATGGCCCAGGTTTGCGCTTCCGGCACCGGCGACACGGAAAGCAGGGTTTGCGAAGCCGGGTTGACGCTGCTCAAGCTGGTGTAGCTGTACAGGTTCTTGATGGCGCCGTTGCCCGTGGCCACGCCCAGCATGGTGTTGGCCTGGCTGACGACGGCATTGCTCAGGTTTTTGAAGCGCAGGTCGCCCGTCAGCAAGTTCGTGTTGTCGTTATTCAATTCCCACAGGGCCAGCTGGAAGGCGGCGGCGCTGTTGGCGCTGGTCGACACATTCGCGATGGACGAGGCGTAATAACCTTCATACAGGCGCTTGACGGAGTCGCTGGCGGCAAAGGCGCCGCTGCTGTAGCTGTTCGAGCTGTTGCTCAATGCGACATGGGGATCGAGGCAGAATGCGAGGAAGGTGTTGCTGTCGTATTTGACTTCCCACAAGGTCGGCGAGATGGCGTTGCCCGAGCCGAAGGCGCCACCGGCCGCCGTAAACAGGCTGACGCTGTGCGAATCGACGACTTGCAGGTTGGAGGCGGCCAGGGCGCTGCCGCTGGCCAGGGCGAAGGTGGCGGCGGCGATGGCGCCGCGGACGAACAGGTGCATGGATTGTTTCATCGTGGTTTTCCTATTTCTGTTATCAAGTGTGGAGAAAAGCGTGGAAAAACGCCGGCGCCCCGTGACGGGCGCGCCGGTGCGGTATTGCCGGGCAGGATTACGGGCCGGCAAAGGACATCAGGCAGCCATTTCCTGGGGCTGGACATGCGCGTGGGCCATGGCGCGGCGCAAGAGGTCGGCCATCTCGCACTGGGCCTGGGCCTCCGCTGCCGGAGCGGCGGCCACCGTGGTCACCGTGCCGTCCTGGCCCAGCACCACGTCGAGCGTGCTGTCGTCGCGCAGCAGGTCGGCCATGCTCGGCAAGGCCACGCCGGCGGCCGCCGCATCCTTGGCGTCGACGTTGAAATACACGTCCGTCATGTCGACCGACTTGCCGTCGGCCAGGTTGGCGCTGCTGCGTTCAAGGTGCAAATTGCTGTTGGCGTCGAGGAACGGCAATTCCGTGTAGCTGACCGTCAAGCTGGCCACGCCGGCGTCGTGCATGGACATCAGCTCGCCATCGTCCGTCACGCCGTTGCTGTTGGCATCGCGCCAGATGCGCAGTTCGGCGAACTTGTCATCGTGCGCATCGACCGCGCCGTCGTGGTTCGAGTCATGGCTCGACAGCTTGGCAAAGCCCGTGCCCTTCTCGTTGCCGCCGAACAGTTCCGAGATATTATCGATCTTGCCATTGCCATTGCTGTCGATGGCCAGCAAGCCATCCTGGGCCGAGACCCAGCCCGTCTGGATGGCGCTGCCCGTACCCAGCAAGTCGAAGCTGCCGTGGAAATCGGCACGGGCGATCGTGTGCACGCCGTCGCCGTTGAGGTCGATGACGATGGGCGTGATGGCCGCATCCCAGCTCATGTCGTTCTGGCCCGACGCCAGTTTCAGGATGTCCGTGTAGACCACGTTGGACGTCGTGCCATTGCTGTTGACGTCCGAATCGATGTTGTCGTTCATGCCCACGTTCTTCGCGCCCCACTTCCACGTATCCATGGCGTAGCCCGCGTGATACACGCCCGACTTGTCGAATTTGAGCGAATAGCTGCCCGGATCGAGGTTGCTGAACAGGTAGTTGCCGTAGGCATTCGTGTAGGTGGTGGCCAGCAGCGCGCCGCTGCCCGAGTACAGCTGCACCTTGATGTTGGCGATGCCTGCCTCGTTGTAGTCCTGCACGCCGTCATGGTCGGCGTCGCGCCACACCTTGTCGCCCAGGCTGGCCTTGCGGTAGATGCCCGCATCCCAGCTCATGTCGTTCTGGCCGGCGGCCAGGTTGATCAGGCCCGAGCGCCCCGTGCTGACATCGACGTCGGAATCGGCCGTGTCAACGCCCACATTGGCCTTCGTGTAATAAAAGCCCGATGGACGGATGACTTCGACCTTGTAGCCGCCGGCCGCCAGTTCGCTGAACAGGTAATTGCCGCTGGCATTCGTCGTCGTCGTGGCGATGACCTGGTTGTACGCATTGAGCAGGTTGACTTTCACGCCCGCCACGCCCAGTTCGCCCGCCTCCTGCACGCCGTTGTAGTTCTTGTCTTCCCATACGCGGTCGCCGATGGATGCCGTGTTCAGTTTCACCAGGCCCGCATCCCAGTCCAGCTGCACGTCGCCCGACTTCAGGGTAGCCCACGTGGTGGTCAAGCCGGTGGCCGGATTGACGTCCGAATCGGTGGCGTAACCGCCGATATCGGCCTTGGTGAAGCCGTAGCCGGCCGGCGGCACGAAGCCCAGGTAATAATTGCCGGGGACCAAGTTGCTGAACAAATAGTTACCGCTGGCATCCGTGGTGGCGCTGGCCACGACGGCGCCTTGCGCGTTATACAGGCTGACTTTCACGCCACAAACGCCCGCCTCGCCCGCATCCTGCGTGCCGTTGCCGTTCGCGTCGAACCACACGCGGTCGCCGATGGACGCCGTCTTGTACAGGCCCGCGTCAAGGTCCTTGTAGTTCTGGCCGGCAGCCACCGTCACCTGGCCGCTGTTGCCCAGCGTATTGATGTCGCTGTCGAGTGCATCGTTGCCGCCCGCATCCTTGACCGTCGCCAGATAGCCGGCCGGCGCGACGACGGCGATCGAGTACGTGCCAGGATCGACATTGAAGTTGTAATAGCCGGTGGCGTCCGTCACGGTCGAACCGATGACGCTGCCAGCCGCGTTTTTCAACTGCACGGTGACGCCGACTATGCCGGACTCGCCCGCATCCTGGATGCCGTTCGCGTTGCTGTCGTGCCAGACCCGATCGCCCAGGGTGGCTGGCAAGGCGACGATGCCGGCGTCCACGCTGTGATTGCTGTCGCCCGAGGCCAGCAGCACTTGGGCCGTGCGGCCGTCGGCATTCGCGTCCGAGTCACGCTGATCGTCGCCGCCCTGGTCCTGGCCCGTGAAGGCGTAGCCGGCTGGCAAGGTGGTTTTATCGAACTGTACGCTGTAGGCGCCCGGTTTCAGGTTCGTGAACAGGTAGTTGCCGTTCGCATCCGTGATGAGCGGGCTGCCGACGGCGTTGCCCGATGCATCGAGCAAGGTCACTTTCACGCCTGCGGCGCCCGCTTCACCGGCGTCCTGCACGCCGTTCTTGTTCGTATCGAACCAGACCCGGTCGCCCAGCTCGGCCGTGCGGTACAGGCCCGCATCGAGGGTCAGGTTGGTTTCGCCCGGCGCCAGGGTGACGGGCGCCATCTTGCCGGCCGCATCGATATTGCTGTCCTTGGCCGTGTCGCCGCCCTGGTTCGCTGCCGTCGGCACGTAGCCGGCGGGCGCCACCACGGTCACCGAATAGGTGCCCGGATTGACGTCGAAGTGGTAGCCGCCGCTGGCGTCCGTCGTGGTGGAAGCGACCACGTTGCCAGCCGTATCCTTCAATTGCACGACGACATTGGCGATGCCTGCCTCGCCCGCGTCCTGCACGCCGTTGGCGTTCTTGTCTTCCCACACGAAATCGCCGAGGTGGGCCATCGGCACCTTGAAGGTCAGGTAATGGGGCGCCAGGCTCAGGTCTTGCGCATTGCAGCCGGCCGTGCCGCCGTCATCGCGCACCTTGAAACCGAGGTCGAAGTCGCCGGCGACGGTTTGGCTCGGCACGAAGACCAGATGGCCCGCGCGGATGTCGTCGATGGAGACTTCCGTCCCCACCGCGACGGCCACGCCGTTCAACAAGACCTGGCCCGCCGTGGTGGTATTGGTGATGACGATGGACTTGAAGCCGTCGTGCTCGACATCGTCGTGGAAACCGAAATCGCTTTCGCTCAGCACGACGCTGGCACCGTCAACCAGAGTGAAGGTCTTGTCGGCAGCATCGGGCGCGTCATTGACGGGGTCGATGATGACTTGCAAGCTCAGCTGGACGATGTCGCCATTGCCCTTGTCGATCGTCACCTCGATGGTCGAGAAGCTGCCATTGTAGTTGGCGGCCCAGTCGCCGGGACGCACGTACACGGTGTCCGCGTCGAGCATGCCGAACAGGGGCGTGTTGACGGTCGATTCGGTATCGTCCGGCAACAAAACCGTGAAATTCTTGATATTGAGTTCGCCTTGCACCGAGTAGCCGGCCTGTATCAGCAGGTCGCGGATATCGAAATCCTTGTTGATGTCTTCGCAGACGTGGACCGTGGTCGACAGGTTATAGGTAGTCATGCGACCTCCTGACGGCATGCCACGGCGGCTGCAGGAGCGGAAATACGGTGGGCCAGGGCGCGATCAGCCTGGCCGCGCAAAGCGGCGAATGTATACATGGGTGGGCTTCCAAGAAGGGACTTGTTTAAAAAATGAAGCCGGCAGATCTTGTATACGGTTTCGAGGGACACAGGAGCCAGACGACGCAACCACGCAGCAGGGGGGGTGATTGTATTTCTGATATTTAAGTTGTCGCAATTATATCCACTATCTTTTCAAAAGCAAATTATTTTCCATTAATATCGATAAAATTTTTATAATTCTTTGCGCATGTCCGGCGCGCATCTGTCGCCATCGCAGGCCTGAAAAGCGATACGCCTTTTCGGCCCGCACCACAATCGCCTACAATCTCGGGATGAATCAACTTACCCTCGTCCTGCCCTTCGCCTTGCCCAATGCCGAACTGGCTGCCGACCTGCTCAAGGTCTTGCAGGCGCCCGCCCTGGCGGCGCTGCTGTCGCGCAGCTCCACTTGCAATTTGGAAACTTTTGACAATGCCAACCGCCTGCTGCCGCATGAAGCGTGGCTGGCGCACGCCTTGGGCCTGTCGCCCGCGCCCAACGGCGAGGCGGCGCGAGCGGCCTTCGCCGCCCAGGCCATGCGCGGCTACGGTCTCGCGCCGGAACCGGGCGCACGCTATTTCCTGCTGCATCCGGCCCATTTGGCCGTTGCCCGCACGCACATCAGCATGGAAGAGCTGCGCCAGCTCCAGCTGAGCGAAGCGGATGGCCGCACCCTGTTCGAGACGGCGCGTCCGTATTTCGACGAGATCGGCCAGCCCCTGTCGTATGGCGACGCGGGCACCTGGTTCATGCGCGCCGATGCCTGGTCCGACTTGCAGTGCGCCACGCCCGATGGCGCCACCACGCAAGACCTGTCCGTGTGGATGCCGGAAGGCGAGCACGCGCGCGCCGCGCGACGCCTGCAGAACGAAGTGCAGATGCTGTGGCACGAGCATCCCGTCAATATGGCGCGCGAAGAACGGGGCTTGAAAGCCATCAACACCTTCTGGATCTGGGGCGGGAGCCTGGCCAAGGCGGAAGCTGTGCGCTGCGCGGCCAGCCTGCATGTGGCGAATGCGCCCGGCTGGCTTGCCGCGCTGGCGGAACCGGCGCAGCGCGATGCCAATCCAAACAGTGTGCTGGCCAGCACGCAGGACGCGATCGTCGTGCTGGACGGCTTGACCGAAGCGGCGCAGGCGCAGGAATGGGGCATGTGGCTGCAACAGTTGCAAGCGCTGGAAGCGGACTGGTTCGCGCCCCTGCTGGCGGCCCTCAAGGATGGCCGCCTGGGCCAGTTGCGCCTGGTGCTGAGCCACCGCGACGCCTGGCTCGATTGCACCACCAGCAAGCACGCGCAGCGCAAATTCTGGCGCGCGATTACCCTGAACAAGTTGAAAGCATCATGACCCGTACCCGCATCGCCACCCGTCCCTGCCCCTACCGCGAATCCGAATTGCTGCGCCAGGGCGGCATCCACCCCGTGCTGGCCCGCTTGTACGCGTCGCGCGGCCTGTCCGACGCGAAAGAACTTTCGATCGAGCCGAAAGACTTGATACCGCCATCGGGATTGCTGCACATCGGTGCGGCCGGCGTCTTCCTGGCCGACGCGATTGCCGCCAAGAAACGCATGGTCATCGTGGCCGACTACGATTGCGACGGCGCCACCGCCTGCGCCGTGGCCATACGCGGCTTGCGCGCCATGGGCGCCGACGTCGATTTCATCGTGCCCAACCGTTTTGAATACGGCTATGGCCTGACGCCGGAAATCGTCGAGCTCACTGCCCGCGAAAAATCGCCCGACATCATCATCACCGTCGACAATGGCATCGCCAGCATCGACGGCGTGGCCGAAGCGAACCGGCGCGGCATCCAGGTGGTCGTCACCGACCACCATTTGCCGGCCGACACCCTGCCCGACGCGGCCGTCATCGTCAACCCGAACCAGCCCGCCTGCGGTTTTCCGTCGAAGCATCTGGCGGGCGTGGGCGTCGTGTTCTACGTGCTGCTGGCCCTGCGCGCGGAACTGCGCCGGCGCGGCGCGTTCGATGCGCAAACGCAACCCAAGCTCGACAATCTGCTCGACCTGGTGGCCCTGGGCACGGTGGCCGACGTCGTGCGTCTCGATACGAACAACCGCATCCTCGTCGCGCAAGGTCTCAAACGCATGCGCAAGGGCAATATGCACGCGGGCGTGGCCGCCCTGTTCCGCGTGGCGGGCCGCGAAGCGCGCAGCGCCACGCCGTTCGACCTGGGCTTCGCGCTGGGTCCGCGCCTGAATGCGGCCGGGCGCCTGCAAGACATGTCCCTGGGCATCGAATGCCTGGTCACGGACGACGAAGGCCGCGCCTGGGCGCTGGCGCAGCAACTGAACGACATCAATTTGAAGCGCCGCGAAATCGAGGCGGAAATGCAGGATACGGCCCTGCTGCACCTGGACACGTTCGAGCCGGCCAACAGCAGCACCATCAGCGTGTTTGATGCATCGTGGCACCAGGGCGTGATCGGCATCGTGGCCTCGCGCCTGAAAGAAAAATTCTACCGCCCGACCATCACGTTCGCGCCCGGCGCGGACGGCTGGATCAAGGGTTCGGGCCGCTCGATTCCCGGCTTCCACATGCGCGACGCGCTCGACCTCGTGTCGAAACGGGCGCCTAGCCTGATCGACAAGTTCGGCGGCCACGCCATGGCGGCGGGCTTGACCATCCGCGCCGACGCTTTCGACGCGTTCTCGAAGGCCTTCGAAGCCGTGGGCCAGGCCTGGCTCAGCCAGCAACAGCTGGAACGGGTCGTGGAAACGGACGGCCCGCTGGAAGACGCGTATTACACGACGGCTTTCATCGAGCTGATGGATGGCCAGGTGTGGGGCCAGGGCTTCGCCCCGCCCGTCTTCTGCGACGAATTCCGCGTCGTCAGCCAGCGCATCTTGAAAGAGCGCCACTTGAAACTGCTGCTGGAAAAGAACGGCGTGCGCTTCGACGCCATCTGGTTCGGCCACACGGACGCCTTGGGCGAACGCACGCGCGTGGCCTTCCGGCTCGATGCGAATGAATACAATGGCACGACGAAAGTGCAGTTGATGGTGGAGCACGCCGAACCTGTCTGATGGTAGCTGCCCAAACCCATCGCTCACCTTCCTGACACCTTCCAGCCCATGCTGACCGGCCTGAACCACCTCACCCTGTCCGTGCGCGACCTCGCGCGCAGCATCGTCTTTTACCGCGACACGCTGGGTCTACGCCTGCATGCGCGCTGGGACAGGGGCGCGTATCTGTCTGCAGGGGAGCTGTGGCTATGCCTGTCGCTGGACGGGCAAGGAACGGCTGCGCTGGCCAGCCCCGCGTACACGCATTACGCGTTTTCCATTTCCCAGCAAGACTTCCCCGCCTTTGCCGCCCGCCTGCGCGCCGCCGGCGTGCCCGAATGGCAGCAAAACCGCAGCGCCGGCGATTCCCTGTATTTTCTCGATCCGGACGGCCACCAGCTGGAAGCCCATGCGGGCAGCCTGGCGCAGCGGCTGGCAGCCTGCCGCGCAGCGCCGTATCAGGGCATGGTGTTCGAGGATTGAAGCTGGCAACAGCGCATATTCAATAAATTCGTCAAATTCATTATATCTCAAAAAAACAAGCACCGTGGCTGTGAAAAAACACTGTCATGCATCGATACACCCCTGATAACCTTGCTTTTAAGACTTAATGAAGCTGACAAGATTCCATTCAGCAATAGGCGAACTCACCACATTTTATTGCAAAAATAAAAATATTAATTTAAAATAGTTAACACTTATTTGGCAAATTCACTAGAATTGATAACGCATCAGGAAGTTCCGATGATGCATGATCAGTTTTGAGGGCAAACCCGTCGAAAGGCGGGGACGCAAAGCCACCGGCCTACCGCGCGCAAGCGCCACGGTAGCGGGGCTGCCAATGTGCAGGACCGGGACCGCCGGCGCGCGGGACCGAGCCTGGATGCATTGTCGAGATGTGGCCCTCGCCCAACTCGGAGAGTTTCGCCATGAAAAAATTCATTCCCCCGCATCCCCGTCATGGGCGCCTGCTGCTGGGCGCCTCCGCCGCCCTCCTGCTGGCCGCTTGCGGTCCCGGCCAGGAAACTTCGGCGCCGCCCGCCGCCATCGCCACGGCCGCGACACAGTTCAGTGTCGAGGTGCCCGTCATCCCCGTCGCCGTTGGGGCGCTGGTGGCGCAACCGATGTTCCATGCGGCCCCCACCCTGCTCGATGCGCCTGACGGGCGCGACAACGCCAACAGCAGCGGCTCGGCCCATTGGCGCCCGCACATGCAGCGCGTGCCCCGTGCCATGGCGAACATGGCCACGCGGCGCCTGACGGCGCAGAGAATCGCCGCGGCGGAACAGGCGGCACAAGACCTCTCGCCGCTGCTCGATGGCGGCGCGAGCGACAGCGCCGCGCCCATGGCCGGCAGCAGCGTGGTCGCCACCTACTCTCCCGCGCAAATCCGCGCCGCCTACGACCTGCCGGCCCTGCCGACGGCGGGCACGGCGCTGACGGCGGCCCAGGCGGCACAACTGGGTGCAGGACAGACGATCTACATCGTCGACGCCATGCACAACCCGAACGCGGCCGCCGAACTGGCCATCTTCAACCAGAAATTCGGCTTGCCCGGCTGCACCACCAAGGCCATCGCCACGAATGCCGCCCTGCCCTTGCCGCCGGCACCGGCCAGCGGTTGCGAATTTTCCGTCGTGTACAACACGCCATCGAGCACGATGACGGCCACCGCGCCTGCCTATAACTCGGGCTGGGCCATGGAAATCGCGCTCGACGTGCAATGGGCGCATGCCACGGCCCCGCTGGCGCGCATCGTGCTGATCGAGGCGCCCGACGCTTCCATCAACAGCCTGCTGGGCGCCGTGCGCCTGGCCAACCTGATGGGCCCTGGCGTCGTCTCGATGAGTTTTGGCGCCGCCGAAGGCAACTGGACGGCTTCCGTCGACAGCGCCTTCACGGGCAAGAACATGAGTTACCTGGCCGCCACGGGCGACTCGGGCAGCGGCGTTTCCTGGCCCTCCGTGTCGCCCAACGTGCTGGCCGTGGGCGGCACCACGCTCAGCTACAGCGGCAGCGGCGTGCGCAGCGAAGCGGCCTGGTCCGGCACGGGCGGCGGCATCAGCGCCTACACGGCATTGCCCAGCTACCAGACGGTGAGCGTGCCCGGCCTGACCAACCTGCTGCGGCGCAACGTGGCCGACGTGGCCTTCAATGCCGACCCCGCCACGGGCCAGTACACGGCCGTGATGGCGCAAGGCAGCAGCACCGCCAGCTGGCTCAGCATCGGCGGCACCAGCCTGTCCACGCCGCAATGGGCCGGCCTCGTCGCCATCGCCAACGCCAGCCGCGCGCTGCAGGCCAAGACGGCGCTCGGCTTGCCGCACAGCATGCTGTACGGCCAGATCGCCACCGTGCCCGGCACCTTTGCCAGCAGCTTTGCCGACGTCACGCGGGGCAGCAACGGCACTTGCAGCGTGTGCACGGCCAGGATCGGCTATGACCCGCTGGGCGGCCTGGGCACGCCGAACGTGAAGAGCCTGCTGGCCAGCCTGTCGGGCACGCAGATCGCACCGGCCGCTCCCGTGGTGGCGCCGGCCAGCATCAGCGGCACGGCCGGCAAGCCGCTGTCGTTCACCGTGGCGGCCAGCGCAGCCAATCCTCTCGGCTACACCATGCTGGGCGCGCCGGCCGGCATGAGCATCGCCGCCACGGGCGTGGTCAGCTGGACCGCCCCCGTCGCGGGCACGTATGCCGTGACCATGGTGGCCAGGGACACCGTCAGCGGTCTCAGCGGCCAGGGCGTGTACAGCATCGTCATCGCCCCCGTCGCGCCGCCCGTCGTCGCCGCCGGCGCCATCACGGGCAAGGTTGGCACGGCCCTGGCGTTCAATGTCAGCGTCACGGCCGCCAACCCGGTCAGCTACGCGCTCGCCGGCGCGCCGGCCGGCATGGCCATCAGCAGCGCCGGCCTCGTGAGCTGGGCAGCGCCCGTGGCCGGCACCTATGCCGTCACCGTGACGGCCACGGACAGCAAGACTGGCCTCAGCGGCAAGGGTCTCTACACTGTCGCCATCGCCGCCCCGCTGCCGCCCGTGGTGACAGTCGCCAGCGTCAGCGGCAAGCCGGGCGTGGCCCTGTCGTTCACGGCCACGACGGTGGCGCCCAATCCCGTCGCCTACAGCCTGTCGGGCGCGCCGTCGGGCATGGCCGTCAATGCCGCCGGCGTCGTCAGCTGGGCCAGCCCCGTGCTGGGCAGCTACAACGTGACCGTCATCGCCAAAGATAGCAAGACGGGCTTGACGGGCCAGGCCGTGGCCGCGGTGAAGATCGCCGCCGCCGGTCCCACGATCACTGCCGCGGCCATGACGGGTGTGGCGGGCAAGACCCTGAGCGGCAGCATCGTGCTGACGGCAGCCGGCGCGAACAGTTTGTGGATCTCGATCACCGGCGCGCCGCTGGGCATGCAGTTCTCCATGAGCGGCATGACCATCACGGCCACCTGGCCGCAGCCGGTGGCTGGCAACTATGCGCTGAAGGTCGTGGCACTGGACAATAACGGCTTGACGGCGCAACTGAACCTGCCGGTCACCGTCACGGCACGATAAGCCGACCCGGCCAGCCGGCCGACGGGGCGCACGGGGACGATGTCCTGGTGCGCCCCTTTTTCATGTGCGCGTCCATTGCAACAAGTCCTGAAAAGGAGTATAAATAGTCCTTAAACAGAGTTTTATTGAAGGACATATCATCATGAATCTCGCTTACGCCTATCCCAAGAGCCGCTTCGAGCCGGCCGTGCTCGTCGACCTGAATGCCAAAGCCGAGCGCGAACGATTGTCGCAGGCGGCCCTGAAGGGGTTTTTCAAGCTGGCCGCCGCCTGGAAACTGCGCGACGACGATGCGCGCGAATTGCTGGGCGGCCTGTCCAGCAGCGCTTATTACGAGTGGAAGAAGCACCCGGACCGCGTGCTGGAAGTGGACCGCATCACGCGTATTTCCTATTTGCTGGGCATTTATAAAGCCCTGCACATCCTGTATGGCGACAAGCTGGCCGACGAATGGGTCGGTTTGCCCAACAAGAATCCGATCTTTGGCGGGCGCACGCCGCTGTCGCAAATGCTGGCCGGCGGCTTGCTGGCCATGCAGACGGTGCGCAAGCTGCTCGATGCGCGCCGCGGGGGACTATGATCGTGCCGACTACGCCGCAAGCACACCTGCCGCCGCTGACCGCGCTGCGCCAGATCGACACCTGCCGCCTGATCCCGTCGCGCTTCGCCGACATGGAAGACTCCGTGCTGGCGCCCTTGGCCGAGGATGACGATCACCTGCGCGAGCTGTTCGAGCTCGATAACGCCACCAACGCCCGCCTGGTGGCGGAGTACGGCGGCGCACCAGGAATTGGCGTGGACGAGCTGGTTTTTGGCGTGCCGCACTTTCGCATCATCAACGCCGCGTACACCTATGCCCGGCCGGAAGGGGCGCGTTTCAACGATGGCGAACGGGGCGCCTGGTATTGCGCCTTCGACATGAAAACGGCGCTGGCCGAGATCATTTTCCACAAGACAGTGGAATACCAGGAAATCGACTATTTCGACGACAGCGTCAGCTACCAATCGCTGCTGGCCGATTTCTCCGCCAGCTTCCACGACTTGCGCGGCCAGGAGCGCTATACGGCCTGCCTGGACCCGGCCAGCTACATCGCCTCGCAAGACCTGGCCGCCATCCTGCTCGAGGCCGGTTCCATGGGCATCATCTTCCCCAGCACCCGGCTGGCGGGCGGCACCAACCTGGCCTGCTTCCGCCCTGCCCTCGTGGGCAATGTTCGCAAAGGCGTCGCCTATCGGTTAACATGGCAGGGTACGCCGACGCCGCGCGTGGAAGCCCTCCCGGGCAAATAAACCGCGCGCATCGACACCCGACTCACCGCAACCTGATCTCACATGCAAACCAATCCTGAAAAAGACACCGAACTGCGCCTCAAAGTAAACAGCGAAACGGCCCGCCTGGCCTGGAGCGAGCTGGAAAAGCACTTCGCCCAAGGCAATGTCGTCTGGGTCGCCAATGAACTGGACCTCGTCGAAGTGGCCGTGCGCATCTCGCACGACGACAAGGCCACCATCACGCAATGGATGGTCGACGGCAAAGTAGCCAAAGTCTCCGACCAGCAGGCGCTGGACTGGCAGGCCGCCGATAGCTCGCTATGGGCCGTCGTCGTCAGCCCGTTCATTCTGGTGCAGCAGGAAAAGCCGACGAAACACTGATGCCTACAGGCTGCGCTCTAGCATCAGGCGCAGCGCAACGCTGCTGTCCAAGGTCGTCGCGCTGTCGCTGCGACCCATTTCATCCACATAGGATTGCCCTTGTACCTGCTGCTGGTGCAGCAGGTTGGCCGCCGACAGGCGCACGCGCGTTTTCACGTCCGGCTGCCACAGCGCATATGCGTCGAGCGTACGCCGCACGCCCGCATGGCTGCTGGCGTGCGCATCGAGCCGCGCCAGCCCGCCCGTCTGCACGTTCAGATTGCCGCCCATGCTCACCCTCGGCGAGAGCCGGTAATCGAGTCCCAGGTTGAGCGTGGCCGGCACCTGACTGGCCAGCCGGTTGCCGGGACCCGGTACGGCGGCGACGCTCGACCAGTTGCGCCCCGCGTTGGCGCGCACGTCGATATCGGGCGCCTGCGCCCACCAGGTCCGCACGGGGAATTTCACATCCATCTCGATGCCGCGCACCGTGGCCGTGCCATTGTTGAACGGGCTTGCGATCCAGATGCCATCGTGCTGAAACAGGCGCTGCACGGTGACGTCGCTGATGCGCCGCGTGAACGCCGACAGGCTGGCTACGCCGCTCTTGCCGAAATAGCTCTCCCAAGCCGCGTCCAGCCCCCACGCCAATTCCGGGCGCAGGTCGGGATTGCCCTGGAAATCGGGATTGTTGGCGCTGTTGCCGTTATTGATCGTGTAGCGGCGCGGCACCAGGTTACGCGTGGTGGGCGCCTTGTAGGTGCGCGCCAGCGCCAGCCGCAACTGGTCGCGCTCCTGCTCCGGCAGCTTCCACAGCAGCTGCGCCACGGGACTCCAGACACTGGCGCGCGTGTGCACCTCGCTCAGAGTACGGCCCTCGGTCTCCGTCTGCAAGCCCTCCCAGCGCCCGCCCGCATACATTTGCAGGCGCGGCGTCACATCCCATTCATCCTGAGCATACAGGGCCAGGCGCCGCACGTCGGCCGTATAGTTTTCATCGAGCGCATACGGCGCGCCACCGGAAAAATACGTATCGCGCTGGCGGCGCGACTCGCTGCGGCGTATCAGGCTGCCGTCCCACCCCAGACTCAGGGCGTGGCCGCCACCCAGCCTGCCCAGGTATTTGCCGCTGCTGTTGACGCTGTCGTCGATGGCGGCGGACACCACGCCGCGCAGCAGCAGGGGCGCGCCACCGGCCGCCTCGCCATGGAAAACGTAATCCGTATCGCGTCGGCTATGGTTAATGCCCAGTTTAACCGTCAGCTTGCCCGCAGCCCCCAGCGAGTGCGCCCAGCTCACGTCGCTGCGCGCCGAAAAGACGCTCGCTTGCGAGGTGGCGCCATTGCGCGGATAGCTGCTGGTCGCCCCCGCCCATACCGTTTCGCGGGCCACGCCGTCAAACTCCGTGCGGTACCAGTCCAGCAGGCTTTGCCAGATGATGGAGTCGCCATTGTCCAGGGCCCAGTGCAGGCGCGGCGTCAGGCTGGCCTTCTTGACGGATGAAGCATTGCGCGTGCGTGTGTCCCGCAGCGCCAGCAGCATGCCGGCGGGATCGGCCATCGTCTCGGTCGTCCATCCCGCCACGTCATCGGCAGTGCGCTCCAGGGCGCCCGTCAGCGAGTAGGCGAAACCAGGCAACTTGTCCGCCATGCGCAGCGATAAGGCAGGCTGCCAGCGGCCATCCTGCCGGCCCGCGCCCAGCTTCCATTCGCGCTCCACGCCGCTGGCGCCCTTGCGCAAGACCACGTTGATGCTGCCTGCGACGGCTTGCATGCTGTATTCGGCCGTCACGCTGCGTAAAATCTCTATGCGCTCGATCATGTCCGGGGCGATCGACTCGATGGAAAAATCTGGCGGCGCGGGGTCGCCATTGATCAGCATTTGCGTGTAGCCGGCCCCCAGGCCCCGCATGCGCACCTCACTGCCAACGACGGAGACACCGGGCTGGCGTTTCAGCGTCGCGGCCAGGCTGCTGTCGCCATATAGTGCCAGGTCGTCGCGGCTGACGATGATCTTCGCAGCCGTATCATCGCGCCGCTGCTGCGTGCCGCTGGCGGCCGAAATTTCAACTTTCTGCAGCGGCGCATCGTCGGCGCTGGCAGCGGCGGGCAAAAGCAGGAAAAAAAGTGGGGATAAAAACAGGGAATACGGGCTGGCGCTGCGCATGATGCCTTTTCTACACTGCGGGTAGGGAAGCGCGCAGTGTAGAGGATTTGACAATGCGCAGCAAGCGCATTGTCAGGCCATCATCAATGCCCTCCCCCCAGATACGCCGCGATCACCTTCGGATCGGTTTTCAGGCTTTCCGCCGGGCCGTGCACGGAGATGCTGCCGTTTTCCAGCACGTAGCCGTAATCGGCCACGTTCAGGGCGGCGGCGGCGAATTGTTCGACCAGCAGCATGGTCACGCCTTCGGCCTTCAATCGCGTGATGATGCGGAAGACTTCTTCCACCAAAATCGGCGCCAGGCCCATCGACGGTTCGTCCAGCAGGATCACTTCGGGGTTCAGCATCACGGCGCGGGCCATGGCCAGCATTTGCTGCTCGCCGCCGGACAAGGTGCCGGCCAGCTGGTCGCGCCGCTCCTTCAGGCGGGGGAACAGTTCCAGTGCCTTGTCCAGGTCGCGCTTGATGTCGCCTTTCGGGCGCGCCCGTGTAAAGCGGGGGAAGGCGCCCAGCAGCAGGTTGTCCGTCACCGACATCGAGGCGAACACGCGCCGCCCTTCCGGCGAATGGGCCAGGCCGGCGCGCGCGATCTTGTGCGAATCGAGGCCCGTGACATCCTTGCCGCCCAGGGTGACGGTGCCGGATTTCGGTTTGAGCATGCCGGAAATGGCGCGCATGGTGGTGGTCTTGCCGGCGCCGTTCGAGCCGATCAGGGTCACCAGCTTGCCCTTCGGGACGTCGAGCGAAATGCCGTGCAGGACTTCGACTTTGCCGTAGGCGGCGTGCAGATTTTGAATGCTCAGCATGGTCTTCCTCTCAGTGCGCCGCAGGGCTCAGGGTTTCGGCGCTGCCGCCCAGGTAGGCTTCGATCACTTTCGGGTCGCTCTGGACAAGCGCGGGTGCGCCTTCGGCGATCTTCTGGCCGAAGTCCAGCACCGTCACCACGTCCGACAAGGCCATCACCACGTCCATGTGGTGCTCGATCAGGATGATGGTGATGCCGTGCTCGCGGATCTTGCGGATGATGGCCATCAGCTCCTTGATGTCGGGCGCCGTCAAGCCAGCGGCCGGCTCGTCGAGCAGCAGCAAACGCGGATTGAGGCCCAGTGCGCGGCCGATTTCCAGCAGCCGCTGCTTGCCATACGGCAGATTGCGCGCCTCTTCATTGGCCAGGTCGGCCAGGCCGACGAATTCGAGGATGCTGGCGGCCCGCTCGCGCGCGGCCTTCTCTTCGCGCCTGTAGCGCGGCGTATGCAGCATCACGTCCAGCACGTTCGACTTGAAAGTGTTGTGCAGGCCCACCAGCACGTTCTCGGTGGCCGTCATCTCGCCGAACAGCTGCACGTTCTGGAAGGTGCGCGCCACGCCGCCCAATGCGATCTCGGACGGCGTGCGGCCCGAAATCACGGCGCCGGCAAATTCCACCTTGCCCGCCGTCGGCTTGTAGATCCCCGTGAGCACGTTCATCATCGTGCTCTTGCCCGAACCGTTCGGCCCGATCAAGCCGTGCACGGAACCTTGCGTGACGTTCAGGTCCACCTGGTTCAGCGCCTTCAGGCCGCCGAACTGCATCAGGGCCTGGTCCACGCGCAGCAGGGTCGCGCCCTGCTGGCCGCCCTGTGCATGGTCGAACGGCGCCACGCCATGCGAAGCGACGGCTTGCACGTGGCGCCGGCCCTTGCCGATAAAGCTCATCAAGAAGCCCACGATGCCATCCTGCAGGTAGTACACGACGAACAAGGTCATCAGTCCGAAGATGGTCAAACGCCAGTCGACCATGTTTTCCAGCTTGTAGGAAAACGCGGCCAGGCCGATGGTGGCTACCAGGGGCACGAGCACGCCGCGCACGGTGGAGCGCTTTTTCGCCAGCATGAAGGCCGAGCCGATCACGCCCAGCACGGCGGCGGTCACGGCGATCTTGCGGAACAATTCGATGTCCGACAAGAGGCTGGGCAGCATGACGACGATCAGGGCGCCGATCAGCGCGCCCGAACGGGTCTTGCGCCCGCCCATGATGACGGCCAGCAGGAACAAGATCGTCAGCTCGAAATTGTAGGTGTTGGGCGAGATGTATTCTTCCGAATACGCGTACAGGCTGCCGGCCAGGCCCGCGAAACCGGCGCTGATGACGAAGGCGTACACCTTGTAGCGGTACACGGACACGCCCATGCAGTCCGAGGCGATGGGGCTGTCGCGCAAGGCTTCGAACGCGCGGCCCAGGTTCGACTTCAGGATGCGGTGCACCACCACCAGCGAGATCACCAGCAGCGCGGCGACCATGTAGTAGTACTCCACTTCCGTCAGTTTGTGGCCGAACAGGACGGGCTTGTGGATCTTGATGCCCATCGGCCCTTCCGTCAGGAAGCTCATTTCATTGATCAGGATTTGCACGATGGTGCCGAAGGCCAGGGTCACCATGGCCAGGTAGGGGCCCGTCACGCGCAAGGCCGGCAAGGCCAGGATGGCGCCAAACACGGCCGCGCCCAGGATGCTGGCGGGGATGGCCAGCCAGAACGACACGCCCAGCTTGAACACCAGCACGCCCGTGACGTACGAGCCGATGCCGAACAGGCCCGCGTGGCCCAGCGACACCTGCCCCGTGTAGCCGACGACGATATCGAGGCCGAACAGCAGGATGGCGTAGATCAGGATGGTCTCGGCCAGGTGGATGTAATACGGGTTCGGGATGACGATGGGGAACAGCGCGAGCGCGGCCAGTCCCGCCGCGCTCAGCGCCAGCATGGTGATTTTCTTGTTCATGTGGTCCTCAGACTTTCTTGATCGCGGCTTTGCCGAACAGGCCGGACGGCTTGACGGCCAGCACCAGCAGCAGGAGCAGCAGGCCTGGCACTTCCTTGTAGCCGGTGGAAATGTAGTAGCCGGTGGTCGTCTCGGCGATGCCCAGGATCAGCCCGCCGACGATGGCGCCCACGCCCGACGTCAGGCCGCCGATGATGGCCACGGCAAACGCCTTCAAGCCCAGCGAGGCGCCCATGGTCGCTCCCGTCAGTGTCAGCGGCGCCACCAGCACGCCCGCAAAGGCGGCCGTGGCCGACGACAGCGCGTAGGAAAACGTGATGACCATGCCCGTGTTGATGCCCATCAGGCCGGCCGCGTCGCGGTCGTTGGCCGTCGCCACGACGGCCTTGCCATAGATCGATTTGCGGTTGAACACTTCGACGGCCAGCATGATGGCCAGCGCGCCGACGATGACGGCCACCTGCATCTGCTGCACGTTGGCGCCAAACACCTGGAACGGCGCGGCCGACAGCGGCGACGGGAACATCAGGTCATCCTTGCCCCAGATGTTTTCCGCCACATTCTTGAAAATGATCGCCAGCGCGATGGTCGACATGATCCAGCCGAATTCGGACTTGATCTTGATGGCGGGCCGCACGCCTATCCATTCGACGAACACGCCCTGCAAGGCGCCGAAGACGATGACGATGGGGATCATCAACAGATAACTCATGTACGGGCCGCCGTGGATGGTGCCCACCAGGGAAAGGCCCACGAGCGCGCCCAGCATCAGGGATTCGCCCTGGCCGAAATTGAGGGTGCCGGAAGTGGCAAAGGTCAGCTGGTAGCCGAAGGCGATGACGGCATAGATCATGCCCAGCGCGATGCCGCTGAAGACGAGCTGCAGGAAGATTTCCATGGTATTCCCCGGAAGACGAACGATGAAAAAATGGCCAGTCCTGATTCCTCAAGGCTGGCCACTGCGCGGCGAATGTCTGCCAGGCTTATTTCGCGAGGACGACTTTGCCGTCCTTGACCTCACCGAAGACCGTCAGGTCGGCCGTGATCGCCTCATGGTTGGTTTTGCTGAACGGCTTGTTGTAGGTGGTGACGGCGCCTTCCACCTTCTCGTTCAGGTTTTCCAGCGCGGCGCGCACTTTCGGGCCGTCCGTGCCGCCTGCCTGCGTGATGGCCGCGGCCAGCAGGTAGATGGAATCGTAGCCTTGCGCGGCCGAAACGGCCGACGGCATGCGTCCGCCCGATGGCTTGTAGGCGGCCACGTAGGCGTCGATGAAGGCCTTGCGCTTCGGCGTGCTGGCGTCCTGGATGAAGGTTTGCGGCATGCGCGTGCCATTGCCGTTCTTGCCCGCGTTGTCGATGAAGTTACCCATGGCCAGGGTCCAGCTGCCGATCAGCGGCACTTTCCAGCCCAGTTTTTCCATGCCGTTGGCGATCTGCGCCAGTTCCGGGCCGATGCCGTAGGTCAGCACGACTTCCGCGCCCGCCTGCTTGGCTTTCAGCAGCTGGGCCGTCATGTCGACGTCCTTGATGTTGTATTTTTCCACGACGACGGGCTTGATGCCCTTCTTGTCGAGCGCCTTTTCCAGGTCTTCACGGCCCAGCTGGCCATAGTTGGTGGAGTCGGCCAGGATCGCCACTTTCTTGAACTTGCGGTTCTCGATGGCCTCGTGCACGATCATGCCGGACTGGATGGTGTCATTGGCCGCATTGCGGAAGATGTAGTTTTCCGGCTGGTCGGCGAATTGCTTGGTGACGATGGAGCCCGTCGCCACATTGTTCATGACGGGAATTTTTGCTTCCTGGTAGAAGCGCTGCGAGGCCAGGGCCACGCCCGTGTTGATGTAGCCGACGGTGGCGGCGACCTTTTCCTTGTTGATCAGCTCCTGGGCGATCTGCACGCCGCGTTCGTTCTTCGCTTCGTCGTCGCGCTCGATCAGCAGCAGGGAACGGCCCAGCACGCCACCCTTGGCATTGATTTCAGCGACGGCCAGCTTGACGCCGTCGCGCATCGACACGCCCATCGGCGCGGAACCGCCCGTGAACGGACCGGACACGCCGATCTTGATGGGGTCGGCTGCGACGGCCGCCTGCGAGAAACCCAAAACCAAACTTGCCACGAGCAATTTCTGTTTCAAATTCATTGTCATCTCCTCTGATACAACGTTTTTCATGCCACTTATTTTTATAGTCGTACGCTGGATAACCGCCCCATCGATAAATCATTGTAGGTGAGTAAACATGCCCCAGCAACAACTACATATGACGCGTCGCAACATGCGAAAAAGACCAGATTGCCGGCCCGCTGTCAGTTTTTTGTAAGGAAAATATGGCGCAAATTGGAGCACCTTGCACCATCGGGCAACAGTCCTGTGGCAAAACGCGACAGGCAGAAAGGCGAGCTCGGCGATTCATCTGGCCGCTGATCTGGCGCAATACTGCTACTCCTTAGCATGCTAACGTCGGCCATGCCAGCGCGTGCGCGCCGGACCCATCAGCTACTGCTACCGCATGGAGGCCATATGCAGCGCCCACAGAATTCATCCGTTTCCACCCTGCTTCTTTGCGCCACCGCCAGCCTGCTGCTGGGCGGCTGCGCCAGCAACCTGGCGCCCGTGCGCACCTTCGCAGAACAGACGCAAAAGATGTCGGTCCACTTCGAGCCCATGCTGGCGGGCGGCGTCCACAGCTGCATGGACAAGGCCATGCGCAAGCGCCTGATCCTGGCCGAGCGTTTCGATGCGCAAGCGAGCGAACAGGCGGCGCGGGCCGATTGCGCCGCCATCGAGCAGGCCACAGCGTCGATCGCCAGCCTGAACGACCTCCTGCTGCGCTATGCCCGCACCCTGGCGGCGCTGGCCGATGACAAGCTACCCGTCTACAAGGAAGAGTTTGCAGGACTCGGCGATGCGCTGGGCGGCCTGGCGCAGCCGGGTGGCGGCGCGCCCCTGCTCGATGCGGGCAAGCTGGACAAGGTGATAAAACTGAGCGAACACCTGAGCCGCCTGGCCACGCAGCGCCTGCAGAAATCGGCCTTGCGCGAATTGCTCGACGAGCAGGAAGCCGTCGACATCGTCAGCAATGCGCTCAAGGAGTATGCGCAGCGCAGCTACCGCGCCGGCTTGCAGGATGAATTGCGCGACCTGGACCTGCTGCGCGGCGCCGTCGACAAGGCCGCGCCGCGCGAACCGCTGGCCGCCAACTACATCCGCACGCGACTGCACCTGGAAGGCCGGCAATTGCAGGAAAGGGAAAAGATCGTCGCCGCGTACGTCGCCGCCGTCGACGCGCTGCAGGCGAGCGTGGCCGCGCTGCGCGCCAATCTCGACCGCCTGCAGGCGCCCGCACTGGAACAACAGCTGGCGCAGTTTTCACGCCAGGTCGACACGCTGCAAAAACAGGCTGTTTTCTATGCCCCCGCCCGCTGGTAAGCGGCGCGCACACAGGAGTATCCCATGGCCCAACTGACCGAACTGACGAAAGACCAAAGCTACGCCATCGCCGACAGCCTGGCGCAGGCGTCGAGCCTGGTGCTGGAATTGCGCATCCGCGAACGCGAGACGCTGGCGCCGGACGAGCGCGCGCTGCTGGAACAATATGAAAACCACCTGGACCAGATGGTGTCCCTGTTTCGCGCGTACGGCATCTACCTGACGGCCGAAGGCGCGGAACAGGCGCGCGGCGATATCGAGGGCGCCATCGCCAAGGGCAAGCAGCAGCTCAAGCGCATCGCCGACGTGAAAGCGGCCATCGGTGCGGCGGCCAAACTGGTCGACCTGGGCGCGGCCATCCTGTCGCGCGACCCGTTCGCCATCGGCGAGGCGGCGGCCAGCTTGCGGGCCAAGCCGAAGAAGGACGCGCCGGCGTAACTCAGGGTTCGGACGGACGGTGCCCCATCGCATGCGTCGCCATCTTCAGGTACAGGAACGACTGCTCCTCGCTATGCGCATAGCCCATCTGCCCTTCGGCCAGGGCCACGGATTTCTGCTGCAGCGCTTCCGGGTATTCCAGGTCGCAGGCGGCGTCGAGCCAGTAACGCGCCCGGGCTTCGTCGCTATCGAGCAGCATGTTCGCCACGATGAACATGGCTGGCGCCACGCCGCGTTGCGCGGCCAGTTCCAGCCAGCGCAGCGCGGCGGCGCCGTCCTGCGGCCCGCCCATGCCGTTCTTGAGCATCAAGCCCAGGTAATACGCGGCGGGACCGCTGCCCTGCCCCGCCGCCTGTTCGAACAGGACGCGCGCCTGCGGCTGGGTCGCTGCTCCCGCGCGCATCAAGACCTTGGCCCGGGCCGTGAGGTCCGGCACCGCCGATGCCAGCGGCGATACGGCCAGGGCGATGGCAAACAACCATGCCTTCACTTCGACAGGTCCACTTGATACAGCGCAAAGCCCTTGCCCGCGCCATCATCAAGCTTCAGCTGCGTCACGTTGTCAATGCCGGCCGCCTTGGCCAGGTCGATCACGTTCGGCGCCGAGTGGAAGACCACGGGGCCTTTGGTGACGGCCTTGGCGAAGCGCCAGCTGCGTGCCGAGCCGTTTTTCGCGCGCGTCAGGTTTTTCTCTTGCGTGACGTAGGCGATCAGCAGTTCGCGGTTGTTGTCGGGCGAGGCCACCACCGTCTTGCTGCCGTCGAGACCCGGGAAATTGCCGCCGCCGCTGGCGCGGTAGTTATTGGTTGCGATCAAAAACTCCTGGCTGGCGTCCACCGGCTTGCCCTTGTACGTGAGCGCCTTGATGCGCTGACCGGGCTGTTGCGTGACGTCGATCTGGTAGCGCACGTCGGCGCTGGTGATCGTATCGAAGTTGTAGCTCGGGTGGGCCGTGTTGACCAGTTCCTGCGCTTCCAGCTTGTTCGGGTCGATGGTGTTGAAGCGCCGCGCCGACTGTTCCAGCCAGGCTTTCAGCTCCGCGCCATTCATCTTCACGCCGTACAGCGCGTTCGGATACAGATACAGGTCGGCCGCATTATTCAGCGCCACATTGCCCGCCTTGACGTCCGTGTAGTCGGACACGCCGGCCGAGCCGCTCTTGAACGGCGACGACATCGACAGCACGGGCAGGTGCGCGAACTGCGGCAGGTTCGCTTTGACGTAGGCAGCCAGATAGCCCGCTTGCGCCTGGTTCACCACTTCGATGGCGCTCACGTCGCCCACGTCGGCGAAATACGTCGACATGCGGAAATCCGTGGCGCCGACCGGCGTCTGCACGTAGGCAATCGTCGCCGCGTGCTCCTCGGCCACCAGTTTGGCGATGGCAGGATCGGGCTGGACGTAACTCTTGTCCGCGTTCTGGATGCCGCGCGCTTCCACCGTCGTGGCGCTCTTGTCGACGACCCACTGCTTGCCGTCGTGGCGCAGGTGCAAGCCGATCACGCCCAGGTGCTTGCCCCACAAATTGGCCATCACGGTCGGCACGCCATTGACCAATCCCCTGACCTTGTCGACGCCGGGCAAATTAAACTGCGGCACCGTGCTGGCCGCGTTCGGGAACAGCTGGTGCGAGTGGCCGATCAGCATGGCGTCCACGCCCGGCACTTGCGACAGGTAGTAATTACCGTTTTCCATCGTTGGCGAATACGGGCTGTCATCGAGGCCGCCGTGCGAGATGGCCACCACCAGTTCGGCGCCCTTGGCGCGCATCTCGGGGATGAATTTTTCCGCCGTCTCGCGCACGCCCTGCGTGTAGACGCGCCCTTCCAGCCAGCGCTTGTCCCAGGCCATGATGGTGGGCGGCGCGAAGCTGATGATGCCGACCTTCACGCTGCTCGTCACGGGCTTGCCATCGGGGCCGGTTGCCGTGATCTGCTTGTTGATGATGTGGTATGGCGCAAACAGGGGCTTGCCCGTCCTGACGCTGTAGACGTTGGCCAGCACTTGCGGGAAGGCGGGGCCGGCGCAGCGCGGCTTGCCGGCGTCGACGCTGTCGACGTCGAAGCGGTTGCCCGTCACCTGGCTCAAAAACGCCAGGCCGTAGTTGAATTCATGGTTGCCGATGCCGCCGCCGTCCACTTTCAGCACATTCATGGCCTTGTAGATGGCCAGGGTCTGGTCGCAGGCCAGCGGTTTCACGAGGGCCTGGTAATCGGCCAGCGCCGTGCCCTGGATGGTGTCGCCGTTGTCGAGCAGCAGATTGTTCGGGAATTGCGCACGTGCCTGGGCGATCAGGGCCGCCGTGCGTTCCAGGCCGATCGACGGCTCCGCCTGCAGCTTGTAGTAATCATAACTGAGCACATTCGCATGCAAGTCCGTCGTCTCGAGCAGGGCCAGGGTGGCGCTGCTGCCGGCCGGTGCGGCCGAAAGCTGGACCGGTCCGGTGGCGGCGGATGGCAAGGTGCCGCAGCCGGCCAGCAGCAGCGGCAACAGGGCGAGACGGGGAAGTTGGCTCATGATGTATTCCTGTGGAAAGACAATATCGCCAGCATCATACGCAGCACGCCAGCCCCTATCAAGGCATAAATATTGTCGCAAATACAGCAAAATCGTCATTTTATTGCCCCCGTCGCCACCGATTCGGCGCCGCCGGCATCAGAAACGCGCCGCGCTCGCGTATAATTCAGGGTTTGATTTCACCATAGAAGACCAGAACATTATGGAAGCCGAACGCATCAATATCATCTCCGCCCTGCTCAACGACCTGACGGTCCGCGAAGCCGAACTTCGGAGGTATCTTTGACTTCACTGTCAAGTCGGAGAAACTAGAGCAAGTCAACGAAGAGCTGGAAGACCCCACCGTCTGGAACGATCCCAAGCGCGCCCAGGACCTCGGTAAAGAGAAGAAGGCGCTGGAAGCCATCGTCTTCACCCTGGCCAAGGCCGATGCCGACCTGCGCGACACCCGCGACCTGTTCGACATGGCCCGCGAAGAAGGCGACGACGAGACGCTCGAAGCGATCGAGCAGGACGTGCAGGAAATCCGCAAGGTCATCGAAAGCATGGAATTCCGCCGGATGTTCAACAATCCGATGGACCCGAACAACTGCTTCATCGACATCCAGGCCGGCGCCGGCGGTACGGAAGCCCAGGACTGGGCTTCGATGCTGTTGCGCCAGTACCTGCGCTATTGCGAACGCAAGGGTTTTAAAGTCGAAATCCTCGAGCAGTCAGACGGCGAGGTAGCCGGCATCAAGACGGCCACCCTGAAGGTCGAGGGCGATCACGCCTACGGCTTCCTGCGCACGGAAACGGGCGTGCACCGCCTGGTGCGCAAGTCGCCGTTCGACTCGGCCAACGGCCGCCATACCTCGTTTACGTCGCTGTTCGTGTATCCGGAAGTCGACGATTCGATCGAGATCGACGTCAACCCGGCCGATATCCGGGTCGATACCTACCGCGCGTCGGGTGCCGGTGGTCAGCACATCAATAAAACCGACTCCGCCGTCCGCATGACCCACGCGCCGACCGGCATCGTGGTGCAGTGCCAGAACGACCGTTCGCAGCACCGCAACCGCGCCGAAGCGATGGAAATGCTGAAAGCGAAGCTGTACGAGCATGAGCTGCGCAAGCGCATGAGCGAGCAGCAAAAGCTGGAAGACTCGAAGACGGACGTGGGCTGGGGTCACCAGATCCGCTCCTACGTGCTGGACCAGTCCCGCATCAAGGACTTGCGCACCGGTTTCGAGACGGGCAATACCAAGGGCGTGCTCGATGGCGACATCGACGACTTCATCTCCGCCTCGCTCAAGCAAGGCGTATAAGGATGAATGCATCCGCTCCAGCGCAGCGCGCCTTCCTGTTCGACATGGATGGCACGATCGTCGACAACATGGCCTTCCACACGACATCGTGGCTGGCGTTCTTTGAACGCCACGGCCATGCGCTGGACGCGGACGCTTTTTTCCGCGACACGGCAGAACGCCATGGCCGCGAAATCATCGCCAAGTACCTGGGCGAGGATGCCGACCACGTCACCCTGCTCGCTGAAAAGGAAATCGTCTACCGCGAACTGTATGGCCCGCACCTGGCCACGGTCGCCGGTTTCGACGCTTTGACGGCCAGCGCGCGCCGCAACAAGGTCGCGCTGGTGGTCGGTTCGGCGGCACCGACGGAAAACATCGATTTCACGCTCGACGGCCTGGACCTGCGCCAGCGTTTCGACGCCATCGTCGGCGCCTCGGACGTGGAACGGGGCAAGCCGCACCCGGACGTTTTCCTGAAAGGCGCACAGCTGGCTGGCGCGCTGCCGCACAACTGCATCGTCTTTGAAGACGCGCCCCTGGGCGTGGAAGCGGCGCGCCGTGCCGGCATGCGCGCCGTGGTGCTCACCACCACCCTGCCGGCCGAAGCGTTTGCCGCCTTCGACAACGTCATTGCCATCGTGCCGAATTTCTCCACGCTCGACGTCGACGCACTGTTTGCCAGCGTGGCGCCTGCGCTGGCGCCACATCATCAATAATCACCAACGAAGAACACCATGACTACGGATATCCAAGAACAAGCCGCCGCACCCGATGAAAACAAGATCATCGCCGAGCGCCGCGTCAAGCTGGCAGCACTGCGCGAACAAGGCGTCGCCTTCCCGAACGACTTCCGCCCCGAGCACAAGGCGGCCGACCTGCACGCGCAATACGGCAGCAAGACGCGTGAAGAACTGGAAGAAAACCCCGTACACGTGGTGCTGGCCGGCCGCATGATGCTCAAGCGCGAAGCGGGCAAGAAAGCCGCTTTCGCCACCCTGCAGGACGCTTCCGGCCCGAAGGCCGACGGCCGCATCCAGATCTACGCCACCCTGGACATCACCGGCGAAGCGGCCATGGCCGCCCTGCACCACTATGACCTGGGCGATATCCTGGGCGTGCAAGGCACCCTGTTCAAGACCAAGACGGACGAACTGACCATCAAGGTCACGCAACTGCGTCTGATCACCAAATCGCTGCGCCCGCTGCCGGACAAATTCCACGGCCTGGCCGACCAGGAAACGAAGTACCGCCAGCGCTACGTCGACCTGATAATGAACGAAGAGACGCGCCGCACCTTCAAGGCCCGCACCGCCGCCATCTCGTCGATCCGCCGCTTCATGGAAAAGAACGAGTTCATGGAAGTGGAAACGCCGATGCTGCACACGATCCCGGGTGGTGCGGCAGCAAAACCGTTCATCACGCACCACAATGCGCTGGACATGCAGATGTTCCTGCGTATCGCGCCCGAGCTGTACCTGAAGCGCCTGGTGGTAGGCGGCTTCGACCGCGTGTTCGAGATCAACCGCAACTTCCGCAACGAAGGCGTGTCGATCCGTCACAACCCGGAATTCACGATGATGGAATTCTACGCGGCCTACACCGACTACAAATGGCTGATGGACTTCACGGAAGCCGTCATCCGCCAGGCCGCCATCGACGCGCACGGCACCGCCACCCTGACCTACGGCGGCCGCGAACTGGACCTGGCAAAACCGTTCCACCGCCTGACCATCGTCGAAGCGATCAACAAATACGCACCGGGCTACACGCCGGAGCAGCTGAACGATGCGGACTTCATCAAGGAAGAGCTGAAGAAATTCGGCGTCAAGCCGTTCGCCACGGCCGGCCTGGGCGCGCTGCAACTGGCGCTGTTCGAAGAAACGGCTGAAGCGCAGCTGTGGGAACCGACCTACATCATCGACTACCCGGTCGAAGTGTCGCCACTGGCGCGCGCTTCCGACACGGTGGCCGGCATCACCGAACGCTTCGAGCTGTTCATGGTGGGCCGCGAAATCGCCAACGGTTTCTCCGAGTTGAACGATGCGGAAGACCAGTCGGCCCGCTTCCTGGCGCAAGTGGCCGCCAAGGACGCCGGCGATGAAGAGGCGATGTTCTACGACGCCGACTACATCCGCGCGCTGGAATACGGCATGCCGCCAGCCGGCGGCTGCGGCATCGGCATCGACCGCCTGATGATGATCATCACGGATTCGCCGAACATCCGCGACGTCCTGCTGTTCCCTCACCTGCGCCGCGAAGAATAATCACGGACGCAAGCCAATAAAAAGCCGCCTGATTTTGCGATCAGGCGGCTTTTTTATTTGTGCGGGCGGTCGTCAGCCGGCCAGGGTCACGCGCTGGTGGCTGCGGCTGGCCTGCTGCGCCGCCAGCGCCGTGGCCAGCGCGCGCATGCCGTCGTCGCCCGTGGCGGCCGGCTGCCCTTCGCCGCGCATGGCGCGCTGGAAGGCGCGCACCGAGCGCACGTACAGGTTTTCATGCTCGACGGGGATGTCGACCTTGCCGCCGTCGCGCGTCAGGCTGATGGTGCCGACGGGGCGCTGCGTCATCACGCCGGTGGCGAAGATGGTGCCCTTGGTGCCGATGATTTCCACGCCGGACAGCGAATATGGCGCGTTGAACGCATCGTGCACCTGCACCAGGGCGCCGTTGTCGAACTCGATGACGGCCATCAGCCCCTCTTCCAGCCCGGCCACCGTCATGCCGCCGCTGGTGGCGCAGGCCGTGACGTGGCGCGGCTCCGAGTCCAGCAGGAAGCGCAGGGTATCGACATCGTGCACGAACATGTCGAGCGTGACGCCGCCCGACTCCGGCGCATCGAGGCGCCAGCCGCGCAGGTGCTGCGGCAGGTTGTTCGCGTGCAGCACGCGGCCATACAGGGGCTGGCCGATCTCGCCGGCGCGTATCAGTTCGCGCACCTTGCCGTGGCTGGCCGCGTTGCGCAGGTGGTGGTTAATCCCCAGCACCACGCCCGCCTCGGCGCAGCCATCGACCATGCGGCGGGCGTCGTCAAGGTTCAGCGCCAGCGGCTTCTCGCACAGCACGTGCTTGCCGGCGCGCGCCGCCTGCAAGGTCTGCGCCATGTGCAGCTCGTTGGTGGTGCTGATATATACGGCGTCCGCGCCCGGATGCGCGAGCGCCGCATCGAGGTCCGTGTAGCTGGCGGCGATGCCGAACTGCCCGGCAAAGGCGGCGCCGCGTGCGGCATCGCGGCTGACCACGGCCAGCACTTCGGCGTCGCCCTGCTGGCCGATCGCATCGACCATCCATTCGCGCGCCACGGTGCTGGCACCGACCAGTATCCATCCGATTTTCTTCATTCGATTTCCCCCTTAAAAAGTGTGGCGCAGGCCAAGGTTCCAGGCCTGGTTGCCGGTGCCGTTGTCGGTGGCGTTGCCCACCAAATAAGCGGCGCCATTGCGGTTGTCGATGTGCGCGTAGGCCGCGTACAAGGTGCTGCGCTTCGACAGCGCGTAGGTGTAGCCGATGCCGATCTGCGTAGCGTCGCCGTTGGCGGCGCGCCGGTCGTCGCGCCGCACGTACGAGAACAGGACACGGTGCGGCCCGACAGGCACGGTGGCGCCCAGCATCAGGTCCGCGCTGTCGACCGTCGTGGCGGCGCCCGCCGTGCTCTTGCTGACGGCAACGGCGCCATGCGCCTTGACGACGCCGAAGTCCCAGGTGGCGCCCAGTACCGTGTTCCTTGCCCTGCCCGTCACCAGCGCGCTTGATAGCGTATTGGCGTCCTGGTGCGCCATGCGCACATACAGCGGCCCGCTGGCATAGGTGGCCGCCGCGCCCATGTAGCGTCTGGCCGACGCGTCGCCCGGCACTTCGCCGAAGCCGTACGCCAGTTCGCCGGAAAGGCCGCCGCGCACGGGCGAGCTGTAGGTGATGCTGTTGTCAACCCGGCTGATGTAGCCGGCCGTGAAAACGTTGCTCATCCTGCCCGCAA
Organism: Janthinobacterium sp. OK676; assembly: GCF_900103595.1. Taxonomy (NCBI): domain Bacteria; kingdom Pseudomonadati; phylum Pseudomonadota; class Betaproteobacteria; order Burkholderiales; family Oxalobacteraceae; genus Janthinobacterium; species Janthinobacterium sp. OK676. Next base: position 636,372 of record NZ_FNHA01000001.1, read on the forward strand.
AACCCAGGTAAAACGGGTCCAGCGCCCCCAGGCTGCTGTCGATGAAGGTGTACTGGCGGCCCAGGCGCAGCGTGCCCGCCGCGCCGGCGAGGCCGACGAAGGCCTGGCGTCCGAACAGCAGGCCGCCCTGGGCCGAAGCGCCCGTGTCGGCCAGGATGCCCGCGTCCATTGTGAATATCGCCGTCGTGCCGCCGCCCAGGTCTTCACTGCCCTTGAAACCGAGCCGCGAACCGTTGGCGATGCCGCTCGTCAGCTTGAGAACCCTGCCGCCGGGGCCGCCGTTCTCGGACACCACGCCCAGGTCCGCGATGCCGTACATGGCCACGCTCGACTGCGCGCTACACAGGCCGCCGCAGGCGCCTGCGCCGATGATCATTGCCCTTGCTACCTTGTTCTTCATTTCTTTCCCTGTCTGTTTTTATGGATGCTGCTCTTAGCCGACCAGGTGGCGCGGACGCTCGCCGCGCAGGCCGGCCAGCAGGTTGTCCACGGCCTGCTGCGCCATGGCGTAGCGCGTTTCGTGCGTGGCCGAGCCGATGTGCGGCAGCGCCACCACGTTGGCCATGTGCGGCAGCGGATTGTCCGGCGCCAGCGGTTCGCGCTCGAACACGTCGAGACCGGCGCCGTAGATGACGCCCTGCCGCAGCGCTTCGATCAGCGCCGCCTCGTCGACGATGCGCCCGCGCGAACCGTTGATGAAGATGGCGCCGGGGCGCATCAGCGCGAATTCGCGCCGACCCATCATGCGTTCCGTCTGCGCCGTCAGCGGCAGCACCACGCAGACGAAATCGGAGCCCGCCAGCAGCTCGTCGAGCGCCACCTGGCGCGCGCCCAGCGCCGCTTCCACCTCGGGCACCGCTTCGCCGTTCACGTACAGCACCTGCATGCCGAAACCGAGTGCCGCGCGGCGGGCGACGGCGCGGCCGATGCGGCCCATGCCCAGCATGCCGATGGTCTTGCCGTGCACGTTGACGCCGTACTGGCTCTCGCCCACGCTGCGCGTCCAGCGTCCGGCCTTGACGAATTCGGCCAGTTCGACGACTCTCCGCGCGCTGGCGAGTATCAACGCGAAGATGGTGTCGGCCGTCGTTTCCGTCAGCACGTCCGGCGTATTGGCCAGCAAGATGCCCCGTTCGCGCAGGTAGTCGACGTCGAACTGGTCGACGCCCACGGAAATGGTGGAGATGATGCGCAGGTCCAGGGCCGGGTCCAGCAATTCGCGGTCCAGGCGCACGCTGGCACCCAGCAGACCGTGCGCGCCGCGGATGGCGGCGGCGAACGCGGCGCGGTTGCCCGCGTCGATCGCTTCGAAGTACGTCACCTCGCATTCGGCGCGCAGGCGCGCCAGCAGCGGCTCGGCCAGCTTTTTATAGACAACCACATGTTTTTTCACGAGTATTTCCCCTGTTCGGTTCAAGATGGGTCCAGCGCGTCGAGCTGGGCGCGGGTGGGCAAGCCTTCCATGTCTCCTGCCACCTGGATGGCGAAGGCGCCGACCCGGTTGCCGCGCCCTACCGCCTGCGCCAGCGGCAAGCCTTCCAGCAAGGCGCTGACCAGGCCGGCCGCGAAGCCATCGCCGGCGCCCACCGTGTCGACCACCTTGGCCACGCGCTCGCCCGCCACCATGCCGCTGTCGCCATCGGCCGTGCGGTAATAGGCGCCCTCGGCGCCCAGCTTGATGACCACCAGGCGCGCGCCCTGCTGCAGATAAAAGCCGGCGACGTCGTGCGGCAGGTCGTGGCCGGTGAGGATTTTCCCCTCCCCCAGGCCAGGCAGCACCCAGTCCGCCTTGGCGGCCAGGCGGTTTATCTGTTCGACCATGACGGCCTGTGACGGCCACAGCGAGGGCCGCAGGTTCGGATCGAACGACACGGTGCGGCCGTTGGCACGCATGAAATCGAGCGCCTGGCCGGCGAACGCCAGGCTGGTCCCGGACAGCGCCGCGGCCACGCCCGTGGCGTGCAAATGGCGCGCGGACAGGAAATAGGCGGGGTCGAAGTGCTCGGGCGCCAGCCGGCTGGCGGCGGAACCCTTGCGGAAGTATTCGACCAGCGGGTCGGCGCCGTTCTCGGCCTTTTCCTTGAGCAGGAAGCCGCTGGACTGGCCGGCGACGGCGACGACCCGGCTGCAATCGACGCCCTCGGCCTGCACGCTGGCGCGGATGAAGCGGCCGAACGAGTCGTCGCCCACGCGGCTCAGCCAGCCGACTTTCAAGCCCAGGCGCGCCAGGCCGATGGCGACATTCGTCTCGGCGCCGGCCAGGCGGCGCGTAAAGTGCGCCACGGCGGCCAAGTCGCCCGTTTGCTCGGCAACGAACATCGCCATCGCCTCGCCATAGGTAACAACGTCGAGCTTCATCATGCGGCCTCCAGTATCTGAATGTAGCGGCCCGTTTCGGCCACCAGGTCAACGCCTTCGAGCGGGAATTCGATGGCCCGCTGCACGCCCGGCGCAAAGTGCGCAAAGACGGCGCGCCAGGCGGGATCGGCGTCGGAGACGGCGCAGGCGGACAGCCGGCCCCCGTCATCGAGAACCGCCTTGCAATGCACATAGCGCACGTACGGCGCCAGCAGGCGCGCCGCCTGCTGCGCGTCCTCGCCCACCCAGCGCCAGTTGCCGATGTCGAAGGTCAGCCCCACGGGCAGCCCGATGTCGCGCGCCGCCGCCAGGAAGCGCGCCATCGTCGCCAGTTTGCCGCCGTGGGCCGTCTGGTCGTTTTCCACCAGCAGCGCCACGGGTGCGGCCTCCAGCTGCGCCTTCAAGGCCGGCAAGTCCGGCACGGGCGGGTAATGGCCCAGCGACACCTTCAGGTAGCGCGCCCCCAGGCGCGCCGCCTCGTCCAGCATTTGCCGCAGCAGTTCTTGCTGCAGCTGCCCGTGCGCGTCCCACAATTCGATGGGCGTGGAATACACGCAGTACAGGCCGCGCGCGGCCACGGCCGCGCCCATGCGCGCCAGGTCCGGCACGTCGGAAGTAAACAGTTCGCGGCGGATCTCGATGCCGGCGCCACCCGCATCGGCCACCACGTCGATGAAATGGCTTTGCCCCAGCTGCCTCACCCTGCTTGCGCCGTAGGCCGACGCCGCCACCAGGACGGGGCTCACTTGATCGCTCCCGCGCCGACGAACTGGCGCGCTTCGGGCGTTTGCGGGTTGCTGAAAAAGGCTTCCGACGGCCCGCTTTCCCACACCAAGCCCTGGTGCATGAAGACGGTGACGTCGGCCATGCGCCGCGCGAACTCCATCTCGTGCGTCACCAGCAGCATCGTCATGCCCGCCTGCGCCAGCTCTTCCATCACCTTCAGCACTTCCTGCGTCAGTTCCGGGTCGAGCGCCGACGTCACTTCATCGAACAGCATCACTTGCGGCTCCATCGCCAGCGACCGGGCGATGGCCACGCGCTGCTGCTGGCCGCCCGACAGCTGCTCGGGATAGGACTCGCGCTTGTGGTCCAGGCCCACCTGCTTGAGCACGCGCAGCGCCGTGGCGCGGCCCTGCGCGTCGGGCACCTTCTTGACGATGCGCGGCGCCAGCATGACGTTTTCTTCCACGGTCAGGTGGGGAAACAGGTTGTAGCTCTGGAAGACCATGCCGACGTCCTTGCGCAAGTCGAGCAGGTGTTCCTGGCGCGCCGTCAGCGTGTGGCCGGCCACGACGATGCTGCCGCTGTCGATGGTTTCCAGGCCGTTGATACAGCGCAGCATGGTGCTCTTGCCGGAGCCGCTGCGGCCGATCACGGCGATCACCTGGCCACGCTCAACGGCGAACGACACGCCCTTGAGCACGTGATTGGCGCCGAAGCTCTTGCTGATATTGTCGATTTCAACGATGGGCATGGAATTTCCTTTCCAGTGAATGGCTGTAGCGCGACAGCGGATAGCACATCGCGAAGTAGATCAGGGCGACGATGGGGAAGACGATGAACGGCAGGAAGGTCGCATTGCTGACCAGTTGCCCTGCCCGCGTCAGTTCCACCACGCCGATGATCGAGGTGATCGAAGTGTTCTTGATGATCTGCACCATGAAGCCCACCGTCGGCGGCAGCGAATGGCGCAGCGCCTGCGGCAGGATGACGTAGCGCAGCTGCTGGTAGCGGTTCAGCGCCAGCGCGGCCGATGCTTCCCACTGCTGCCGCTGCACGCCTTCGATGCAGCCGCGCCAGATCTCGCCCAGGTAGGCGCTGGCGAAGATCGTCATCGCCGCGCCGGCCGCGATGACCGGCGACAGCTTGTAGCCGAACAGGGCCAGGCCGTAATAGGTGAGGAACAGCACGATCAGCACGGGCGTGCCCTGGACCAGCTGGATGTACAGGGCGCTGATGCAGCGCAGGAACGGACTGCGCGCCGTGCGCAGCAGCGCCACCGCGAAGCCGGCGATGCCGCCCGTGACGAAGACGATCAGCGACAGGCCGATGGTCCAGCGCGTGGCCTCGAGCAGGAATTGCAGGTTATCCCAGGAAAAATCACTGATCATGTCATGCTCCCATGCGCGCCGCGCCCAGACGGCGGCGGCGTTTGAAGACGATCTGGCCCAGCACCCAGAAGCTGAAGCGGAACAGCAGGGCCAGCAGGATGTACAGCACCATCACGACGATGTAGATCTCGAAGCTGCGGAAGGTTTCCGAGTCGAGCAGGTGGGCGGCGGCAGTCAGCTCTTCGGCGGAAATGGCCGATACGACGCTCGAGGCAAGCATCATCAAGGTGAACTGGCTGGCCAGCGCGGGATAGACTTTTTCCAGCGCCGGCAGCAGCACCACGTGGCGCATCATCTGCCAGCGCGTCATGCCCAGGGCTTGGGCCGCCTCGAGCTGCGACGGATGCACGGTGCCGATGCCGGCGCGCACGATCTCGGCCGCATAAGCGCCCAGGTTGACCGTCATGGCGACGAGCGCGGCGCCGTTCGCGTCGAGCTGCAGGCCCAGCGACGGCAAGCCGAAGTAGATGATGAACAGCTGCACCAGGAACGGCGTGCTGCGGATGATCTCGACATAGGCGCGCACCATGGCGCGGGCATAGGCGGGACCGTTCTTCAGGATGACGGCGGCGCACACGCCCACCGCCAGCCCCAGCACCATCGACAGGGCGCTCAGGCGTATCGTCAGCGCCGCGCCCCACAACAGGCGGTCCAGCGACTGCATGACAAGTTCGAAATGAAATTCATACGGCATACTCAACTCCTTTCTACGTGCGCATCCCCGGCTGCGCCACCATGGCGGCGCGCCGTGCGGACGAGCACTATCGCTGTGCGGGTTGCGGTATCAGAAGGTTGGCAGCGCCGGCAGCGGCGCGCCGCTCCACTTGCGCGCGATGGCATCGAGTTCGCCGTTCAGCTTGACGTAGTAGATGAAGTTGTTGAGCCACTGGTGCAGTTCGAAGTCGCCGCGGCGCACGGCCATCGAGTTCGGTTGCAGCGAGTAGGAGAAGCGGACCTCGATCTTGCCCGCGCCGCGCGTCTTGATGATGTCGAGCGCCATCGTGCTGGGGATCGAGACGGCGTCGACCTGCTTGCTGAGCAAGGCCTGGGTCACGGTGGCGTCATCCTCGAAACGCACGATGCTGGTGCCGGCCGGCGCCATGCGGCTCAGCGCCGTGTCATTCGTGGTGCCGCGCGTCACGCCCACCTTCTTGCCCTTCAGGTCGGCCAGGGCCTTGAATTTGCCGCCGACGGGCGCGACGATGGCCAGTTCAAACGCGCTGTAGGGCATGGTGAACATCAGGGTCTTGGCCCGTTCCGGCGTGGGCGCCAGGGTGGCCACGAGGAAGTCGACCTTGCCCGATTCCAGCGACGGCACGCGCGATGGCGCCGTCAGGGGCACCACTTCCACGGGCAGGTTCAGGTATTTGCCGATCAGGTTGGCGACGTCGACGTCATAGCCGACGGGCACGCCCTTGGCGTCGATGCTGCCGAACGGCGGCGTGCCGCTGACGACGCCGATGGTCAGCTTGCCTTTCTTGATCAAGTCGCCAAGCGTCTGGGCGCCGGCGTCGGCGGCTGCGCCCAGGGCGCACGTTGCTGCCAGTGCGCAGGCCACGATTTTCGCGTAAAACAGTGTCGTCATCTTCATGCTTCAGTCTCCTGTGATCCCGGTACCGGCCTCGTCGAGGCACTTCCGGGAATATTGTCAAATGGACGATTTACCTCGTCTCTTGCCGTTTTCCACCATTACTTCGCTTGACTATCCACGCCCCTTTCCAGTGTGAATACAATCCATGAAACCGGTTCCATAACCTTCCCAAAAAAAAGGGCAAGGCCCTCTTCCCCGTCAGTCGCCGCCCCGGGTGGAGTTGCGCACGATCAGCTTGCCTGGCAACAGCACTTCGCGCGGCGGGCATTGCTCGCCCTGCAAACGCGACAGCATGCACGTCATCGCCGAAAAACCGATCTCGTACGTCTGCTGCTCGATCGTGCTCAGGCCCGCCAGCGGCGACCACGGCAATTCGTCAAAGCCCAGCAAGCCCACGTCCTGCGGCATGCGCAATGCGAGGCGCTGCAGCATCAGCGCCAGTTCCAGCGCCACCATGCCGTTCGAGGCCAGCAGCGCCACGCGGCGGCCGCCCCACTGCGCCAGGCATTGCCGCACCTGCGCGTCGATGGAAGGCCGGTCGTCCAGGTCCACGGCCAGCACTTCGCCCACGCAGCCCGGATGCTCGGCCATCACGGCCTGGAAACCGTCGGCGCGCATCAGGCGCGAACTGACGCCCGTCAAGGGCGGTGCGACGAAGGCGATGGCGTCGAAACCCTGTTCGATCAGATGCGCCGTGGCCAGGCGGCCCGCCTGCACATTGTCCAGGCCCACCAGGTCGAAATCGGCGCCCTCGATGCGGCGGTCGACCAGCACGATGGGCATTTCCGCCTGCTGCAAGTCGGACGACTCGATGTTGCGTCCCTGCGTGTTGACGATAAGCCCTTCCACGCTGTACGAGCGCAGCGCGGCCAGCGACTGCCGTTCGCGCTGTTCATCATTGCCGGTATTACACAAAATCAAGGTATAGCCATGCTGCTGGCAAGCCGCTTCCACGCCTTGCAGCACGGCCACGGTGTAGGGATTGAGCATGTCGGCCACGACCATGCCGATCAGGCGCGTGCGGCCCCGCTTGAGACCGCGCGCCATCTGGTTCGGCTGGTAGCCGAGGCGCGCGATGGTGCTGGTGATCTGCTGGCGGATGTTCTCGGACAGGGCGTCGAGTTCGCCGCCGAGAAAGCGCGACACGCTCGTCTTCGACACGCCCGCCTCGCGCGCCACCTGGGCGATGGTCACGGGCCGGGCCGGTTCGCCGACGGCTGTCTTTTTAATGCTGCGTACTGAATCCAAGCTTGCTCTCCACTACCTGTTGACCTGCATATTTTTATTTTGGAACCGGTTCCAAAGATAGCACCCAAGAATCGATGATGCAAGCGATTTGATTGCCTGTGGCGGCGAAGGAACAGCATGGGAGCATCAGTGGAAAAGCGCCGCCCGCCCCCGGCAGATGCAGGCGGCGGGCGGCGGCTGAAAAGTTACTGGATGACTGTATAGCAAGGCACGTACGCCGTGCCCGCCAGTTTCATGCGGTGCTGCGCCACGAAGGAAGCGAGCAGCGCATCCATGGGGCCCATGATGGATTTGTCGCCATGGATCTCGAAGTTGCCGTGCTTTTCGATCGAGCGGATGCCGTCGTCCTTGACGTTGCCCGCCACCACGCCCGAAAACGCGCGGCGCAGCTGGGCTGCCAGCAAGTGCGTGGGCTGGTTCTTGTGCAGGCTCAGGTTGCGCATGTTTTCATGCGTGGGCTGGAACGGCTTCTGGAACTCGTGATCGATCTTCAACAACCAATTGAAGTAATACGCGTCGCTGTGCGCCTTGCGGAATTCGCGCACCTGGCGTATGCCTTCGAGCATCTCGCGCGCCACCAGTTCCGGGTCGTCGATGATGATCTTGTAGCGCTGCTGCGCTTCCGGGCCCAGGGTGTCGTGGATGAACTGGTTGATCTGCACGAAGTATTCGCGCGACGTTTCCGGACCCGTGAAAATCAGCGGGAAGGGAATTTCGGCGTTATCCGGGTGCAGCAGGATGCCGAGGATGTACAGAATCTCTTCGGCCGTGCCCGCGCCGCCGGGGAAGACGACGATGCCGTGGCCCGCGCGCACGAACGCTTCCAGGCGCTTTTCGATGTCCGGCATGATGACGAGGTCATTGACGATGGGGTTCGGCGACTCGGCCGCGATGATGCCCGGCTCCGTGATGCCCAGGTAGCGGCCATTGTGCAAACGCTGCTTGGCGTGGCCGATGGTGGCGCCCTTCATGGGGCCCTTCATGGCGCCCGGGCCGCAGCCGGTGCAGATGTCGAGGCCGCGCAAGCCCAGCTGGTAGCCCACTTCCTTCGAATAATTGTATTCGGCGCGGTTGATCGAGTGGCCGCCCCAGCACACGACCAGGTTCGGGTTGAGCTGGGTTTGCAGCACGTTGGCGTTGCGCAGGATGTGGAAGACGGCGTCCGTCACGCCTTCCGTGCTGTGCAAGTCGAATTTCGGATTGCCCGTCACTTCATCGCTGACGAAGATGATGTCGCGCAGCACGGCAAACAGGTGCTCGTGGATGCCCTTGATCATCTTGCCGTCAACAAAGGCGATGGCCGGCGCGCCCTTGATGTCGAGCTTGATGCCGCGCTCGCGCTGGATGATGGAGATTTCAAACGACTGGTAGCGCTCCAGCAGGGCGCGGCCATCGTCGATGGTGCTGCCGCAGTTCAAGACCGCCAGCGCGCAGCGGCGGAAGGTGTTGTAGAGGCCGCCCTGGCTGGTATCGAGCAGTTTGTTGACTTCAGTCTTGGAGAGCACGTCCAGGCGGCCTTCCGGTGAAACCAGAGTATCGATAACGTCGTGTTCCATAATGCGAAAAATCCTTTAAAAATCGATGCTCGAAGGTCTTGCAGCCTTAATATACGACAAGTCAGGCAAGTTGTGCTGTGCCGCCGCAAAATCGCCGGGCCCATCCTTGCATGCAAACCGGTTTGACCAATATGAAACAGTCATTCTTGCTAATGCGAATCGAAACCTTCGCTCAGCGCAATTTGTAGATTAGAATGCCAGCCTATTGGAATTCCCGTGCGTGAGGTTCTTCATGAGAGTCCCCGCCGCCCGCAGGCTTCCATAAGTTTGTTTTATCGATCGACTATAATAATTTTTCAGGAGGAACCGCATGAGCGGTGCGACTACGCCCAACAAGGAAGCCGTTATTCCCGAGTTCAAGCAGATTATGGGCCATCCAAGCCCATTGTGGATGTTGTTCATGACTGAATTCTGGGAACGCTTCGCGTTCTACGGAGTTCGCTGGGCGCTGGTACTGTACATCGTTGCCCAGTTCCACGCTGGTGACGCTTCGGGACAGGCAGCGGCCAACCTTACCTACGGTTCCTTCCTCGCGCTGGTGTACGCCGGCGCCCTGTTCGGCGGCTACATCGCCGACCGCGTCATCGGTTACCAGCGCTCCATCCTGCTGGGCGCCGTCTTCATGGCCGCCGGCCTATTCTGCATCTCGGTACCGAACCAGGACATCTTCAACCTGGGCCTGGCCACCATGATCGTCGGTAACGGCATGTTCAAGCCGAACATCTCGACCATGGTCGGCAAGCTGTACACGACCGCCGATCCGCGCCGCGACAGCGGCTTCACGATCTTCTACATGGGCATCAACATGGGCGCCATGGTCGCGCCCGTCTTCACCCAGTGGCTGGCCGAGTCGATCTTCGGCACCAGCGCCATGCCTTCGTACAAGATGGTCTTCATGGCCTCCGGTTTCGGCATGCTGATCAGCCTGGTATGGTTCTTCATCGGCCGCCGCGCCCTGAAGGGCATCGGTGCGCCGGAAGCCGGTTCCGGCAACCCGATGCGCGTCGTCTGGGTGGCCGTCGGCTCCCTGTGCGTGATCCCGCTGATGTACTTCCTCTTGACGGTCGGCGCTGAAAAGCTGCAAATCGTCCTAACCGTGCTGTTCGTCGGCCTGGCCGTGATGCTGATGTTCGAAGGCATCCGCAACGGCAAGGTGGCGCGCGACCGCGTCATCGCCATGCTGCTGATCTTCGTCTTCAACATCCTGTTCTGGATGTTCTTCGAACAGGCAGGCAGCTCGTTCACCTTCCTGGCCGACAAGATCGTCAACCGCGACCTGGGCTTCTGGATCTTCCCGACCGCCTACTTCCAGACCGTCAATTCGGTCGCCATCATCGTCTTCGCGCCGATCATCGCCGCCGTCTGGGTCTTCCTGGCGCGCCACAACGTCAATCCTTCGATCCCGCGCAAATTCGGCCTGGGCTTGCTGGGCAATGCCTTGGCCTTCGGTTTGCTGATCTTCGCTCTGTCGAGCCTGGTTGGCGCCGACAACAAGATCCCGTTCTGGACCCTGACCACCGTCTACGTGCTGCAATCGATCGGCGAGCTGTGCCTGTCACCTATCGGCCTGTCGATGGTCACCAAGCTGGCCCCGGTACGCCTGGTCGGCATGGGCATGGGTGGCTGGTTCCTGTCGACCGGTATCGGCAACAACCTGTCGGGCATCTTCGCCAGCTACGTCAGCGGCGAGAGCGGCATGTCGGTGCAGTCGGCCCTGTCCGGCTACACCTTCGGCTTCTGGTCCCTGCTGGGCGCCGGCGTGATCCTGTTCCTGATCGCACCGCTGATCAACAAACTGATGCACGGCGTGAAGTAAGTTTCTGCCTTAGCTGACAACGGCGGCCTGCGGGCCGCCGTTTTTCATTCCAGCGCCGGTTTCCTCCTTGCCGGGCGGTACAATACGGCCAGGGCCACCGGCCATCCACCCACGTCACCAAAGAATATTATGTCCAGCATCTCCACCACCATGCCCCTCTCCGACGACGAATACGCCGAACTCGACACCCTGCTGGCCGCGCCTGCGCTGGAAAGCCGCGCCATGGACGTGTCGATGCTGGAAGGTTTCCTCACGGCCGTCGCCCTGAGCCCGAAGCAGATCGCGGCCGAACAATGGCTGCCCTGGGTATGGGACAAGGCGGCCGGCAGCGCCTTGCCGGCCCAGGACGAGGCCAGCGTACGCGCGGCCAGCCTGGCGCAGCGCCACCATGCCTACATGGTCGAATGGCTGGCGAAAGACCCGGACAGCTTCGAGCCCATCTACGTCTGCGGCCCCGAATGGAGCGTGCCCGCCTGGTGCGCCGGTTTCATCCTGGGCACGAGCCTGGACAAGCCCCAGTGGGCGGCCCTGGCCGTCAGCCATCCTGATTACCTGGCGCCGTTCCAGCACCTGGCCAGCGCCAGCGAACTCGATGACGATGCGGCCGAAGCGGCCATGGATGGCGTGATTCCCGCCGTCATCGCCATCAATGCGGCCTGGGCGCGCCAGCGCCACCTGAAACAAAGCCAGCCCGGCGCCACCGTGCTGCGCGAACTGCCGAAAACGGGCCGCAACGACCCGTGCCACTGCGGCAGCGGCAAGAAGTACAAGAAATGCTGTGCCGACGCCGATAGCGCGGCCGCCTAAGCCGGCATCTCCTTGCGCCAGCTGCTGACGTCCCTGCTGCGCTTCCTGTTGCGCCACGCGCTGCAGTTCGCCCTGTTCATCGTCATCCTGCTGGCCGGACGCATGCTGCTGGCCGAATGGCGCGCCTACAGCGCCGGCAGCGAGGCCGTGGCCGCGCTCAAAACAGCATCCAGCATGGCGGACGGCCATGGCGCCGGCCTGGCCGCTGCCGCCACGGCGCGGGTCAACGCCTTGCAAAAGGCCTCGCAAGCGGCCATCGCCACCCGCTTGAAGGAAGTGCAGGCGCAATTGACGACCTTGCGCGCGCGGCAGCAGCCGTCACTGTTTAGCCTCCCCCTCCCCGACACGACCACCCTGGCCCTGCACGCGCAGGAAGAAGCCACGCGCCGCGTGGAAATCGAAGTGCTGGCGCAGGAAGCCCGCTATCTGACCGCCCTGCAAGCGGCGATCCAAGGCGAAGATGCGCGCCAGACCCTGGCGCGCCTGCACGCGGAACATGTGCGCGCGTATGCCGCGTTGCAACACAACCTGCGCCAGCGCCGGCAACTGGAAGCGCAGCACCCGCTGGCGGCCCGCCTGCCCGGCAGCGATGCCTACGCGCAGCTGTCGCAGCTCGAAGCGCAGGGTCAGCGTCTGCGCGACATCAACCTGCAAGCGTATCAGGCCTGGGTAGCGCAGCACGCCCGCACCGGCGACGCTTCCCGTCCGGCGCCATTTGCCATTGACAGCACGGCCTTGGCCGGCGCCCTGGCGCCCGTGCAACAGGCCATCGCGGCCGGCGAAAGCCAGCTGGCGCGCAACTGGATCGCCCGCTGGCGCGCGCCCGTGCTGGACGTCGCGCCCACGGCCGCCCTGCTGGTGCTGTCGGCTATTTTGCTCCCCGCCGCCATCAAGGCCTTCTTCTACTTCGTGCTGGCGCCCGTCGCCGCCCGTTTGCCGCCGTTGTCGATCGCGCGCGAACTGCAGCTGGCAGGCAGCACACTGCCCCTGCCGCCGCATGGCGAATCGCGCATTTCCGCCGTCTCGCAGGCGCTTCAATTGCAGCCTGGCCAGCGGATGCTGATCCATCCCGAATACCTGCAATCGTCGCCCGTCAGCAGCTGCAAACGCACGCAATGGCTGCTGGACTGGCGCTTCCCGTTCACCAGCCTGGCCGCCGACATGGTGGCGCTGACCCGGCTGGAAAGCGGCGAGCCTGCATCCGTGACGATATCGGCCAGCGACGACCCGCTGCTGGAAGTGGCCGTCGTCCACCTGCCGGCCGGCGGCGCCCTCGTGTTCCAGCCGCGTGGCCTCGTGGGATTGGTCTGCGAGGCAGGCCAGCCGCTGGCGATATCGAGTCACTGGCGCCTGGGCAGCCTGCATGCCTGGCTCACCCTGCAGCTGCGCTTCATCGTCTTTCGCGGCCCCGTCACCCTGATCGTGCGCGGCTGCCGCGGCGTGCGCCTCGAGCGGGCCGGCCTGGGACGCTCCATCAGCCAGTCCGCCACCCTGGGTTTCAGTACCGACGTGCTGTATTCGACGATGCGCAGCGAAACCTTCATCCCCTACCTGCGCGGCCAGCAGGCGCTGCTCAACGACCGCTTCGACGGCGGCAACGGCGTCTACCTGTACGAAGAAACCCCGCGCCACGGCAAGCAGCCGGGCAAGGTGGGCAGCTGGTTCGAGGGATTCACTGACGCGATCTTGAAAGTGTTCGGCATCTAGCCGAAAAAAACATGATAAACGACGTCCTGTTTGCCGATTTTCTCGATGACCATGCCGTGTATGCGGCGGCCGAGGCCTGCTGGCAGGCACGCCTGGCTTTCCTCGACGGCCAGTGCACGCCGTATCTGCGCACCGCGTTTGCCAATGGCCAGCCGTTTTATGACGGTAATCCCATCATCCACCTGGCGGACCGCAACGCCGGCAAGGCGGCGCGCATCGTGCAGCAATGCCCGCATGAATTCGGCCACGGCTACGCGAGCTTCGAGCAAGCCATCGAACTGGCCGTCGGCGATGGCCACCGCCCGGCGCGGGAAAAAATCATCGTGCTGACCTTGACGCAGGCAACGGCGCAGAGGGCCGAGGATGAATTGCGCGTCTGGTTTGCACCAGCCTAGAACTGCCGGCTACGCCGCAACCGAATGCGACACGCTCAGCCACTCGCCCGGCTGCAGATTGGCCGCCGCCTCGCGGGTGGCCAGCACGCTGTCGGGGTCCAGGTCCGAGCGTTTCAGCTTGTAGGAATAGGCAAAATCATCGGCATCGAATGCCTGCCCCGCCTTGACGTAATACTTGAAGCCGACAAAGGAGTCGGGATTGGTGACGACTGTGTATGCAAGCGTGACGCTGTTCATGGCGGGCCTCGTCGACAACGGTGAAGTGGCCATTATGCGTCAATTCCGGCGATAGCTGATCCTTGCGGCAAGTCAATAGCCGTGACGGCCGCCGGCGCTACAGTAGGCTGGGCCAACAACATCGCCAACACTGCCATGCGCACACTGCTCGGTACCATCAGGAACACTTTCACTCTGCCAGCCAGGCTATCGCCGGCGGCACGCATGGAACGGCTGTCCGACCGCCTCGGCCTGCCCGCCGTTGACCCCGGGCCGGCCGCCATCGTCCAGGCCTGCACGGCCTGGCTGTGCGCGGCGCAGGACCATTCCAGTTCAAACGACGGCGGCGTCGCGCGCGACTACAGCCTGCAAACGGGCTGGTCGAGCTCCTACCCGGAGACCACCGGCTACATCATTCCCACCGTGATCACCGTGGCGAGGCGCACGGGCGCGCATGGTAAAGATGAAGCGCTGCACGGGCGGGCGCGGCGCATGCTCGATTGGTGCGTGGCCATCCAGTTCCCGGAAGGCGGTTTCCAGGGCGGGAAAATCGATTCCACGCCACGCGTGCCCGTCACCTTCAACACGGGGCAGATTCTGCTGGGCCTGGCCGCCGGCGTGGCAGCCTATGGCGCGCCCTACGAAGACGCCATGCACCGCGCGGCAAGCTGGCTGCGCGACAGCCAGGATGCCGACGGCTGCTGGCGCCGCCATCCGACGCCGTTCGCCAGCGCCGGCGACAAGGCCTATGAAACGCACGTGGCCTGGGGCCTGTTCGAAGCGGATCGCGTCGCGCCGGGCCACGGCTATGGCGATGCCGGCCTGCGCCAGGTCGACTGGGCGCTCACCAAGCAGCGCCCCAACGGCTGGTTCGCTTCGAACTGCCTGGACAACCCGCTGCTGCCGCTGACCCATACCATCGGCTACGCCTTGCGCGGCCTGCTCGAAGCGCACCGCTTTTCGGCGCGCACCGACCTGCTGGACGCCGCCGCGCGCACCGGAACGAGCGTCGCGAAAGCCGTGGCGGCCGATGGCTACCTGGCCGGCCGCCTCGGTCCGGACTTCCAGCCGGGGGCCAGTTACGCCTGCCTCACGGGTTCCGCGCAAAACGCGCATTGCTTGTTCCTGCTGTACCAGCTCACGGGCGAGCGGCGCTACCTCGATGCGGGGCGCCGTCTGAATAGCTTCGTGCGGCGCGCAGTCAGCATCGACGGTCCCGCGCACGCGCGCGGCGGCGTCAAGGGCTCGTTTCCCGTCGATGGCGACTACGGCACCTGGGCTTACCTGAACTGGGCGGCCAAGTTCTGCATCGACGCCAACCTGCTGGAACTGGAAATTGGCGATGCTTGACCAGGCCAAACGCGCCGCCCGGGCTGCGCTGGAAGCGTGGCGCCGCGCCGCCAGCGCCAGTCACGTGCGCCAGAGCCGGCCCCATGTGACGCGCGCCGCCTTGACCGCGGGTCTGGCGCGGCTGGGCATCGCGCCAGGCGATACGCTATTCGTCCATTCATCGCTGAAAAGCCTCGGCTACGTGGAAGGCGGCGCGCCGGCCGTGATCGGCGCGCTGCAGGACGCCGTCGGGCCGCAGGGCACCCTGCTGCTGCCCACCTATTATCTGCCCGGCGGCACGGTGCGAGCCACCTGCGCCATGCCCGACTATGTGTTCGACCCGCGCCGCCATGGCACGCACATGGGGCGCCTGCCCGAAGCCTTCCTGGCCAGCGCCGGCGTCCGGCGCAGCATCCACCCCACCCACTCCGTATCCGCGTGGGGCCGCCACGCCATCCATCTCACCGAGGCGCACCAACGCGCGCCCTCGATCTTCGGCATGGATTCGCCCTGGCAGCGCTTCATCGGCTGCGAGCACGCAAAGGTGCTGGGGCTCGGCATTTCCATGGGACCGGTGACGTTCTATCACGCGTTGGAAGACGCCATGGGCGGCGCCTTTCCCGTGCCCGTGTGGGAAGACGATACCAAGCTGCTGGCCTGCCTGGACCACGCCGGCCGGCGCTGGGAGGTGCCCGTGCGCCCTTTCGACCAGGCAGTCGCCCAGCGCCGCATCGACCATCCCGGCCGCGGCGACTTGCGCGACTACTTTCACCGGGAATTCGACACTGCCGGCCTGCGCGTCAACGGCCAAGTGGGCGACGCGGCGTCGTGGTGCATACCGGCGCAGGCGTTTTATGCGCACCTGGGGCGGCTCGCGTCCGACAACGTGACGATCTACGCGAGCGCGGCGCAGCTGGCGGCGCGGCCCATCGGGCGCGCATGAAAAAGCCGCCCGGTTCGTCATGACACCGGGCGGCTCTCATTGGATCAGCGAGGACATCAAGCCTGCGGGCGATCCGTCTTCTTCTCTCTTGCCACGATATACAGCAGCACGATGATAACGGCATACGGCAGCAGCGACAGCGCGTCCGAGTGCAGGCCTGCGTAGAACGGGTTGCCGTGCTCGGCCCAGTCGGCCATCATCTGGTCGAAGTGCGTGAGCACGCCGGCCGTGATCGCGATGATGATGCCGGCCAGCGCGCCGCCGGCGATGTAGCCGGACGCCAGCAGCACGCCCGAGCTGCGGTCGCCCGCCAGCTGGCGCTCTTCCTCGTTCAGCTTCGCATTGTGTTCCAGCTTGTTGTTGCGACGATCCGCCAGCCAGCGCACCAGGCCGCCGACGAAGATCGGCAAGGTCGATGACAGCGGCAGGTACACGCCCACGGAAAACGCCAAGGATGGAATGCCGGCCATTTCCAGCACCACGGCGATCATCACGCCGAACAGCACCAGGGTCCACGGCAGTTGCTGGTCGAGGATGCCCTTGATGATGTAGGACATCAGCACGGCCTTGGGCGCATCGTATTTCTTCACTTCCGAACCGTCCGGACGCTTGCTGTAATGGCCATTGATGCCCGGGTCGACCAGGTAAGCCAGCTGGCCGTCTTCCTTGACGAAATACTTGCCGGCCGGGCCGCCCACGGTATCGGTCTTTTGCCAGACTTTATACGTGTTGTGGTCGGTATCGGCTTGCGGGCCATGCAGCTCGCCCGTCACCGTCAGCTTCGACGCATCGACCGTCAGGCCAGGCGCCACTTGCGCGGCCGGCACGTAGACGGTGCTCGCTTCGTTCAGTTTCAGCAGAATCGGACCGAGGATCAGGGCCGACGACAAGGCGCCGGCCAAAATCGCGTACTGCTGCAGGCGCGGCGTGGCGCCCACCAGATAGCCGGTCTTCAAATCCTGCGACGTGGTGCCCGCGTTGCTGGCGGCGATGCAGACGATGGCGCCCACCGACAGGGCCGTCACATAGTAACGCCCGCCCGTCCAGCCCATGATCAGGAAGATCAGGCAGGTAAACAGCAAGGTGGCCACGGCCATGCCGGAGATCGGATTCGACGACGAGCCGATTTCGCCCGTCAGGCGCGACGACACGGTGGCGAACAGGAAGCCGAAGACGAGAATCAGCAGCGCGCCGAGGAAGTTCATGTGCAGCGGCGTGGCGAAGGTGATCACGGCGATGATGGACAGGCAGCCGATGACGACCCATTTCAGGGGGATATCCTGGTCGGTGCGCAGGGTGGAATTGCTCTTGACGCCCTTGCCGATGCCTTTCAGGCCGGCCGACAAGCTGCGCCAGATCATGGGCATGGCGCGCACCAGCGAAATCAGGCCGCCGGCGGCCACGGCGCCCGCGCCGATGTACAGCACGTAGGCGCTGCGCACGTCGTCCGCGCCCATTTCGCTGATCAACTTGGTGCCCGGCGAGAGCACGGTGGTCAGGCTGTCGCCGAAGAACTTGATCATCGGGATCAGCAGCAGGTAGGACAGCACGCCGCCGGCCGCCATGGTGGCGGCGATGCGCGGGCCGATGATGTAGCCCACGCCCAGCAATTCAGGCGAAATCTCGGCGCCGATGGAGCCGCCCTTGAGCGGTGCGGCAAATTCCACGCCCGGCGTATCCTTCCAGCCCTTGAACGAGATATTGAATACCTTGTACAGCAAGCCGACGGCAAAACCGCCGAAGATGATCTTGGCGCGGCGCTTGGCGTCCAGCGCGGCAGCCGAATCCTTCTCGATGCTTTCGCCGGCGGCGATGCGCGATTCTTCCGTGGCGGCCGCCTTCAGCACTTCGGCGCACGCCGTGCCTTCGGGGAATTTGAGTTCCTTGTGCTGGTCGACGATCATCGTGCGGCGCATCGGGATCATCATCAGGATGCCCAGCAGGCCGCCAAGTATGCCGACCAGCATGACGCGCGAGATTTCCAGGTCGAAGCCGAGGATCAGGATGGCGGGCATGGTCACGCCCAGGCCGAAGGCCAGCGATTCGCCGGCCGAACCGGCCGTTTGCGTGATGCTGTTTTCCAGAATCGACGAATCCTTGCCGCCCACCTTCTTGGCCAGGCCGAACAGGGTGATGGCGATCACGGCGACGGGAATCGAGGCGCTGACGGTCAGGCCCACTTTCAGCACCAGGTACAGCGAGGAGGCGCCAAAGACCATCCCCAGGATGACGCCCATGAATAGCGCGCGGAAGGTCATCTCGGGCAGTTTCGCATCGGCCGGAATATACGGCTTCACGGCGCTCGGCATTGCATCTTTTGCCATAAATCAATCCTTAATCTTTTAAAATAAACAGCCCGGATCGATGCCCGGGCTATTTGCTTGAAGCCGAGACTATCGCACAGCCGCGTTTCGATGAAAAGGTTTTTTGAGGTCCATGACGCCGCCCCGCCCGCACAGGAAGCGCCGCCGCATTGGTCTATAATCGCTGCCACCGTGCCCTGCACGCTCACGCGAGACTGCCTTGACTGCCAAACGAACCGGATTTCCCTGGCCTTCCCGCCGCGCCACCGTGCGCGGCTTCATCATCGCCGGCTGCGCCGCGCTGGCCGCCGCTGTGCTGCTGGCCGCCTATCTGTTTATGTACGTGCGCCCCCGCCTGCCCGAGCTGGACGTCATCACCGACTACCAGCCGAAGATACCGCTGCGCGTGTACACGGCCGACAATGTGCTGATCGGCGAATTCGGCGAGGAGCACCGCGACTTCGTGCCGATTGCGCAAGTGCCGGAAATGATGAAGAAGGCCTTGCTGGCCATCGAGGACAGCCGCTTCTACGAGCACCACGGCATTGACTTCGTGCGCGCCGGCGGCGCCGTGCTGTCGAACCTGCGCCACGGCTTCGGCCACGGCGGCGGCTCCACCATCACCATGCAGGTGGCGCGCAATTTCTTCCTGACGCGCGAAAAAGTCGCTTCGCGCAAGCTCAATGAAATCATGCTGGCCCTGAAAATCGAGGCGGCCCTGTCGAAAGAGCAGATTCTCGAGCTGTACATGAACCAGATGTACCTGGGCCAGCGCTCGTTCGGCTTCGGCAGCGCGGCGCAGACCTACTTCGGCAAACCGCTCAATGAACTGTCGATCGCGGAAATGGCCATGCTGGCCGGCCTGCCGCAAAACCCCTCGCGCCACAACCCGATCAGCAATCCGAAAAAGGCGCACGCGCGCCAGCGGCTGGTCCTGAAACGCATGCGCGAACTCGATTACATCAGCGAAGGCCAGTACCGGCAAGCGCTGGACCAGCCGCTGCATATCAACAGCCGCGGCAAGCAGGGTTTCGACACCCACGCCGAATACGTGGCCGAACTGGCGCGCCAGGCCGTCTACGCGCAGTTCAAGGAAGACAGCTATACCAAGGGCATCAGCGTCTACACGACGATCCTGAAAGCGGACCAGGACGCGGCCTACGCCTCGACGCGCCGCAACGTCATCGCCTACGACCAGCGCCACGGCTACCGCGGCCCGGAAACCTTCATCGACATGCCAGCCGACCCGGAACAGCGCGACGACGCCATCGACGCGGCGCTGCAAAAACGCCCGGACAGCGACGGCCTGATCGCCGCCGTTGTCACGGAAGTGGCCAGCGGCAAGGTGGTGGCCGATACGGGCGACGGCGAGGCCAAGGCCATCACGGGCGAAGGCTTGCGCTTTGCCGCCCCGGCCTTGTCCGCCAAGGCGAGCGCCGGCATCAAGCTGCGCCCGGGCGCCGTGATCCGCATCACCAGGGATGGCAAGGACAACTGGGCCATCACGCAAGTGCCGCTGGTGGCCGCCGCCTTTGTGTCGCTCGACGCGGACACGGGCGCCTACCACGCCATGGTGGGCGGCTTCGACTACAACCTGCAAAAATTCAACCACGTGACGCAGGCCTGGCGCCAGCCCGGTTCGGCCATGAAACCATTCGTGTATTCGGCGGCGCTGGAAAAAGGCTTTTCGCCGGCCACCCTGATCAACGACGTGCCGTTGGAAATGCAGGCGGGCGGCAAGGTGTGGGCGCCGCAGAATGACGATTTCAAGTTCGACGGCCCCATCACCATGCGCTATGCGCTGGCGCAATCGAAGAACGTGGCCTCCGTGCGCATCCTGCGCGCGCTGGGCGTGTCGTACACGCACGACTTCCTCGAGAAATTCGGCTTCGACCCGGCCCGCCAGCCGAACAACCTGACCATGGCGCTGGGCACGGGTTCCGTCACGCCCGTGCAGATGGCGGGCGCCTACGCCCTGTTCGCCAATGGCGGCCACCAGGTGGAACCGTATCTGATCGACCGCATCGTCGACGCCAAGGGCGCCATCCTGATGCAGACCAAGCCGCCCGCGCCGAACGACGACAAGACCCTGGCGCTGGACCCGCGCAACGCCTTCGTGATGGACAGCATGCTGCGCGAAGTGGCGCGCACCGGCACGGGCGCGGCGGCGACGAAAAAACTGGGCCGGACTGACATCGCCGGCAAGACGGGCACCACCAGCGACGCCGTCGACGGCTGGTTCGCCGGCTACAGCGGCGGCATCGTGGCCGTGGCGTGGATGGGCTATGACGAACCGAAATCGCTGGGCGGACGCGAATTCGGCGCCACCCTGGCCATGCCGATCTGGATCGACTACATGCGCACGGCCCTGTCGACGCGCCCGCAAATCACGCGCGCCGTGCCGGCTGGCCTGAGCCAGGTCGACGGCGAGTGGCTGTACGACGAATTCATCGACATGAATGGTGTCAAGACGCTGGATATGGACGTGGAGACGCCGACGGATCCGGCGGCCGTGCCGGAGACGGTGCCGGTGGAAACCACGAACTGAGGAACCCGCAGGTCGGGTTAGCCGGAACGGCGTAACCCGACAAGCCGCAATCGGCTCTTGTCGGATTACGCTTCGCTAATCCGACCTACCGGTCATGCTCAGGTACCCGCGCACCGTGCTGACGACGCTGTCGGCGAAATCGTCGACATTGACCTTCGCGGCGCGGTACTTCCAGCGCTTCACGTACCAGTCCTGGAACAGGGCCAGGCAGTGCGCGGCCAGCAAGGTGGCGTCGCCCTGCGGCTTCGGTTCGATTTCGGCGATGGTGGCGGCGATCAGGGTCTGCACGTACAGTTCCGAATTCTTCGCCATGCTGCGCTGCTCCACCTGCAGCACGCGCGAATCCATGAAGACGAAATAAAACCACGGCTGCAGCACTTCGGACAGGTAGATCGACGAGCGTATCATCGCCTCCAGGCGGTCCAGCGGCGACTTCACGTCGGCGAACAGCAGCGGCAAGGCTTGCGTGGCGTGGCGCACCACGTCCTCGATCATTTCGGCCAGTTGATCCTTGCTGGTGATGTAACCATACAGGCCGCCCATCGACAGACCCGTCTCGCGGCACAGGTCGCGCAAGCTCATGGCGCGGAAGCCCACGTCATTGGCCAGGCGGAAGGTGGCGACGAAGATGCGTTCCAGATTTTCCAGCGCCGGCTTGCGGCGCTTGACGCCGATACGTTCCGCGTGGCGGTCAAGAATATATTCCCAGATGTTTTCGCCATTTAAAGGCGTCATCTGCTGAAACTGTTCAAAATTAAAATGGGTCGACAAGTGCATTCCCAAATAACGGTGTAAGAGCGATATCCATGCAATGCCTGGGCAAGGCACTGCAAGACGGCGGGACGGCTGATGCGGGGCCGATTATAGCTCAGGAAAACAACTATTTTACTTTTCAACTATGCAATGGGCGCATAAGCAACGCCAAATTCCCACAGTTATTGCGCTGCATCATGCAATTCAAATGCAATTTACATCCAGCGGTGCTACATTCAAAAAACCGAGCGCTCGCTATATTTAATGCATCGATAGAATGTGAAGGCGCGCACGGCACATCGCTACAGCATCGACATTTCCATACGATTCAAATAACGGAGACAAAATGAAGACTCGCTTTTGGCAACTGCTATCCACCCTGCTCCTCAGCATCGCCATCCTGCCCGGCAGCGCCAGCGCCGCCGGCTACACGCAAACGAAGTACCCGATCGTGCTCGTGCACGGCCTGTTCGGCTTCGACAAGCTCGGTCCCGTCGAGTATTTTTACGGCGTCCCCGACGCCTTGCGCAGCGGCGGCGCGCAAGTGTACGTGACCACCGTGTCGGCCGCCAACAGCACGGAAGTGCGCGGCGAGCAGCTGCTGTCGCAGGTGCGGCAAATCCTCGCCGCCACGGGGGCGGCCAAGGTCAATTTGATCGGCCATAGCCATGGCGGCCCCACGGCCCGCTACGTCGCTTCCGTACGCCCCGACCTGGTGGCGTCCGTCACCAGCGTGGCCGGCGTCAACAAGGGCTCCAAGGTGGCCGACATCCTCAGCGGCGCCATTCCCAATACCAGCAATGCGCTGGGCAATGCGCTGGCCTCGCTGATCGGCATTTTGTCGGGCAACAAGGGCTTGCCGCAAAACGCGGGCGCCTCGCTGGCATCGCTGTCCACGGCCGGCTCGCTCGCCTTCAACAGCCGCCACCCGCAAGGCGTGCCTACCTCGGCCTGCGGCGAAGGCGCCTATCAGGTGCAAGGCGTGTATTATTTCTCGTGGAGCGGCGCGCAACCGTACACGAATGTGCTCGACGTGGGCGACCCGCTGCTGGCGGCCATCAGCCTGGCCTTCGGCGGCGTCAAGAACGATGGCCTGGTGAGCAGCTGTTCCAGCCACCTGGGCAAGGTGATCCGCGACGACTACGCCATGAACCACCTCGATGAAGTCAACCAGTTCGTCGGCATCGTCAACCTGTTCGAAACGAACCCCGTCACCGTCTTCCGCCAGCAGGCCAACCGCCTGCAAGGCCTGGGACTGTAAGGAGTAGCGCATGCACGCAAAATGGATCATCGGCGGCAGCCTGGCGGCTTTGGCCCTGTACCTGGCGTTGCGCCCCGGCGAGCCGCCCGCCCTGCCGCCGGAAAGGGCGGAACCGGACCTGTTCGCGTTCGTGCGCTCGATGGAAGGCACGCGGCCAGACGGCAACGTCACGGTGGCCGCCGGCGACAAGCTGGTGGTCGACGCGGAACTGGGCCATCTGTTCGACTACTACCTGGCGGGCCTCGGCGAAAAGCCGCTGGCCGCCATCCGCAGCCAGATCGAGGCGGAGCTGGACCGGCGCCTGGCGCCCGTCCCCGCCCGCGAAGCGAAGCGTTTGCTGGGCGCCTACCTGGCCTACAAGCAGGCATTGCTCGGCGCGGAACAGGCCTTGCCGGCGCAAGCCGATGCGGCTCTGGCGGCGCGCGCGCGCCTGCATGCCATGCGCGCCTTGCGCGGCAATTACTTTACAGCCGAGGAAAGCGCGGGCCTGTTCGGCGCCAGCGACGCGTATGACGACGACGCCGTGGCGCGCATGACCATCCTCGGCGACACGTCGCTCGATGAAGCGCAGCGCCAGGCGCAACTGACGGCGCTCGATCAAAAAATGCCGCCCACCCTGCGCGCCGCGCGCGACGCGCCGCTGCAGGTGGCGCAGCTGGACGCCTCCGTCAAGGCCTTGCGGGCACAGGGCGGCGGCGACAATGAAGTCTACCGCCTGCGCGCCAGCACCTTCACGCCGGCGGCGGCCGCGCGTCTGGCGGAACTGGACCGCGAAGAATCGCAGTGGCAGCAGCGCATCATCGCGTATCGAGCGCAGAAGGCCAGCCTGCCCGGCGGCGCGCAGGATGCGGCGGCCCTGCGGCAACTGCGCGACGCCAGTTTCACGCCGGACGAACAGCGCCGGCTGGGCGCCTACGAATAGCGCTCAAGCCAGCTGCGCCAGCAAGGCAGCCGCCGCCATCACGTCCGCCGTGCCGCACCCCTGCCGATAACCGGCATGGACGGGGGCCAGCACGGCGTGCGCGGTCGCGCCGCGGCCTTGCGCCTGCAGCACGGCCGCCAGGCTGGTGGCGCAGCGCAGTTCCCAGCCCGGCGCCTGCTGCTCCCTGGCCAGCCGCAGCGCTTCTTCCAGCTGCACCCGCACCGCTTCCAGCCCGGCCGCATCGCCTTGCGCCAGCGCGCGCCAGCGCTGGTGCGCGTCACGGCGCAGCACTTCCGGCGCGCTCCACGGCGCCTGGCCCGTGCGAGCGCGCCGCAGCGCCTGGCTATCGGCGGCCGCGTCGTGCAGGGTGGCCATCAAGTCGACCTGTATCGGCCAGTTGCGCACCGCAGGCCAGGGGAATGGCGTCAGCGCCTCGCCTCCATCGAGCAGGCGCTGGTAAGCGGCGCCCCAGGCGCTCCAGTACAGCAAGCCATAGCGGGCCGCATGCTCGCACAACAGGCAAGTCCACGCATCGGCCAGCTCCCGCTGCCCGCACCACAGGGCAACGGGAATGGCATTGATGGCCAGCGCCACGCACAGCGTGACGCCATTGTGCTCGAGCCCCACGGCCACCGCCTCGCGCACCAGGGCCAGGGCGTCGTCGGGGCGGCCCTGCATCCACAGGCAGCGCGCCAGCGTGCCGCGCAGGCACACCTGCTGATCGGCCAGCAAGACATTATTGAAGCCAAGCTGGCCTGCGCCCTCGGGATGCGCGAGCACCATGCGCGCCAGCGCCGCCGATTGCGCATAGCGTCCCTGCAGATACTCGCCCACGGAGCGCATGCGCGCCAGCACCAGCCGCATCGGCGTGTCGCCGCGCGCGTCGCACAGGACGGCAAGCTCGGTGACGTAACTGTCGGCGCGCTGGAAATCGGCCAGCTTCAGGCTGCAAATCCACATGCCGCAAATCGCCTCGAAGCGCCGGCTGCCATCGTCCGTGCGCATGGCCAGCGCATAGCCGCGCTGGAACGAGCGCAGCATGGTACCGGTGATGCCCTGCGTATGCAGCAGCAGGTGCGCCTGCGAGGCATGCAGCCGCATCTCGCTGTCCGGGTCGTCCAGCGCATGCGCGGCCATGCGCGCGAGCGCGCGCCCGACGCGCACGCGGTACTCGTCCATCAGCGACAGCTGGTAAAACAGGGTTTGCGCGGCCAGGGTCAGCGCCACGCCCAACGCCACGTCGCCCTCCTCGCCGAAGGCCCAGTCGATGGCGGCGCGCAGGTCGTCGACGTGGCGGCCGTAGCGCGCGCTCCAGCGGGCCGGCGGCATGCTCTTCCAGTCGGCGGCGATGCGCCCGGCCAGGCCCAGGCAATGGCGCGCATGACGCAGCAGCACGGCGCCCGCGTCCCCGCCCGCCGACAGCTGCGCGCTGGCATAGGCGCGCGTGGTGTCGAGCAGCCGGTAATACACGTGCTGGTGGCAAAACTCGATGCTGACGAGGGACTTGGCCGCCAGGTCGGCCAGCGTATCGAACACGTCGCATCCGGCCACGGCGCTGGCCGACTCGAGGCGGAAGCGGCTCCTGAACACGCTCAGCGCCTGCAGCACCTGGCGCTCTTGCGCGTCGAGCAGGCCGTAGCTCCAGTCCAGGGTGGCGCGCAGGGTCTGGTGGCGCAAGGGCATGTTGCGCGCGCCGCGCGTGAGCAAACGAAAGCGGTCGTCGAGCTGGCGGCGCAATTCGTGCAAGCCGAAGTGGCCGATGCGCCCGGCCGCCAGTTCCAGCGCCAGCGGGATGCCATCGAGCCGCCGGCAAATGTCCACCACCACGGGCACGTCGGCGTCGGCCAGCACGAAAGCATCGTCGACGGCCGCGCAGCGTTCGCAAAACAGCTGCACCGCGGCGAAATGGCGGGCCGCCGCCGCATCGGGCACGGCATCGGCCGGCGGCAATTCCAGCGCGGGCAGGCGCTGCAACTGCTCGCTGGTGAGACGCAGCGGCTCGCGGCTGGTGGCCAGCACGTGCAGCAGCGGCGCGCCCTTGAGCAAGGCGTCGGCCAGCGTGGCGGCCGCGCCGATCACGTGCTCGCAGTTATCGAGCACGATCAGCATGTGGCGCGGGCGCAGGTAGGCCAGCAGGACCGGCATGGCGTCGCCGGCCGCCACGGCCACCCCGAGCGCCGTGGCCAGCGCCAGCGGCACCAGGCGGCCCTCCTCCAGCGGCGACAGATCGACGAAACACACGCCGTCGGCATAGCGGCGCAGCACGCGCGTGGCCAGGCCGACGGCCAGCGTGGTCTTGCCGATTCCGCCCGGGCCGGCAATGCACAGCAGGCGCAATTGCAGCAGCTGGTTGGCCATCGTCTGCAGCACCTCGGCGCGGCCCAGCATGCGCGTCAGCATGACGGGCAGGTTGTGCCGGGGTTCGGCGCCGGCCGCACCGGGTGCCGGCCTGCCCGTGTGCGCCAACGGCGCGAGGAAACCGTAGCCGCGCCCGGGAACGGTGGTGATGTAGCGCTGGCCGTCGCGGCCGTCGCCAAGCGCCTTGCGCAGCGCCGCCAGGTGCACGCGCAAGGTCGCGTCGTCGACGACGGCATTGGGCCAGACAATGGCCACCAGTTCATGCTTGTCGACGATGTCGCCGGCGCGCTCGAGCAGGGCCAGCAGCAAGTCCATGGCCCTGCTGCCCAGGCGTAGCGCGCGTTCGCCTTCGAACAGCACGCGCTCTAGCGGCAAAAGGCGAAACGGGCCGAAGACATAGGCCGGGGCGGGACTGTTTATCATTCTTGCGAGGGGGAGTAGGTGTTAACGCATGCGGCTTGCAGAGGACCTATTTTACTGAGCATGCGCGCCATGCCGTACCAGGCCGGCCGGCGCGCCCGCGGCCAGCAGCGCGGCCACCTCGGCCGCGGGTGCCGGACGGTGCAGATAAAACCCCTGTACCTGCGGGCAGCCGAGCCGCCGCAGCTGCGCCAACTGCCCGCCGTTTTCCACGCCCTCGGCCAGTGCCTGCAAGCCCAGGCCCCGCGCCAGCGCCAGGGTCGAGGCGACGATGACGGCGTCGCGGCCACCACTGCCACCGCTGCCCAGCTCATGGATGAAGGAGCGGTCGATCTTGATGGTGTCAATGGGCAGCATCCTGACATGACTGAGGCCCGAATGGCCGGTGCCATAGTCGTCGAGCGAAATGGACAGGCCCAGCGCGCGCAGCCGGCGCAATCCCTGCGTCGCCTGCGCCATGTCGTCGATGCAGCAGCTTTCCGTCACTTCCAGCTCCAGCAGGCCGGGCGGAATGGCGTGGCGCCGCAAGCAGCCCAGCACGAAGTCGGGCAGGTGCGGCTGGCACAGCTGGCGCGCCGACACGTTCACGGCGACCGGCACCACGGGCAAGCCCGCCGCGCGCCACTGCGCCAGTTGGCGGCAGGCCGCGTCGATGCCCCAGTTGCCCAGCGCGGCGATGGCGTTCGTCCGCTCGGCCAGGCCGATGAATTCGTTCGGGTAGACCAGGCCGTGGCGCGGATGGTTCCAGCGCAGCAGCGCTTCCAGGCCGACCAGGCGCAATTGCGCCGTATCGAACTTGCCCTGGTAGTGAAAGCAGAATTCGCCGTTGGCGATGGCCCTGTCCAGGCGCCCCTGCAACTCCCGGCTGCGCGCCGGCGCCCGGCACAGCCGCGCCAGCGCGCCGTGCCAGAACCTTGCCAGGCGCGCCACTAGGCCAGCAGGCGAGGCAAGGCCGGCGCAGTGCGGCCCGCCAGAACCGCCGGCCCCTGGCGCAGGCGAAACACGCTGACCACCTGCAGCAGCCTGGCCGCTTCGCCTTCCAGCGATTGCGAAGCGGCCGCCGCTTCCTCCACCAGGGCCGCATTCTGCTGCGTCACTTCGTCCATCTGCACGACCGCCTGGCTGACCTGGCCGATGCCCGTGCTTTGCTCGGCACTGGCGGCCGTGATGTCGGCCACCATCTGGCTCACGCGTCCCACGGCCGCCACCACGTCCCGCATCGTGGCGCCCGCCTGCGCCACCAACGCCGCGCCCGCGTCCACCTGCTGCGTCGAGTTGGCGATCAGGGCGCGGATATCGCGCGCCGCCGCCGCGCTGCGCTGCGCCAGGTTGCGAACTTCCGTTGCCACGACGGCAAAGCCGCGCCCCTGCTCGCCCGCGCGCGCCGCTTCCACGGCCGCGTTCAGGGCCAGGATATTCGTCTGGAAAGCCAGCATGTCGATCACGCCGATGATGTCGGCAATCTGCGCCGACGACGCGCTGATGGCGTCCATCGTATGGATCACCTGGCCCACGGCTTGCCCGCCGGCGCCGGCGATGTTCGCCGCCTCGACGGCCAGCACGCTGGCATGGCGGGCATTGTCCGCGTTCTGCTGCACGGTCGAGCTCAGTTCCTCCATGGCCGATGCCGTCTGTTCGAGCGAGCTGGCCTGCTCCTCGGTGCGCGAGGACAGGTCGATATTGCCGGCCGCGATCTGCGACGAGGCCGTCGCGATGGTGTCGGTGCCGCTGCGCACCTGCTGCACGATGTCGAGCAGGTTGCCGTTCATGATGCACAGCGCGTCGAGCAGCTTGCCCGTTTCATCGCCGCCGTGGCGGCCGAAGGTCGACGTCAGGTCGCCGGCGGCCACGGTCTGCGCCACGCTCAAGGCATGGCGCAGCGGATCGACGATGCTGCGCGTGACCAGCCAGGCCGTGACGAGCGAGAAGAGCACGGCCAGCGCGCTCAGCGCCAGCATCATGTTGCGCGCCGTGGCGTGTTCCGCGCGCACCTGGGCGCCCGCCTCCTCCATCAGCCCATGCTGGTGCGCGATCAGGCTTTCCAGCGCCGCCATGTAGCGCAGCTGCTCGTCGCGCACGGTACCGAGCAGCAGACTGGCCGCCTCGTCGCGCGCGCCCTCGTCCAGCAGGGCCAGCACCTTGTCGCGCCCGCCATTGAACGCGGCGCGCGCCTGCGTCACGGCCGCCATCAGCTGGCGGCCCTGCGGCGACAGCACCACCTGTTCCAGCTGCGCCAGCCCCTTTTCCGTTTCGCCACCCGCCCTGGCGATGGTGGCGCGTTCCTGCGCCAGCTGCTGCGGCTCCGTCATCAGCAGCAGGTTGCGCGAGGAGCGTGCGATGATGTTGACATTCTTGATGATGTCGTTGGCCAGCACGGTTTTCGGATATTTGTCATCGATCACGTCGCGCATGCGCAGCTCCAGGCTCGACAGGCGCAGCATGCCCAGCACGGCGGTCGCCAGCAGCAGCAAGGTCAACAATGCAAAGGCGCAGCGCAAGC
Organism: Janthinobacterium sp. OK676; assembly: GCF_900103595.1. Lineage (NCBI taxonomy): Bacteria > Pseudomonadati > Pseudomonadota > Betaproteobacteria > Burkholderiales > Oxalobacteraceae > Janthinobacterium > Janthinobacterium sp. OK676. The sequence continues at coordinate 665,517 of NZ_FNHA01000001.1, forward strand.
GCGTGCCGATTTTCATATTTGCCATCTTCATTCGCATCCTTCAGTGTGGTGCATCGGTCATCGCGCCGGGCTCGCATGCAAGGCTGACGGCAATGGCTGCCGCCTGCCAGGTATGGCCGGACGCAGCAGGCGGAAGGGTCAGCCGGGATGTGGCCGAGGCGGGAACAAGGGCGGTACGGCAGGCAGTGTGAGTTATCTCACAGGCAATGTCGCGTTAAGTTTTGCAAAGATTTGCTTAGATGGCAAAACAGCTATTTTAATAACGCTGTTTTTTTAGTAAGTAGTAGCCGCAGTTCGAACCGCAGTGCGCGCCGGCGCATACATGTAAAAACGGCCGCGCAAGGCGGCCATCCGGTAGCGCATGCTGGCGCCTTCACGCCATCAGAACACTTCCCACTCGTCGTCGCGCGGCGCGTTCTGGCGCTGGGACGGCACGGCGCGCAAGGCCGGGCGGCCCGCCGCGGGACGTGATGCGGGACGCTGCGGCGCTACGCTGGCCGCCACGGCACGCGGCGCGGCCGGCTTTGCCTGCGCGTTTGCACGTGCGGCAGGCGCCTGCGCGCCATCGAGCTTGAAGACGCTGACCACCTGGGCCAGCTGGCCCGATTGCTCCTGCAGCGATTCGGCCGCGGCGGCCGCCTCTTCCACCAGGGCAGCATTCTGCTGCGTCACCTGGTCCATCTGGCCGATGGCCTGGTTGATCTGGTCGATGCCCGAGCTTTGCTCCTGCGTGGCCAGGCTGATTTCCGCCATGATGTCCGTCACGCGCTGCACGCTGGCGACGATTTCGGCCATCGTGCTGCCCGCCTCGGCCACCAGTTTGCTGCCCGTATCGACGGCCACGACGGAGTCGCCGATCAGCGTCTTGATTTCCTTCGCTGCGCCAGCGGACCTTTGGGCCAGATTGCGCACCTCGGTGGCCACCACGGCAAAGCCGCGTCCCTGCTCGCCCGCGCGCGCCGCTTCCACGGCGGCGTTGAGCGCCAGGATATTCGTCTGGAAGGCGATGCCGTCGATGACGGAAATGATGTCGACGATCTTGCGCGACGAATCGTTGATGGCGTCCATGGTTTCGACCACCTTGCCCACCACGGCGCCGCCCTTGACCGCCACGCCTGAGGCGCTCAGCGCCAGCTGGTTCGCCTGCTGGGCGTTGTCCGCGTTCTGGCGCACGGTCGACGTCAGTTCTTCCATCGACGACGCCGTCTCTTCCAGCGAGCTGGCCTGCTCTTCCGTGCGCGAGGACAGGTCCAGGTTGCCGCTGGCAATTTCCGACGAGGCCGTGGCGATGGTTTCCGTGCCGCTGCGCACCTGGCCCACGATGCTGACCAGGCTGGAATTCATGTCCTTGAGCGCCTGCAGCAGCTGGCCCGTTTCTTCCGTCGTGTGCACTTCGATCCGGCTCGTCAGGTCGCCCGAAGCCACCGTTTGCGCCACTTTCACGGCCGAATTGATCGGCTGGGTAATGGCGCGCGTGATGTAGGCGGCGCAGCCGATGCCCAGCGCGGAGGCCAGCAAGCCGAGGATGACCATCAGGCTTTCCGAGCGGACCACGGCCGCGCTGCCGTCCTTGACGCTGGCGTCGGCCACGCCGTTATTGAGCTTGATGATCTCGTTGAGCGTGCCTTCGGCCTTGCCGAACAACGCGCGCGAATCCTGGTACTGCTTGTAGAACGCCACGAACAACTCTTTCTGCCGCGGCTCGTCGCGGTTATCGGCCAGCTGGCGCAAGATGGCCCGCACCTTGTCGTCGTCGCCCTTCCAGGCCGCCCACTCGCCCTGGAAGCGCTGCCACAGCACGGCTTCCTCGGGGGTTTGCGGCAGCGGCTCGTACAGCTTGCGGCCCGCCTCGATATTGTTCCACGCCTTGGTGCGCAGCTGCAGCGCTTCCGCAAACTTGTCCTGTGCCTGGTAATTGTTTTCAGAGATGGCGGCCGTCAGGGTGGCGGCGGCGACGGCCGTCTGGCCTTCGCTCATCATCATCAGGCCCTGGATCGACGGCAGGCGCACCACGCCGATTTCATTGACGGCATTGCCCACGGTGGCGATGCCCGCGTAGCCGCTGATGCCCACCACCAGCAAGGCCGCCATCATCACGGCAACGAGCGTCGCCAGTTTCCATTTGATCAGTAAATTCTTAAACATGGCTAGATCCTTTATAAAGTCACGACGACTGCTGGCAAAGTTGAGGCTGGCATGTTCGAGTAAAACAGCTGACACTTGTATAAAGGTGGCGGGGATGGGGCGTACGCTTCGTTACAATTGGCGAGATTTGATAAGTGGAAGCATAGAGGAAAAATATGGTTCTGGCTGATACATACTTGATACAAAACAAGATTTATTTCTTTCCTGTGGCGCGTGTTGCACAGCGGTCAAAAAAATTGACAGGGCGCCCCGCTTTGGTGCAAAAAATCCCCGTGCCTCCCTATTGGCTGCGCAGTTGATAGTCGTATAAGATGAGCAACAAGCAAACAACAGGCAGATCATGGCTTATCCTATCGAACACAAACTGGTGATCGGGGTCGCTTCCAGCGCCCTGTTCGACCTGGCCGAATCGCACCAGGTCTATCTGGACAACGGCCCCGAGGAATACCGCAAATACCAGGAAACGCATATCGACACGGTGCTGCCGCGCGGCGTGGCCTTCCCCTTCATCCGCCGTTTCCTGAACATCAACAAGCACTATCCGCGCCAGTCGCCCGTGGAAGTGGTGCTGTTTTCGCGCAATTCGCCTGAAACGGGCTTGCGCGTGATGCACTCGATCGCCCACTACGGCCTGGACATTTCGCGCGCCGCCTTCATGACGGGCAAGTCGCCCTACCCCTACCTGCCCGCCTTCAACGCCTCGCTGTTCCTCAGCGCAAATGAAGGCGACGTGCGCAGCGCGCTGGCCTGCGACTATCCGGCCGGCCTGGTGCTGCCGTCGCGCACGGAAGACGATGAAAACGACGAGGAACTGCGCGTGGCCTTCGATTTCGACGGCGTGATCGCCGACGACGAAGCGGAAACCGTCTTCAAGCGCAACAACGACGTCGATGAATTCCACGCCCATGAAACCCTGAACGTGGGCACGCCGCACCGCCCCGGCCCGCTGGCCGGCCTGTTCCAGAAGCTGGCCACCATGCAGCGCCTGGAAGAAAGGGCCCAGCGGCGCGACCCCGGCTATAAAAAGATCCTGCGCATCGCCATCATCACGGCGCGCAACGCGCCCTCGCACGAGAGAGTCGTGACGACCCTGAAAAGCTGGGGCGTGGCGGCCGACGAGACGTTTTTCCTCGGCGGCATGGACAAGTCGCGCGTACTGGCCGTGTTCAAGCCACATATCTTCTTCGACGACCAGCTGAGCCACCTGAAATCGGCGGGCGGCACCATACCGATGGTGCATGTCCCCTTCGGCATCGCCAATGCCCGCGCGGGATAAAACCTGCTGCGCGTCGTGCTTTGCGGCCTGCGATGCTCACCGTACCAGCGTACGGTTGCGCTTCTTAGCCACAAATCACTGCCGCTCGCGACGGTTTTCTCAAGCGCGGAGATAAGGGCGATGGTCTATAATCTCGCCTGTCAGCGCCGTCACTGGCGGCGCGGCGCGCACCACAGCTGTTCCACTCAACTGCCTCTGCCACTAGTGTCATCGCCTGCATGTCCTTAGACTTAACAAAAGCCCTCCCCAAGCCCGGCAACCGCTATGCGCTGCCCGCCCTGTATGGTTCATCCGACGCCTATGCCCTGGCGCTGGCCGCCTTGGCCTTGAAAGCGCGGGGCCAGATGCTGGCCGTGGTGGTGGCGCAGGCCAGCGACGGCCAGCGCCTGCTCGATGAAATCCCCTGGTTTGGCGGCAAGGACCTGCGCTGCCACCTGCTGCCGGACTGGGAAACCCTGCCCTACGACGCGTTCTCGCCGCACCAGGACCTGGTCTCCGAGCGCCTGGCCACCTTGCACGAAATCCAGACACGCCAGTGCGACGTGCTGATCGTGCCGGCCACCACGGCGCTCGTGCGCCTGGCCCCGCCATCCTTTTTGGCCGCCTACACCTTCTTCTTCAAGAAGGGCGAAAAGCTCGACGAAGCGCGCCTGAAGTCGCAGCTGACCCTGGCCGGCTACAGCCATGTCTCGCAAGTGATGTCACCGGGCGAATACTCGGTGCGCGGCGGCCTGCTCGACCTGTTCCCCATGGGGTCGGCCCTGCCCTACCGCCTCGATTTGTTCGGCGACACCATCGAAACCATCCGCACCTTCGACGCCGACACCCAGCGCTCGCTGTATCCCGTGCATGAAGTGCGGCTGCTGCCGGGCCGCGAATTTCCCATGGACGAAGCGGCCCGCACCACCTTCCGCAACCGCTGGCGCGAACAGTTCGAAGGCGATCCATCGCGCTCGGTCGTCTACAAGGACATCAGCAGCGGCATCGCCTCGGCCGGCATCGAATATTATCTGCCCCTGTTCTTCGAGCACACGGCCACCCTGTTCGACTACCTGCCGCCCGACGCCTCGCTCGCCCTGGTGGGCGAGATCGACGCTGCCATCGGGCGCTTCTGGACCGACACGCAGTCGCGCTACCGCTTCCTGAAGGCGGACCGCGAGCGGCCGATTTTGCCGCCCGAATCACTGTTCCTGTCCGACGAGCAGTTCTTCGGCCTGGCCAAGCCGTATGCGCGCCTGGCGATCAGCAAATCGAACGATGCGCTGGCGTCCGAACTGTCCGCGCCCGTGCCGAACATCGCCGTCAACCGCCGCGCCGACGATCCGCTGGCCAACCTGCGCAGCTATTTGCTGCAATCGGGACGCCGCGTGATGATCTGCGCCGAATCGAACGGCCGCCGCGAAACCTTGCAGCAGTACTTCAGCGAATACGATCTGCACCTGACGCCGGTGGAGGGCAGCGACGGCTTCCTGCAATCCGACGCCAAGCTGATGCTGGGCGTGGCGCCGCTGCATGCGGGCTTCGAGCTGTTTACGCCCGAGGGCAATCTGGCCTTCATCACCGAAACGGAGCTGTACGCCGGTTCCGGCCGCCGGGTCGGCAGCAAGAAGCAGGAAGGCGTGACGCAGGTCGAGTCGATGGTGCGCGACCTGTCGGAGCTGAAAATCGGCGACCCCGTCGTGCACATCAACCACGGCATCGGGCGCTACATGGGCCTGACCAGCATGGACCTGGGCGAAGGCGAGACGGAGTTCCTGCATCTGGAATACGCGAAGGACACCAAGCTGTACGTGCCCGTGTCGCAGCTGCATGTGATCTCACGCTATTCGGGCGCGTCGCCGGAAGACGCGCCGCTGCATTCGCTCGGTTCGGGCCAGTGGGAAAAGGCGAAGAAGCGCGCGGCCGACCAGGTGCGCGACACGGCCGCCGAGCTGCTCAACCTGTATGCGCGCCGCGCGCTGCGCCAGGGCCACTCGTTCGAATTCTCGTCGCACGACTACCAGCGCTTCGCCGACAGCTTCGGCTTCGACGAAACGCCGGACCAGGCCGAGGCCATCCACAACGTCATCAAGGACATGACTTCCGGTAAACCGATGGACCGCCTCGTCTGTGGCGACGTCGGCTTCGGCAAGACGGAAGTGGCGCTGCGCGCAGCCTTTATCGCCGTCATGGGCGGCAAGCAGGTGGCCATCCTGGCGCCCACCACCCTGCTGGCCGAGCAGCATGCGCAAACCTTCGCCGACCGCTTCGCCGACTGGCCCGTGCGCATCGCCGAGCTGTCGCGCTTCCGCAGCGGCAAGGAGATCACGCAGGCGTTCAAGGGCATGGCCGACGGCACCATCGACATCGTCATCGGCACCCATAAACTGCTGTCGGACGACGTGAAATTCACGCGTCTGGGCCTCGTCATCATCGACGAGGAACACCGATTTGGCGTGCGCCAGAAGGAAGCGCTGAAAGCGCTGCGCGCGGAAGTGGACGTGCTGACCCTGACGGCCACGCCGATCCCGCGCACCCTGGGCATGGCCTTGGAAGGCTTGCGCGACTTTTCCATCATCGCCACGGCGCCGCAAAAGCGCCTGGCCATCAAGACGTTCGTGCGCAGCGAAGGCGAAGCCATCATCCGCGAAGCGTGCCTGCGCGAGCTCAAACGCGGCGGCCAGATCTATTTCCTGCACAACGAGGTGGAAACCATTCAGAACCGCCTGGCCATGCTGACGGAACTGCTGCCCGAGGCGCGCATCGCCGTGGCGCACGGCCAGATGCACGAGCGCGACCTGGAAAAGGTCATGCGCGACTTCGTCGCCCAGCGTTTCAACATCCTGCTGTGCACGACGATCATTGAAACGGGCATCGACGTGCCGACGGCGAACACCATCATCATGCACCGTGCCGACAAGTTCGGCCTGGCGCAGCTGCACCAGCTGCGCGGCCGTGTGGGTCGCTCGCATCACCAGGCCTACGCCTACCTGCTGGTGCACGACGTGCAGGGCCTGTCGAAGCTGGCGCAGCGCCGCCTGGACGCCATCCAGCAGATGGAAGAACTGGGCAGCGGCTTTTACCTGGCCATGCACGACCTGGAAATCCGCGGCGCCGGCGAGGTGCTGGGCGAGAGCCAGTCGGGCGAGATGACGGAAATCGGCTTCCAGCTGTATTCGGACATGCTCAACGAAGCCGTGCGTTCGCTGAAAGCGGGCAAGGAGCCGGACCTGGCCGCGCCGCTGGCGTCGACCACCGAGATCAACCTGCACGTGCCGGCGCTGCTGCCGGCCGACTTCTGCGGCGACGTGCACGAGCGCCTGTCGATCTACAAGCGCCTGGCCAACTGCGCCACGCAAGAGAAGATCGACGATATCCAGGAAGAGCTGATCGACCGCTTCGGCAAGCTGCCCGACGCCGTCAAGGCCCTGGTCGAGACGCACCGCCTGCGCATCGGCGCGAAAACCGTGGGCATCGTCAAGATCGACGTGCATGGCGAGGCGGCCACCCTGCAATTCATGGCCAAGCCGCCGATCGACCCGATGCGCATCATCGACCTGATCCAGAAAAACCGCCATATCAAGCTGCATGGCCAGGACAAGCTGAAAATCACGGCCGCCATGCCGGACCTGGCCGCGCGCGTGACGCAGATCAAGACCACCATCAAGCAATTGACGGTATAGACCATTTCGATAATTAATGCAGGACTGCCACATGACCACTACCAAGACCATCACCATGAATCTGATCCTGCAGGGCCTTGACGGCGATAGCGCCCGCCTCGAGCGCATCGCCGCGCTGGCCGCGCCGACGTCCGTCACGCGCCTCGGTCCGAACGCCGTGCGCTGCGAACAGATCGCCTACTCGCCCGCGCTGCGCCCCACGATCGAAGTGGCGGCGCAGGCGGCGCAGCTGGACGCCACCTACATGATGGGCCAGCGCGAACTGCGCGAATTCAAGCTCGTGGCGATGGACATGGATTCGACCCTGATCACCATCGAGTGCATCGATGAAATCGCCGACATGCAGGGCTTGAAACCGCAAGTGGCGGCCATCACGGAAGCGGCCATGCGCGGCGAACTCGATTTTGCCGCCAGCCTGAAGCAGCGCGTGGCCCTGCTCGAAGGGCTCGACGCGTCGGCCCTGCAGCGCGTCTATGACGAGCGTCTGAAACTGTCGCCGGGCGCGGAAGCCATGCTGGCGGCCGTGCAAAAGGCCGGCCTGAAAACCCTGCTGGTGTCGGGCGGTTTTACCTTCTTCACCGAACGCCTGAAGGAACGCCTGGGCCTCGACTACACGCATGCGAACGCACTGGAAATCATCGACGGCAAGCTGACGGGCAAAGTCCTGGGCGGCATCGTCGACGCGGAAGAAAAGCAGCGCACGGTGGAGCGCGTGTGCGCGGAACTGGGCATTTCCCCGTCCGAAGCCATCGTCATGGGCGACGGCGCCAACGACTTGAAAATGATGGGCATCGCCGGCCTGTCCGTCGCCTTCCGCGCCAAGCCCGTGGTGCGCTCGCAGGCCGACGTGGCGCTGAACTTCGTGGGGCTCGATGGCTTGCTCAACGTCTTGAGCTGAGCCGGCGCCAGCTTAGCGCTATCGGGCGGGCGGTGCGCGCGCGATGGCATAAGTTTGCTATATTGCAAACTTGTGATCATCCCGCCAGCCCATCGTGAAAGAACGCCGCATGCCGCCACCGCTGCCAGAAGAGATACAACGCCACCTCGATATATTCGTCGCCGCCGCGCAAACGGCCTTCGGCGCCGACCTGGCCGCCGCCGTGCTGTTTGGCTCGGCCGCCGATGGCCAGCTGCGCGCCACCTCCGACGTCAACCTGCTGTTGCTGCTCAAGCGCTTTACGCCACAGGCAGCCGATGCGCTGCGCGGCCCCTTGCGCCTGGCACACGCCGCCATCGATTTGCAGGTGATGTTCTTGCAGGAAAACGAATTGGCGCAGGCCGCCGACGCTTTCGCCGTCAAGTTTGCCGACATCATCGCGCGCCACCGGGTGCTGCATGGCGCTGACCCTTTCGCCAGCCTGCACACGAGCCGCGACGCCGTGCTGCGCCGGCTGCGGCAAGTGCTGCTGAACCAGCAGCTGCGCATGCGCGAACGGTATATGCTGTTGAGCCTGACAGAAGAACAGCTGGCCAGCGCCATCGCGGATGCGGCCGGCCCCCTGCGTTCGGCGGCGGCCTCGCTGGCGCAACTCGATGGCAAGTCTGCACAATCGGGCAAGCAGGCGCTCGAAGCGTTTGTCGACCAGCTGGGCGACCCGGCCCTGCACGCCGCCCTGCAAGCCATGTCGGCCGCGCGCGAAACGGCACGCCTGGCGCCGGGGCAGGCCCTGCCCGCCTTCACAAGCCTGATGGCGATTACCGAACGCCTGCGCGAACACGCGGAGCAGATGCGGTGAACGGCTTCAATCCCTTTGACTGGAGCGGGCCATCCTTCCTGCTGGCCTACCTGATCTTCGGCGCGCTCGTGTACTACCTGGCGCGCGAGCTGCTGATCCGCATGGAATTGCGCAATCCGCACGCCCAGCTGTCGCTGGCAGATGATCCCTACCGCATCGCGTTCCTGCGCGGTGGCGCCCTCGAAGCCGTGAAAATCGCCGCCATCGTGCTGGTCGATCGGGGCTTGCTGCGCGCCGACGGCCCGCTGCTGGAAACGGCCAGCGCCGACAGCCTGCGCTTTGCCAGCCACGATATCGAACGCGACGTGCTGCGGCTGTACCTGGGGCGCCAGGGACACAGCAAGGAACTGGCCGTGCAAGCCGAGATGCTGCCGTCGTGCCGCGCCTACCAGGAGACGTTGACGCAGCAGGAATTGCTGGTCGGCCCGCCGCTGCTGCGCCGGCGCGCACGCATCACCCGGGCCGCGCACTGGCTGCTGTTGACGGTGGCCGGCGTCAAGGCCGTCATCGCCATCAGCCGCCAGCACTACAATCTGCTGTTCCTGGCGGTCCTGCTGGCGATTTTTCTCCTCATGCTGCGCGGCTTGCGCACCCAGGCGACCAGCTGGAGCGCGCAGCGGCTGCTGACCGACCTGCGCATGCTGTTTGGCCGGCTGAACATGCGCTCATCGCGCCTGCAGGCGGGCAACAGCAGCGCCGACATGGCCCTGCTGGCCGCCATCTTCGGCATCGGCGCCCTGCCCTTGTCCGTGTACGCGTATGTCGCCGAGCTGTATCCGGTGCCCCGGCAAAATGGCGGTGGCGACTCCTCGTCCGGCAGCACGGGCGACTCGGGCGACTCGTCATCGGGCGGTGGTGACGGCGGCGGCAGCGGCTGTGGGGGATGCGGCGGTGGCGGCGGCTGTGGCAGTTAGCCAGGAGACCGCGCGCGACCGTGTCGGCCTGGGCTGGCGCGCCGAACTGGCTGCCGGCATCCTGTCCAACCTGGCGCGGATCGACGTGCTGGAAGTGATCGCCGACGATTATTACGGCGCCTCGCGCGCCGGCATCGCCGCCTTGCGCAGCCTGGCGCGGCAAATACCGGTCAGCCTGCATGGCGTCGGCATGGGACTGGCGTCGACGATTCCCGCCGAGCCGCGCCGGCTGCATGCGATGGCGCGCCTGATGCAAGCGGTGCAGGCGGAATCGTGGTCCGAGCACCTGAGTTTCGTGCGCGCCGGCGGCATCGAGATCGGCCACCTGGCGGCGCCGCCGCGCACGCCGCACAGCGCCGCCGGCGCCATCGCCAATATCGCGCTGGCCACGCGCATCGTCGGCAGCGCGCCGCTGATGGAAAACATCGCCACCCTGGTCCAGCCGCCGGCCAGCACCATGGACGAAGCCGAGTGGGTGGCGCAGATTATCCACGGCGCGCAAGTGCCGCTGCTGCTCGACCTGCACAACCTGTATGCGAATGCCGTCAATGCCGGCGAGTCGCCGCAGGAACTGCTGCTGCGCCTGCCGCTGGACAGGGTCGGCGCCGTGCACCTGAGCGGCGGCCACTGGATCGCTGCGCCGGACGGCGGCCAGCGGCTGCTGGACGACCACCTGCACGACGTGCCGCCCGAAGTCTTTGCTTTATTGACCGTGCTGGCGCGCCATGCGCCGCAACCGTTGAAGGTGATCGTCGAACGCGACGGCAATTACCCGTCGTTCGAGCATGTGCTGGGCCAGCTGGAACTGGCGCGCGCGGCCTTGCGCGCGGGGCGAGCCGCATGAGTTCACCCGCACTGGAAACCTATCTGGCAAGGCTGTACACGGACGACGCCCTGCGTGCCGCCTTCCTGCTCGATCCCCAGGCGCAAGCCTTGCTGCATGACTTGTCGCCAGAGGAAGCGGAAGCGATGGCCGCGATGGACCGCATCGGCCTGCAAATGGCGGCGGCCAGCTATCGCGCCAAGCGCACCGCACACGGTACCCGGGCCGCACCGGCGCAACGCTGGTGGCGCCGGCTGATTGCTGGCTGGACCTGACGGCCTACAGCTGCCACATACGCAGCGGCAGCAATCCCCACCAGGCCAGCACCAGCAGCAGTTGCAAAGCCGCCAGCAAGGCCACCCAATCCCATTTCGCCCACGAGCCCGCCTCGGCCGCCGTGCCGCGGCTGCGCCAGCAGCGGGCCAGGCCGAACGCCGTCGCCAGCGGCAGCGCGCCCGTCACCAATACCAGCAGCACACTGGCGATGGTGACGTCGCCCAGGCGCAGGTAGGACTGGAAATAGAAAAACGGCAGCGGCAAGAGCAGCGCCAGCATGGCCAGCAAAGGCGCGAACAGATGGTCGCCCCGCTCCAGGCTGCGCAGCGCGGCGCGCCACACGCCCACCACCAGTACGTACAGCAAGCCGGCAGCCCCCAGGGCCAGGCTGCCCCACAGCACCAGCATGCGCAGCATCGACGCGCGCTCATAGCTGCGCAAACCGTCGCTGAGGATATGCTTGCCGTCTTCCTGCATCAGCACGTGCGACGGCGTGCTGCGGTCGCTGGCGCGGAACAGCAGGCCGCCCACCGGTTCCAGTTCCTTCGGCTCGCCCTGGAACGGGATCAGGAACAGCGACTCGCCATCCCATTTCAGCCGCGTAAAACCGAAGACGGCATCGACCCAGGCCATGCTGGCCATGGGGCTCGGCGCCGGCACGTAGACGCCCTGCCAGTTTTCCACCGTGGGTGCGGGCGTGCCGCGCGGGGCCGGCGCGCGCAGCGGCAGCTCCAGGTCGCGCAGCAGCAGGCGGTTGAAGCGTTCATAGTCGGCCCGCTCGGCATCCGTATTGAAGGCCACGAAGAAGGCGCTGTCCTGTTCCGGGTAGATGCACAGCATGGCGCGAAAACCGACGGCCGTGCCAGGGTGGCAGGCGCCGACCACGTTATGGCGGTCGCGCACGGCCAGCGCCAGGCCGTGGCCCGTGGCCAGGCCCGCCTGCGCCGCATCCGTGCCGGCCGGCTCGGACAAGGCGCCCATCAGGGCCAGGTCGATGAACTGCGCGCCCTGCAGCTTGCCGTCTCCCATCAGGAAGCGCGCCAGCTTGCCCATGTCGGCCGCCGTGGTGGTGAACTGCGCGGCCGGACGCAAATACTGGGGCACGGCCGGCTGCGCCACGCCATGCTCGAAGTGGCCCATGGCCAGGCGCGGGTCCGCGAGCGATCCCGCCTGACTGACGAAAGCAAACGTGCTGTCCGCCATGCCCAGCGGCTGCAGCAGCTGCGCATCGAGGTAGCGCTCATAGGGCTGGCCCGTGACCTTCTCGATCACCATGCCCAGCAAGCCATAGCCCATGTTCGAGTACGCATAGCGGCTGCCGGGCCGCGCGCGCACGCGCAGCAGATTGCGCCCGCCGTCGAAAGCCTCGGCCAGCGGCGTGTCCGGCGCCGGGTTCAGGCTGAACGCCTGCCAGAAGCGCACGTTATCGATACCCGACGTATGCGCGAGCAAGTGGCGGATGCGCACGGGGTCGCTGGCTTGCCACGGGTTTTTCAGCGCCAGTTCCGGCAGCACCTGCTGCAAGGGCGTGTCGAGAGTCAGCTTGTCTTCGCTGACGAGGCGCAGGACGCCCAGTGCCAGCGCCACCTTGCCCACGGAGCCCACCTGCATGCGCGTGTCCGCCTGCATCGGCATTTTTTTGGCGGCATCGCGCAAGCCGGACGCGCCGACTTTGACTGTTCCGTCGGGCAAGACTTCGCTCCAGACGGCACCCGCCAGGCCCTCGTCCTTCAAGCCGGCCGCAAACTCCGCCTCCAAGGTAGGGCCGGCGGCGTGGGCCACGGTGGCACAGCACAGCAGCAAGGCCGACACGGCCCGCTGCAGCCACGACCTGGCGCGCGCGGCCAGGGTCGGATATCGATCTCGTTTCAACAATGTATTCCGCCTTTTCCATGGACTGCGCTCCCGCGCAAGATAGCTTGTTACAATCAAAACCTGAGCAAACAATCAAGCAGGAGCCCGCATGTCACAAGATATTATTTTGGATACCCAACTTCAGCAGACCAAGAAACTGGCCTGGTGGTTGTACCTGATACATGGCGCCAGCTTCGTGTTTTCGCTGGGCGCGTTTTCCTTCATTCCGCTCATCATCAATTATGTGAAGCGGGACGAGGCGGCCGGGACCTTCGTGCACAGCCATCACAGCTGGATGATCCGCTCCTTCTGGTGGTACGTGGTCTGGATCGTCGTCGGCGCCATCTTGTGGGTCACGCTGATCGGCATTCCGCTGGCGCTCATCGTGTGGGGCGTGGCCTGGCTGTGGAAAGCCTACCGCCTGCTGCGCGGCTTCATCGACCTGAACAACAACAGCCCCGTCCCCATGTAAATGCTTGTGGGCAAGCCATCGTGCTTGCCCACACAGGGCTACATCGCCGCGAACGCCCGTTCGATATCGGCGATCAAGTCCTGCGGATCTTCCAGCCCCACGTTCAGGCGCACCAGCTGGCCCGGCAGTTGCCAGCCCTTGCGCATGGCGGCGATGCGGTACGGCATCACCAGGCTGTTCGCGCCGCCCCAGCTGTAGCCAATCTTGAACAACTGCAAGGCATCGACGAAACGGTCCGTCTGCGCCTCCGTGTAGCGGGCATCGAACAGCACGGAAAACAGGCCGCCCGCGCCCGTAAAGTCGCGCTGCCAGATGGCGTGGCCCGGGCAATCCTCGAATGCCGGATGCAGCACCGTGGCGATCTCGCTGCGGCCCTTGAGCCAGGCGGCCACCGTGCGCGCGCCCGCGTCATGGGCGTCGAAGCGCAGCTTCATGGTCGGCAAGCCGCGCAGCACCAGATAGGCGTCGTCCGCCCCCACGCCCATGCCCAGACGCATGTGCGCCTGCGCCAGGCGCTCGTGCAGCGCCCGCTCGCGCGTAATGAGCGCGCCCATCAGCACGTCCGAGCCGCCCGACTGGTATTTCGTCAGCGCCTGCATGATGATGTCCACGCCCAGGTCGAAGCCGCGCAGGGCCAGGCCGGCCGACCAGGTGTTGTCCAAAGCCACCAGCACGCCGCGCGCACGGGCGGCCGCGCAGATGGCGGGCAAGTCCGGCACTTCCATCGTCACGGAACCCGGTGCTTCCGTCCAGATGAGTTTGGTATTTTCCTGGATCAGGGCGGCAATGCCGGCACCGATGAGCGGATCGTAATAGCGGGCCGTGATGCCGAAATCCTGCGCCAGCCAGCGTCCCAGTTCGCGGTTCGGGTTGTATATATTTTCCGGCAATAAAACGTCGTCGCCCGTTTTCAACAGGGCAAAGTCCGCCATGGCGATGGCCGCCAGCCCCGACGGCGCCAGCAGGCAATGCTTGCCCCCTTCGATCTCGGCCAGCCGCGCTTCCAGGGTGAACGTGGTGGGCGTGCCGTGCAAGCCGTAGGTGTAGGCGTTCTTGTCTTTCCAGTCGCCCGAGCGCATGGCCGCGACGTCCTTGAACAGCACGGTCGAGGCGTGATGGATGGCGTTGGGAAACGCGGCAAAGCCTTGCGGCGCCTGGTAATCGCTGTGGATCAGCGCCGTCTGGAGGGATTTGGGTGTGGTCATGGCGTCGTCGGCAAAAATAAAAAGGCGGGCCAGTCTGTGCTGGTCCGCCTTGATTGTAAGGGCTTATGCCCTTGCCTGCCGTACGTATGACAGAGTGTTACACCTGCATAAAATTTTTATTCTGCGGCGCCCCACAGGTCGTGCGCGTCCGCTGAGGTGATGGTCACGTCAACAAACTGGCCAACGACCAGCTTGCGGTGCGGCTCGAACGGCGGTTTCACATACACGACGCCGTCGATTTCCGGCGCATCGGCGGACGAGCGGCCCACGCCGCCGGAGCGGGTGACTTCATCGATCAGCACGCGCACGGTCTTGCCGACCTTCGCTTGCAGGCGCTTGCGAGAAATCTCTTCCTGCAGCAGCATGACGCGGCCGCGGCGCTCTTCGCGCAGCTCTTCCGGCACGGGGTTGGCGATTTCGTTCGCGGTCGCGCCTTCCACAGGAGAGTACGCGAAGCAGCCCAGGCGGTCGATCTGCGCTTCCTTGAGGAAATCAAGCAGGTACTCGAATTCCGCTTCCGTTTCGCCTGGGAAACCGGCGATGAAGGTCGAGCGGATGGTCAGGTCCGGGTTGATGGCGCGCCAGGCCTGGATGCGGTCGAGGTTTTTCTCGCCGCTGGCCGGGCGCTTCATGCGCTTCAGGACGTCAGGATGCGCATGCTGCATCGGAATGTCGAGGTACGGCAGGATGTGGCCGCCGCTCATCATCGGGATGATCTGGTCCACGTGCGGGTACGGATACACATAGTGCAAGCGCACCCAGGCGCCGTAGGACTTGGCCAGCTCGCCCAGCGCTTCCGTCAGCTGCGTCATGTGGGTTTTCACGGGACGGCCATTCCAGAAGCCGGAGCGGAATTTCACGTCCACGCCATATGCCGAAGTATCTTGCGAAATGACCAGCAATTCCTTGACGCCGGACTTGAACAGGTTTTCCGCTTCCATCATCAGTTCGCCGATCGGGCGCGAAACGAGGTCGCCGCGCATGGACGGGATGATGCAGAAGCTGCAGCGGTGGTTGCAGCCTTCGGAAATTTTCAGGTAGGCATAGTGCTTCGGCGTCAGCTTGACGCCTTGCGGCGGCACCAGGTCGAGGAACGGCGCATGCGGCTTCGGCAGGTGCAAGTGGACGGAATCCATCACTTCGGCCAAAGCGTGCGGGCCCGTGACGGACAGCACTTTCGGGTGTACCTTCATGATGATGTCGTCGCCGGCAGCATCTTTCTTGGCGCCCAGACAGCCGGTGACGATCACTTTGCCATTTTCAGCCAGCGCTTCGCCGATGGCGTCGAGCGACTCTTGTACGGCGGCATCGATAAAACCGCAGGTATTGACGATCACCAGATCGGCGCCAGCGTAGGATTTCGCCGTTTCGTAGCCTTCGGCGCGCAGTTGGGTCAGGATTTGTTCGGAGTCGACCAGCGCTTTCGGGCAGCCGAGCGAGACAAAGCCCACTTTCGGCGCCGCACCTGGCATGGCCAGCATGGCCTCGGGCTGGGCGGAAGGAACGGGAATACGGTGAATTTCAGACATGGTTGGCAGCTAATAAAATGGTGAGGCGAATCGGCTATTGTACCCCGAGCCGCCCCATGCTGTCAGGGCCGGCTTCTTTTGCTGGCGCATCTGCAACGCTGCAACTGCCGTTTTGTTCCGGCCGCTGCCATCGAGGCAGTGGCCGAACAAGCTCCCACCATGCATCATCGGTATCAAGAAATTAAAAATAATGCCTTAGGGAAATTAATGGCCTGACATATAATTGTTTTTTAAAAAACTAAATCAATTCCATGTCTTTTTCCTTTTCCAATCTGAAAGCGCGACGCCTGGCTGTCGCGGCTTGCGGCATGTCTGTATTGCTGCTGAGCGGCTGCGTCGTCAACACGTCGGTCGTTGACCCACTGAAAATGAGCGCACAATCGGGAGAGACCCCGGTGGTGGTCAGCATCACGTCGAACACCAAAGATATTTACGGATTCAATACGATCAAGTTACGCCAGGTGGTGGCGGGCGAGCAGCGCAGTGATTTCAAGCTGGTCTCCGCAAACCTGGTGATGACAAAGGTCGAGAGCGCGATGGCAGGGGATACCTCCCTGTTTATTGGCGCCCTGCCCCCTGGCGAATATGAGTTTGTCGAACTGATCGACACCCGGGCCAACAAGCTCTTGCATGTGTACTCGACCATCGTAGGAAGCTTCAAAATCGGAACGGGAAAATCGGCGGATCTGGGTCGGCTGATTGTGACACGCGGCGATTTCGGCGTGCAATACGGTCGCAGCGCGCACGTGGTATCCAATGCGGAATTGATCCAGCGCTTTGCCCCCGACTACAGCAAGCTATTCGGCGCCGCTGCCAGCCTGGGCTGGAGCACCCCGCACCACGCGCAGGACAATGTCGAGCAATTTGCCCGCGCCCACCCGGCCGGGGCCGAGTGCGCCACCGAAATGCCCGATGGTCGGGTGGCTGCCGCCAGCCGCATGGGCGCCGTCCTGATGCGCTCGACGCAAGGCCAATGGAAGATCATCAATGCCCCATCGGTGGAGTCGCTGTCTTGCGTGTTCCCCGTAGACCTGCCGAATGCCGAGTTGATCGCGGTAGGCGAATCCGGCTCCCTGCTGCGCAAGGCGCGTGACAGTGACGAGCTGTTTCCTGTCGACACAGGCAACCTGCCGCCCGGCAACCTGCTGCGCATCGGTGGCAACCCCAAGGATGGCTGGTACGTGATGCATCGCAAGGGAGACGCATTGAACATTTTCCATGCGAATCAACTGGACGCTGGCGACTGGCGCTCCGTGCACCGTTCCACCTTGCCCGGCTCGTGGCTGCATGGCCCGGGCTTGTTATGGACATGGCAAGACGCGGGCCACATCGGCTATGCGCTGGAAAGCGGCGTGATCGGCGAATTCGATTACAGCACGGGCAAGTTGACCGAGCGCTTTAGCCCGCACAAGAAAAGCTTGACAGAGTTTATCCATCAAGCCAATGGCACGCAAAGCGTTCTGGTAGCGGCTGGTCTGGGAGGACGGTTTCCGGACGCCTATGTTTCACGGGATCGTGGCCAGAACTGGACACCTGTCGTGTCGCCATTCAAAGTCCTGATGTCGCCCGTGGCACCCCTCAATGACGGCAGATTGCTGATGGAGGCCGGCATGTATAACGAGGGCGCACTGCTGGTCAGTAGCGACGAAGGTAAAACCTGGGGACCGTATGCGCCATACACACTGCGCCACGCCCCATTGATTTTCCCCTCCGGCCTGGCTCTCAGCATTCAGGAAGATTTCAAGGGTAACGTCAGCATTTACAGCTCCATGGACAATGCCAGGAAATGGAAGCTCGAGCATTCAAACCAGGATCTGCTCTCCACGCTGCAACAGCTGAAACGATAGGCGCTTCCGCACTCGCCATCGACAGCAGCCGGCATGGCACCCGCAAAGCACAACGGCACAGGAGTTCCCGTGCCGTTGCGTGGACCGCATGGGCTGCGGCTTACTTTTTGTCCGTCGGCGGAACCGGCGGCACAAACGGGAAGGTGCCGAACAGATTCTTGCTCTGGTTCTGCATCTGTTCCTGCATCTGCACGAACAGGCTCTTGCTCTGGTCGATGTAGTTGTTCATCATGCCTTGCATCATCGGACCCTGGACATTCATGAACTGGGTCCACATTTCCGGGCTGAATGGCTTGCCTTCGAAGCTGCCGGCCGACGTGCCCGTGAATTTGTGCTGGATATCGGTGAACGCTTGCACGTTCTTTTCCAGGTAGGATCCCATCATGCCCTGCATGGCGTGGCCATAGTAGCGGATGATCTGCGACAACACGCTGCTCGAGAACATGGGCGCGCCGTTCGCTTCCTCTTCCAAAATGATTTGCAGCAAAATGCTGCGCGTCAAATCTTCATTGGATTTGGCATCGACGACGGTAAACACTTCATTGTCCAACACCAGCTGCTTGACGTCCGTCAAGGTGATGTAGGAACTGGTTTGCGTGTCGTACAGACGGCGGTTGGGATATTTTTTAATCAGGCGGTCTATACTTTTTTTTGCACTACTCATCACAAGTTCCACTTATTGCGCCGCAGCGCATACTGAGTTGATTCGAAAAAAAAGCGAACCAGGGTCCGCTTTCGCACCTGCCTACTTTTTGCATTATAGAGGGGAAAACAACTCCATTGCACATCAGGGTAGTAGATTCCCTTATTTATTGCAACGCAACTAAAAGTAGATTCCTGACCAGACCGGAGATTACGCCGGCCTCGTCAGCAAAAACGCTTTGTAAATTAATCCGCCCTGACTTTAACATACCGCCCCGGTGCCGCCTCGATAGCCGCGTGGCGCTTGTTGCCCGGCTTGCCTGGCGCCTTCACCTGGGCGCCGCCGTGTTCGGCCAGGAACGCTGCCCATTCGGGCCACCAGCTGCCCACATGTTCGGTCGCGCCTTCCATCCATTGCTCGGCGCTCAAGGGCTTGGCTTTCGCCGTGCGGGGCTGGTCGTTGCTCCAGTAACTGCGCTTTTTCTTCGAGGCAGGATTGATCACGCCGGCGATATGGCCCGACGCACCGAGGATGAAACGGTTGGCTTTCGGTTTTTTCGGGTTCAGCAAGGCCGTGCTGGCGTAAGCCGCGCCCCAGGGCACGATATGGTCTTCGCGCGAACCGTAGATGAAAGCGGGCGCGTCGATGCTGCTCAGGTCGACCTTTTCGCCCGCCACCGTCAGCTTGCCCGGCACTTTCAGGCTGTTTTCCAGGTAAGTGTTGCGCAGATACCAGCAGAACATGGGGCCCGGCAAGCCCGTGCCGTCGCCATTCCAGTACAGCAAGTCGAACGCGGGCGGCTCCTTGCCCTTCAGGTAATTCGACTGCACATAATTCCACACGAGATCGTTCGGCCGCAGGCTCGAGAAAGTGCTGCCCAGGTCGCGGCCCGTCATCAGGCCGCCCTTGGCCAGGGTCTGCTCGCGCAGCGCCACCTGCGGCTCGTCGATAAAGACGTCGAGCGCGCCCGTGTCGCAGAAATCGAGGAAAGTGGTCAGCAGGGTCAGGCTGGCGGCGGGATTCTCGCCGCGCGCCTTGAGCACGGCCAGCGCCGTCGAGACGATGGTGCCGCCCACGCAAAAGCCGAACATATTGAGCTTGTCCTGACCGGAAATATCCTGCGTGACCTTGATGGCTTCGATCACGCCTTGCTCGACGTAATCGTCCCACGTCAGGTGCTGCATGCTCATGTCCGGATTGCGCCAGGACATGAGGAACACGGTATTGCCCTGCTCCACCGCATAGCGCACGAGCGAATTTTCCGGCTGCAAGTCAAGGATATAGAACTTATTGATGCATGGCGGCACCATCAGCAGGGGACGCTGGTGTACCGTGGCAGTCGTCGGTGTGTACTGGATCAGCTGGAACAAGGCATTTTCAAACACCACCGTGCCCGGCGTGGTGGCCACGTTGCGGCCCACTTCGAAGGCCGATTCGTCGGATTGCGAGATGCGGCCCTTCTGCATGTCGGCCAGCATATTGCTGAGGCCCTTGGCCAGGCTTTCGCCCTTGGTCTCGATCAGGGTTTGCTGGGCGTCGGGATTGGTGGCAAGAAAATTGGCGGGCGACATGGCGTCGACGATTTGCTGCACGGCAAACGCAATCTTTTGCTTCTGGTGCGGCGTCGCTTCCACGGCGTCGGCCATGGCGCTGAGAAACTCCGCATTGAGCAGGTAGGCGGCCGCATTGAAGGCAGACAAAGGGCTGGCGTGCCAGGCGGGCGCGGCGAAGCGGCGGTCCTTCAGCTCCGGGGCCTTGCCGGCCATGAAGTCGGCCCACAAGCCCGTCAGCTTGGCCACGTAGGCATTTTTCAGTTGCTCGATCGCTTCCGGCTTGATGCTGGCGCCCGCATCCTGCAAAATGCCGGCAATCGGATTGCCCTGGGGCTGCGGTACCATGTTGAACCACGTCTTCCACTGCTCAGGATTGCTGATCTGCGCCATCCATTCTTTGGTCATCATTTGAGGATCGGGCATATTCATAGCTATAAAATCCATTCAAGAATTAATAAACAATTACTTCCGGGCCACCTGCATGCAAACTTTTACTGACTGGCAATACCAATGATGCTCATGACCGCTGTTGCCTGGATCTATGTCGTCGGCCTCATGGCGCTGACGGAACCGTCCATCGTCGCCGGGGTGATGACCTTTGTGCTGTACTGCGTCATCCCCCTGTCCATCCTATTCTATCTGACGGGCTCGCGGCGACGCAAACGCAAGGCGGCGCGCATCGCGGAACTGAGAGCGGGCGCCCAAGCCTCAGCAGACGATAAAACAAAAACGGCAGACACATAAGTGTCTGCCGTGCGGATTATTTGCGCCAGATCAAGCTGGCCTGTCTTCCCGTGACGCCATCGCGCCGGTACGAGTAAAACTGCGCCGCGTCGCTGACGGTGCAATATTCCCCTCCCGCCACTTGCGCCACGCCATCGCGCAACAGCAGGGTGCGTGCCAGCGCGTAGATATCGGCCAGGTACTTGCCCGGCTTGCCAGCGATGGCGGCGAAGGCCGCGCTCAACACTTGCCGCTCGGCGTCGTCGCGCGCGCCGTCGCGGAACGCTTGCAACACGTCCTGCCCCACTTCGAATTGCTGTGGACCAATAGCCGGCCCCAGCCAGGCGAGAATGTCCGTCGCGCCCTGCGCCCGCATGGCTGCCACCGTGCGCTGCAAGACGCCATTGGCCAGGCCGCGCCAGCCCGCATGGGCCGCGCCGACGACGAGGCCATCGGTCGAACAGAACAGCACTGGCAGGCAATCGGCCGTCATCACCACGCACACGGCGCCAGGCAAGGCGGCGATGCTGGCATCGGCGTCCGGCACGCAGCCGTGCAAGCTGGCAGCATCGGCAACTGTCACACCATGCACCTGCGACAGCCAGGCCGGCTCGGCAGGCAAGATGGCCGCCAGCCGCGCCCGGTTGGCGGCCACGTGCACAGGGTTGTCGCCCACGTGCGTGCCCAGGTTCAAGCCACCGCCGCCCTGCCCGTCACCGTACGGACCTTCACTGACACCGCCCGCGCGCACGGTCGCCAGCGCACCCACGTTCGCGGGCAAGCCTGGCCAATGGGGAACAATGCAAGGCAACGGCGACGTCATCAGACCTGTTCCGGCTCGGGAATGCCGGCCGTGGCGATCAGTTGCGCGAAATCATCGGCCAGCGGCACGATCCATTCGCACGCTTCCAGGGTGCCCGGATGCACGAGACCCAGGCGACGCGCCTGCAGCGCCTGACGCGAGAATACGGATACCAGGTGCTGCTTGCCGTACACGTAATCGCCGACCAGAGCAAAGCCCAGATGCTGCATGTGCACGCGGATCTGGTGCGTGCGGCCTGTTTCCAGACGGCATTGCATCAGGCTCACGGGACGGCGGTCGAGTTCGCCGCTGCCGATCAATTCATAGTGCGTGATGGCGGGCTTGGCCGTAAAGTTTTCCGAGACGGCCATCTTGACCCGGTCGCGCGGGTGGCGCGCGATCGATGCGTCGATGGTGCCCGCCATTTTTGGCGTGCCCCACACGAGCGCGAAATACTCGCGCTTGACGGTGCGCGCCTGCAACTGGCGCACGAGGTCCGTTTGCGAAGCGAGTGTCTTGCCGACGACCATCAGGCCGCTCGTATCCTTGTCCAGGCGGTGCACGATGCCGGCGCGCGGCACGCCAGCCAGCTGCGGGCAGTGGTGCAGCAAGCCGTTGAGCAAGGTGCCCGACCAGTTGCCGGGGCCCGGATGCACGACCAGTCCGGCCGGTTTGTTGATGACGATGATATGCTCATCTTCGTGCACGATGTTCAATTCCATCGCTTCCGGCTTAAAAGCCTCGTCTTCCGGCGCGCTTTGCGGCAGAATGACGATCTTTTCGTCGCCATAGGCGGTCATGTTGCGTTTGGCAACTTTTCCATCGACGGTCACGAAACCGGCTTCCAGCCACAATTGCAAGCGGCTGCGCGAGTATTGCGGCACCAGCTTGGAGATGACTTTATCGAGGCGGTGGCCGCAGGCGTCCGGCGTCAGTTCCAATGTAATCGGGGCCATTTCCTCGAAGACGTCGTCGGCGGCAAAATCGCCGTCAAACGCCTCTTCAGCGGCATGGTCAGAAAGGGAGTCAAACGCGGGGTCAGCCAAATTAGGCTTCGGAGTTAATATCACAGCATTCCCATCGGCTATAATCAGCCTATTGTAAAATCTTGGTTAAAACCTTCTTGCAAAACGTCATGCAAAAAAAATTATCGTTGGTAGTCGCTTCAGTCGTTCTGCTCGGCATGTCCGCTTGCAGCTTGTTGCCTGAAAAAGTGGATGAGACCAAAAACTGGTCCGTTACGAAATTATACTCGGAGGCGCGTGAAGAAATGGCCGGGCAGCACTATGAAGCTGCAATCGGCCTGTTCCAGAAGCTGGAGGCTAACTATCCTTTCGGCAACTATGCTCTGCAAGCGCAGATGGAGATCGCTTACGCGTATTATAAGTCGGGAGACCAGGCACAGGCACTGGCTGCCGTCGAACGCTTCATCAAGTTGCATCCGAACCACGCCAATGTCGACTATATGTACTACTTGCGTGGCCTGATCAGCTTTAACGACCAGATCAGCTTCCTGAACTTCCTGTACGAGCAAGATCCGACCGAGCGCGATCCGAAAGCCACGCGCGAAGCGTTTGCCGCCTTCAAGCAACTGGTCGACAAGTTCCCGAACAGTAAATACGCGCCCGATTCGCTGGCCCGCATGAACTATCTGATCGATGCGATGGCGAAATACGAAGTGCACGTGGCGCGCTATTACTACCGCCGCGGCGCCTACCTGGCCGCCGCCAACCGCGCGCAAACGACGATCAGCGACTTTTCCGCCTCGCCGGCCATCGAAGAAGCGCTGTTCATCATGTACCGCTCGTATGACAAGCTGGGCTTGACCGACTTGCGCGACGATGCCTTGCGCGTGCTGACCAAGAACTATCCGAACACGGCATTCCTCAGCCCGGAAGGGGTGAACAAGGAACGCAAGTGGTGGAAATTCTGGCAGTAAGCTGCAATAAAAAACCGGGCTAGCCCGGTTTTTTCTTAGCCCAACGGCAAAATCCGGGGTCGTACCCTGAGGGTACGACCCCAGCATTTGCTTTAGGGTTACTCTCCGACCTTGCGCCGAAACACCCAGTTAGTATCGTTCGATGCCTCCGGCACATACGCGTAGCCGTCGACGTCGAACTGCTTCAGCTGCTGCGGATCGCGGATCTGGTTGACGGCCGCATAGCGGGCCAGCATGCCGCGCGCGCGCTTGGCGTAGAACGAGATGATTTTATATTTTCCATTCTTCCAGTCCTCGAACACGGGCGCGATGACGGGTACGTCCAGCTGGCGCGGCTTGACGGATTTGAAATATTCTTCGGACGCCAGGTTGACCAGCACTTTCGCGCCCTGCTCCTTGGCCGTACGGTTCAGGCCGTTGGTGATGGTGTCGCCCCAGAACGCATACAAATCCTTGCCGCGCGCGGTCGACAGCCGCGTGCCCATTTCCAGGCGATGCGGGTGGATCAGGTCCAGCGGGCGCAGCAAGCCGTACAGGCCCGACAGGATGCGCACGCGCGACTGGGCATAGTCGAGCTGGGCAGGCTGCAGGCTGCGCGCCTCGAAACCGGCATACACGTCGCCATTGAAGGCCATGATGGCCTGGCGCGCGTCGTCAAGCTGCGGGGTCCAGGATGCGTAGCGGGCCACGTTGAGGGCCGACAAGGCGTCGGAAATACCCATCAGGCTGCCCACTTCGGCAGGGGAAAACTGGCGCATGCGGGCGATGAGCTGGGCGGAATGGTCGAGAAAATCGGGGGTGCTGTGCAACGAGGTTGTTGGCGGCGTCTCCAGGTCGAGACTCTTGGCGGGCGAAAGCACGATCAACATAAATTATCACTACAGAATAGAATTGCCGACATGATACCTGCTCCACAAAAACTCGTCCTCGACACCAACGTTTGCCTCGACCTCTTCGTCTTCAACGACCCGCGCTGGGCGGGCCTGCTGGCGGCCATGGAAAGTGGCGCCGTGCACGCCATCACGCGTGCGGATTGCCGCGAGGAATACCTGGTCGTGCTGCACTACAAGCATCTGCCCCTTGATGAAGCCAGTCGGGCCGTTGCCGCCGCCCGCTTCGACGCGCACATCACCGTCGTGGCGCCGCCTGTTTCCGGCGTGCGCCTGCCCGTCTGCACGGACAAGGATGACCAGAAGTTCCTCGAGCTGGCGCGCGACGCGAACGCCGACATCCTCATCACCAAGGACAAGGCCCTGCTGAAACTGGCCCGCAAGACGGCCAAGGCCGGCATGTTCAGGATCATGGTGCCGGAAGGCTGGGCCTTGCCAGCCTGAAGCCGCCAAAGCCCCGCACGCGACGGGGCGCGCTGCGCTAGAATGGGGCACGATTCCACTTTCCGCACCGCGCCCCTACCGTTCATGAACAGCCCGTCCCTGCCCTACACGACTCCCGCCCTGACCACCCGCTTGCCTGCTGTCGGCACCACCGTGTTTACCCGCATGTCCAGCCTGGCGGCCCAGCATGGCGCCGTCAACCTGGGCCAGGGCTTTCCCGATTTCGATTGCGACCCGGCCCTGGTCGACCTGGTCGGCGACGCCATGCGCGCCGGCCACAACCAGTATCCGATGATGACGGGCGCCGCGCCCCTGCGCGAGGCGATTGCCGCGAAGATCGCCAGCCTGTACGGCCACAGCTATGATGCAAACACGGAAATCACGGTCACGGCCGGCGCCACGCAGGCGCTCACCACCGCCATCCTGTGCTGCGTGCATCCGGGCGACGAAGTCATCGTCATCGAGCCGGCCTACGACAGCTACCTGCCCGCCATCGCGCTGGCCGGCGGCGTGCCCGTGCTGGTGGCCATGGAAGTCGGTGAACACGGTTACAGCGTGCCGTGGGACAAGCTGGCCGCTGCCGTCAGCAGCAAGACGCGTTTGATCATCATCAACACGCCGCACAACCCGACGGGCACCATCCTGCGCCCCGCCGATGTGGCGGCGCTGGCCGACATCGTGCGCGGCACGCAAATTTTGATCCTGTCCGACGAAGTGTACGAACACATGGTGTACGACGGCGTGCCGCACGCCTCATTGAGCCGCAACCCGGAACTGGCGGCGCGCAGCTTCATCGTCTCCAGCTTCGGCAAGACGTATCACGTGACGGGCTGGAAGATAGGCTATGTAGCGGCCCCGCCCCCCCTGACGGCGGAGTTTCGCAAGGTGCACCAGTACAACGTGTTTAGTGTCAACACGCCGATGCAGCACGGCCTGGCCGGCTACATGGCGGACCCGCAGCCCTATCTGGACTTGCCCGCGTTTTACCAGCGCAAGCGCGATGTGTTCCGCGACGGCCTGGCGGGCAGCCGTTTTACCTTGTTGCCGGCCGACGGCACGTATTTCCAGTGCGTGCGCTACGATGCCATTTCGCAAGAGACCGAGGCGCAATTCGCCGAATGGCTGACGACGCAAATCAAGGTGGCCGCCATTCCCGTGTCCGCGTTTTATGCGCAGGGTAAGGAGTCGGGCATCGTGCGCTTCTGCTTTGCCAAGAAGGACGAGACCTTGCGCCTGGCGCTCGAGCGCCTGCGCAGCATTTAATACCGCACTGCTCCGCTGCGGCGGGGCAAAGGATGACAAGCATGGTACAGCGTCGCATCGGCCCTGCCGACCTGGTTCCCGGCGAACCCCTGCCCTGGGATCTGTTTCTCGCGGACCATAGTGCCGGCCCGCAACTGCGCAAGGGGCAGATCATCACGGACGGCGCGCAGCTGGGCCGTTTGCTGCAGCTGGGCCTGTACGTGGGCGCGCCGGACCAGCCGTCCGTCCTGCGCCTGCTCAACGAGGCGGCGCAGCGCCTGGAGCGCCTGTTGCTGGCCTTGCGCAGCGAAAACAATGCCGAGCGCGACGTGCGCAACATCGCCCGCGAACTGCTGCGCGCGCTCGAGCACGATGCCGACATCGCGCTGGCCAGCATCCTGCTCAACCAGATCGCCGGCAGCTACGCCGTGCGCCACTGCATCGAAACGGCCTTGCTGGCCATGCTGGTGGGCCGCAGCATGCACAAGTCCCACGACGAATTGCTGTTGATCGGCGCCGCCGCGCTGACGATGAACGTGGGCATGCTGCGCCACCACGACAGTTTCCAGGACCGGCGCGGCCCCCTGAACGACGAGGAAATGCGCATCGTGCGCCTGCATCCGCAGGAAAGCACGGAATTGTTGCGCTGCGCCGGTGTCGACGACGAGGAATGGCTGAGCTGTGTACTGCTGCACCATGAAAACGACGACGGCAGCGGCTACCCGCAGGGGCGCACGGCCGATGAAATCTTGCAAAACGCCAAACTGATCGGCCTGGCCGACCGCTATTGCGCCCGCGTCTCGGCGCGCAACTACCGGCGCTCCATCGTGCCCGACCAGGCGCTGCAGCACATCTTCCTCGACCAGGGCGTGGCCATCGACCCGCAGCTGGGCGAGCAATTCGTCAGCCTGCTGGGCAAATATCCGCCCGGAACGTTGGTGCGCCTGCGCAGCGGCGAACTGGGGGTGGTGACGCAACGGGGCGCCGGCCACGTGCATCCGCTCAGCGACCCGCTGGGCGCGCCGCTGGCCGCCGCCCAGCTATCGCAAATGACGCCGCGCGACACGACAGACAGCCAGTTCGCCATCGTCTCGTCGCTGCACGAAGATGACGCGGGCATGCGCTTCAGCATGCGGCATGTGTGGGGCGATGAGGCGCGGCTCTAGCCTCGCTGGGCAAGGCCCGGAGGCCGGAGCCGCAAGCTGTCACGTCACGGTTTCGGCGGGCGGATACCCGTGTACTGTGCGCTGACGAGCAGCCATTGCTTGTCGACAAGCCGGGCGACATAGCCGGCGCGCAGGGCGAAGGTGCGTACAACCTCCGCTTGATTGACACGATAGGACAGCCGTGCCGAGATGAGCGCCGTATCGCCAAAAAGACGCACTACCGGCTCATCGACCTGGACTTGAGGGCTCGGCCGCTTCTGCTCCGGCGCATAGAAGGACAGCATTTTTTCACGCCCGTCCACCTCGCCGACCGGCGATATTTCCACATAATTCTCGGCTGTGGTGGCTTTCAAGGCGGCTTGATCGAAGCTGCTCTGGGCCTGCGCATGGCGCTGCACCAGGGCCAGCAGTTCGGCGTCGGCGGGCGCCGCGCTCGCACTACCGATAACGCCCAAGCTGCCAAGCAGGCAGGTGGAAAGAATAGGTGAAAGGGATAATTTCATGCGTATTTCATCCTGGTCAAGGTCATTGAGAAACATCCGTTGATGACGGCGCTACCGTCAGCATCGAACACTCGCTTGCGGGCAGCCGATCATGAGTAAGCCACCGCATGCTATCCGCTTGCCATTTTCCGTCACATGCCATTGAGACAAACTGCTGGACCGGGGGATTGAAACGCCGTTTCGCCGGCTTGACTGGCCATGCTGGCGATCGCGGCATGCAAAGCCAGGCGTCCTCCACCAAGATGCCTCCTCCTGCAATTGCCCCCAGGGGAGAACAGGTATTTCCGGCATCTGCCAGCCTCGAAAACATGCCCGCAGCCGCAACCTTCGGCAATGCTTATGGCAGAGAGACCTGACTATTTTACAAGATTGCTGCTCATTACTATTTCTCTTATTTTTATTTCATAATAGTAATGAAGGGCACTGTCTTCGCTAAACTGATTTTCCAGGACAACAACGTCGACATCTTTTTCAGGAAAATACATTTTGATTGATGCAAACCCCAGCCCTTTTCCGGAGTGGCCGATGTAGTTGACCGGTGTCCTGTCGTTCACATAGACACCATATCCATAGCCAATTTTTTCCGCACCGAAAGCGACGTGCTGGCTGGATATATCGTAATTCGTCATCAACTTGTAGGTTTCCGGCTTTAAAATTTGTCCTTTATGAAGTTTTTCATCCCAGATAGTCAAGTCCCTTGCATTTGAAACAATGCCTCCAGCAGGAATGAAGTCAACCCAGCCTGCCCCCTGAACCGGATGCGTTTTCAATTCGAATACATTTTTCGAATTGACATAGCCATTGATAACGTTATTCTTCTTGCCTTCCTCATAGCAAAAACTATTGTCCATTGCCAGCTCTTTGAACAAGTCATTTGCCGCTTCGATATACTTTTTGCCGCTTACTTTTTCAAGAATATGCCCCAGCATGGCATACGTTGTCACGCCGTACAAAAAGCCCATGCCCGGCTTGAAACTCAGCGGCGCGTCAATGTCAGTGATTCCTGCCGAAAAGTTGAGCAGCTGATGCACGGTCACCGTGTCGGCCCAGGCCCGCGGCAAATCAGGCAGGTATCTTCTAACGGGACCATGCAAGTCTATCCTGCCTTTTTCAACTTCCCTTAAAATCAGCGCTGCCGTGATCTGCTTGCTATTCGACATGATGCGGAAGTTATCGTCCAGTTTCAACGGCACTTTATTTTCAAAATCCGCATAACCATGGGCTTTTGAATATATCGTTTTCCCATGTTGCGTGATGAGAATCACCCCGTTGAAACTTCGTGGACTTGTTTCCTTGAGCAAGCTGTCAATTTGAGCGGCGTAGTCATCCGGCTTGTCTGCATATGCAATATTTTCAGCATGGACATCGGCAAATACAGCGCTTATCGCTAGAAATGAAATCGCCAATATGGCGAGTGGCGAAGTCGCTTTTCCGGCAGCATCAGAAGTTTTCATGGGGATATCGTCGTTTGGTTTAAGAACGTCAACCGGGAAAATTATACCCTCGCCCCCTGCATGGCTGCGAATGCACACGGCCGGCACCGGAACCGTCATTTTGAAGACGTCAAATACGTCCGCAAGCCATGCGTCAGCACAAAAGGAAACACGCTCGCATGGTCTTCATCCTCGAACACGCGCAAACGCGTCTTCAGGCCCGGGTACTTGTGCGATTTCAGCTTGCCGTCGAACTCGCGCAGGTCGGCCACCATGTCGGCGTCTTCCTCCGAACGCGAACGCTTCTTGCCGGCCGCCAGCTTTTCCAGGCCGCCAATGCCGAAGAACACGGACGCGGGCAAGTCCTTGTGGCTGGCCGCATACGCCTGCTCGCGGTCGAACATGACGCCGGCGTCGTACCACAGCGACGGGCTGCCGAGGATGTAGTGCTCGAAGGTGCGCGGTTCCGTCAGCAGAAATTGCAGGCCCAGCAGGCTGCCGTAGGAATGGCCGATGAACACCTTGCGCTGCATGTCGACGCGATAGTTACTGGCGATGAAGGGGAACACAACGCCCGAGATGAACTGGCCGTAGGCCTTCGCTTCGCCGAACGCGGGCTGCCGCCCCGGCATGTCCGAACGGTAATCGTGCTTGCGCGGCGTGGTGGGCGTGTAGTCGCGACGGCGGCTGTACACCCCGCCATCGCCGTTGGCGTACGACAGGCCGACCACCACGACTTCTTCCATCCCCGCATGCTTGTTCAGGCGCTGCGCGATATTGCGCACGACGGGAAACGCATAATTGGCGTCCACGACGAACAGCACCGGATAGCGTTTATTTCCCTGCCGATAGGAATCGGGCAAGGCGACATATAGCTGATAGTCGCGTTTCAAGGCTTGCGCACGGATGTCGCGCACTTCCGTATTTTCCAGAACGTAGCTGGCGGGCGCGGCAACTGCGCCGCTGGCCAGGCAGCAAAGGACGATGAGCAAACTGAAAGGTTTCAAGCTGGTTTCTTCCATTGAGATCAAAGTTACTTCGCCGCAGCCGCCGTCAGCTGCACCAGCTTGCGCTCGACAAACGCCTGCAATTGCGGCGACAGGGTTTGCAAGCCCTTGGCCCGCTCGAACGCCTGACGCGCCTGGGCCGGGTGGTTGTCCGCTTGCAAGGCGATACCAAGCCCCATCCACCAGACGCTGTTGTCGGGCGCCGTCTGCAAGGCCAGCTGGTAATGTTCGGACGCTTCGCGGTAGCGCTGCTCGCGTTGCAGCACGCCGGCCAGGAAAGCCTGGTATTCGCCGTTGTCGATGGCGTACGGCAGGCTGCGCATGAGAGTCTCGAGGGCGGCCGCGCCGCCGTTGGCCTTGTCCAGCTGCAAGCGGGCCAGCATCATCGCTTGCGCCGGCTGTTTCGGGTCCAATGCCAGGCTCAGCTGCAATTGACGGGCCGCCTCGTCCGGGCGCTGGACTTCGAGCAGCAGGCGCACCAGGGTTTCGCGCGCGCCCTGGTGGCGCGGGTCCAGCTGCAAGGTCTGCTGCAAGGCCAGCATGGCGTCGGAAACGCGGCCATCCTGCAACTGGGCCAGCGCGCGCCGGTATTCGTTCTCCACGCGCTGCTGGGCGGTGACTTGCTTGCCGTCGACGATACGCTCACTGGCGGCGGATACTGGCGTCTTGACGACGGGCGCAGCGGCAGGCTTGGCGGCTTTTTCCGTGATGCGGCGCAATTCGGCGGGCCGCGCTCTGGCGGGCGCCGGGGCGGCGTCCTCGGCCCGGAACACGGGTTCAGGTTCCGCAACAACGACGGGCGCGGCAGGCGCGGCCGCCGGCGCGGGCGCAACCACCGCAGGCGCCGGGACCGGGACCGGGGCCGGGACCGGAATACTGGCCACATTGACCAGCACGGGCGGCACGGCCGGGCGCTTCCAGTACACCCAGCCCAGGGCGATGGCCGCCGCCGTCAGGCCGGCCGCGCCGCCGAAGACGAGCACACGCGGCAGGCCCCGCTCGCGTTCGGGCACGGAGCGGATGCCGGCCGCGTCGCCGCGACCATCAGGGGTGCCGCGCGCATCGAGGTCTTGCAACATCTTGTTAATCAGGCTCATCTACAGGCTCATCTTCGTCATCGGTTCAATAAAGTCCAGCTCACGGCACTGGCGGCAGCCAGCACGCCGGCGCCGGCCAGCCATGGCCAAGGCCTCCGCCAGAAGCGCGGCGTGCTGGCCAGAGTATCGCTGGCGGCCAGCGCCACGTGGCGCCCGCTGACCTGCTGCCGCCCTTCCCCATACGCCACCATCAGCGCCTTGTGCGCCATGATGTTGATCAGGCGCGGGATGCCGCCGGAAGCCTGGTACAGCTTGCGCACGCCGCCACGGCTGAACAGGCGCGCGCCGTCGAAGCCGGCCACGCGCAGGCGGTGCGCCACATAGAAATCCACGTCGTCGCGCGACAGCGGGCCCAGGTGGTAGTGAAAGGTGATGCGCTGCGCCAGCTGGCGGATTTCCGGCAGGGCCAGCTTGACGTCGAGTTCCGGCTGGCCGAACAGCACGATTTGCAGCAGCTTGCGCTTTTCCGTTTCCAGGTTCGTCAGCAGGCGCAGCGCTTCGAGGCTGTCGACGGGAATCGCCTGCGCTTCGTCCAGGCACAGCAACACGCGCTTGCCCTGCGCGGCCAGGTTGAGCAGGCGCAGGTTCAGGGATTTGAGCAGCTGATGCTGATCGGCGTCTTTCTCCAGCAGCACATCGAGGTCGTCCGCCAGCGCCAGGATCAGCGAACGGGGCGGCAGGTTCGGATTCGGGATGTAAGCCGTGACGAAGTCCGGTCCCAACGATTGCATGAACTTGCGGCAAAGAAAAGTCTTGCCTGTGCCCACTTCGCCAGTGATCTTGATGAAGCCCTCGCCATTGCGCGCCGCCACCAGCAGGGTATTGAGCGCCTTTTGCGACTGCGGGCCATTGAAGAAGAAACTGGTATCGGGCGTGAGGCCGAACGGCGCCTCGCGCAAGCCGAAATGGACCTGGTACATTTAGCGCCGCTCCGACGGCCGGCGCGGGTCGAGCGCCTCGATGCGCTTGCCCGATTCCAGCAAGTCCTCGTTCCAGCTGTTGGCGCCCTCGACGATGGTCGGCTTGATCAGCACCACCAGCTCGCGCTTCTGGATCACCTGCCCCGTGTTGCGGAACAGCGCGCCCAGCACGGGAATGTCGCCCGCGCCCGGCACTTGCGAACGGTCCGACGTGGTGGCCTGGCGCATCAGGCCGCCGATGGCGACGATGCGCCCATCCTGGCTGCGCACCATGCTGTCCATTTCGGAGGTGCTGGAGGCGGCCAGCGGCAGCTTCAGCGAACCGGCGCTGCCCAGGTCGATTTGCTTGTTGACGGTCGTTACCTGGCTGACGGACGGGTGCACGTGCAGGATGATGTTGCCCTGCTCGTCGATCTGCGGCGTCACGTCGAGCACGACGCCGGAAAAGAACGGCTGCAAGGTGACGTTCGGGCTGGAAGTGGTGCCGCCCGTGGTGCCGGTGGAAGTCACGGTGGTGCTTACGCCGGTGACGAAGAATTCATCCGTGCCGATCTTCAGCACGGCCTTCTGGTTGTTCATGGTGGCGATGCGCGGACTCGACAGTACGTGCACGGCCCCCTGCGACTCGAGGAAGGTGATCATGGCGGCGAAATTGGCCGTCTGGAACGCCAGGCCGAACATCGAGCCGGCCGCATTCGCCGCCGAACTGAGGCCAAAGCCGCTGCTCGCCGTCAGGCCGCTGCCATTCGTCATGTTCGGCGGCTGGCCGCCATTGAACGGCAGCGGCGCCAGGGTGCCGCCCGGCTGGATGAAGCCCGTCGAGATGCGGTTCGTGTGGCCGCTCTTGATGGAGGCGAACGAGGCCCAGTTGATGCCGGTCTGGAAGTTATCGTTCAATTCCACTTCGAGAATCTTGGCTTCCAGGATCACCTGGCGGTCCACCGACAGTTGCGTTGCCTTCAGGTACAGATCGACGGCGCGCAGCTCGTCGGGCATGCCGCGCACGACGACGACGCCGGACTGCGGGCTGATCACCACCTTGCGGCCGTCGGCCGTGCCGCCGATGATGGCGCCCAGCGAATCCTTCAGTTCGGCCCAGAAATTGCTGTCGGACGTGGTACTCAGGTTGGAACTGTCCTGCGCCACTTGCTGGCCCGACTGGCCTGGCTGCTGCGGCTGGTTCTGCTGCGCCGGCTGGCCGCCGTTGCTCCCGCTCTGGCCGCTGGTGCTCGTGCCGGCATTCGATACCGACGTCGAGGAGACGCGCAGGTTCGACATGCCCTTGCGGTTGCCCGTCAGGTAATTGACCTGGAACATGCGGGTTTGCATGGTGAGCGGCCGTATCGTAATGCGCGTGCCGTCGACCTTGTAATCATAGCCATACATCTCGCGCACGGCGTCGAGCGCCTCGAACAGGGTCACATCCTTCAGGTTGGCCGAAATGCTGCCCTGCACGTCCGGATGCACGAGCATGTTGTAGCGCGTGCCGTTGACGAGCGAGTGGAAGAACTGGCGGGCCGGCACGTTGTTGAAAGCGACGTTGAAACGCTCGTCGAGCACGCCGCGCGCCTTGGGCAACTGCGCGGCCAGCGTGGACGCGGGCGGCAGCAGCGCGTTTTCCACCGCGTCGGATTGCGCCGCCGGGCCGGTGGTCGCTGCCGCGCCGGCCACCTGTTCCTTGATCGCATTGTAGGTATCGCGCTTTACAGGCGCGACATTGCAGGCGCACAAACCCGCTGCAAGTCCCAGGACGCCCGCCCGCTTGCTGATTTCAAGTATCTTCCGCATTCCCGCCTTGTATTTATTGGGTGACATGAACCTGTTTCCTTCGTACATGCATTGCATCATTTGCGTCGACCGTCTTCGGATACAGCCGCAGCGTTTCCAGTGTCTTGCCGCGTCGCAAGGTCACGCTGGTCTCGCCGATGGCGACGACGACTGCTCCGCCCAGCTTGTCGCCAGCGCGCACGCTGCGACCATCGATCACGGCCAGGCGCCGTCCGCCGGGCTGATTGGAAATCAGCACCGATTGCAGCTGCGGACGCGCCACGCCGGCAGAGGCCGTGCTACCCTGGACAGGCGCCGCATCGGGCGGCCGCGTGGGATCGGCCAGCGCCTGGGCAAGCACACCCGGCGCCGGCGCCAGCAGCGCACAGGCAAGGAAGGCGCAGCGGCCGGCGCGCATCACAGCGCGATCCATTTCTCGTCCAGGCTGAGCGTGTACAAGGTCAGGCTCAGCGTGGCGTTCGGATACTGCTCGACCTGCATGTTGACCTTGCCCCAGAACACATGGGCCGGCATGG
Organism: Janthinobacterium sp. OK676; assembly: GCF_900103595.1. NCBI lineage: Bacteria > Pseudomonadati > Pseudomonadota > Betaproteobacteria > Burkholderiales > Oxalobacteraceae > Janthinobacterium > Janthinobacterium sp. OK676. Next base: position 699,921 of record NZ_FNHA01000001.1, read on the forward strand.
CCTCGACGGCATCCATATAATTCACCATATCCAGATAATTTCCACGCAATACGATTTCCACGCCATGACGGTAGAGCAGGGCCGGTGCCCTGGCCGGCTCGGCTTCCGCTGGCGACTTCGCGGCAGGCGCGGCGACAGGCGCGGACGCCGCTGTTGCGCTGGCAGCGGCATGGCCGCCCTGCCCCATGGCGCCCGATGGCAGGGTAGTGAGCGACACCAGGTGCAGGCGGGCCTGCTGTTTCAGCAATTGCTGCAGCATCGGCACGATGCGCTCGGGCGCCACCAGGCCGTTTTGCGCCGATTGCAAGCCATGCCGCATCTGCAGGACTTCCTGCCTGATCCGTTCGAGCCGGATGCGGTCCTGCACGTTGGGGTCGGCCGCATGCGCGGCCATTCTTTGCGCCATCTCGGCATCGATGGCCGCGACGGCTTGCTGCCGCTGGGCAATCGTGTCGGCCAGCGCCTTGCGCCTGGCCAGCTGCGGATCGATGAACAGATAAAAGACGATGAACATGAGCAGCGCGGCGCTGGCGCCGAAGATCATGATACGTTCCCGCACGCTGAGTGCATCGAATTTCAAGGCGAATTGTTGCCATTGCTGCTTCATTGCTTGACCGTCCCTGCGCCGCTGGCGGGCGCCGCCGACGATTGCAAACTGAATTCGATAAAGCGCGGTGCCGGTGCCGGTACGGCGGCGGCAGACGCTGCGCCCGGTAACGCTGGCGCCGGCGCCGGCGCGGAAGCCTGGGCAGCTGGAGGCTGAGCGGTGGTCATGTCAAGGCGCGCAAACGACTTGCCCTGCAAGGCCGATTCCCTGGACAGGGCGCTGATGTATTGCGGCAGCAAGTCCGGCTGCACGACCCGCCCCTGCAAGCCGATCTCGTTGCCGGCGCCGGCAATGCTCGCGCCCGTCAACCACAAGCCGTTGACCCTGGCGCGCGCGAACGCGCGGAAATAATCGGCATAGCCGCGCGTGGTGCCCAGTTCAGCGCCCTGCAAAATTTGCCCCGCTTCCTGCAAGGCGCTGCGGTCGGCCTCGGCCTGGCCCAGCGCGCTGGCGATCAGAGGGTCCTTGCCGGGCACGGGAAACCGCGCGAACACATCGGTCCGGCGCGCCTCGCGCGCGTCGAGCATGACCTTGGCGTCGGCCGCCGCCCGTTCCAGCGCGGCCACCTGGCGCGCGCCAAACCAGACCAGCGCGGCGCTGGCGGCCAGGACCAGCCCCAGTCCCCGCAACAAGCCCTGCGCCGACAGCGCCTGCTTCCGCTTTTCAAACGCAGGGTTGAACAGATTGATTTGCTGGCTCACGCTGGCATCCCCTCCTGCCGCAAGGCCGCGCCCAGGGCCAGGAAAAAGCGTGCCTGGCCGGCAGCGGCCGACAAGTCCGGCACCTTGGAAAAGTCAAACAGGGTCGCCAGATCCAGCGCCTCGACAGGCATGTACAAATTGTCCGCCAGGTAGCCATGCAGGCCATCGCTGCCGGTAGGCGCCAGGACCAGCCTGGCAATGGTGATGAAATGGAATTGACGATCGAAATGGTCAAAGGAACGCTGCAGTTCAAGCGTGATCTTGTCGTAACACTGCTGCCGCTGGGTGTCGCTGGCATCGGCCAGTTGCGTCACGGTCACGTCGATGCGCCGCGCCAGATACAGCTCCCCATCGAAGGTCACGGTCAGCAGTCCCCCTTCGCCATCGAAAGACAGCATGGCCAGGCCCCGCCCCTGCGTTTCCATCAAGCCCGCGATATTTCGCTGAGCCATTTCCGGGATATCGATGACGGACAGGGCGATCTTGCATTCGCCATACAGCGCCTGACGCTGGGCTACGGCATTGTTGCGCGCCGCGACGGCGAACAGCGATTGCGCGCGGCCCGGTCCGTTCCTGTCGGCTGGAATATCGAAGACGTCGACGGTGGCCTCCGCCGCCGGAAAGTCGATCATGTCCTTCAGGCGCCAGCGGACGGCGGTCTTGAGTTCTTCCGGCGGCACGTTCGGCGCATCGAGGGTCAGCAATTGATACTCGCCCGCACCGAGCAAGGTGGTGTTCCGATACGACTGGGCATGCACATCCCGGTTCATTTTTTCGAGGATGGCCGCCGCCAGCGGCTTGCGTCCGGCATACGTGGCCACCGCCTGCACCAGCGGCTTGTCGTCCGCGCGCCGCTTGACCACGGCGGCGCACACGCCTTCCGCTGAAAATGACGTCGCCAGCCAACCCTCGTGTTTTTTTGCTTTTGCGAATAAACCCATGCCACCGATCCAGGTAATGAAATGCGACGACAGCGGTGCCGTCCGAATGATGCATTGAATCAATTTTAATTCATCGCAGGTATGAACAGGTTAAAAAAGAAATAATTGACAACAGATTTTCAGGAAAACCCCACGAATGTCACGACGCGCCGAAAAATCGCGCCCTTCAATATACTTCGCGCATGAAGATAAGCCTGGAATCACTCTTGAATGCGCCTATGGTCTGGCGCGCCTGTCCCGGCAGATAGGGAATCAGCGACTGCAGCATGAGCGTGCCTTTTTTCGTCACCGGTGCGGCGGGCTTGGCCATCAGCACGCTGCCGGCGCCCAGCTTCAGCAAGCTACTGTCGAGCGGCAAGGTGGTAGCGGCGGGCAACTGGGCATCCGTCAGGTTGAGGTAATCCTTCAAGACGAAATTCTTGCGCAGCAGAGCCGTGCAATTGTCCAGCGTATTGACGGCATACGCGCTGCCGTTCCAGTATTGCGCGGCCAGGGGCACCAGCAGCGCACGCTGTTCCGAGCCGTACATGTTGTTGATGCGCAAGCGGCCGTGACGCAGACTGGTGTCGCCGATGGCGACGCTGGCGGCCGGCGCGACGGCCAGCCCATTCACGCTGGAAATGAGCGCGCCATCGCTGTCGCTGATGCCCACCACCAGCGAAAAATCGTCGTATGGGCCATCCTGGCCGCTGGCCAGCCGGTCAAAGCTGTGCAGCACCGTGATGCCGGTCGCGCCGCTGGGCATCGCCTGCAGCAGGCCAGGCGCGGCGAGCGTGATGCTGCCCGCACCGGCAGTGCCGGCCTGCACCGTGTAGATGGCGCCGTCGCCGCCGAACTTGATCAGTTCACCCGCCGACAGGCCACCGCTACCGGCCACCACCACTTGCGTGCTGCCGGCGGCATACGCGGCGCCGTCGGTCGCGTACGAACGCCCGCTGCGTCCTTGGCTCCACGCAAAGGCGGGCAATGCCGGCGTCAGGCGGCCGATGGCCAGCGCCACACCGGCATTACCCGCCCCCATGGTGACGCTGGCGAGTCCGGGATAGGCGCTGCCATAGCGTGCGAGGATCTGGTTGCCCTTGCTCAAGGCCGTCGCGCCCAGCACGATACCCAGTTCGCGCTGGCCCATGTAGGTGGCGTCGCCGCAGGCGCCGCTCAGCGCGCCCGTGAGCGCGTAATGGTCAGGAAAAAAGCGGCCAAAGACGGGGGCCGGGGTCTGCGCCTGGTTGGCGATATTGCAGCCGAATTTGCCATTGACGGCCGTATTGCCGCTGCTGCCGATCACGCAGTCGCCGGGCTGGTCGACGCTCGTGTAGGCATTGTCGAGTACCGCCTCGGGCAGCATGCGGAAAGTGCCGACGTCGCCGTAGGTGACGCCGCTGTTGCTGGCCAGGCCGCTGGCCAGCACGGCCTGCCCCAGCGGAAACGGGCTGGCATTCGAGGCCGACGCGAGGCGGTCGGTGTAGTCGGCGGTACTGAGGAAGCCGGTGATTTTCTGGCCGGCCAAGGTATTGTCGACCAGCGGCGTGCCGTTGTAGCCGGCCGCGGCGGCGGCGCTCAGGGTAAACTGGGCGCCCGCCGCCAGGCTGGGGGTGCCGCTCAGGCCGCTGTTGCTCATGTTGGAACTGAGCGCAAACTGCTGCGGCCGCACCGCGAAATTATCGGTCGAGCATCCCACATTGGCGGTGCCGCACACGGCCGCCGTGCAAGTGACGCGCACGCGCACGTCGCGGTAGGCGCTGTACCTGGGCGCCACGGCGCTGATGGCAGTGGCAGGGATGCTCACATTGGTGGTCGAATAGCCGCCCGTAAACGCCACCAGGCCCAGCGGAATGACGGCGGTCTGGGTGAGCGGACAGTTGTTCGCCCCCAGCGCCACGCCGGTGGCGGTATTGACCAGCAAATCCACGGTGGCCGCGCCGGCGAACGCCGTTTCCAGGCTGGCGTCGGACTTCAGTTTGACCAGGTCCAGCTTGAAGGCCGTGTCGGCCAGCTTGGTATTGAGGCGCGCGTAGCTCAGGCTGCTGGTGCTGGGCACGCAACGGGGCGACGTCGCCTCGCAGGCGTTGAAGCGCGCCACGGCGCACGCCTTGATCACCAGCGACTGGTCTTCCTGCTCCGTGAACTGCCCGTCCGTCACATTCACGCTGACGGTGGCGGCCGTGCCGCTGCTCAGGCCAAACACGGCCTGGTACTCGCCGTTGAACAGATAGGTGGCCACGCCGTCGTTCAGCGTGCCATTGGCAAGCACGCCATAGCCCGAGATCAGGGCCCAGTCACCGATGCCGTTCGAGGTGCTCAGCTGGATTTGCGTGGTGTTGTTCGGCATCACGATATTGTTGTGATTGACGTCATGCGCCGTAACCGTGACCGTGCTTTGCTGGCACGTCAGGCCGGTGCCCGTATTTGTCACCGCATAATGGTTCAGGCAGCCGGCCTGGCTGAGATTCTGGTCGCGCTGCACCAGCGCCAGACCGCCTTCATAGTTATAGGCGCGCAATTCATCGATGGCGCCATCGGTGGAATTGCCGCTGCCGTTCTGCCCCGTGAGCGCGCTGCGGTTGTCGCCGATAAACAAGGTGCCGACGCGCGGCGACACCACGGCCGCCGTGGTAAACGCCGCTTCCTTTTGCAGCACGCCGTCGACGTACACGCGCAAATGGTCGCTGTTGGCGGCGGCCAGCGCATTGAAGCTCCAGCTCACGGCGATATGCTTCCAGGTGCCGGCGGCCACCGTATTGGCGGCCGTTTCCACCGTGCGCTGGTTGCCCAGGCTATCCGTGACGACGAAGCGCAAGGCGCCCGTGCTGCGCCGCACGAGGAAAAACCATTCATTGTTCATCTGCGTGGCGTCGAGCAATTGCGCATCGCGTGCGCCGCTGCCGGACCAGGCCGTATTGGCCTTGTACCAGAACGTGATGGTGCCGGCGCCGCCCATGGTGCCAGGCACGGACAGGGCGCTGTCGATGGCGTCGATGGCCGCGGCGCTGGTATTGAGGGGAAAGCTGGCCGCACGGCAGACGCGGCCGGCGGCGATGGTCTGCGCGCCGCCCAGCACCGTGCCGTCGCGTCCGTTGCCGCTGGTGTCGCTGACCTGCCCCGGCGTATTGTCCCAGCTGGGCTGCTCCATCCGGTATTCGAGCACCGGACGGGGGATGTAGAACTTGATGGCCGAATTGCTGACGGGAAAGCCGGTTTGCGGCGTGTCGTAATCGTTGCTGTCGGCCTGCCAGCCGATCTGGCCCAGCTTGGCGGAAGGCCCCGCCACCGCGGCGCCGTACTGGTAGATGAATTCGCCGTTTTCCTGCAGTATCAATTGCAGGCTGTAGGAACCGGTGGGATTGGCGCCCGTCGTCCATTCGGGCACGTTATTCCACGTCACGACAAAACTGCGGTACGGCGCCGTGCCGACCGTGGCGTAGCTGACATAGCAGGTCGTGCGGCTGGCGCAGGCGGTATTGTAGGTGGGCAATTCCAGCTTCGAGGTGGGATCGAGATCGTTGCCATAGATGCGCATGGTGTAGTTCAAGCTGCTGTCCGGATACGGCAGCGTCTGCACCGGGCTGCCGTAGCCGCACGTGACGTTGTTATTGAACTGCACCCGGCCATTCGTCATCACGCGCAGGCTGCTGAAGGCCACACCCGAATACATGAAGCTGAAACCGATGGGCAAGGCGTCGCTGAGCGTGTCGTCGAGGATGGGCGGCGTGGTGCCGCAGCCGGTGGCGCCGTTGAATTTGTACGGCGAAGTGTTGTAGCCGAGCCTGGCATGATTGCTGGCGTCGATCCAGTTGTAGGCAAAACTGGTATTGGCGTACGTCACTGCCTGCGCCGGGGCGCAGTACAGCAGGGCCAGCAGGGCCAAGCGCCCCAATGCATGTATCCATACTGCCGTGACTGCCCGCATGTCGCTCCTTTGGTTTGCCTCGCCTAAAACTCCGCCTGTACGACGCGCTGCACGTAATCGGGATGATTGGTGGCGTTGGCGGTGGCGCACACACCGCCAACGGGCTGATTGCACGCCGTGGCGATCACCTGGAAGCGCGGTACCGCGCCAGCGGTCTGCGTGCAGCGCACGGTGACGGAAAAACCAGCCAGCGCGCCATTCGCGGGCAAGGCGAAACTGCTGCTGGCGGCGCAACTGCCGTTGACGCGCTGCTGGTACAGTCCCCACTCCATGCCGGCCCGGGCCGCTTGGTAGGCGCGCGCGCCCTGCACGTCCAGCGCCGACTCGGCATGCTGCATGGTCGAAATGGAAACCAGCGCCGCGCCCAGCGCGGACAGCACCACCAGCAGAAAGATGGCGGTGATGATGCTGAAGCCGCGCGCCGGGCGGCATGGGCGCCGGCGATGCGGCATGGAGGTGGCGGTAGCGGATATCGTCATGGCGAATTATTCACCTGTGCCTGCTGCACCAGCGTGATCTGGCCGGCATTGCCGCCGGGCGCGCCCAGGGTCAGGCCGATGCTGACCAGGCCCCGCTGCATGTTGGGCAGCGTATCGAAGGAAAAATCGCAAGCGGCAACCTGCATCGCCATCAGCGCTGCCGACGGCGCGCCATTGAGGGGCGCGGCGGTGGCGCTCACCGGCTGGGCTGGCTGGATCGCATAGCCGGCATAGCGCGTCAGCGTGCCCGTGCCGTTCGCATTCGGTGCGCAGTGGTAGGTCACGACCGTGCTGACCACCTGGAAACGATAGCTGAGGGAAGGCATGGACGGCGTTTGCGCGACGAAGGGGTTATTGACCAGCGTGACTTCGTTGCCGCTGATGGAAGCGACCTGGGCGCGGTTGCATTGCCCGCTGCAGTTATAGGCATCCACGGGAGGCTGTGCGCCCAGGTTGTTGACGACGATAAAGTCGCCGGCCACGATGGCCTGCCGGCCGGCAGGCACGGCGCCGACGATGGTAAACACCTTCGCGTTGCTCACCGGCGTGAGGGGATCGAAGGCCAGCACATTGCCCGGCATTGTGGCCGGGTCGTCTTCCGACAGATAGCGTCCGCCCGTCTTGGTCAGCAGCAGCTCCAGATAGCTGTCGCCCCCATTGTTCGCGACGCGCACGCTGTTGGGCAGCGCCAGGCGCACGTCGCGCGTGATGCGACGCGCCGCCGTATCGGCGGCATCGGCCAGTTCGGCGCGGGCGGCCACGTCCAGGTAGCCTTGCATGGGCGCGCGGATGAATACCGTCACCATGCCCGCCACGATGGCCGTGATGATGATCACCACGATCAGTTCGATCAAGGTAAAACCGCGCTGCCGGGGGCGTAAAAAAGTCATCATGGGACGGCATTTCCTGCGTAACGCGTGCGGTAACCGGCCAGCACCAGCTGCTGATTCGCGCCGTAAGTCACGGTGACCGTGACGCGCAGCACATTCATGTTGACGGGCGTGGCGTCCGAAGGCAAGGTGGCGCCTGCCGGCCCCAGTCCCGCCTCGGGGCTGATGGCCACGCTCACCGCATAGCCCGCAGGAAAGCTGTTGCCGGCCGCGTCGGTCGTGTAGCTCACGGGAGTATTGAATGCGCGCACGTAGTCGCTGACATTGTAGTAGGGTCGCCCCGTGGCGGGCACCGTCGCGCTGACATTCTGCGGCGTGTTGCAGCCGGTGGGATTGGTGGCACTGTCGAACGGCGCGGCATTCGTCGCCGCATCCGCGGCCGGATCGGCGACCGGGTCGCAAAACGTGAAGCGCGCCATGGTTACCTCTTCCAGCATGCCCTCGGCCAGCGCCAGCGCCTGCTTGCGCAATTGCGGATCGGCGCTGCTGGCTGTGGTACGGGTAAAAATTTGCAGCAATCCAATCACGGCGATGGAGACAATGACGATGAAGACAATCAGTTCGATCAGAGTCACGCCGCGCTGCGCCAACCTGCGAGCCGGCAAGACGGCTATCCTAGTAATGGACATAGCCCGTCTCCCCTTCGACGATGATGTTGCGCGTCATGCCGCCGCCGCTGATGCCGATGCTGACGCGCGCGGGAAAGCTCGAGACGGGCTCGGCGTCGCTCGCCTTGAACGGCCGGCCCAGGGCATTGAAATAAAAAGCGGCGGCATCGGCCGGCACGCTGTAGCTGATATTGTTGGGCGGTGCTTCGCACAGCCACGCGGTGGTATTGGCGCAGGCGCTCATGGTGGCGCTGCGGCCGCTGTTGCCGCCAGCAGGCGGCAAGACGCGGTTGACCGCGTCGCAGGCCGTATTGAAACACAGGGCAATGCGGCTGCCGTTAAGCTGCACGAAAACGGGCCGGTTTTGCGCGATCGCCAGTTTTTGCCCATAGCGCAGCATGCCGATGTTTTGGTCGGCAAAGCTGCGCGCGTCAAAAGTATCCTGCTGAAAGAAACGAGGGGCGGCGACGGCAGCCAGCACCCCGCCCACCACCAGCACGGCGATCAGTTCGACCAGGGTAAAGCCGCGCTGCAGGCGCCCACGATTGGCAGGCCCGGCAAACATCAAACCTGCAGGAGACGGCATCGTGTACTCGCACCTATGGCAATGAGCGGCATGCTGGCTCAAGCATGCCAGAAAGAATAAAAAAACGCCTGGCAAGCCAGGCGGATTGCATGCGGCGCGACCTGCCGCTGCATGCAGATTCACGTCATTAGCAATTGCTAAGGACAGGCGCGGGGCCCACCGCCGCCGCCGCAGTCGCCGTAGCGACTGTATAGGTAACCGCGCAGGCAAGATGGTTGGCATCGGCGGCGATCGATACTGGCGCCGTGCCCGTGACATTGTAGTCGGCCAAACCACCTGCCGCCAACACGATGCCGGCCGCATCAGGATAGCCGTTCGCCATGGTGATGGTCGTACCTTCCATTACCACAGGAGGAATTGTGCCGACGGCAGTGTTGTTGACCAGCCATTGCGCATGAGCCAGGGAAGCGGCGGCCTGCACTGTGGCGCGAGCGCCGTTGACTTTCGCCAGGCGGGCATCGGCCGACAGATTGATAAAACGGGGAATCGCGGTGGCCGCCAAGATGCCCAGGATGACGATGACGACGACTAACTCGATCAGCGTAAAGCCCGCTTGGCCACCTTGTTGAAAACGACGAATTGACTGCAGTTTCATGCTGATCTCCAAAAAATCAAAAAAACGATGCTGGCAAAATGTGCCGGCAAAATAAAAAACTATTTCAGCCCATCCGCCTCGCCCAGCTGTATCAACGCCAGATCAGGCGCATCCACCGGGGTTGAGGGCCGGGCCAGGGTAGCGGACGCTTGCCGCAAGCTTACCTTGAATCGAAGCAACTCGGAACGGCCAAGGCCGAAAGTGTTGCCTCGATTTAATACGTATATCAATTCTGCATTACTTCTATCAAAAAACCAATGACCTTGAGGAAGTTTTGCTATCTCCGGCGCCGTATATTCACCTAAATAATTGGACGGCCTTTCCGCCAGCCAATCGATGGGGTTTTGCCCCGCCAGCGCCGGCAACTGATTTTGCCGATCAGCCGCATACAGTTCCAGCACTTTCATGCGCAGACCCGCGCGCAGCGCCAGCACCGTTTGCTGCACGGCGACCCGCTCCGCCTCCTGCTGGACCGCTAACAGCCGGCTCAGCAGCACAGCCGCCAGCACGGCAATGACGGACACGACAACGGCCAGTTCAAACAGGGTGAACCCGCTCTGCCCTGCCTTGACTGCCACGCTGTTGTTTTTTGGCGAAATGCACGACCTCATTTATGCAGGGCCACCTTGCCCAGATCCCATACCGGCAAGAAGATGCCCAGCGCCAGCACCAGCACCATGGCGCCAAGAAAGGCGATCAGGATGGGTTCGATCTGCGCGGACAGGGTCTTCAATTCGTAATCGACTTCGCGTTCATACATCTGGGCGATTTCATTCATCAAGTCATCGAGTGAACCGGACTCTTCGCCGACGGCGATCATTTGCAGCACCACCGGCGTGAAGACGCCCGCCGTCACCGACGTGCGCAAAATGCTGTCGCCGCGCTCGACGCCGTCGCGCATCTGCTCGACACGGGCGCACAGATAGGCGTTGTCCACCGTCTGCGACACCACCGTCAGCGCCTGCACGATGGGCACGCCGCTGGTGCTCGACAGCGCGAAGCTGCGTGCGAAGCGCGCCATCGTGCCTTTCAGGATGATCTTCCCGGCGATGGGGAAACGCAACTTGTACCGGTCCCACGCGTAACGCCCCCTGACCGTGCGCAGCCAGGCCCGGAAACCGGCTATCGCGCCGATAGTCAGTGCCAGCAGCAAAGGCCAATACGCGACCATGAAGGCCGACGTGCCGATCAGGATGCGCGTCATCAAGGGCAGTTCCGCATGGAAACTGGCGAACACCTTCTCGAACTGGGGAATCACGAACATATTGACGACGACCATGGCGATGAGCATGGCCACGATCACGAAACTGGGATAGCGCGTGGCCGATTTCACGCGCGCGCGCATGTCGCGGTCGAATTCCAGGTGGTCGAACAGGCGCAGGAAAACCTCGTCGAGGCGCCCCGTCATTTCGCCCACGCGCACCATCGACAAATAAAACGGCGTAAAGATCGCGGGGTGGCGCGCCATGGCGGCCGACAGTTCGCGGCCCGCGTCGAGCGATTCGCGCACGTCCTTGATGATGCGTCCGAACGCGGGGCTGATGGCGGACTCCTGCAGGCCGGCCAGGCCGCGCATGATGGGCACGCCCGCCTTGAGCAGGGTGTACAACTGGCGGCTGAACAATTGCACATCCATCGAGCTGACTTTTTTCTCCGTCAGCTTTTGCCACCAGCCGATATCGGCGCCCGTGGTGGCGGCTTTTTTGGTCACCAGGATTTCCACCGGCGTCGCGCCGGTGGAAAACAGCTGGTCCGCCACGGCGCCGCTGTCGGCGCCTTCCATCACGCCGGTCAGCAGTTCGCCGCTGGCATTGCGCGCCTTGTAAGCAAAAAATGGCACCTCAATCCTCGCTCTGGTTGCTGATGCGCATCGCTTCCATCACCGTCGTGCGGCCCTGGACCACCAATTGCACGGCGTGGCGGCGCAAGGTTTCGCCCGCCATCTGCGCCGTCGCCACCTTCATGAAGTGCGATGGATCGGCATGGTTGGCGGCATCGGCCACGGCGCGCGTGATTTCCAGCAATTCATACACGCCCGTGCGGCCCCGGTAACCCATGCCGTTGCAATGCGAACAGCCCTTGCCGTGGAAATACTGGTTGCGCTCGACCAGCTCGCCCAGTTCCAGGCGCAGCCATTCGTATTCGTTCGGCGTGGGCTGGTACGGCGTGCTGCAGCTTTCGCAGATCACGCGCACCAGGCGCTGCGCCAGCACGGCTTGCAGCGAACTGCCCACCATGTAGCGGGGTACGCCCATGTCCATCAGGCGCAGCGGCGTGCTGATGGCGTCGTTCGTATGCAGGGTCGACAGCACCAAGTGACCCGTCATGGCGGCGCGCAAGCCGATCTGCGCCGTTTCCTGGTCGCGCATCTCGCCGACGAGCACGATGTCCGGGTCTTGCCGCAGGGCCGAGCGCAGCACCCTGGCGAAGTTCAGTTCGATCTTGTCATTGACTTGCACCTGGTTGATGCCGGCCAGCCGGTACTCGACGGGGTCTTCCACCGTGATGAGCTTTTTTTCCACCGAATTGAGTTCGGACAAGGCGCAATACAGGGTCGTCGTCTTGCCGCTGCCGGTCGGGCCCGTCACCAGCACGAGGCCGTTCGGGCGGCTGACGATGGCGCGGAACTGCGCCACCAGCGCAGGCGGCATGCCGATGGCGTCCAGGCGCAAGGTCGTGCCGCCCTGGTTGAGCAGACGCATGACGACGGATTCGCCGTACTGCGTGGGCATGGTGGAAATACGCACGTCGATGCGCTGGTTTTTCACGCGGATGGCGAAGCGGCCATCCTGCGGCAGGCGCTTCTCGGAAATATCGAGGTCCGACATCAGTTTCAGACGCAGCGCCAGCGAACTGGCGATCTTGCTGTCCGCTTCCGTCTGCAGGTGCAGCACGCCGTCGATGCGGAAGCGGATCTGCAGCCGGCCTTCCTGCGGCTCGATGTGGATGTCCGAGGCGCGCACCTGGGTGGCATCCTCGAACACGGATTGCAGCAGCTTGACGATGGGCGCTTCTTCCAGGCCCGGATTGGCGGCCAGCGCGCCGAAGTCGACGGAAACGTCGCCCAGGTCCTGCTCCAGCTCGCGCGTCAGGGTGGAGATGTCTTCCGTGCGGCGGTAGATGCGGTCGATGGCGGCCAGCACTTCCGTCTCATTGACGACGGCCAGCTCGATCTGGCGCTTGACCAGGCGCGAAATCTCGTCATACGCGAACAGGTCGGTCGGGTCGGACATGCCGACCAGCAAGCCCTCGCGCCGGTCTTCCAGCACCAGCGCGCGAAAGCGCCGCGCCTGGGTTTCCGGCAGCAGCCGCACCAGTTCGGGATTGATGTTGAAAAACTTCAGATTAATGTAGGGAATGTCGAGCTGGCGCGCCAGCGCGCCCGAAATCTGCTCTTCCGTGACGAAGCCGTGCTCGACAAAAACGCGGCCCAGCTTGCGTCCCGAACGCTTCTGCTCCGTCAAGGCCTGGCCCAACTGTTCTTCCGTCAGCAATTTCTGCTGCACCAAAATTTCACCGAGCCGGACTTTCTCTGGCCTTGCCATGCTTACTCCTCGACAAACATATTCGACAGACGATACACGCCCGCGGCGCGCACAGGCATTTTATTCCAGAACCTGTTGTTTCTTAAAGAAAATACATTGCGTCGCTTGATTTTCGCGCATTTCAACGCTCGGCAAGGAAACACTTGCCGCGCACCTGCGCCCATGGCAATAATGGCGGTCGTTCCCCGTCTTCGCTGCCGACCATTACCCCTATGAACGCCTGCGCCATCGAGTTTCACAATGTGCACCTGCAACTGGCGGGCAGCGCCGTGCTGCGCGGCGTCGACCTGCAAGTGCGCGCGGGAGAACTGTTCGGCCTGGTCGGCGTGAATGGCGCGGGAAAGACGAGCCTGCTCAAATGCCTGCTCGACTTTTGCACGCCCGAGCGGGGAGACATCGCCATTTTCGGCCAGCCGCACCGCCAAGGCGCGGCGCGCCAGCCCCTGTCGTTTTTGCCGGAACGCTTCCAGGCGCCCTACTACCTGACGGGCGGCGACTTCCTGCGCTACCTGTCGCGTCTGCACGACGTGCGTCCCGATGCGCAAGCCGTGCGGCAAACCCTGGACGCGCTGGACCTGGCGCCGGACGTTCTGCTGCGCCCCGCGCGCGCGTATTCGAAAGGCATGATGCAGAAACTGGGGCTGGCCGCCTGCCTGCTGTCGGGCAAGCGGCAACTGGTGCTCGATGAACCGATGAGCGGACTCGATCCGAAGGCGCGCGCGCAATTCAAGCAAGTGCTGCGGCAAGCGCGCGCGCAGGGTCGCGGCGCCCTGCTCACCTCGCATGCGCTGGCCGACGTGGAAGAATTGTGCGACCGCATGGCCATCCTGCATGCGGGCCGCATCGTGTTTATGGGCACGCCCGCCGAATGCCGTGCCCGCCACGGCGGTGCGCAAGACGCCAGCCTGGAACAGGCTTTCCTCAATTGCATCGCGGCATGAACACCGACACGCACGTCCCCATCCACTACGCGCCCTCGCCGCACGGCATGTATCTGCGCCATTTCGGCTTGCGCACGGCACCGTTCGGCATCACGCCGGACCCGGCCTTTTTTTATGCCGGAAATACGCGGGGCGAACTGCTCGATGCGCTGCTGTATGCCGTCATGCAAGGCGAAGGCATCATCAAGCTGACGGGCGAAGTGGGCAGCGGCAAGACCATGCTGTGCCGCATGCTGGCCGAACGCCTGCCGCCCCGGGTCGACGTACTGTATCTGCTCAATCCCCGGCTGGAACCGGATGAAGTCCTGCACGCCATCGCCGCCGAACTGGGCCTGGAACTGGACGGCTGCCGCGCCGACGCCGTGCTGCGCGCCGTGCACGGCGAGCTGATCGCACGGCATGCGGCGGGACGCCAGGTGCTGCTGCTGGCCGAAGAAGCGCAAGCCATGCCGGGCGCCACCCTGGAAGCGCTGCGCCTGCTGACGAATCTGGAAACGGCCAGCCACAAGCTGCTGCAGATCGTGCTGTTCGGCCAGCCGGAATTGCAGCACACTTTGGACTTGCCCCAGTTCCGCCAATTGAAGGAACGCATCACCCACAGTTTTACCGTGCCGCGCCTGCCGCAAGCCTTGCTGGACGACTATCTGGCATGCCGCCTGGCCGCCGCCGGCCGCATGGCGCCGCTCGTCTTCACGCCGGCCGCGCTGCGCCGGCTGGCGCGCGCCGCGCAAGGCATCGTGCGCAGGGTCAATATCCTGGCCGACAAGGCCTTGCTGGCCGCGTTTGCGGACGATGCGCAGCAAATCAGCGCGCGCCACGTGCGCTTGGCCATTGCCGACAGCCCCTTCCACCGTCCGCCCTGGCATGCGGGCAAGCTGCTGGCGGGCGCCTTGAGCGCGCTGATGCTGCTGCTGGCCGCCGCGCTGCTGTGGCAATGGCTGGCGCCGGGCCAGGCAGCAGTCCCACGTGCACCGCTGCCGGCACCATCGACGCTGCTCGACAGCAAACTGGCCGAATCGCGCGACTGGCTGGCAAGGCAAGGACCGCGGCAGCTGGTGCTGCACGTCGCCAGCCTGCCCGCCACCGAAACGGCCGCGGCGGAAACGTTCCTGCAGCAGGCGCAGCAAGCGATTGGCCTGCGCGACCTCCATGTGTTCCGCCTGCCTGGCGCAGCGCCCGCAAATGCCGCCGCGCGCCTGGACATCGTCTACGGCAGCTTCGCCGACCAAGCCAGCGCCGAAGCCGTCCGGGCCAGGCTGGCCCCTGCGTCGCCACAGAAAATATTGCTAAGCGACATAGACAGTATCCGTACGGAAATAAAAGCCGTGACGCCGGCACAAACGGGGCGTGGCGCCCCCTGACTTTATTTCGGTATATTGCATCCAGAGCCTGCACAGCCGATTGCTTTTAGGCGATCATGCTGGCTAAAACTACCAAAGCACAACACGACTCCAAGGGCGAACTTTTTCATGAATCAACACCCTATTCCTGTGCTGGCCTCCTGGGTCGCCCTCGCCTGCAGCACCGTGCTGTCCGGTTGCGCCTCGCATCAAATGCCGCTGTCGCCTGCCCACCTCAATGCCGCGCCCGTCCCCGGCGGCGCCATTCCCGAACCGGTGCAGCAAAGCAGTGCGCTGGCCGCGCCCCTGCCCGCGCCCAAAGTGGAAACCTACAGCGTTACCGTGCACAAGGTGCCCGTGCAATCGCTGCTGTTTGCACTCGCGCGCGACGCGGGCATGAATATCGACATCCACCCGCAGATCGAAGGCAGCGTCACCCTGAATGCGCTGAACCAGACCCTGCCGCAATTGCTGGCGCGTATCGGCAAGCAAGTCGATATGCGCTACGAAATCGATGGCAAGAACCTGACGGTGCTGCCCGATGCGCCCGTGTGGCGCAATTACAAGGTCGATTACGTCAACATGGCGCGCAGCACCAACAGCAGCGTGAATATCGCCACGCAAATTTCCACGGCGGGCGGCGGGTCGAACAACGCCAGCAACCCGGTCGGCGGCACGCAAGGCAGCGGCGGCAATGGCAATAACAACTCGACCACCCTGGTCGTGAATCGTTCGGAAAATAATTTCTGGTACAGCCTGGAAAAGAATATCCGCGACCTGCTGCGCGAGACGACGCTCAACGACGTGCAGGTGGACCCGCTGGCGCAGCTGAACCAGCAATTGACGAATGCCCAGGGGAATGCGCAAGGCCAGCAGGGGCAAGCGGGCCAGCCAGGCCAGTCAGGACAGCCGGGACAGCAGCAGAATCAGGCCGGCAATCAATACGGCAGCCAGGCGCCGATGCAGACTGGCGGCCAGTATGCGCCAGGCCAGCAGCAGGCGCCCATCCAGAACGCGAATCCTGGCCAGTCGCTCGATGCGAACGGCATGCCGCTGCTGAAACTGGCCAACAAGGGCAGCCCCTCGTCCGTCGTCGTCAACGTGGAAGGCGGCTTGATCGCCGTGCGCGCGACGGGCCGCCAGCACGAAAAAGTCGCCGAATTCCTCGACGCCGTGGTGCATAGCGCCAAACGGCAAGTGCTGATCGAGGCGACCATCCTCGAAGTGCGCCTGAGCAATGAATACCAGCAAGGCATCAACTGGTCGCGCCTGACGGGCAACCTGAGCCTGACGCAGAAGCAGGTGGGCACCTCTGCGCTCAGCAGCGGCGTCACGCCCGGCTCCACGCCCGGCATCTTCGTGCTCGATTACCTGAAGGACAGTTTCAGAACGACCATCCAGCTGCTGGAATCATTCGGCAAGGTGAAAGTGCTGTCCAGCCCGAAGATCAGCGTGCTCAACAACCAGACGGCCATGCTGAAGGTGGTCGACAACAACGTCTTCTTTACCATCAAGGTGACGCCCGCCGTAATCAGCTCGACGGGCACCATCACCACACCGGCCACCTATGAGTCGAAACTGGAAACCGTGCCCGTCGGCTTCGTCATGAGCGTCACGCCGCAGATTTCCGACAGCGATGAAGTGACCCTGAACGTGCGCCCCACCATCACGCGCATCGTCGGTTACGTGCAAGACCCGAATCCGGCCCTGGCCACGGCCAGCGTGATCAGCAGGGTACCCGTGATCCAGGCGCGCGAACTGGAGTCGATCATGAAAGTGGGCAATGGCCAGATCGCCGTCATGGGCGGCCTGATGCAAGATTCCGTCGACAATGCCAAGGATGGCGTGCCCGGCCTGTCCAGCCTGCCCCTGGTCGGCAATTTGTTCACCTATCGTAACGAAGCAAGCAGCAAGACGGAACTGGTGATCTTCATGCGCCCCGTCGTGGTCAAGGATGCCAGCATCGAGGGCGATTACCGCGACTACCGCTACCTGCTGCCCGGCCAGGCGCCGCTCAACAGCCAGCCATACACGGATGGCCCGCCGGCGCCGGCCGTCCAGCCGCAGGCACGCCTGCAGGGAGACTTTCCATGAGCTTGCTCATGCAGGCGCTCAAGAAGGCCGAGCGCGCCAAACAGAACAGCCTGTCCGACGAGGAACTGGAAAAGCCGTCCGAAGCCTACGACCAGGTGCTGGAACTGGCGCCGGCAGACGCCCTGCCGCCCCGTCCCGCGCCAGTTGCGCCGCCGCCCGTGCAGCCGGCAAGCGGCTTGAGCCTGGAACCGCTGGCGGACGCCCCCGCGCCGCAGCCGCAAGCCAGTGCCTCCCGGCCAAGCCCCCAGCCCGGTCCGCAGCAAGGCGCGCAGCCCGGTCCGCCCCCCGAGCCGCCGCGCGCCCGTGCGGAACCGCCGCCCGCCCGGCCCCGCGCCAGCCGCAGCAATCCGCCGCCGAAAGGTCCCACCGGCCCCATCAGCGTCGACCCGGCCACCGTGCGCCTGGCCGTGCTGCTGGCGATCCTGCTGCTGGTGGCCGGCTCCATGGCGTACTGGTATTGGCGCGCCAGCACCAGCCCCGGCGCGGGCGCCAACCTGCCCGGCGTGCCCATGCCGCTGACGGATGCGCCGGGCACGGGCGGCGTTGCCGGTCCCGTCGTGGTGGCGCCAGCGGCCGGCGGCGCCATGCCGGAAGCCCCCGCACCCGCGCCGCTGCCGCAGGAGGCGCCGCGCGAACAGCGCCAGCAAGCGAACGCGGCTGAACAGCAGGCAATGATCCAGGCCGCCGCGCAAGCGGCCGTGGCCGCCCAGCTGGCGCAACTGCCGCCGCCTGCGCCGCCCAGCCTGCCGCCGGTGGCCGCGCCCGACAACAGCCAGATCCAGGTGCTGCGCAACGATACGGCGCCGCAGATCAACCCAGGCGTGCAGCAAGCCTACCAGGCCTTCAACAGCGGACAGCTGGGCACGGCGCGCCAGCAATATGAAGCCGTGCTGCAGCAGGACGCCAACAACCGCGATGCGCTGCTGGGCCTGGCGGCCGTGGCCTTGCGCGAGAACCAGGGCGCGCAGGCGGCGGCCCTGTACGTGCGTTTGCTCGAGATCAATCCCGACGATGGCGTGGCGCTGGCCGGCCTGATCGGCCTGCGCCAGGGCGACGTCGTGCAAAGCGAGGCAAAACTGAAAGCCATCCTGGCGCGCAGCCCCGACAGCGGCCCCGTGCTGTTTGCACTGGGTAACGTGTACGCCAAGCAGCGCCGCTGGAACGAAGCGCAGCAGCAATTTTTCCGCGCCTACAGCGCCGCGCCCGGCAATCCCGACTATGCCTTCAACCTGGCCGTGGGCCTGGACCGGCTGAACCAGTCCAAGCTGGCCGCCACCTACTACCAGCGCGCCTTGACCCTGGCGCAAACGGCGCCCGCCGCCTTCGACCATGCCGTCGTGCAAGCGCGCTTGCGCGAGCTGGCGGCCCCGGCCACCACGCCGGCCACCATCCCCCCCCGTCAGGAATAAGCATTACATGGCAGAACAGGCAAAACTTCCGCTCGGCAAATTGCTGATCCAGAAAGGCGTGATCAGCGAAGACCAGTTGCGCATCGCCCTGATCGAGCAGCGGCGCAGCAGCGAACCGCTGGGCAAGCTGCTGATTACCCTGGGCTTCGTCACGGAAGCGACCGTGCGCGAGGCGCTCAGCGAAAACCTGAAACAGGTCAGCGCGGACTTGTCGAGCCTGGTGGTCGACGCCATTGCCTTGAAACTGATCCCGAAGGACGTGGCCAAGCGCTACCGCGTCTTCCCCATCGTCTACGAACGCCAGGCGGACAATCTGATACTGGCCATGGCCGACACCAGCAACATCGTCGCGCTCGACCAGATCAGCGCCATGCTGGTCAAGGGCATCACGATTTCCACGGTGCTCGTCAACGAATCCGATATTTCGCGCGCCATCGACCAGTACTATGGCTTTGAACTGTCGATCGACGGCATCCTGCACGAGATCGAAACGGGCGAAGTCAGCTATCAAAGCATGGCCTCGCCATCGGACGAGTACAGCCAGCCCATGGTGCGCCTGATCGATGCGCTGCTGGCCGACGCCGTGCAGAACGGCGCGTCGGACCTCCATTTCGAGCCGGAACAGTCGTTCCTGCGCATCCGCTACCGCATCGACGGCATCCTGCGGCAAATCCGCAGCCTGCACAAATCGTACTGGCCGGCCATGGCCGTGCGCCTGAAGGTGATGTCGAACATGAATATCGCCGAGGCGCGCGCGCCGCAGGATGGACGCATCAGCATCAAGTTTTCCGGGCGACAAATCGACTTCCGCGCGTCGGCGCAGCCCACAACGCATGGCGAAAACTTCGTGCTGCGCGTGCTGGACCGCCAGAAAGGCATCGTGCCGCTCGACGCCCTGGGCCTGGCCGAGGCGGAACTGAACTTGCTCAAACTGATGATCGCGCGGCCCGACGGCGTGATCCTCGTGACGGGCCCGACGGGCAGTGGCAAGACGACGACCTTGTATTCGATCATCAACCACATCAATACGGAAAGCGTCAACATCATGACGCTGGAGGATCCGGTCGAGTATCCGATGAACATGATACGCCAGACCTCCGTCAACGAATCCGTCAAGCTGGGCTTTGCCGACGGCATCCGCTCGATGATGCGGCAAGACCCGGACATCATTTTAGTGGGCGAGATCCGCGACCGCGAAACGGCGGAAATGGCCTTTGCCGCCGCCATGACGGGCCACCAGGTGTATTCCACCCTGCACACGAACTCGGCCATCGGCTCCATCTCGCGCCTGCTCGATATCGGCATCCTGCCCGACATCATGGCCGGCAACATCATCGGCATCGTGGCGCAGCGCCTCGTGCGCCGCCTTTGTCCGCATTGCAAGGAAACCGCGATCGCCGACGACGTCGAGCGCCGCCTGCTGGGCCTGGCGGCAACCGACGCGCCCGTGTCCATCTGCCGCGCCGTCGGCTGCGAGCGTTGCGCGCACCAGGGCTACAAGGGCCGCCTGGCCATCATGGAAATCCTCAAGATGACGGCCGAGCTCGACGAATTGACGGCGCGCCGCGCCAGTTCGCGCGAACTGAAGAACGCGGCGCGCGCGGCCGGTTTCAAGGGCATCGTCGACGACGGCGTGCGCCGCGTGATGGAAGGCGTCACCACCCTGGAAGAAGTGGGCCGCGTGGTCGACCTGACGGAAAGGCTGGCCTGATGGCGCAATATGTCTACCGCGCCATGGATGCCGCCGGCACATTGATTCCCGGCAGCATGGAGGCGGCCAACGTGCCGGACCTGGAAGCGCGCCTGCACCGCATGCAGCTCGACTTGATCGACTGCAAGATCACGGGCCAGTACCTGGTGCTGCTGGGCAAACGGGTCATCCACCGCCGCGACCTCATCAATTTCTGCTTCCACATGGAGCAATTGACGGGCGCGGGCGTGCCCATCCTGGAAGGCTTGAACGACTTGCGCGAAAGCACGGACCACCCGCGCCTGCGCGAAGTCGTCACGGACCTGATCGAAAGCATCGAGGGCGGCCTGCCCCTGTCGGGCGCACTGGCCCAGCACGGCGACATCTTCGACGCCACGTTCACGAGCCTGATACTGGCGGGCGAACAGAGCGGCAAGATCGCCGAGGTCTTCAGGAATCTGTCCGAAAGTCTGAAATGGCAGGACGAGCTGGCGTCGCAGACGCGCAAGATCGTCATGTACCCGATCATCGTGGCCATCGTCGTGGCGGCCGTGACGTTTTTCCTGATGATCTATCTGGTGCCCCAGCTGACGGCTTTTATTCGCAACATGGGCGGCGAGCTGCCGCTGCACACGCGCGTGTTGATTTTTGTCTCGAATGTGTTCATCGATTACTGGTATGTGCTGCTGACCTTGCCCGTGCTGCTGTTCTTCGGCCTGCGCGCGCTCATCCGCCGCAGCGAAAGCGCCCGCTATGCCTGGGACGGCTTGAAGCTGCGGCTGTGGCTGGTCGGCCCCGTGCTGCACAAGATCATCCTGGCCCGCTTCGCCACGTTTTTCGCCCTCATGTATGCTTCCGGCATCACGATACTCGAATGCATCCGCCTGTCCGAAGGCATCGCCGGCAACCAGGTGGTGGCGGCCGGCCTGCGCCGCGCCGCCCAGCTGATCAGCGAGGGCTACGGCGTCACGTCCGCCTTCCAGCACACGGGCATCTTCCCGCCGCTGGTGATCCGCATGCTGAAGGTGGGCGAGGCAACGGGTTCGCTGGACACGGCCTTGCGCAATGTCAGCTATTTTTACAACCGCGAAGTGAAGGAATTGATTGAGAAAGTGCAAGCCATGATCGAGCCGGCCATGACGGTCATCCTCGGCCTGCTGCTGGGCTGGATCATGCTGTCGGTGCTGGGGCCGATCTACGACACCATCAGTACAATCAAGACCTGAGGCCGCCGTGTTCCGCAAACAATTACTCTACATCACCAGCGACGCCCTGTGCGCCTACGACTGGAACCACGGCGTGCTGGGCCCGGGCCATACCTTCCCTGCCAGCGCGGCCGGGCTGGACGGCTTCGCCGCGTGGCTGGAAGACCCGCAGGCGCACCGGCTGGACGTGCCCGCCTACCTGCTGACGGACTTGATCGAGGAAGATTTCCAGCACCAGTTGCTGCCCCACGTGCGCGGCAAGGCGGGCCGTGCCTTGCTCGATCGGCGCAAGCAGCAATTGCACCGCGATACGCCCTACCGGGGCAGCGCCCTGCTGGGCCGCGAAAGCACGGGCCGCCACGACGACCAGGTGCTGTTCTTTGCGTTGACGAACCCGTCCTTGCTGCAGCCATGGACGGAGGCGCTCGAACACTTGCGCGTGCCCGTGGCCGGCATTTATTCGACCAGCCTGCTCAGTATCGCGCTCGTCAAGAAACTGTCGATCGCGCACGAACACCTGCTGCTGGTGACGCAGCAATCGGGCGGCTTGCGGCAAAGTTACTATGAAAAGGGCCAGCTGCGCTTTTCGCGCCAGACGGCCACCATCGCACTCGACGGCGTGGCCGTGAATATCGCGCTGGAAACGGAAAAGACGCGGCAATTTCTCACCAGCACGCGCATGCTGGCGCGCGGCGACGTCCTGAATACCGTCATCCTCGCGCCGGCGCCGCAGATCGCCAAGCTCGAATTGCTGTGCGATAACGGTGTCGAAGTGGCTTACCATTTCATCGACCTGCAGCTGGCCGGCGAACGGGTGGGCTTGCGCCGCACGCCGGCGCTGGCCGACGAATTGCTGCTGACCTTGCTGGGCAAGCATCCACCGCCCAGCCACTATCCACCGGGCGCACTGGCCCGCTATTACCACTTCCAGCGCGCGCGCAAGACGCTGTATGGCGCCAGCGCGCTGATCGGCGCATCGGCAGCCCTGTGGTGCGCGATTAACTTGCTTGGCGGTATAGCCGACGGGGCCGCCACACAGCGCCTGGCGCAGGAAACGGCGTCCTACCAGGAGCGCTACCGCAGCGTCATGTCGACCCAGCCGCCGGCGCCGGCCAAGACGCAGAACATGAAAGTGGCCGTGACGCTGGGCCACATGATCGCCAGCCAGGCGCCCGAACCGGGCAGGCTGCTGGGCGTGCTGAGCGCGGCGCTGGACCAGGCGCCGCAAGTCAAGCTGGGTCAGTTGCAGTGGAATGCGGGCCCGGCGCCCGCGCGCGCGCCCGGCGGCCAGCCACAGCCGCTACAGCAAGGCAAGGGCGCGCCGCCCGGCAGCGCCCTGGCCGGCATTCCCGTCGCGCCGCCGCAGGCGCTGCGCCTGGAAGCGGACGTGGACATGCCGAACAACGACTACCGCGCGGCCCTGTCCGCCATCACGTCCTTCGCGCAAACCTTGGCGCGCCAGCCCGGCCTGCGGGTGGCGATCGAGGAAGCGCCGCTGGACTTGCGTTCCAGCGCCAGCCTGTCCGGCAAGAGCGTCACGCCGGCCCAGGCCAGCCAGGCCCGCTTCACCCTTTTGCTCGCGTGGCAGCCATGAGCGGCCCCGTCAAGCAGCCACCGCTGCCCGGCATGAAGAAAGCGGCGGCACCCGCGCGCGCCCTGCCCGCCTGGCTGGGCGAACTGCACCTGATACGCCGCGCCCTGCTGTGCTTTACGCTGACCATGCTGGCCAGCCTGCTGCTGCTCAGCCTGAGCATCGCCTACCGCGAGCGCGAGGCGCAGCAGCTGGACCTGGCCCAGCGCACAAGCTCGGCGGCCGCGACCCTGTTCAACCATGCGGAAGCGGAAAAGCAGGAAATCCGCGCCTACGAACCGCAATTCCTGGCCCTGCGCCAGCGCGGCCTGATCGGCGAGGAAAACCGCCTGGCGTGGATCGACGCCATCCGCCTGAGCCAGGAACAACGCAAGCTGTTGCCGATCAGCTATGACATCGGCCCGCAGCAAGTGCTGTCCGTGCCATTGCCCATGGTGATGGGCCAGTACCAGCTGCGCGGCAGCCAGATGCAGCTGCGCATGGATTTACTGCATGAAATGGATTTGCTGAACCTGTTCGACGACTTGCGCCAGGCCGGCTATTTCGCCGTGCAGGAATGCGCGCTCAAGCGCAGCGGAGCCGGTGTCGCGCCGGGCACAGGCGGCGCCATGCCCCCGGTCCTCAGCGCCGATTGCCGCCTGCTGTGGCTGACGCTGGGCAGCGTGGCCGTGCCCGTGCTGGGGCGGCCATGAAGCGCGCCGTCCTCCTGTGTGCGCTGCTGGCCGGTGCCGTGCCTTCCATCCAGGCCCAGGGGCCGCAGCTGGGGCGTCTGTTTTCCACGCCGGAACAGCGCAGTGCGCTCGATGCGCAGCGCTATGGCAAGCCGGCGGCCGACCCCGCCTTGGCGGCGCCGCCTGCGCCACCACCGCCGCCACCGCCCGGCCCGCCCGTCGAATTGAATGGCGTGATGCGGCGCAGCAGCGGGCGCTCCACCGTCTGGCTGAACCAGGCGCCGCAAAACGAGCCGCACAACAGCCTGGCGCGCGGCAAGGACAACACCTTGAGCCTGACCCTGTCGAACGGCCAGGTGGTGCTGCTGAAGCCGGGCCAGCGCTATGACCCGGCCAGCGGCACGGTCACCGAGGCGCAGGAGACGCGGCCATGACGCCGCAGCCAAGGCGCCAGCGCGGCGCCGCCCTGTTGCTGCTGGTGGCCGTGCTGGGTCTGGGCACGGCCAGCCTGCTGATCAGCGCCTTTGGCCGCAACACGGGCGAAGCGGAACGCCAGCTGCGCACCCTGGCCACCCTGGCGCAGGCGCGCGACGCCCTGCTGGGCTTTGCGGCGGCCAACGGCCGTTTGCCCCGTCCCGCCGCCTCCGCCCTCGACGGGCGCGAACGGGCCGCCGACTGCGCCGGCGACACCGACTGCAGCGGCTTTTTGCCGTGGGTGGCGCTGGGCGTGGACGGCGTGGATGCCTGGGGCAAGCTGCTGCGCTACAGCGTCACGCCGGAAATGGCGCGCGCCCCCATCGTCTCGTTTTCCGCCGTCGCCAACAGAGTCGTGCTCACGCGCGACGGGCGCGGCGCCTTCGCCTACGTGGCGGGACAGGAACAGTGCGACGTCAGCGCCCAATGCCTGCCCGTCGTGCTGTTCTCGCAAGGCAAGGATCACTACGGCACGGCCGCCAGCGGCGTGCCGCAGATCAATACGGCGCGCGGCAATAGCGACGAAGCGGCCAACGACGGCGCCAGCCGCAGTTTCATTACCCGCCCCGCCACCGGACTGGCCACGCCGCCCGGCGGCGCCTTTGACGACATGCTCACCTGGATTACCTTGCCCACCCTGTACCAACGCATGCGCGCCGCGCGCAACCTGCCATGAGCCATATGGATCGATTCCGGCGCCGCCAGGGCGGCTTTTCCCTGATCGAGATCGCCATCGTGCTCGTCATCGTCGGCCTGATGATAGGCGGCCTGGTGACGCCATTGACGGTGCAGCTGGAACAGCGCAAGGTGGCCGAGACGCAGCAGGCGCTCAATGAAGCGAAGGAAGCGCTGACGGGCTTTGCGCTGCGCTACGGCTACCTGCCCTGTCCCGCCATCTCCGCCGGCAACGGCCTGGAAGACCGGCGCGGCGCCCGCTGCACGGGCGAAAAACGGGCCGGCTTCCTGCCCTGGGCCACCCTGGGACTGCGCCAGGGCGACAGCTGGAACAATCTGTTCCGCTACAGCGTCACGCCGGCCTTCAGCGACAGCGAGCAGCAATTCAACCTGGGCACGCCGCGCGACATCAGCATCGTCACGCGCAACGGCGGCGCGCTGCTGCAGGCGACGGCCTTGAGCGACATCCCCGCCATGATCATGTCGCACGGCAAGAACGGCTTTGGCGCCACGGGCGTGCAGGGCCAGCGCCAGGCCGTGGCTTTCGGCAACAATGTCGACGAGCGCAACAATGCATCGAACGCCACCACCGTCATCAGCCGCGCCGCCAGCGGCCCGCAGCAGCCCGGCGGCGAGTTCGACGATATCGTCGTCTGGCTGTCGCCCAACATCCTGTTCAACCGCATGGTGGCCGCGCAAAGGCTGCCCCGCTGATGCCGATGTTCTTTCCTTCCCTCACCATCGCCCGCTACACGCTGCTCGAAGCGCTGCGCAGCCGCCTGCCGTGGCTGTTCCTGCTGGCGGCCTGCGCCGCGGCCGGCCTGGCCGGCTTCCTGCAGCAACTGGCGCTGACGGAAAGCGGCGCCGTGCAGGCGGCCCTGCTGGCGGCCACCTTGCGCCTGGCCGGCGTCTTCCTGCTGGCCACCTTCATCATCACCAGCATGGCGCGCGAAGCGGCCGACCGGGGCCACGAATTGCTGCTGGCTCTGCCCATGCCGCGCGCGGCCTACCTGCTGGGGAAACTGCTGGGCTACGGGGCGCTGGCGGCCGTGCCGGCCGTGCTGTTCGGCCTGTTGATGGCGCTGTTCGCCGCCCCCGCACAAAGCGCGCTGTGGGCGCTGTCCTTGCTGGGTGAATTATGGATCGTCGCTGCCTTCAGCCTGCTGTGCGCGGCCAGCTTGCAGCACGCCCTGCCCGCGCTGGCCGCCACGGGGGGCTTTTATGTGCTGGCGCGCATGCTGGGCAGCCTGCAACTGCTGGCGCACGGGCCGCAGGCGGGCGATTCCTGGCCGCAGCGGGCCACGGCCGGCGCCATCGACGTGCTGGCCCTGCTGCTGCCCCGCCTCGACGCGTTTACCCGCACGGAATGGCTGCTGTACGCGACGGGCGACTGGCATGCCCTGGCCGGCGTGGCGACGCAAACCATCATCTACGTCGGCTTGCTGGCCAGCTGCGCGCTGTGCGACTTTTACCGCAGGAACATCTGATGGCTGCCGCCCAGCGTCCCTGGACCAGCGTGCCGCGCCCCCTGTGCTGGCTGCTGGCCGCCTGCCTGCTGCTGCAGCTGGGCTGGCGCCTGGCGCAGCAGCAGGCGCCCGCACAGGCGCAGCCCCTGCCCGCCGCGCCGCCAGCTGGCGTGGCGCGCCTGGCCAGCCTGGGCGAGCCGCTGGCCATGTCGAAGGCGATGCTGCTGTACCTGCAATCGTTCGAAGACCAGCCCGGCGTCAGCCTGCCGTGGCGTGCGCTCGATTACGACCGCCTGGCTGGCTGGCTGGAGACGGCGCAAACGCTCGATCCGCGCAGCCGCTACGCGCTGGTGGCCGCCAGCGAGGTGTATGCGGGCGTGGCCGACCCGCGGCGCGCGCGGCGCATGCTGGCCTTTGTCGCCGCCAGCTTCGCGGCCGACCCGCAGCACCGCTGGCCCGCCATGGCGCAGGCCGTGCTGGTGGCCAAGCACCAGTTGCACGACCTGCCGCTGGCGCTCGGCTATGCGCGCGCGCTGCGCCAGCTGGCGACGGGGCCGCACGTGCCGCCGTGGGTGCGCGAGATGGAAGCGTTCATCCTGGAAGACATGGACCAGCTCGACAGCGCGCGCCTGGTGATCGGCGGCCTGATCGCCGGCGGCCAGATCAGCGATCCGCACGAGCTCGCTTTCCTCGCGCGCAAGCTCGACGAACTGGCCAAAAAGAAAGCCAGGCCATGCGCGCGCGGCGCCATTTGCAGTAAACTGCCACCCTAAGATGCCATGCCAGGCACCAGCACTTTTTTCCAAGGAAACCCCATGCTCCCACGCCGCCAGCACGGCTTTACGCTCGTAGAAATCGCCATCGTCCTGGTCATCATCGGCTTGCTGCTCGGTGGCGTACTGAAGGGACAAGGCTTGATCGACAGCGCCAAGGTGAAGAACATCATCCAGCAGTCGAATGCGCTGACGGCCGCCGTCAACGCCTACCAGGACAAATTCCACGCCCTGCCCGGCGACGATATCCAGGGCACCGTGCACGTGCCCAATTCGGCCGGCAACGGCAATGGCGACGGCCAGATCGGCGACGGCCAGCCGCGCGAATTCACCCTGGCGCCGCAGCACCTGGCGCTGGGCGGCTTCATTACCGGCTCGTTCAACGGCACCTCGCAATTCATGACCAGCGCCCAGGGCGGCGCCGTCTACCTGTACAACGACGAAGTGGGCGGCCGGGCCGGCAACGGCATCCGTTTCGACAACCTGCCCGAAAGCTACGCGGAGCAGATCGACAGCAAACTCGACGATGGCGTGGCCGGCACGGGCAGCGTGCGGGCGAACATGCCCTATGGTAATGCCGGTGCTATCATCCCCCGCACCGCCGTCTTTTTCTGAGCCGCAAGTCACTATCGAAGGAATACCATGCCACCGCACCGCACACTCATCGTCTCCCTGGCCGCCTGCGCCTTGCTGGCCGGCGGCGCGCACGCCCAATACGTGGGACCGACGGCCGGCCCGGCCGCGCCCGCCAATGTGGCCGCCATCCTGAAAAATCCCGTCGACGACCAGGCCGTCGTGCTGCGCGGCCATTTGCTGCGCAAAGTGGGCAACGAGAAATACACCTTCTCCGACGGCACGGCGGAAATCCGCGTGGACATCGACGACAAGGTCTTCATGAACCGCAAGATCGACGCCAGGACCCGCGTGGAAATCCGCGGCGAAGTGGAAAAAGATTTCATGGAAAGCCCGGAAATCGACGTCGACGTGCTGACCATCGTCCCGTAAGCTGCCTTGCCATCCCGCCGCCATGGCGGGATGGCATCCCCCCTCCTCTGTATGCCTTGCGCAAGCTTTTTTTCATTCCAGAAACTAGGCTTGTCAGAACAATCAATTTCGTCTAGCATCTTTTCATTCAAGGTCAGCCAGTGCCAGCGTCAGCCTGCCTGTCGACTCATCCATTCTGGGAGCTTTCCGGGTGCAAGATTTGCCTTCGATACGCTCAAGAATTTCATGGCTGGTGCTCGCCTGGGTCATTCCGACGGCACTCGTGTTTCTCCTGCTCGTGGCGCAAAGTTACACGCGCGAACGCGACCACGTCGTCAACGAAACGGCGCAGGCGGCGCGGGCCGTCGCCGCCGCCGTCGAACGCGACTTGAGCGGCGCCCAGATGGCCGCGCGCATCCTGGCCGCCTCGCCCGCCCTGCAAACCGACGACATCGGCGCCCTGCGCGCCCTGGCCGGCAGCCTGCTGCAGCCGGGCCTGGCCGTCAGCGCCTTCATCGTCTCCGACGCCAAGGGACGCCAGCTGGTCAATACCGCCCTGCCCGCCAGCCAGACGCCGCCACCGTTGCCGCAAAAATGGGCCGCCAGCATGGAGCGCACGCGCGAGGCCGGCAAGCCCCGACTGACCAGCCTGCTCATGGCGCCGGACGAGGTGCCGCGGCTGGCCCTGAACCTGCCCTTGCCGCGTGACAAGGGTGCCGCCTATGTGCTGACGGCGCTGTACCCGCCCGACTACCTGCCCGTGCTGCTGCGCGAGCTGCACCTGCCCGCCTACCTGGGCGCGGCCATCGTCAATGCCGACGGCATCAACGTGGCGCGCACCCTGGCGCCGCAGCGCTACGTGGGCCAGCGCACCGTGGCGCCCCTGCTCGAGCAGATACGCCAGGCGCGCGAAGGCGTGCTGCGCCATGCCACCCTGGAAGGCCTCGACGTGTATACGGGCTTTCGCCGCGCCCCCGACGACGCCTGGACGGCCGCCGTCACCATGCGCACCAGCACGGTGGCCGAAGCCCTGCTGGGTTCCGTCGTCACCGGCTCCCTGATCCTGGCCCTGCTGCTGGGCGCCGGCTTTGCCCTGGCCTGGCGCGTGGGCGGCCGCCTGGCCCGCACCTTGCAGGAATTGACGCAGCAGATACACGCGCTGGCGCAGGGCAAGCCCTTGCTGTCGCACCGGCATGCGGACCGCGAATCGGGCGACATGGCGGGCGCCCTGGGCGCGCTGGAACGCGACTTGCGCCGCCACCGCACGCAACTGGAAAGCCTGGTGGCCGAACGCACGCTGGCCCTGGAAAAATCCACGCGCCTGCTGGAAACCGTGTACGCGACGGCGCCCATCGGCATGCTGTTCGTGGACCTGGACTTGCGCATCGTCATGATCAACCACTACCTGGCCGCCATCAGCGGGGCCAGCGTGGCGCAGCATCTGGGCCGTCCCGTGGGCGCCATGCTGTGCGACGACGCCGTGCGCGCGGAGGTGGAACGCTGCGTGCGCCAGGTGCTGGAAACGGGAGCGCCCATCGTCGACCTGGAATTGCAAGGCCATGGCGGGCAGCCACGCGAACAGCTGAGCCACTGGATCGTCTCGTTTCACCCGATCTTCGGCCCCGAGCAGCAATTGCTGGGGGTGTCGGGCCTGTGGCTGGACATCAGCGAGCGCAAGCGCAGCGAAGCGGAGTTTCGCCGTTCGAAACATTTGTTCGGCACCATTATCGAAAACATCCCGGCCATGGTCTTCGTCAAGCGCGCCGACAAGCTGAGTTTTGAAATGATCAACCGCCACGCGGAACTGACCCTGGGACGCTCGCGCGAGCAATTGCTGGGCAAGACCGACCACGATTTCTTCCCGCCGCAGCAGGCGTCCGCTTTTGTGAGCGCCGACCGCAAGCTGCTGGCCACGGGGCAGATGGTGGAAATCGAACAGGAGGCGATCAACACGGCCGACGGCACGACGCGCCACTTCACCACGCGCAAGGTGGTGCTGCGCGACGATGCGGGACGCGCCAGCCACGTGCTGGGGGTGTCGATCGATATCACGGAACGCAAGCGCGCCACCGAGGTGCTGCACGCCACCACCTTGCGCCTGGAACAGAGCGAGCGCTTCATCCGCACCGTCACCGACAACCTGCCCGGCATGGTGTCGTACTGGGGCGCCGATCTGCGTTGCCGCTTCGCCAATAATTTCTACAATGAGTGGTTTGGCCGCAGCAGCGCCGAAATGGCCGGCATCCACATGAGCGAATTGCTGGGGCAGGAACTGTTCGACGTGTACGCGCCCCATGTCGAGGGCGTGCTGGCGGGCCGGCCGCAAAGCTTCGAGCGCGACCTGCCCGACCCGACGGGCCAGGTGTGCCACACGTGGACCAATTACATTCCCGACATCGACGACGGCGGCGGCGTGCGCGGCTTCTTCGTGCTGGCCTCGGACGTATCCGAGCTCAAGCGCACGGAATTGCGCCTGCACGAACTGAACGAGCAGATGGTGCGCGCGCGCGACAAGGCCGAGGCGGCCAGCACGGCGAAGAGCGAATTCGTCGCCAACATGAGCCATGAAATCCGCACGCCGATGAATGCCATCATCGGCCTGGCGCGCCTGCTGGAAGAGTCGCCGCTGGAACGGCGCGAGCGCAGCTATGTCGGCAAGATCCAGATGGCCACGCAGTCGCTGCTCAATATCGTCAACGACGTGCTCGATTTTTCCAAGATCGAGGCGGGACAGATGGTGCTGGAACAGCGCCGCTTCCAGCTCGAACGCATGCTGGGCAGCGTCGGCGTCTTGCTGGCCAGCAGCGCCTGGGCGCGCGGCGTGGAGCCCGTGTTCGTGCTGGGCCCCGGCGTGCCGGACGAACTGATCGGCGACGCCCTGCGCGTGGAACAGATCCTCATCAACCTCATGGGCAACGCCGTCAAGTTCACCTCGCATGGCGAAGTGGTGCTGTCCATCGCCATGCGGGCCGAGGATGCGGCCAGCGCGACGCTCGAGTTTTCCGTGCGCGACACGGGCATCGGCATCGGCGCGGCCGAGCAGGAACACATCTTCGACGCGTTTTCCCAGGGCGACAGCGGCACCAGCCGCAAATACGGCGGCACGGGACTGGGACTGGCCATCTGCCGGCGCATGGTGGAATTGATGGGCGGCAGACTCACCGTGAAAAGCACGCTGGGCCAGGGTTCCGACTTCCGCTTCCGCTGCCGCTTCGACAAGGTGGCGCCGCCGCCCGAGGCGCACGGCAAGGGCGCGTCCAGGGCGCTGTCGCTGCTGATCATCGACGACAACGCCAGCGTGCGCGCCATGCTCGAGAACTGGTGCGCGGCGCAGGGCTGGCACAGCCGCAGCGCCGACAGCGGCGCGGCCGGCCTGGCCCTGCTGCGCGCCCATGCCGGCGACGAACCGGCGGCCGATCTTGTGCTGCTGGACGCGGCCATGCCCGGCATGGACGGCATTTCCATGCTCACGGAGGCGCGCGCCGACGAACTCCTGGCGCTGCCGCCCGTGATCATGCTGGTGGCCGACCAGGACAGCGAAAACCTCGAACGCCTGGCCGACAGCCTGATGCTGGCCGGCATCGTCTCGAAACCGGCCACGCCGGCACGCCTGCTGGCGGCCGTCACCGCCGTGCGGGATGGACGCAATGGCCGCAGCGCGCCATCCATGCTGCCCGTTTCCACACCCCTGTCGGGCTTGCTGGAAGGCATGCGCGTCCTGCTGGTGGAAGACAATGAAATCAACCAGGAAGTGGCGCAGTACATCCTGCTGCACTCGGGCGCGCGCGTGGCCGTGGCCACCAACGGCAGGCTGGCCGTCGACATGCTGGCGCACAGCCCGCAAGCGTGGGACGTGGTGCTGATGGATTTGCAGATGCCCGTCATGAACGGCTACGACGCCACCCTGGCCATCCGCGCGCTGGGCTTGCCGGACCTGCCCATCGTCGCCATGACGGCCAATGCCATGGACGAAGACCGCCTGCGCGCGATTGCCAGCGGCATGAATGCGCACGTGGCCAAGCCCATCGATGTCGACGACATGATCGAGACCCTGACCCGGCTGGTGCCGGCGCCCCGTGGCCGCGGCAGCAGCGCCGCTGAGCCAGGCAGCGCCGCCACAGAGGTGCTGGAAGTGCCGGCTTCGATAGCCGGCATCGACCTGGCGGCGGCCCTGCACCGCTTCGGCGGCGATTATGGCGCCTTCCTGGCCCTGCTCAAACGCTTTGAAAATTCGCAGGGCGACGCCGTCGAGGAAACCCGGCGCCGCCTGGCCGCGGGCCAGGCGCGGGAGGCGGCGCAACTGCTGCACCGCGTCTGCGGCGTGGCCGCCAACCTGAGCGCCACGCACGTCGCCAGCCTCGCCGGCGAGGCGGAAAAGGCGCTGAAAACGGGGCAATCGCACGCCACGGCCGCCTTGCTGGGACAGCTGGAACGGGCGATGGCCGAAGTCATCGAAGCGGCGCGCACCCTGCCCTCGCCCCTGCGGCGCGGGCAGCCGGCCCAGGCCACGCCCGGCGGCGCACCGCTCGACCTGCATGGCGGACTGGCCGAGCTGCTCGTCCTGATCCGCAAGAATAACCTGAAGGCGCTGGCGCAATTCCACGCCCTGCAGCCCGCCCTACAACAATCAGACCGGGAAGCGGCCCTGGCGCTGGCAAACGCGATCGAGACGCTGAATTTTTCCGAAGCGGAAAAACTCGTGCTCGATCAGCTGAAACGAGAGGAAAACAAGTGAGCTGGACCAACCTTGCCATGAACGGGCGCATCCTCATCGTCGATGACGCCATGGAAAACATCCAGATCCTGCACCAGCTGCTGCGCGAGGAACACGACGTGCTGTTCGCCCTGAGCGGTGTGAAGGCGCTGGAAATTGCGCATAATCAACTGCCGGACCTGATCCTGCTCGACGCCGTCATGCCCGGCATGGATGGCTATGCCGTCTGCAACGCGCTGCGCGAATCGGCCATCCTCAGCGCCATCCCCGTCATCTTCGTCACGGCCCTGAACCAGCCCGAGGACGAAACGCGGGCGCTGGAAGCGGGCGCCGTCGATTTCATCACGAAACCGTTCAACGCGGCCGTCGTGCGGGCCCGCGTGCGCAGCCAGCTGACCATCAAGCGGCAAGCCGACGCCATGCGCGAACTGTCGCTGACGGATTCGCTGACGGGCGTGGCCAACCGGCGCAGCTTCAACGACACGATGGACAGCGAATGGCGGCGCTGCGCGCGCGACGGCGTGCCGATGGCCCTCATCATGGCCGATATCGACCACTTCAAGGATTACAACGACACGTATGGCCACCAGGCGGGCGACCTGTGCCTGCAGCAGGTGAGCGCCGCCCTGCGCCGCTGCGCCGTGCGCCCGCCCGACCTGCTGGCGCGCTATGGCGGCGAGGAATTCATCATCCTGCTGCCGCAGGAAACGCGCGACGGCGCCGAAGTGGTGGCCCAGCGCATCCTCGACGAAGTGCGCGCGCTGCAGATTCCCCACGCCAGATCGAGCGTCGGCCCGCACGTCACCGTCAGCCTGGGCATGGCCAGCGTCATGCCCACGGAAGGCATGGACCCCAGCGCCCTGATCCGCGCCGCCGACGCCCTGTTGTACCGCGCCAAGCATACGGGACGGGACAGGTATTGCGCGTCGGAGGGGGAGTGAGCAGGCAGGCTATAGGCTCTTTGCGTCGGCTTACGCCCTGCGGGCTAAGCCGACCTACGCCGACCTACCCCAACCTGCGCGGCGAGCCAGGCTTATCGCTCAGGGATAGCAGCGCATCAAAAACTCCGCCACGCACACGGGTTTGGTGTCGCCTTCCCTCTCCATGGTGACGGCCCAGTTCACTTGCGCGCCTTCCGGCAGGTCGTCGACGGACAGGATGTCGAGCCGCGCGCGCAAACGGCTGCCGACGGGTACGGGCGCGGGAAAGCGCACCTTATTTAAACCGTAGTTGATGGCCATGCGGATGCCGGCCATGTGCAAGGCGCCCTGCAGCATGGCCGGCAGCAGCGATAAGGTCAAAAAGCCGTGCGCGACGGTGCAGCCGTACGGCGACTCGCGCGCGCAGCGCTCCGCGTCGACGTGTATCCACTGATGGTCGTCCGTGGCGTCGGCAAAGGTGTCGATGCGCTGCTGGGTGATGGTGAGCCAGTCGGAGACGGCCACGTGCTGCCCCGCCAGCGCCTGGAAACCGGCGATACCGGCGATATCACGCATGCTGCTCTCCGGCAGGACGGCGGCCGAACATGCCCATGCCTTCGACTGTCGTCACCACTTCGCCATGCTGGTTGCGCACGCTCCACACGGAAATGACGATGCCGCGGTCCGGCTTCGACGTGGACGGGCGCACTTCCTTGACCTGGTAGGTCAGCTGCAAGGTGTCGCCCGCGCGCACGGGTTTGAGCCAGCGGATGCTGTCCAGGCCGGGCGAGCCCATGCTGGACGAATGCTTGAGCAGGTTATCGACCACCAGGCGCATCATCATGCCGCAGGTATGCCAGCCGCTGGCGATGACGCCCTTGAAAATCGTCTTTTCGGCGGCCGCATGATCGACGTGGAACGGTTGCGGATCAAAATCCGTGGCGAAGGCAATGATTTCCTTTTCCGTTACGTGGCGCTGGCCCAGGTCGATTTCCAGGCCTTGCGTAAAGTCTTCGAAATACCAGTGTTTCGGGGTGATGGCAGGCGATGCGGTCATGCGGTCTCCGTCGGCAAGAAGCCCGGCTGGGCGATAAAGCGCTCGATGTGATGGTCCATGTCGCCCAGGGTCAGGGCGATCATGGAGAGGCGCTTGAAATGGTGGGCGGCGGGCAATTCATCGGTGACGCCCATGCCGCCATGCAATTGCACGGCTTGCTGGCCGACAAAGGTGGCGGCCAGGCTCACGCGCGCCTTGGCGGCCGACACCGTGCGGCGGCGCTCGGCCACATCCTCGCTATCGGCCCTGGCGGCGGCCAGCATGGCCATCGAACGCGCCTGTTCCAGGTGGATGAACATGTCGGCCATGCGGTGCTGCAAGGCCTGGAACTTGCCGATCGGCGCGCCGAACTGCTGGCGCGTCTTCAGGTACTCGAGGGTGGCGGCAAAGATGGCATCCATGGCGCCCACGGCTTCCGCGCACAGCAAGGCGGCGCCGTAATCCACTGCCGCGTCCAGCACGGGCCAGCCCTGCCCCGCCTGGCCGATCAGGGCGTCATGCCCCAGCACCACTTGCACGAGGGTCACGGTAGCGGCGCGCTGGCCGTCGATGGTGCGGTAGTCGCGCACGGTAACGCCGGGCGCATCGACAGGCACGAGGAACAGCGAGATGCCATCCGTATCGCTCTGGCCGCCGCTGCTGCGCGCCGAGACGATCAGCGCGCCCGCCTGGGCGCCATGGATGACGACGGTTTTCTCGCCGTCGAGCACGAAACCATCGCCGCTGGCGGTGGCCGTGGTGGCGATATCGTGCATGTCGTGGCGCGACTGGCGTTCGCCCAGCGCGCAAGCCAGTTTCAGGCTGCCGCTGGCGACCTGTTCCAGTACCCCATCGTGGCCGCCCGCCAGGCTCAGGAAGCGCGCGCCCAGCACGGTGGCGAAATAGGGTTCGACCACCAGGCCACGGCCCAGTTCCTGCATCACCAGCAGCATGTCGACGGCCGTGCCGTCGAAGCCGCCCGCGCCGGCCGGCAGCGGCAAGGCCGTCATGCCCAGCTCGGCCAGGGTGGCCCAGGCGGAATCGGACGTACCCGTGGCCGAGTGGACGATCTGCTTGCGCGTTTCAAACGGGTAATCCTTGTCGACCCAGCGCCTGAGCGCATCGGCGAATTGCTGCTGTTCCTGATTAAATTGAAAGTCCATGTCGTCTCCTTCTGGCTTACAGGCCCAGGATCATCTGCGTGATGATGTTTTTCTGGATTTCATTCGAGCCGCCATAGATCGATGTCTTGCGGTAATTGAAGTAATACGCGGCCAGCGGCGCGGCCAGGTCGTCACCGCCAGCGCCGTGCGGCACGCTGCCATCAAGAAAATCCGGGTCGAACGGCAAGGCTTGCGGGCCGATGGCTTCAAGCATCAGCTCCGTCAGCTGCTGCTGCAGTTCCGAACCGCGCACTTTCAGCATCGACGCCTGCGGTCCCGGCCCCTTGCCCTCTTCGCTGATGACGCGCAAGACCGTCATTTCCAGCGCCATCAATTCGATTTCCAGAGTAGCGACTTTGGCGGCAAAGGCGGGATCGTGCAGCAGCGGCGCGCCGCGCTTGTTCTGCTGCATGGCCAGCTGCTTGAGGAAGGTCAGTTCGCGCTTGGAGCGGCCGACGGCGGCGATGCCCGTGCGTTCGTGGCCCAGCAGATACTTGGCGTAGGTCCAGCCCTTGTTTTCCTGGCCAACCAGGTTGCTGACCGGCACGCGCACATTGTCGAAGAAGACTTCGTTCACTTCATGCTCTTCATCGAGCATGATGATGGGGCGCACGGTGATGCCCGGCGTTTTCATGTCGATCAGCAAGAAACTGATGCCTTCCTGCTTGCGCACCGTGCTGTCCGTGCGCACCAGGCAAAAGATCATGTCCGCGTGCTGGCCCAGCGTCGTCCAGGTTTTCTGGCCATTGACGATGTAATGGTCGCCGTCGCGTTCGGCCGTGGTTTTCAGCGAGGCGAGGTCGGAGCCGGCGCCCGGCTCGGAATAGCCCTGGCACCACCAGTCGTCGCAATTCAGGATGCGCGGCAGATAATATGCTTTTTGTTCGGCGTTGGCGAAAGCCATGATGACGGGCGCCACCATGTTGACGCCGAATGGCAAAATCGGCGGCGTGGCGGCGCGCGCGCACTCGTCTTCCCAGATGTGGCGCTGCACGGACGTCCAGCCCGTGCCGCCATATTCGACGGGCCAGGCCGGCGCGGCCCAGCCTTGTTGCGCGACGATCTTGTGCCAGCGCACGTAATCATCGCGGTTCAGGCGCAGATGCCGGCGCACCTTGCGCTGCAAATCCTCAGGCAAATGGGTATCGAGGAAGGCGCGCACCGTGTCGCGGAAGGCGCTCTCCTCGGCCGTGTAATGCAAGTCCATGTCTGTCTCCTTGTTCTTATCGGTTGCCGTGATGACTGCACGCAAGGAAGCTCAGCGCACAAAAAAGCACGACCGTTCTCAAGGATTGTACAACAGATTGGGAGCGGCGCCAGGGGTTTTACAATGGCTGGCGCTGGGTGAATTGGCTGACTGCCGCCGTTGGCACGTCGCCTATGTGTGCGACAGAATATTGATGAGCTTGCCGAAAGGATCGCGCACGAAAAAGCGCCTGACGCCCCAAGGTTCATCGGTGAGCCCATATTCGATGGCAAAGCCTGCGGCGACCATGCGTTCAAAGGCGGTATCGACGTCATCGACTTCAATGGAAAGGTCGGGCACGGCAGTGTTCGAGCCGCCTTGCGTCGCAAAGCTCACTTGAACGCTCATCTCGGCTGGCGATCCATACGTCATGATCCAGCCGTGGTCCATCAACAGGCCCAGGCCCAGCACTTCCTCGTAAAACCTCCGCGCCAGGCCCAAATCCGACGCGGGGATGTTGGCAACGATACGCTTGACTTGCATGTTTTTTTCCTCCTTGCCAACGATTGAAACATTCAAAACGCGCCCTGACAAGCCCGCTCCTGTCAGTAATCACCCGTACAAATGCAGCAACACTTGCACGGCCACGATCTTGACGATGGTCATGCTGGGGAAAATCATCGCATAACCGAGGTTCGGCCGGTCCGACTTGGCCAGGCGGTTGGCGAACACCAGCACGGCCGGGTTGCCCGTGGCGCCGGCCGCGATACCGAGCAATTCAGGAAACGGCAGGCGCAGGAAGACCTTGCCCAGGATGACGACGAGGGCCACCACCACCAGCACCGTCACGGCGCCCAGCGCCAGCATGGGCAAGCCGTCGGCGCCCACTTGCTGCACGAAGGGCAAGCCGGACGCCATGCCCACGGAAGCGAGGAATATCGTCAAGCCATAGTTGCGCATGACCAGGTTGGCCGACAGGGGCAGGCGCCAGCTGATCCTGCCGACTCGGCCCAGGCGGCCCAAAATCAGCGCCATCACGAGCGGCCCGCCGGCCAGGCCCAGGCTGAACGAGCCTATCCATGGCAAGGGGATAGGCACGAGGCCCAGCAGCACGCCCAGCACCATGCCCATGCCCAGCGATACATAGCTGAACTCGGCCGTGGCCGTGATGGAATTGCCGAACAGCTTGCGCACCTCGGCCGCATGTCTGGCCGGCGCGATGGCCATCACGCGATCGCCAAATTCCAGGGTCAGGAAGGGATGCGGCAA
Organism: Janthinobacterium sp. OK676; assembly: GCF_900103595.1. Taxonomy (NCBI): domain Bacteria; kingdom Pseudomonadati; phylum Pseudomonadota; class Betaproteobacteria; order Burkholderiales; family Oxalobacteraceae; genus Janthinobacterium; species Janthinobacterium sp. OK676. The sequence continues at coordinate 738,381 of NZ_FNHA01000001.1, forward strand.
AATCATGGCGTCGCCGCGGCGGATGAAGGCGATCTGCAGGGGGAAGTCTTTTGCCAGGTTCAGCTCGCCCAGGGGCACGCCGACGATTTCCGCGTCGGACACGAACACTTCCGTGCCATCGAAATCGCTGCGGTCCTTCATCAGGCGGCCCGGGTCCAGGTGGCCCAGCGCCGTGCGCGCCGCTTCCACGCCCGCCACCGTGCCCGACACCATGAGCGCGTCGCCCACGCCCAGCACGAGGCTTGGGTCGGGCAAGCGGTTCTGGTGGCCCTGGCGCACGCCGATCACTTGCACGCCCGCCAGGGGGCCGTCGGCCAGCTCGGACAGGGTGGCGCCCGCCAATTTGGCTGCGTCGATGGTGATTTCGGAGACGACGATGGGCGCCGGCGGCGGCGTCAGTACGGGTTTCAAGATGCGCCCGGCCAGGTACAGGCCCAGCATGGGGCCGACGACGCCGAACGGATATGCGACGGCATAGCCGACGGCCGCGTCGCCATTGCCGTGCGACGCTTCCAGCGCCGCCTGCAGGGCGGCCGTGCTGGTCATGGCGCCGGCAAACACGCCGCTGGCCATGCGCAACGAGATATCGATCCACTGCCCGCCCCAGATGGACACGGCCAGGCCGCCCATGACGGCGACAAAGGCGATCAAATTGTGTTTCTGTCCCGCGCCGCGCAAGCCGGCGAAAAATTGCACGCCGTATTGCACGCCGATGCCATACAGGAACAGCAGCAGGCCGATGGAGCCGACCATGGGCGGCGGCACGGAACCGGGAGCAAAGGCGCCCAGCGCCAGCCCCGCGAACAGCACGCCGCCCACGCCCAGCGAAAAGCCGAACACGCTGATGCGCCCCAGCGCATAACCGGCGCCGATGACGAGAAACAGGGCGAGGATCGGCGTCGACTCCAGGGTATGGCGGAAAAGTTCAAGCATGGGGCAGCCTTATTCTGGGGAAGGCCCAGTTTAGCATGCACAAAAGCAACACGATGGCGAGGATGACAAGCAAGCGTGCGCACGTTTGTGCCATAAAAACGGGCAAAAAAAAGCCCGCTGCGGGAGCGGGCTGAATCTAATTCCTGTGAGGAAGTAGAGGAGACAGGTGCATGATGCCGCATCGCAGCATCATTATCCAATTGCATGTTGTGATGATAGAAATACGATCCCCCTATATCTGGGCCATGCCGGCCTCCACTGCCCCTGCGCTCGCTCATGCATACGCCCGTTTGCCAACGCGCACCGGGCACTTGGACAAGGAAAGCATGCAGAAACATATCGGATGGGGGCAAGGATGACCGCAGCGCTTGCCTGCCATCGGTCAGCGGCATGGTGCCCACGGCGGGTCGCTATCCCTTGTGCGACCGGCGGGCAAAAAAAAAGCCCGCTGCGGGAGCGGGCTGAATCTAATTCCTGTGAGGAAGTAGAGGAGACAGGTGCATCATGCCGCATCGCAGCATATCAAGCCAATTGTATGTTGTGATGATAGAAATATGATTCATCAATATCTGCGGCAAGCACGGTGTCTCAAGCACTGGCCCGCGCGATCAGTTCGTACGCCAGCGGCGCCAATGCCGGCGGCGCGGCGCCCTCGTCCACTTCGCCCAGGCGCTGCAAGATGGCTTGCGCGGCCAGGCGGCCGATGTCATAGCGGGGCACGCGTATCGTCGTCAGCGCCGGCATGAGTTTTTCCGAAAACGGGAAGTCGCCGAAGCCCGCCACCGCGCATTGCTCGGGGATGCGGATGCCGAGGCGTGCCGCCTCGTAGATGGCGCCGGCGGCCATGTTGTCGTTGGCAAAAAACAGGGCGTCGGGCCGCTCGGCGCGCGCCATTTGCTCGCTGAACACTTGCCCGCCCGCGTCGAGCGGCGCCGTCACCGACGCTGACACGATTTCCGCACGCAAACCCAGCTGCCGCATGGTTTCCTCATAGCCCTGTGCCCGCTTGCGCGCGCGGAAATCGCTGCCGATGCCGCTGTCGACGTAGACGATGCGCCGGTAGCCTTGCCCGTGCAAATACAAGGTCATGTCGCGCCCCGTGGCGATATGCGAAAAACCGATCTGCGGATACGGCCGCTCGGGGCGGATATCCCACGTTTCGATGACGGGAATCTGCAAGCCCGCCAGCAAGGTTTCCGTGGCGGCGCTGTGGTCGGCGCCCGTCAGCACGAGCGCGCGCGGCGACCAGCCGAGAAAGGCGCGCACGACCTTTTCTTCCGTCTCGATCGAGTAATCGTGGGTGGCCAGCAGCAACTGATAATTGTGCTGCGACAAGGTGGTCGACAAGCCCTGGATGGTTTCCGCAAAGATGGAATTGGACACGCTGGGCACGATGGCGCCCACGATGCGGCCCTGGGTCGAGGCCAGGCCGCCGGCCGCCTCATTGCGGATGTAGCCGAGCTGGTCGATGGCGCTCTTGATACGGTCGCGCGTTTCCTGCGACACGCGGTCCGGTTCCTTGAAATAGCGCGACACGGAAATGGCCGAGGTCTGTGCCAATTTGGCCACATCGAACACGGTGCTGCGGCCGAGGCCGCGCCGCTTGCGTACTGGGTCGTTCATGGGTACTGCCTTCTCAAAAATCGGTGATCACCACGCATCATGCCATGGCCGGGCGCACGGGGGACGCCAGCGTAACGCCGGTGCTTTACGGCATTTCGGCCGGACCGCGGAAATTCCACCCTGGAAATTGGCGTCAATGAAATCATGCCGATAGTGTAAGGGCTGCGCGCCTGTACCCTGCATTAAATCTGTTGACAGCCCCCCGCGATTCAAATTATATTTCGCTGTACTTGCAATGTTAGCGCTAACAAAGGCGGCTAGCAAGACCCGAGACAGCAGCACTGGAACGCCATACGCAGCGCGCCAGGCAACCAAAAAGGACACACATTGAGCTCCGCTACCTCCCGCCGCACGCTGGAATCCCTGCGCAGCCAGCGCTGGCTGGCCCCAGACGACATGCGCTCGTTCGCCCACCGCCAGCGCCTGCAGCAGATGGGCTTGCGCCGCGAGGAATTCCTCGACCGCCCCGTCATCGCCATCATCAATACCTGGAGCGACCTGTCGCCGTGCCACTCGCACCTGCGCGAACGGGCCGAAGCCGTCAAGCGCGGCATCCTGCTGGCCGGCGGCTTCCCCGTCGAGCTGCCTGCCCTGTCCTTGGGCGAAGTGATGGTCAAGCCCACCACCATGATCTACCGCAACTTCCTCGCCATGGAAACGGAAGAACTGCTGCGCTCGCTGCCGATCGACGGCGCCGTACTGCTGGGCGGCTGCGACAAGACGACACCCGGCATGCTGATGGGCGCCATCAGCATGGACATCCCCGCCATCTTCTGCCCTGCCGGCCCCATGCTCAACGACCGCTACCGCGGCCAGAGCGTGGGTGCGGGCACGCACACCAAGAAATTCTGGGACGACTACGTGGCCGGCGACATCGCCAAGCCCGAGTGGATCAAGCTCGAAGCGAAGATGACGCGCTCGCCCGGCACCTGCAACACCATGGGCACGGCCTCGACCATGACGTCCATCGTCGAAGCGATGGGCTTTACCTTGCCGGGCGCCACCAGCATTCCCGCCATGGACGCCAATCACGTGCGCATGGCTTCGCAATGCGGCGAGCGCATCGTCGGCATGGTGTGGGAAGACTTGAAGCCGTCGCGCTTCTTCACCCGCGCCGCGCTGTCGAACGGCGTGGCCGCCTACATGGCGCTCGGTGGCTCGACCAATGCGGCCATCCACCTGGTCGCCATCGCCGGGCGCGCCGGCCTGGCCCTGTCGCTCGATGAAATGGATGCGATGGCGCAAAAAGTACCGGTCATCGCCAACCTCTTCCCGTCCGGCGACAAGCTGATGGAAGATTTCTTCTATGCGGGCGGCATGCCGGCCCTGCTCAAGGAAATCGCGCCGCAGCTGGAATTGACGGCCTTGACGGTCACGGGCCGCAGCCTGGGCGAGAACATCGCCGACGCCGTCTGCCTCGACGACAGCGTCATCCGCAAGGTATCGCAGCCGGTGGCCGACGGCGCCGCGCTGGCCGTATTGCGCGGCAACCTGTGTCCTGGCGGCGCCGTCATCAAGCCGTCGGCCGCGAATCCGAAATTCGCCAAGCACCGGGGCCGCGCCCTCGTGTTCGATTCGAACGCGGAAATGCTGGCGCAGATCCACGCGCCGGACCTGGACATCGATGAAAACACGGTGCTGATCCTGCGCAATGGCGGCCCCATCGGCGCGCCCGGCATGCCGGAATGGGGCAATCTGCCCGTGCCGAAAAAGCTGCTGCAGCAGGGCATACGCGACATGGTGCGCATCTCCGACGCGCGCATGAGCGGCACCCACTACGGCACCTGCGTGCTGCACGTGACGCCGGAAGCGGCCGTGGGCGGTCCGCTGGCTTTGGTGCGCAACGGCGACATGATCGAGCTGGACATCGCCGCGCGCAGCCTGAACATGGACGTGACGGACGAGGAACTGGCGCGCCGCCGCGCCGAGTGGCAGGCGCCGGCGCAAAAATATGCGCGCGGCTACACCAAGCTGTACATGGAGCACGTGACGCAGGCCGACCAGGGCTGCGACCTCGACTTCTTGCTGGGCAACGCCGCCACGCCCGAGCCGCCGATCTTCTGACGCCGCCATCTTCCGACATATATAGAGAGCACAAAGTAATTATGGATATCCTCGACAACCCCTTCCGCGCCTTGCTGGCGGACAAAGCAGTACCGCTGGGCAGCTGGCTGATGGCCGGCACGCCCGTGACGGCCGAAGCCATGGGCTGCGCCGGTTTCGACTGGCTGGTGCTGGACATGGAACACGTGCCCATCGATTACCAGGATGCCTACCAGATCCTGCAGGCAGTGGGCGGCACACCGGCCTGCCCCGTCGTGCGCCTGGCCTGGAACGACCTGGTGCAGATCAAGCGCGCGCTCGACATCGGCGCGCAGACCCTGATGTTCCCGTTCGTGGAAAGCGCGGCAGAAGCGCGTAGCGCCGTGGCCGCCACCCGCTATCCGCAGCCGGGCCAGGCTATTCCCGGCACGCGCGGTTTTGCCGCCATGCACCGCGCCAGCCGCTACGGCACCGTGCCCGACTACGCCACCCGCGCCAACGGCGCCGTCTTCTCGATTATCCAGCTGGAAACGCCTGCCGCCCTGGCGCAACTGGAAGAGATCGCCGCCGTCGATGGCGTCGACGCGCTATTCGTCGGTCCCGGCGACCTGTCGGCGGCCATGGGCCATATCGGCAATATCGGCCATCCCGACGTGCAGGCGGCGATTGCCGACGCGGCCCGCCGTGCCCGCGCCATCGGCAAACCCATCGGCATTGTCGGCCCTTCGCCGGAAATGGTGCACACTTTCATTAGTTACGGCTATGACTACGTGGCCATCGCCTCGGACATGGGCATGATGATGCGCCAGGCCAATGCCTTTATCACGGCCCTGAAACCGTCACTGGCGAAAGCCCTCGACACGGGCGCCTACTAATCTATTTCTGTTGCAACGCACGTAGCGCGCTCAGACGCGTCATTCGCATCTTTTGGAGACAAGCATGTCAGGTGTAAAACTGGAAAAGGTCGTCAAGAAGTACGACAACGGCGTCGAAGTCATTCATGGCATCGACCTGGAAATCAAGCAAGGCGAGTTCGTCGTCTTCGTGGGCCCTTCGGGCTGCGGCAAGTCCACCCTCATGCGCATGGTCGCGGGGCTCGAGTCCATCACGGGCGGCACCATCTCCATCGAAGGACAGGTCGTCAACGACCTGCCGCCGCGCGAGCGCGACATCGCCATGGTGTTCCAGGACTATGCGCTGTACCCGCACAAGTCCGTGTTCGACAACCTGGGCTTCGGCTTGAAGCTGCGCAAGTTCCCGAAGGCGGAAATCGAACAGCGCGTGCGCGCCGCGGCCGCCATCCTGAAAATCGACCACTTGCTCGACCGCAAGCCGCGCGCCCTGTCCGGCGGCCAGCGCCAGCGCGTGGCCATGGGCCGCGCCATCGTGCGCCAGGCCAAGCTGTTCCTGTTCGATGAACCGCTGTCGAACCTGGACGCCCTGCTGCGCTCGGAAATGCGCACGGAAATCAAGAAGCTGCACCAGCGCATCGGCGCCACGACGATTTACGTCACGCATGACCAGGTCGAGGCGATGACCCTGGCCGAGCGCATCGTCGTGCTGTCCGGCGGCAACATCATGCAGGTCGGCACGCCGGACCAGATCTACAACGAACCCGTGTCGAAATTCGTCGCGGGCTTCACGGGCTCGCCGCCGATGAACTTCCTTGGCGCCAAGGTGGCGCGCAATGAAGCCGGCCAGTTTGATATCGTCCTGGGCAAGGCCCGCCTGGCCCTGCCGCTTGAGCGCCAGGCAGCCTGCGGCAAGCTCGACGGCCGCACCGTGGAATTCGGCATCCGCCCGGAAGACATCACCCTGGAAGCGGCCGGCAACGCCAGCGCCGCGCTGGCCGCCACCGTGGTCGTGGTCGAACCGCTGGGCGCGGAAACCCTGGTGATCTTCCAGTGCGAAGGCGGCGAACTGACGGCGCGCCTGCCACCCACGTTTGCACTGGCGCCAGGACAGCAAGTCACGGTACAGCTGGACATGGAGAAATTCCATCTGTTCGATCCGCAGGGCGGCGCGGTACTGCCATCCCGATAAGCCGCGCACAAGCGGCATTCCCATACCAAAACAGGAGACAAACATCATGCGTATCAAATCCCTCGTCCTGGCGCTCGGCGCCACGTTCGTCCTTGCCACTGCGGCCCACGCGCAAACCGTCAAGGTCTTTGTCGGCGGCCAGGAGCGCCCCGAAGTCATGCGCGAACTGTTCGCCAAGTTCATGGCCGCCAATCCCGGCGTCAAGATCGACCTGGAAACGGGCGGCGCCACGTCCGAGCTGCAGCAGAAATACCTGAACACGGTGCTGTCGGCCGGCGACTCGACCCTGGACGTGTTCCTGATCGACATCATCCGCCCGGCGCAATATGCCTCGGCAGGCTGGATCGAAAGCCTGGACAAATACCTGGGCGCCGACCGCGACAAGATCATGGGCCAGTACCTGCCCGCCTACAAGCAGGCGAATATGGTCGACAACAAGGTCGTCGCACTGCCCGCCTTTGCCGACGCCATGTTCCTCTATTACCGCAAGGACTTGCTGGCCAAGTACAAGCTGGCGCCGCCGAAAACCTGGGATGAGCTGGCCACCGTGGCGCGCACCATCCAGGCCGGCGAAAAGAATCCGGAATTGCAAGGCATCAGCTTCCAGGGCAAGGCCATCGAAGGCGCCGTGTGCACCTTCCTGCTGCCGTACTGGAGCCAGGGCGGCGAGCTGGTCACCAATGGCAAGCTGACCCTGGACAAGCCCAAGGCGGAAGCGGGCCTGGCCATGTGGAGCAAGCTGGTGCAGCAAGGCGTGGCCAAGAAAAACATCGCCGAAGTGGCCACCGACGATACGCGCAAGGAATTCCAGGCCGGCAACGTCTTGTTCGCCGTCAACTGGGGCTATGCCTGGAACCATTTCCAGGATGGCGCCGACAGCAGCGTGAAAGATAAAGTGGGCGTCGTCAGCCTGCCGGCCATGGCGGGCGGCAAGCCGGCCTCGTGCATCGGCGGCTGGCAGTGGGCCGTGTCTTCGTATTCGAAGAACAAGGAAGCGTCGGCCAAGCTGGTGCGTTGGCTGTCGAGTCCGGAAGTGTCGAAGCAGCTGGCCATCAAGGCCTCTAACCTGCCCGTCTACCCGTCCGTCTACCAGGACAAGGAAGTGCTGGCCGTCAATGGCTGGTTCGCCGATGCCCTGCCGGTCGTGCAAAGCGCCCGTTCGCGCCCCGTCACGCCGCGCTACAGCGAAGTGTCCGAAGCCGTGCGCGTCAACACGAATGCCGTGATGGCGGGCGTGAAAACGCCGGCGGCGGCCGTGGGCGAGATCGAAAACCGGGTCAAGCGCATCCTGCGCTAACCGGCATGCGCCCGGCCGCCACGACGGCGGTCCGGGCGGCACACGCATACGCACACCGCAACAGACGAGGAAATCATGAGGCAACGCACCCTGAAAAGCCGCATCACGGACCCCAGCGAAACGACGCTGGCCTGGGTCCTGCTGACGCCGGCGATTCTGTTTTTACTGCTGATCGTGGCCTACCCGGTCGGCAAACTGATCTACAACAGCTTTTTCGACATCCGCCTGTCCGGCGGCAGCCTGCCCAGTTTCGTGGGCCTGGATAACTACAAGATGGCGCTGGAAGACAGCCTGTTCTGGAAGTCGCTGAAAAACACCGTCATCATCACCGTCGTCACCGTGCCGGGCGCGCTGGTGGCGGGCCTGGGCCTGGCCATGCTGGCCAACATGCCGTTCAAATACCGCTGGCCCGTGCGCCTGGCGCTGCTGCTGCCGTGGGCACTGCCGCTCGCTTTCGTCGGCCTGATCTTCGCCTGGTTCTTCCACAGCGAATACGGCCTGGTCAACGACATCATCCGCCGCATCGACCTGCTGATCCCCGGCCTGGGCTGGGAGCCGCAAATCTGGTTCAACTCGCCCGCGCTGACCATGGCCGCCATCTGCATCACGACCATCTGGAAAACCTCGTCGTTCATGGCGCTGATTTTGCTGGCCGGCCTGCAGACCATCCCCGCCTCGCTGTATGAAGCGGCCGAAGTGGACGGCGCCAGCAAGTGGAAGCAATTTACGGAAGTGACCCTGCCGCTGCTGGTGCCATCGATGCTGGTGGCGCTGATCTTCCGCACCCTGACGGCCATCCAGTCTTTCGATATTCCGTACAACATGCCCGGCCCTGGCGATGAAACCAAGACCCTGGCCATGTACATCCAGTCCAATACGGTGGACTACCTTGACGTGGGCTACGGCTCGACCCTGGCCGTGTTCATGTTCCTGCTGTCGATGGCCACCACGTTTGTGTATCTGAAATATGTAAGAGGAGACAAAGAATGAGCGGCCTGTTTTCATCGAAGCGCCTGCGCTGGTTCGCCGCCGCGATCGTCATCCTCAATGGCGTCTTCCCCGCCCTGTGGATTTTGTTCACCTCATTGAAGACCGAGAGCGAACTGACGCAAAAGCCGATCACCTACTGGCCGCACGAACCGACCATGGGCAATTTCATCTCCGCCTTCCAGGACCAGCCGCTGCTGACGTTCCTGACCAACAGCCTGATCGTGGCCGGCCTGTCGACCCTGCTCAGCCTGTTCATCAGCGCGCTGGCCGCGTATGCGATCGCCCGCCTGCGCCTGCGTTTCCGCGGCCTGATCCTCACGGCCATCATCGGCGTGTCGATGTTCCCGCTGGTGACCCTGATGGTGCCGCTGTTCGAGATCATGCGCAGCCTGGGCTTGCTGAACTCCTACTGGGCGCTCGTGCTGCCGTACACGGTGCTGAACCTGCCGATTTGCACCCTGATGATGGTGAGCTTTTTCCAGGATATCCCGCGCGACATCGAGAACGCGGCCATGCTCGACGGCTGCACCCGCATCAGCGCCCTGTGGCGCATCGTGCTGCCGCTGGCCGCGCCCGGCGTGGCGACGGCCGCCATCCTCGCCTTCGTCAATTCCTGGGACGAGTTCCTGCTGGCGCTGTCGATGAATTCGGCCGTGGCATACCGTACCCTGCCCGTCGGCATCCAGCTGTACCAAGGCGAGTTCGCCTTCCCTTGGCCGATCATTTCGGCGGCGCTGGTGGTGGCCATCGTGCCCATCGTCGTGCTGATCGTGATCTTCCAGGAAAAGGTCGTCAGCGGCCTGACCTCGGGCGGCTTGAAGGGCTGAGGTAAGACATGGACCACCAGTCTCCCTTCACCCTCGCGCACGGCGACTGCCGCGCCGACGTCCACCCGGCCACCGGTGGCGCGCTGGCGGCGCTCCGCTGGCGCGGGCGCGACATCCTGCGCGCCGCGCCGGCCAACGCCGGTGTGCGGCAGATGGCCTGCTATCCGCTGGCGCCGTATTCCAACCGCATCGGCAACGCCGTGCTGCAAGCCGATGTCCACGCGCATGCGCTGCGCGCCAACTTCCCGCCCGAGCCGCACAGCATCCACGGCTTTGGCTGGCAGCGCGCCTGGCACGTGGCGGCGCGCACATCCGACAGCGCCGAACTGCTGCTCGTGCATGGCGGCGACGCGGACTGGCCATTTGCCTGCACGGTGCAGCAAACCGTGCTGCTCGACGATGCCGGCCTGCGCCTGACCTTATCGGTGCGCAATGACGACACGCGCGCCATGCCGGCCGGCCTGGGTTTCCACCCCTATTTTCCGCTGGCCCCTGGCCTGCGCCTGCAGGCGCAATGGGATGGCGTGTGGAGCATGGGCGCCGACCGCTTGCCGGCCGGCCTGGCACCCGTGGCGCAAGCGTCGCCATTCGCCACGCCGCAGCCGGTGGCCGGCTGGCAGGCGGACAACTGCTACAGCGGCTGGACGGGCCGCGCCAGCCTCGACTACGGCAATTACAGCGTGCAGCTGTCGGCCAGCGACAATTGCGGCCATTTGGTCTGCTTCGCGCCGAACGACGAGCGCGGCTTCATTGCGCTGGAACCCGTCACGCATGCGAATAACGCGTTTGCGCTGGCCGCGCGCGGCGCGCAGGGCACGGGCATGCGCGTGCTGGCGCCCGGCGAAAGCCTGCACATCGCCATGCGCCTGGCCATGAAAGACACTGCGGAGGCCCAGCATGCGTGAATGGCAAGCCGAACTCGTGCTTGATGCGCGCACCCAGCTGGGCGAATGCCCGCTGTGGAGCGTGGCCGAGCAGTGTCTGTACTGGATCGACATCGCCGGGCGCCGTTTGCACCGCTACGATCCGGCCACAAACCTCGACCGCGTCTGGTGGGTGCCGTGCGAGCCGGGCTGCATCGCCCTGGCTGAAAAGGGCGGCCTGGTGGCGGCCCTGCGCGACGGTTTCTACCGTTTTTATCCGCAGGAAGGCTTGCTCGACAAGCTGGCCGATGCGCCGTACGACAGTAGCGACATGCGTTTCAACGATGGCCGCTGCGACAGCGCCGGGCGTTTCTGGGCCGGCGCCATGTACGAGCCGCGCACGGCGAAACTGGCCGCCATGTTTTGCCTGGAACGGGGCGCCACGCGCCTGGGCTGGGGACCGCAACAAGGCTTCGGCGTCAAGGTCAGCAACGGCCTGGCCTTCGCGGCCGATGGAGCATCACTGTTCCAGTCCGACACGCCGAACCACGTGATCTACCGTTTCGCGTTTGACGCGGCCAGCGGCCAGGTGGGCGAGCGCCAGGTGTTCGCGCGCCTGCCCGTCAAGGGCGAAGAAGCCGTGTATGGCGGCCGTCCCGATGGCGCGGCCATCGACGCCGAAGGCTGCTACTGGAGCGCGCAGTACGAAGGCGGCCGGGTGCTGCGCTTTTCGCCGCAGGGCGAAATCATCGGCATCGTGCGCGTGCCCGTCACGCGCCCCACCATGATCGCCTTTGGCGGCGCCGATCTGCGCACCCTGTACATCACCAGCGCGCGCGAAGGCGCGGCGGACGACGAACTGGCGCGCCAGCCGCAGGCCGGCGGCCTCTTTGCCGTGCGCCTGGACGTGGCAGGCCGCGCCGAGCCCCTTTACCGGGATTGATACCCCACACAACCCTCCCGAGGACAGCATGAACGCCAACATCACTCTCTACCCCAGCCTGCAGGACCGCGTGGTCTTCGTCTCCGGCGGCGGCTCCGGCATCGGCGCTGCGCTGGTCGAACACTTCGCCCTGCAAGGCGCGCAAGTGGCTTTTTGCGATATCGACCGCGACGCCAGCGCCGCCCTGGCCGCGCGCATGGCGCCCCTGTGCCGCCATGCGCCGCATTTCGTCTACAGCGACATCCGCGACATCGCCGCCTACCAGGCCAGCCTGGCCGACGTCGAGGCGCGTTTCGGCGCCATCCGCGTGCTGCTCAATAACGCGGGCCGCGACGACCGCCATTCGCTGGCCGAACTGACGCCCGAGTACTGGGACAACTGCCTGGCCCTGAACCTCAAGCACCACGTGTTCGCCATCCAGCAGGTGGCGCCCGGCATGGCGGCGGCCGGCGGCGGCTCCATCATCAACCTCGGCTCGATCTCATGGATGCGCGGGCGTCCCAACCTGGTCGGCTACACCACCTCCAAGGCCGGCATCGCGGGCCTGTCGCGCACCCTGGCGCGCGAGCTGGGCGAACAGAATATCCGCGTCAACGCCATCGCCCCGGGCGCCATCGCCACGGACCGCCAGGCCGCCCTGTGGCGCGATCCGGAAGAAGACCGGCGTTTCATCGAGCTGCAATGCCTGAAATACCGGCTCGACGCGGGCCACGTGGCGCGCACGGCCCTGTTCCTGGCGGCCGACGATTCGGACGGCATCACGGGCCAGAACATCATCGTCGACGCCGGCCTCGCCCAAGTCTCTGTCGCGGGTTAAACCGCATCCCCCCATCCAAGGAGAACCCTCATGTTGAACCTGCAAGACGCAAGCCTGTTGAAACAGCAATGCCTGATCGACGGCGTCTGGTGCGATGCCGATGATGGCGCCACCATCGATGTCACCAACCCGGCCACGGGCGCAGTGATCGCCACCGTGCCGCGCATGGGTGCGGCCGAGACGCGGCGCGCCATCGCCGCCTCGCACGCGGCCTTCCGGCTGTGGCGCAAGCAGACGGTGAAGGCGCGCGCCACGGTGCTGCGCGCCTGGCATGCCTTGATTTTGCAGCACGCCGACGACCTGGCGCTGATCCTCACCAGCGAGCAAGGCAAGTCGCTGGCGGAAGCCAAGGGCGAGATCGTCTCGAACGCGGCCTACCTGGAATGGTTTGCCGAGGAAGGCAAGCGCGCGTATGGCGACGTGATCGCCCCGCCGTCGAACGACAAGCGCATCGTCGTCATCAAGCAGCCGATCGGCGTGTGCGCGGCCATCACGCCATGGAATTTCCCGAACGGCATGATCACGCGCAAGGCCGGCCCCGCCCTGGCGGCCGGCTGCGCCATGGTCCTGAAACCGGCGTCGCAAACGCCGCTGTCGGCCCTGGCCCTGGGCGAACTGGCGCTGCGCGCCGGCGTGCCGCCCGGCGTCTTCAATGTGGTGACGGGCGCGGCGCAAGCGATCGGCACGGAACTGTGCCACAACGACCTGGTACGCAAGATCACGTTTACGGGATCGACGGAAGTGGGCGCCTGGCTGTCGCGCGAGGCGGCCGGCACCATCAAGAAGCTGTCGCTGGAACTGGGCGGCAACGCGCCCTTCATCGTCTTCGACGATGCCGACATCGACGCGGCCGTCGAAGGCGTGCTGATGTCGAAATACCGCAACAGCGGCCAGACCTGCGTGTGCGCCAACCGCATCTACGTGCAGGACAGCATCTACGACGACTTCGCCGCCCGCCTCGTGGCCAAGGTGGCCGAGCTGAAACTGGGCAATGGCCTGGACGCTGGCGTCACGCAAGGCCCGCTGATCGATGAAAACGCCGTGCGCAAGATCGAGCAGCACATCGCCGACGCGCTGTCCAAGGGCGGCAAGCTGGCCATCGGCGGCAAGCGCCACGCGCTGGGCGGCAGCTTTTTCGAGCCCAGCGTGGTATTGGAAGCGAACAGCGACATGCTGGTCGCCACCGAGGAAACCTTCGCCCCGCTGGCGCCACTGTTCCGCTTCGGCAGCGAAGACGAAGTCGTCGCCATGGCCAACGCCACGCAGTTCGGCCTGGCCGGCTATTTCTACAGCCGCGACCTGGGCCGGGTCTGGCGCGTGGCCGAAGAACTGGAAGTGGGCATGGTCGGCATCAACACGGGCATGATCGCCAATGAAATGGCACCATTCGGCGGTGTCAAGCATTCGGGCATGGGCCGCGAAGGCTCGCATTACGGCATGGACGACTTCCTCGATATCAAATATTTGTGCATGGGAGGGATTTGATTATTTAATTAGGCAAGGCAGGGATCAGCAACAATACACCTATAAAAACACAGGAGACAAGATCATGCAAACGACGTTACGCAAGACCACATTGGCCGCGGCCATCACGGGCGCCCTTTTCTCGGCATCATTTGTTAGCGCTAACGCGCATGCCGACGAACTGAGCGACATGAAAGCCATGCTGGCCCAGTTGCAGGACCGGGTGGCGCAGATGGAAGCGAAGGCTGCCCAGCCGGCGCCAGCAGCAGCGATGGCGCCAGCGGCCACGGCGGCGTCCATGCCAGCGGCCACTGGCTTCAACTGGAAGCTGTACGGCCGTGGCGACATCGGCTACACGGTCTCGCGCGGCAAGGACGCCAGCGGGCGCGAACTGACCAACCACCGCCTGAACCAGGGCGAAATGGCCAGCCGCCTGGGCCTGACGGGCGCCTGGGTCTTCAGCGACGAATACAAGGCCATCTTCGGCGTCGAAACGGGCTTGAACCTGTTCAACGGCAATGCGGGCGGCGGCACGCAAAACAACACCACCTCGTCCGTGCTGTTCAACCGCGGCTCCACCGTCGGTTTTGCGTCGACCACCTGGGGCTCGGTCGAAGGCGGCACCATGTACATGGCGCCGTTCTGGGTTTCGCTGGGCGCCGACCTGGCATCGGCGCACAATTACGGCGCCAACGACTTCAGCGCCCTGTTCTCGCTCACGCGCCCCGAATCGCTGGGCCGCTACCTGAAGGACCCCGTGACGGGCAACGCCAGCAAGACGACTAGCCTGGCCGGCAACAACTCGGGCACGGCCCTGTTCTATGGCAACGCGCTGCGCTACCGCAGCCCCACCTGGAACAATATTTCGGCCGAAGTATCGTATTCGGCCGGCCAGCAGGCGTCTTCCGCCACCGACCTGGAAAACGATGGCCGCAGCTGGGCCGCCAACGTGCTGTACAAGAAGGGCGACCTGTTCCTCGGCTATGCGCACATGGATTACCAGCAGAGCAACGACATCAGCACGGCCGGCACGCCGAACTTCATCAAGCGCAACCAGGTCACGGACATCGTCGGCGCGCGCTACAAGTGGAACGACTTTACCTTGGGCGGCTCCTACACGTCCTACCGCGTGTCGAACGCGGGCGGCTATGCGGCCGACGCCTTCGGCGTGTCGGGCGCCTACGATATCGGCAAGCATCGCATCGAAGGCAGCCTGGCGCACATCAGCTATGACGGCGCCAACGCCAAAGGCGCTTTCGGCACGAATACGGGCGATGGCGTGGGCAAGCCAAAGTCGACGGCCTACTCGCTGGGCTACCTGTACAACTTCCAGCCTACCCTGTCGTTCTATGCGTATGCCACGCGCATCGCCAACAACAGCCACGCCAAGCTGGGCGTATTGCAGTTCCGGGGGGACAATAACTACTTCGGCTACAGCCCCGTCGAGCTGACCGCCGGCATGTTCCTCGTCTTTTAATTAGTGCAGTAACCCCGGCCCGCCATGCGCCACCACGCGGGCGGCCGGTTTTCACAGGAGTTGATCGTCATGCAGTACACACTACACCAGGAAAATGACAGCGTCGCCCTGCGCTGCGCCGGCCGCTTGCTGCTGCGCCACAGTCCCGCTGCGCCGTGCGTGTTCGTCGGCCAGGGCCGCGAAAGCATGGAAATGTACCGCGGTAACTTCGAGATCGAGGATTACGTCGAGGAGCGCAATGCCCTGCGCGCGCTGGCCGTCACCGAGGACGATGGCGCCACCACCCTGCGCTTTGCGCGCCATGCGGGCGAGACACCGCAACTGGTGCTGGCCGTGCAGGCAACGCCGCATGGCGTGCACCTGGTGGTGCGCTATGCGGCGC
Organism: Janthinobacterium sp. OK676; assembly: GCF_900103595.1. Lineage (NCBI taxonomy): Bacteria > Pseudomonadati > Pseudomonadota > Betaproteobacteria > Burkholderiales > Oxalobacteraceae > Janthinobacterium > Janthinobacterium sp. OK676. The sequence goes on from NZ_FNHA01000001.1 coordinate 754,083, forward strand.
CGGGCTGGAACCGCCTGTGGCTGCGCCTGCCGGCGGAACAGGATGAACATGTGTGGGGCTGCGGCGAGCAGATGTCGTACTTCGACCTGCGCGGGCGCCACTTCCCCCTGTGGACGTCGGAGCCGGGCGTGGGCCGCGACAAGTCGACGCATTTGACGTGGCAGGCGGACGTGACGTCCAAGTCGGGCGGCGACTACTATCACACGAATTATCCGCAACCGAGCTTCATCTCTTCGCAGCGTTACTGCCTGCATGCGGAAACGACGGCGTATGCGGACTTCGATTTCCGCCAGCCCGACTTCCACGAGCTGCAATTCTGGGCCATGCCAGAGCGCCTGGAATTCATGCTGGCCGATACCTTCGCCGACCTGGTCGGCGTCGTCTCGCAGCGCTTCGGCCGCCAGCCGCAATTGCCTGCATGGCTGCAAAATGGCGCCATGCTGGGCCTGAAAGGCGGCGAGGAACATGCGCGCGCCATCCTCGCGCAGGCGCAGGAACACGGCTTGCCCGTCAGCGCCCTGTGGTGCGAAGACTGGGTGGGCTTGCGCCAGACCTCGTTCGGCAAGCGTTTGTTCTGGGACTGGCGCTGGCAGCCGCAGCGCTACCCTGACCTGAAAAACTGGATCGCCGACCTGGGCAAGCAGGACATCCGCTTCCTCGGCTACGTCAATCCCTACCTGTGCAACGACGGCACCCTGTATCAGGAAGCGCTGCGGCAGGGCTTTCTGGCGACCAGCATGGATGGCGGCGCCTACCTGGTCGACTTCGGCGAATTCGATTGCGGCGTCGTCGACTTCACCAATCCGGCGGCCGCCTTGTGGTTCGAGGAGCGCATCCTGCGCCAGGAAATGCTCGATTTCGGCCTGTCCGGCTGGATGGCCGATTTCGGCGAATACCTGCCGATCGACCTGCGCCTGCACAATGGCGCCGACGCGCGCCTGATGCACAACGCGTGGCCGACCCTGTGGGCCGAAGTCAATGCGCGCGCCATCGAGCGGGCCGGCAAGACGGGCGACGCCACCTTCTTCATGCGCGCCGGCTACACGGGCGTGCAGGCGCACTGCCCGCTGCTGTGGGCGGGCGACCAGTCGGTCGACTTCAGCCGACACGACGGCTTGCAAACGGTGATCTGCGGCGCCCTGTCGTCTGGCCTCCTGGGCAACGCCTACCACCACAGCGACATCGGCGGCTATACGAGCTTGTTCGGCAACCTGCGCACGGCCGAACTGTTCCAGCGCTGGACGGAGATGGCCGTCTTCACGTCGATGATGCGCACGCACGAAGGCAACCGTCCCGACGAAAACTTCCAGTTCTACCAGGATGAAGAGGTGTTCCGCCACTTCGCCCGCATGACGCGGCTGCACGTGGCGCTGGCGCCCACCATCCGCGCCCTGGCCGAAGAGGCCGTGGCGCGCGGCCTGCCGCTGCAACGCCCGCTGTTCCTGCACTATGAACACGACCGCGCCACCTACGCCATCCAGGACCAGTACCTGTTCGGCCCCGACCTGTTGGTGGCGCCCGTGCATGCGGCCGGTGCCGCGCGCTGGAGCGCCTACCTGCCGCAGGGCGACGCCTGGATCCACCTGTGGAGCGGCACGGTCTTCGACGGCGGCCAGCGCGTGGAAATCGATGCGCCGCTGGGCCAGCCGCCCGTCTTCGTGCGGCGCGGTTGCGCGCAGCAGGACTTCTTCCTGTCGCTGGCGAAATGAGCGTGGCATGAGCGTGGCGTCGCACCTGCTGTTCCTGGCCTGCGTGGCGCTGGCCAGCGTGGCGCAGAACCTGACGGGATTTGCCTTCGGCCTGATCCTGCTGGGCCTGACGGCCGTGCTGCACCTGGCCAGCCTGGGTGACGTGGCCAACGTCGTCAGCGTGCTGGTGCTGGTCAACGCCGCCATCACGTTTGGCCGCACGCGCCCGCGGCTGGCCTGGCCCGTGTTCGGCCCCTCGCTGGCCATCAGCCAGCTGGGCGTGGGCGCGGGCGTGGCCCTGCTGGGCTGGTTCAGCGCGCAGCAAGTGAGCCTGCTGCGCTTCCTGCTCGGCTGCGCCATCGTCGTCTGCGCCTTCATGCTGGTGCTGCGCGCCAGCGCGCGTGCGCGGCAGTCAAGCCTGCCCTCGTTTCTGTTCTTCAGCGGCGTATCCGGCGTGATGGGCGGCCTGTTCGCCAGCGCCGGCCCACCCATGGTGTACCACCTGTACCGCCAGCCATGGCCGGCCGACATGATCCGCCATTCGCTGATCGTGCTGTTCGCCGCGAATGCCGTGCTGCGCCTGGCCCTCGTGCTGGCGCACGGCCAGTTCAGCATGACGGCCTTCTGGCTGACCCTCGAGGCCTTGCCGCTGGTGATGGGCTTGACGTGGCTGGCGCGCCGCCACCCTTCGCGCCTGCCCATCGAACACGTGCGCCGCGCCGTCTTCGTGCTGCTGCTGATCGCCGGCCTGGCCCTCGTGCTGCCGCCCGTGCTGTCGCTGCTTGCCTGAGACGGCACTTGATTTTCTTTTACTTTTACCAGACGAGTCTTCCATGTCCGCTTCCCGCTTTTCCTCCCTGCCCGCCGACTGCGACCTGCTGGTCGTCGGCGGCGGCATCAATGGCGCCGGCATCGCGCGCGACGCGGCCGGCCGCGGCCTGCGCGTGGTGCTGTGCGAACAGCACGACCTGGCGCAGCACACCTCGTCCGCGTCCACCAAGCTGATACACGGCGGCCTGCGCTACCTCGAATACTATGAATTCAAGCTGGTGCGCAAGGCGCTGCAGGAACGCGAAGTGCTGCTGCGCGCCGCGCCCCACATCATGTGGCCGATGCGCTTCGTCATGCCGCACGACGCCGCTCAGCGCCCCGCCTGGATGATACGCGCGGGCCTGTTCCTGTATGACCACCTGGCCAAGCGGGCCTTTTTGCCCGCCTCGCAAGGCATCGCGCTGGACAAGCACGCGGCGGGCGCGCCGCTGAAAGCCGGCTACCGCAAGGGCTTCGTGTACTCCGACGGCTGGGTCGACGATGCGCGCCTGGTGGTGCTCAATGCGCTCGACGCGCAGGAACACGGCGCGCACATCCTCACGCGCACGGCCTGCGTCGATGCGCGCCGCGATGGCGGCGCCTGGCAAGCCACCCTGCAAGCCGGGGATGGCCAGCGCCAGGTGCTGCGCGCGCGCGCCATCGTCAACGCGGCGGGACCGTGGACGGCGCAATTCGCGGGCGCGGCCGGCGGCGGCAAGACGCAGGGGCTGCGCCTGATCAAGGGCAGCCACATCATCGTGCCGCGCCTGTTCGAGCATCCGCACGCCTACATCTTCCAGAACCCGGACCAGCGCATCATCTTCGCCATCCCCTACCAGGACGACTTCACCCTGATCGGCACCACGGACGAGGAATACAAGGGAGAGGTCAGCCAGGTGAAGATCAGCCAGATGGAAATCGATTACCTGTGCCAGGCCGCGAACCGCTATTTCAAGCGCGAGATTTCTCCCGCCGACGTCGTGTGGACGTATTCGGGCGTGCGCCCGCTGCTCGACGACAGCGCGCAGAACGCCTCGGCCGTCACGCGCGACTACCTGCTGGAGGTGGCGCGCGGCGATGTGGCGACGGGTGCGCCCCTGCTCAATATCTGGGGCGGCAAGATCACCACCTACCGCAAGCTGGCCGAGGAAGCACTGGGCTTGCTGGCGCCCCTGCTGGACAATCGCGCCGCAGCGTGGACGGCCGAGGCCCCTCTGCCCGGCGGCGACCTGCAGCAGGAAAACCAACTGGTGGACAGCCATGATTTCGACGGTTTCCTTGCCCGCTTCCAGCGCGACCACGCCTGGCTGCCGCCCGCGCTGGCGCGCCGCTATGCGCGCGCCTACGGCAGCCGCGCCACGCGCCTGCTGACGGGCGCCACCTCGATGGCCGACCTGGGCGCGCAACTGGCGCCCGGCCTGTACGAGGCCGAAGCGTACTATCTGATCGAGGTGGAATGGGCCAGGAGCAGCGACGACATCCTGTGGCGGCGCAGCAAGCTGGGATTGCGCTGCACGCCGGCCGACGTGGCGCGCCTGCAGCAGTGGCTGGCCGTCCATCTGGCGCAAGAGGTGGCGGCATGACGTATTTGCTGGCCCTCGACCAGGGCACCTCCAGTTCGCGCAGCATGGTCTTCGATGAATCAGGCGCCATCGTCGCCGTGGCGCAGCGCGAGTTCCGCCAGCTGTTCCCGCAGCCGGGCTGGATCGAGCATGATCCGATGGAAATCTGGCACAGCCAGATCGAGACCTGCCGCGCAGTGCTGGCCAAGACGGGCCTGCGGGCCGATGCGCTCGGCGCGCTGGGCATCACCAACCAGCGCGAAACGACCGTGGTGTGGGACCGCGCCACGGGCGAACCCGTCTACAACGCCATCGTCTGGCAAGACCGCCGAACAGAAGCGCTGTGCGAGGACTTGCGCGCGCGCGGCCTGGCCGGCGCCATCCATGCCAAGACGGGCCTGGTGCTCGATCCGTATTTTTCCGGCACCAAGCTGCGCTGGATACTCGACGCCGTGCCCGGCGCCCGCGCGCGGGCCATGCGCGGCGAACTGGCCTTCGGCACCATCGACACGTGGCTGGCGTGGAAGATGACGGGCGGACGCCTGCACGTGAGCGACGTCAGCAACGCTTCGCGCACCATGCTGTGGAACCTGCATGAGGGCTGCTGGGATGCCCAGCTGCTCGATTGGCTGGGCATTCCCGCCAGCCTGCTGCCATCCGTCCATCCATCGAGCCACGTGTATGGCGAAACGGATGCGGATGTACTGGGCAGCCCCGTCATCATCGGCGGCATCGCCGGCGACCAGCAGGCGGCGCTGTTCGGCCAGACCTGCTTCAAGCCGGGCATGGCCAAGAATACCTATGGCACGGGCTGCTTCTTGCTGCTCAATACGGGCGAGCAGTGCGCGCAATCGCAGCATGGACTGATCAGCACGGCCGCCTGCCAGGTGGGCGCGCAGCCCACGTACGCGCTCGAGGGCAGCGTTTTCATCGGCGGCGCCGTGGTGCAATGGCTGCGCGATGGCCTCGGTGCCATCGGCCACGCGGGCGAAGCGGAAGGCCTGGCCGCCTCCGTGCCCGATTCCGGCGGCGTGGTCTTCGTGCCGTCGTTCACGGGACTCGGTGCGCCGTACTGGGTGCCGTCGGCCAAGGGCGCCATCCTGGGCCTGAGCCGCGGCAGCACGGTGGGCCACATCGCCCGCGCCGCATTGGAAGCGATCGCCTTCCAGAGCGCCGCCCTGCTGGGCGCCATGACGCGCGACGCGCAAGCACCGATCACGGAACTGCGCGTGGACGGCGGCGCCTGCGCCAACAACCTGCTGCTGCAATTCCAGGCCGACTTGCTGGGCATCCCCGTCGTGCGCCCACAGGTGATCGAAACGACGGCGCTGGGCGCCGCCTACCTGGCCGGCCTGGCCATCGGCCTGTATCAAGGCACCGACGAACTGGCGTCGCACTGGTACGCCGACCGAACGTTCTTGCCCACCATCGGGCGCGACCAGGCGGCCAGCCTGATGCAGCAGTGGGAGGTGGCCGTGCGGCGGTTTACGGGGAATGGAGAACACTGAGAAACGTCGGGGCAAAAAAAAGCCCGCTGAGGGAGCGGGCTGAATCTAATTCCTGTGAGGAAGTAGAGGAGACAGATGCATCTTGACGCATTGCGGCATATCACGCCAATCATGTGTTGTGATGAGCAAGATAAGCTCCATCAATATCTTGGCGTGATGCCCTGCTTGCCTACCTGACGCTGCCAGCCGCTTCCTCGATCAGCCTGGCCACTTGCGCTGGGTGCGAGCTCATCACCACGTGCGAGGCGCCGTCGATCACGACGGTTTTCTTCGCATTGGCACGCCGGGCCATGAAGGCCAGCGCTTCTGCCGGAATATTCTTGTCTGCCTTGCCGTAGACAAACCAGGACGGGATCCCCTTCCAGGCCGGCGCAGGCGAGGCTTCGTTCAGCGCAACATCGGTGATCGGACGCTGGCCGACCGCCATCAGGCGCGCCTTGGCCGCCGGCAAATCGGCGGCGAACTGGTCGTGGAACTTGGCCTGCTCGATAAACAGATCGTTGCTGCCGTCGGCCAGCGGCACGGGCTTGGCCAAGGCCGTACCCAAGGTGCCGCCCGGATATTTGCCCGACAGGCCAGCGGCCGTCTCGCCGGCATCGGGAGCAAAAGCCGCCACGTACACCAGCGCCTTGACGTTGCCGCCTGCCTGGGCAGCGGCGCTGATCACCGAACCGCCGTAGGAGTGCCCCACCAGCACGACCGCGCCAGGCACGCTGTTGACGACACGGGCCACGGAATCGGCGTCACTCTTGACGCTGCGCAGATGATTGGCCGCGCCGATGACGGTGTAGCCGTCTTTTTGCAGGATGGCGGCGACGCCATCCCAGCTCGATGCATCGGCAAACGCGCCATGGACCAATACGATGGTGGGCTTGACGACGCCCGCCGCCGAAGCCGGGCTGGCAGGAACGACGCTGGCGAACAAAGTGCCCACGACGGCGGCGATGGACAATGGCTTGATGAATGAGTGCATGATGATTCCCGATATTGGAGAGTGGTGACAGGCTGCCCGCTTCTGCAGGCGTGTCGAAATACTAGCACTCAACAATGTCATTTTTGCAGCTTTGGCGGCAACCTGATCTTCTTGCAGGGGCAAGGCCTGGCCCGATGATCTGGCGGCGGGCCGCTGGTGTGGCCGGCGGTGGACAGCGGTGATGGCGACGCGCAAAAAAAAAGCCCGCTGCGGGAGCGGGCTGAATCTATTTCCTTGGAGGAAGATAGAGGAGACAGGTGAATGATGCCGCGTTGCAGCATATAAAACCACTTTATATTCGTGATGTCAGAAATACGCAGCAGTGATATTACGGGCAATGGACAATTCCGTACGGCAACTTTATGCAGCCGCTTCCGCTTTCCCGTCGCCAGAACGCAACATATTCTTGATGCCACGCAAGGCCTGCCGCACCCGCGCCTCGTTTTCGATCAGGGCGAAGCGCACGTATTCATCGCCATACTCTCCGAAACCGATGCCGGGCGACACGCTGACCTTGGCTTTTTGCAGCAGCAGCTTGGAAAATTCCAGCGAGCCCAGGTGGCGATACGCTTCCGGTATGTGCGCCCAGATATACATCGACGCCTTCGGTTTTTCCACCATCCAGCCCGCCTCATGCAAGCCTTTGACCAGCACGTCGCGGCGGCGCTGGTATTGGGCGCAGATCTCCGTCACGCAGCTCTGGTCGCCTTCCAGCGCGGCGATGGCAGCCACTTGCACGGGCGTAAAACTGCCGTAGTCGTGGTAGCTCTTGATGCGCGCCAGGGCCGCCACCAGTTCCGCATTGCCGACCATGAAGCCGATGCGCCAGCCGGCCATGTTGTAGCTTTTCGACATGGTGAAGAACTCGACGGCCACGTCGCGCGCGCCCGGCACCTGCATGATGGACGGCGCCTTCCAGCCATCGAAGGTGATGTCGGCGTAGGCCAGGTCATGCACCACCAGAATATTGTGCTGTTTCGCCAGCGCGACGACTCTTTCAAAAAATTCCAGCTCCACGCATTGCGCCGTCGGGTTGGACGGGAAGCCCAGCACCATCATCTTCGGTTTCGGGTAGCTTTCGCGGATGGCCCGTTCCAGTTCGGCAAAGAAATCCACGCCCGGCCCCATGCGCACGGAGCGGATATCGGCTCCCGCGATGACGGCGCCCCAGATATGGATCGGGTAGCTGGGGTTCGGCACCAGCACCGTGTCGCCACGGTCCAGCGTCGCCAGCATCAAGTGGGCCAGGCCCTCTTTCGAGCCGATGGTGACGATGGCTTCGCTGTCCGGGTCGATGTCGACCTCGTAGCGCTTCTTGTACCAGTGCGCAATGGCGCGGCGCAAGCGGGGAATGCCTTTTGACGCGGAATAGCCGTGCGTGTCGGGGCGTTTCACCGTCTCGACCAGCTTGTCCACGATGTGGGACGGCGTGGCGCCATCGGGATTGCCCATCGACATGTCGATGATGTCCTCGCCACGGCGGCGCGCGGCCATCTTGAGTTCGGCGGTGATATTGAAAACGTAGGGGGGAAGACGATTGATGCGCGAAAAGCTGCGCGGAGCTTGGCTGTCGGTCATGGTATCTCTATACGTAAGCGCCCGGATCCGTCCGAGCGACGTTGGCACAATGCGTGCGCCTGCAGCGATACTAACCCGAGCTTGCGGAAACTGGCAAGGCCGATTTGGACACGCTACAATACGCGCTGATCGAAAATGAGCGCACCGGTTGGTAACCCGGTAAGTGCCCGGCACAGTCCGGCATGCTCCCGCCCACGCGGACCCGCGGCGCTGACCCTTGGCTGTACCACCAGCCGGGGAGGTGTACTGGTTCGTGCATTTTCCCGCCGCGCCATCCCTCCCCTGCTTTGATGAGGAATGAAGACGGATGGCAACACACGACACCGCAGTAACCGGCATGACCCTGGACCGCGCCGGCATCGAGCAGCAACTGGCGCAATCGGCGCGCCACTTCATCGATTGCGCGTTCGACGGCGAAGACCTGTCGCGCCTCGACTTGCAGGGCTGTACCTTCGAGCGCTGCACCTTTGCCGACACCAACTTGTTCGCCAGCAAACTGGCACGCAGCACCTGGCGCCGCTGCCGCGCGGGCAGCGCCGATTTCGAATCCGTCGATGCCGTCGACGCCAGCTTCGAAGGCTGCGACCTGAACAACACGAAATGGCGGCGTTCCAAGCTGGCCTCGGCCACCTACCGCGGCTGCAAGCTGACGGGCGCGTCTTTCGAGGAAGCGGCCCACCTGGGTCTCACCTTCGAAGACAGCCTGCTGGTGGGCGCCGACCTGCGGGGATTCTCGTTCCGCAAGGCGACCTTGAAACAGCTGGATTTTTCCGACGCCTACCTGGCCGGCTGCGATTTCCGCGACGCCGTCTTCGAAGGGGGCAGCCTGCGCAACGCCACGATCAAACTGGCGAAGTTCCAGGGCGCGGACTTGCGCGGCGCCGATATCGACGGTTTCAAATTGAACGAAGCGGCGCTGCTGAAAGGTGCCGTCATCACGCATGCGCAGGCGGCGAACTTCATGCGGGCGCTGGACCTGGTGGTGATTTAAGAAAACGCAGGCAAAAAAAAGCCCGCTGCGGGAGCGGGCTGAATCTATTTCCTTGGAGGAGATAGAGGAGACAAGTGCATCTTGCGGCATCGCGGCATATCACGCCACTTTATCTTCATGATGATAGAAATACTCACCAGTGATAATGAGGCGCCATCAGGGTTTCAAGCCGTGCGGCGCGTGGCTTGCGGTAAAAATTCTCCCATCCACACCAGCACGGCCAGTCCGGGGAATGCCATACCGGTCAGCAAGGTTGCTTGCCAGCCGTAGCTCGCGTACACCCAGGCGCCAATGGCCGAGCCGGCCGCGCCGCCGGCAAAGAACAGGGCGAAATACAGGCCGTTCAAGCGGCCCCGCACTTCCGCGCCCAGGCTGAAGATGGCGCGCTGGCCCAGCACCAGGTTGGCCGCGACACCCATGTCGAGCACGATGGAAGCGACCACCAGCAATCCCAGCGCCACGTGTTTCGATTCCGGCGCAAACATCGGCAAGGCAAAGGCGACGATGCCCAGCGCCAGTGCAACGGCCGTGGCCGGCAAGGTGTGGCCCGCATCGGCCAGGCGGCCGGCGATGGGCGACGCGACGGCGCCGGCCATGCCCACGAGGGCAAAGATGGCGATGCCCGTTTGCGACAGGCCGAACGCGGGGCTGGACAAGACCAGCGGCGTGACGGTCCAGAACAGGCTGAAGGCGCCAAACAGGCCCGCATGATAGGCGGCGCGGCGGCGCAGCACGGGCGTGCCCAGCAACAGATGCCACAGCGAGGCCATCAGGGCCGAATATTTCATGCTCGACACGGGCTGGCGCACGGGCAAGGCACGGCGCAGGACCAGCGCCAGCAGCACCATCAGCACGGCGGCGCCGCCAAACACCACGTGCCAGCTTGCATGGGCCGCCACCAGCGACGCCACGGGGCGGGCCAGCATGATGCCCAGCAACAAGCCGCTGACCACCTTGCCCACCGTCTGGCCCCGCGTCGCTTCCTGCGACAGGTGGGCGGCAAACGGCACGATCACTTGCGCCGCCACGGAACCGAGGCCGATGGCCAGCGCGGCGGCCAGGAACACGATCGCGCCCGTCGAGAGCGCCGCCGCCACGAGGGCCGTGGCCGTCACCAGCAAGGCCGTGACGATCAGGCGGCGGTTTTCCAGCAAGTCGCCCAGGGGCACGACAAACAGCAGGCCCAGGGTATAGCCGACTTGCGTCAAGGTGACGATCAGCCCGGCCGCCTTGGCCGACAGGCCCGTCGAGGCGCTGATGGGCCCGACGAGAGTTTGCGCGTAATACAGATTGGCCACGATGAGGCCGGAAGCGATGGCCAGCAGCAGCACCATCGCGGGCGAAATATCGTGGGAAGTAATAGATGAGGCCTTGTTCATGTTGTTTCCTCGGTTCGGTAGGGATGTGGCCATTCTAGACAAAGCCGTGGCAAAGATAATTAGGGCATAATCCACTTATACTTTTCACATAAGATGAACAATCAAGATGGACAAGATCAAGGCCATGCAAACCTTCGTGCGCATCGTCGAGGCAAACAGTTTTTCCAAGGCGGCCGAAACCTTGAATTTGCCGCGCGCCGCGCTGACGGCCACCCTGCAAAAGCTGGAAGCCTACCTGGGCACGCAATTGCTGCAGCGTACGACGCGCCGCCTGTCGCTGACGCCGGAAGGGGCCGAATACTTTGGTCATTGCATCGATATCCTGAAAGCCGTCGATACGGCGGAACTGGCGTTTCGCGGCCCCGACGCGAAAAAACCGCGCGGCTTGTTGCGCATCAACCTGCCTAGCACGGTGGGCCGGCGCCTCGTCATTCCCCATATCGCGCAATTCCACGCCGCCTGGCCTGACGTGCAACTGCAGCTGAGCCTGACGGATCGCCTGGTCGACCTGACGCAGGAAGGCATCGATTGCGCCTTGCGCGTGGGCACTTTGCAAGATTCCGCCTTCATCGGCAAGCAGGTCGGCCTGATGCGCTTCGTCACGTGCGCCGCGCCCGCCTACCTGGCGCGGCACGGCACGCCGCACGCCCTGGCCGACCTGGCCGCACACCAGGGCATCATGCATTACTCGGGCCGCACGGGACGCGCCTTCGACTGGGATTTTCAGGAAGGCAAAGAGGTCGTGCGCGTGCAGATGGCCGGGCCCATCGCCGTCAACGACGCGGACGCCAGCGTCGATTGCGCGCTGCAAGGGCTGGGGCTGGCGCAGGCGGCCATGTACCAGGTGCGCCAGCACCTCGACAGCGGCGCGCTGGTGGCCGTGCTGCCCAACTGCTCGCCGACGCCGATGCCGATGTCGCTGCTGACGCCGCAAGGCCGCCTGGCCACGCCCAAGCTGCAGGCGTTTGCCGGCTGGATCACGGCCCTGCTGGCGGCCCACCCCGACGTGCAACCGCCCGCGCACAAAATCTGAGGCAAAAAAAAGCCCGCTACGGGAGCGGGCTGAATCTATTTTCTTGGAGGAGAATAGAGGAGACAGATGAATTATGCTGCATCGCGGCATATCAATCCAATTGATTGTTGGAATGATAGAAATACGCGAAACGAATAACTACTGTTTACCCCAAAGCAAAAGCTGGGGCCAGACCCGACGGGTCTGACCCGTATTCATTACTTCGCCGTCGCCGCCACCGGCGTCGCCTTGGCATCCGCGCCATATGGCAAGACCTTGGAAGCCATGCGCGTATCGGCCTTGATCAGTGCCACTTCATCGGCCAGGATGCGCGCCGCTTCGTTCAGCAGCACGTCCTTGGCGCTCTTGGCGGCCGTCTCGGCATCGAGCTCGGCGCTCAGGGCCCGCTCGTCGCCCTGCAAGCCGTCGTCGGTGCGCAAGGCGCCCTTCACGGCGGCGATCTGCTTGGCCGTCTTGCTGGCCGCTTTCGCGCCCTTCAGCACGTCCTTCGGATCGGGAATCACCACCAGGTCGTCGGCAGGATTCGAAATCTGCGCGATCAGGCGTTTTTCACGGGCCTTGGCGCGCGCTTCCTGGGCATCGCGCTCCTTGCGGCGCACGGTTTCATTGAGCGAAATCTGGTTTTCCTTGCGCTGCTTGACGACGAGGGCGATGTCATCGAGCAAGTACTGGAAATCCTTGTCCTTGGCCACGCGCGCTTCATGTTTCTTGTCCAGCAGCGGCACGATATCCTTCAGGTCGCCCGTCGGCATGTACGATGCCGGCTTGATGGCCACCCATGGCAAGGCATTGTCATAGCTCGATTCGCCGAAGTTTTCCGTGTCCGACATGGCTGGCAGCTTGATGTCGGGGGTGACGCCGCGCAACTGCGTGGTGCCGCCATTGATGCGGAAGAACTGGGCGATGGTCATTTTCAGCTCGCCGAAGCGGGCTTTCTCGCTGCCGCCGAAACGGTCGAGATTGAACAGGGTTTGTACCGTGCCCTTGCCGAAGCTGCCTTCGCCGATGATGACGCCACGGCCGTAATCCTGCACGGCGGCGGCGAAAATTTCGGAAGCGGAAGCGGAACCGCGGTTGATCAGCACGCCCATCGGGCCATCCCAGGCCAGGCCCGTATTGGTATCGCTTTCCACGTCGACCTTGCCTTCGGCATTGCGCTGCATCACGACAGGGCCCTTGTCGATGAACAGGCCCGTCAGTTCGACGGCTTCGTTCAGGGAACCGCCGCCATTGTTGCGCAAGTCGATCAGGACGTTGTCGACCTTGTCCTTCTTCAACTCGGCCAGCAAACGGCTGACGTCGCGCGTGGCGCTTTTGAAGTCTTTGTCGCCGCGGCGGCGCGCTTCGAAGTCCTGGTAGAAGGTCGGCAAGGCAATGACGCCGATGCGGCGCTTGACGCCATTGTCGCGCACTTCGATGATCGATTTCTTCGCCGCCTGCTCTTCCATGCTGATTTTCTTGCGCACCAGCGGCAAGACGACGTGCTTGGCGTCCGGGCCGGCGTCGGCCGGCAGGATGTCGAGGCGCACGACGGAATCCTTGGCGCCGCGGATCAATTGGACCACGTCGTCGATGCGCATGCCCAGCACTTCGGTGATGGGGCCGCTTTCGCCCTGCCCCACGCCGACGATGCGGTCGCCCACTTTCAGCTTGCCCGACAGGCCGGCCGGGCTGCCCGGCACGACTTCGCGCACCACCGTGTATTCGTCGCGCGTCTGCAGCACGGCGCCGATGCCTTCGAGCGACAGCCGCATGGCGATGTCGAAGTTATCCGACGCGCGCGGGCCCAGGTAATTGGTATGCGGCTCGATCGACATGGCGTAGGCGTTCATGAAGATCTGGAACACGTCTTCGCTGTTGAGCTTGCGCGCACGGGTCGTGTAGCTTTCGTAGCGTTTGTCCAGCGTTTCGCGGATGGCCTTGTCTTCCTTGCCCGCCAGTTTCAGGCGCAGCCAGTCGTTCTTGACGCGCTTGCGCCACAGGTCGCGCACTTCCTCGTCATTCTTCGGCCAGGCGGCTTTTTCGCGGTCGATCTGGTAGCTCTCGTCGGCCGTGAAGTCGAACTTGGTTTTCAGCAATTCACGGGCATACGCCATGCGCTCGTCGAAACGCTGCTGGTACAGATTGTAGATGGCAAACGGCGCCGTCAGGTCTTCATTGACGATGGCGTCGTCGAGCTTGGTGCGCAGCGGGGCGAAACGGTCGATGTCGGCCTGCACGAAAAACAGTTTTTCCGCGTCCAGGGATTTGAAATAGCGGTCGAAGATTTTCTCCGACATGGCGTCGTCGAGCGGCATGGCCTTGTAATGGACGCGCGTCAATACGCGCGATGCCCACAAGGCGGCCTGCGTTTGCTGGGCCAGCGGCTTCATGGGGGGCGGAGGAGCGGCGCTCTTGTCCGTCTGGGCTGCGCCAGCGTGGGCTGACAGGGCAAGCACCAGGGTGACCAGCATCATTTGCTTCTTCATCGGCTTCTCCGAAAATTAGTTGAATCAATTCCAGGCGGCGCAACATTCACGCGCCAGCCAGCAAGACAGTAAGGGGAATACACGACTGGTCTGCATATTATTCTACAGGATACGGCCTGGCAGTCTCCCAAGGAATATCAGTTTCTTCCCGGAAGCTTAAACGCGGATTAAGGACGGCGCCTCATTCATTACAAAGTGAAACATTCGTGACAAAAATTGCATCGCCCATCAGCGATGAAGAGAAAAAATCTTCATTGAAATCAAAAAAGTCAATGAGTCGCTTTTGCGATCCTTGATATGGATGATGTTTTTGCACGAAATATTAATTCCTGCGGGAAACACTTAGTAACAAAAGGCAAGCAACATGCTATCATCGCGCCCTGAAATCCAGCTTGCCCGTGCGCGGCTCCCACAGCCGGCGCGCCTCCGTTTCAACAGTATTCCCCACCAGATCCCCTCCCCGCGTGTCATGTCATGACCAGGAATGGCCGAGCTGATTACCCTTTGCCAGACTCAAACTATGCCTACAATTTCGTTCTCCCCCCGCCACTGGAGTGTCGGCGGCAAGATTACCGTGTTCACCTTTGCCCTCGTCAGCCTGATCCTCGCCAGCCTGACGACCTTGATCAGCATCCGCACCTCGACCGCCCTGGAACAGCGCGCCGAAGCGGCCGTCACCAGCGAGCTCAATAGCGTCATGACGACCACGCAAGTATTCCATACGGCCATGGTCAACGAGGCGGCCAGCTTCGCGCGCCTGTTCGCGGCCGAATTTCCCGGCCCGTTCACGGTCGACACGGGCGCCATGGTGGCCGTCGCCGGCAAAGCCACGCCCGCGCTGGCCAACGGCGGCAAAGTGCTCAACCTCGACACGGCCCTGGTCGACCGCTACACGGCCCAGACGGGCGTGATCGCCACCATTTTTGCCGCCAATGGCGATGAATTCGTGCGCATCAGCACTTCGCTGAAAAAGCAAGATGGCGAACGGGCCATCGGCACCCAGCTCGACCACAACCACCCCAGCTATGCACCGCTGCGCGCGGGCCAGCGCTTTGTCGGCATGGCCACCTTGTTTGGCAAGCAATACATCACCCAGTACGACCCCGTGCGCGACGCGGGCGGCAAGGTGGTGGGCGTGCTGTTCATCGGCCTCGATATCAGCCAGAATCTGGCCATGCTGAAAGAGAAGATTCGCCAGGTCAAGATCGGCCAGACGGGCTACATCTATATCGTCGACACGGCTCCCGGTGCCAACTACGGCCACCTGGTGCTGCACCCGAACAGCGAAGGCAAGAGCGCGCTCGAGTTCAAGGCCAGCGACGGGCGATTGTTCATCCAGGACATGCTGGCGCAAAAAGACGGCGCCATGCGCTACACGTGGACGGCGCCCGGCGAAACGGCTGCCAGCGCGCGCGAAAAGCAACTGTATTACCGCCAATTCAAGGATTGGCAATGGATCATCGCGGGCGGCACCTTCACGGACGAGATCACGGCGGAAGCGCGCCAGTTGCGCAACCAGCTGGCCGTTTCCGGCTTCATCGCCCTGCTCGTCTTCGCCCTGCTGCTGTACTGGCTCGTGCGCGCCCTGGTGTCGCGCCCGCTTGCCGCCGCCGAAACGGCCGCCGCGCAGATCGCCGCCGGCGACCTGACGGTGCACCTCGATACCGGCAGCCTGGATGAAATCGGCCGCCTGCTGCTGGCCATGAACCGCATCAGCGACAACCTGTCGCAAGTGGTCGGCAACGTGCGCGGCAGCGCCGGGCAAATCGCCACGGCGTCCGGTGAAATTGCCAGCGGCAACCTGGATCTGTCGAGCCGCACGGAACAGCAAGCCAGTTCGCTGGAAGAAACGGCCGCCTCGATGGAGGAACTGAGCTCCACCGTGCGCCAGAACGTCGACCACGCGCAGCAGGCAAGCCGGCTGGCGCACGACTCGTCCAGCCTGGCAGCGACAGGCGGCGCGGCCGTGGCCCAGGTGGCCAGCACCATGGACGCCATCCGCAGCTCCTCAAGCAAGATCGCAGACATCATCGGCGTCATCGACGGCATCGCCTTCCAGACGAATATCCTGGCCTTGAACGCGGCCGTGGAAGCGGCCAGGGCCGGCGAGCAGGGACGCGGCTTTGCCGTCGTCGCCACCGAGGTGCGCACCCTGGCGCAACGCTCGACGGCGGCGGCGAAAGACATCAAGGACCTGATCCAGGCGTCCGCCAGCACGGTCGACCTGGGCCACGCCCAGGTGAGCCAGGCCAGCGCCACCATGGATACCGTGGTGGCCAGCGTGCGGCAAGTGAGCACCATCATGGCCGAGATCGCGCAGGCGAGCGAAGAGCAGCGCAGCGGCATCGAGCAAGTCAACCAGGCCATCGCCCAGATGGACCAGGTAACCCAGCAGAATGCGGCCCTCGTCGAAGAAGCTGCCGCGGCCGCCGACGCCTTGCAGGAGCAGGCGCAGGAGCTGAACCAGGTGGTGAGCGTGTTCAAGCTGTAAAAGCGGGGTCGGTGCTAAGATGGCGCATACCACCTTGTCAGGAGACGCGATGCACGACGACTATGTTTTGATTGCCCGGCTGATGATCCCCACGGATGCGCACGTCATCCGCGGCTGCCTGGCGGCGGCCGGCATCGACGTGCTGCTGACGGACGACCAGCACATGCAGGCCGACATGCTGCTGGCGGCCGCCATCGGCGGCGCCCGCGTGATGGTGCGCGAACACGACGTGGCGCGCGCCAATGACATCCTGGCCGCCTTCGAACGGGGCGACCTGGCCTTATCGGATGATGCCGACGTGGGCGCGCCCGTCGCCGAATAAGAACACCTATCAAAACCTACTGCGCGTCGTAATTTGCGGTCTGCGATGCTCACTGTACCTTCGTACAGTTGCGCTTCTCAACCACAACTTCCTTCCGCTCGCTACGGTTTTGCTAGGGGTTGTAAATCAGGCATAGAAACAGCGCCCGCACGCCTGGCGGTAGGCTTCATTGCCGCCTATGCTGATCTGCTCGCCTTCCTTGATGCGGCGGCCCTGCTCATCCACGCGGATGTTCATCGTGGCTTTCTTGCCGCAAGTACAAATATTCTTCAACTCCTCGATATCGTCGGCCAGCGCCAGCAGGTAGGCCGAGCCGGGGAACGGTTCGCCCTTGAAATCCGTGCGCAAGCCGTAGCAGATGACGGGCACGCCCTTCACTTGCGCCAGCTGGTGCAGCTGCTGCACCTGGGCCGTGCTGAGAAATTGCGCCTCGTCCACCAGCAAACAGGCCACCTGGGGAATATCGTCGAGGAAATTCGTGTCGGCGTGGAAGATGTCGACCTGGCGCTGCGGGCCCAGGCGCGAGGTGACCCGGCCCACGCCGTAGCGGCTGTCGATGGCGGCCGTGTACAGGCGCACCTGCTGGCCCTGCTCTTCATAATTGTGCGCGACCTGCAACAAGGCCGTCGACTTGCCCGCGTTCATCGCGGAATACCGGAAATAAAGTTTTGCCACTGCCGCCTGCCCTGTCTGTCTGATTATTCTGGATACTGTTTAGCACCTTTTCGAGGCGTGATTATAAATCGCAATGGCGCGCTTGCGGCAGCTTAATAGTCGCGCCATTGGCGCGGCAAGCGGGCAAAAAACGGCGCATACTCGTATCGCGAACCTTGCCGCCGATATGCGAAGCGCGCATATGCAAGCATATAAACATTCGTTCGCCGCACTCGTCCACCCGCCTACACTGCGCGGCACGGAAGGCGGCTCGGGACACAATCCGGAGCCGTTGTTTCTCTGACAGGAGCCACCATGAATGATCGAATGCCATCCCCATCCCAGCCGCCAGCGCTATACAAGCTGATCGGCAATACCCCGCTGGTCGAAGTGACCAGGCTCGACACGGGCCTGTGCCAGCTGTTCCTGAAACTGGAATCGCAAAATCCCGGCGGTTCCATCAAGGACCGCATCGGCCTGTCCATCATCGAGGCGGCCGAAGCGGACGGCCGCCTGCAGCCGGGCGGCACCATCGTCGAGGCGACGGCCGGCAATACGGGCATCGGCCTGGCCCTGGTCGGCCGCATCAAGGGCTATCGCGTGATTCTCGTCGTGCCCGACAAGATGTCGACGGAAAAAGTGCTGCACCTGAAAGCCCTGGGCGCGGAAGTGCACACCACACGCTCGGACGTGGGCAAGGGCCATCCCGAGTACTACCAGGACTACGCGGCGCGCCTGGCGCGCGAACTGCCGGGCGCCTTCTTCGCCGACCAGTTCAACAATCCCGCCAATCCATTGGCCCACGAAACGACGACGGCGCCCGAAATCTGGGAGCAAAGCGGCCATGACGTGGACGCCATCGTCGTCGGCGTCGGCTCGTCCGGCACCCTGACGGGACTGACCCGCTACTTTCGCAAGGCGCAGCCGAAGCTCGAATTCGTGCTGGCCGACCCGCAAGGCTCCATCCTCACCGAATACATCGACACGGGCAAAGTAGCCGACACGAGCGGCTCATGGGCCGTGGAAGGCATCGGCGAAGATTTCATCCCGGCTATCGCCGACATGGACAGCGTCACCAAGGCCTACACCATCACGGACCAAGAAAGTTTTGATTCCGCGCGCGCCCTCCTGCGCGCCGAAGGCATCCTCGGCGGGTCTTCCACCGGTACCCTGCTGGCCGCCGCCCTCAAATACTGCCGCGAGCAGACGACGCCGAAGCGCGTCGTCACGTTTGTCTGCGACACGGGCACGCGCTACCTGTCGAAGGTCTACAACGATGGCTGGATGCGCGACCAGGGCCTGTTGCAGCGGGCCGTGTCCGGCGACTTGCGCGACCTGATCGGGCGCCGCTACGACGAAGGCGACGTCGTCAGCGTGGCGCCGGGCGACACCCTGCTCACGGCCTTCAACCGCATGCGCGCCAGCGACCTGGCGCAGCTGCCCGTCATCGATGGCGGCCAACTGGTCGGCATCATCGACGAATCGGACTTGCTGCTGCACGTCTCGGGCGACGCCGCGCATTTCGCCTCGCTGGTGGGCGCCACCATGACGACGCAGATCGAAACGCTGGCGCCTTCGAGCGGCTTGCCCGCCCTGCGCGCCACCCTGGACCGGGGCTTGACGGCCGTCGTTGCCGACGACGCCGCCTTCTATGGCCTGATCACCCGCTTCGACCTTCTCAACCACTTACGCAGGACACTATCTTGAGCCAGGAAACCACCCGCAAGAGCCGCCTCGCCACGCGCGTCATCCACGCCGGCCAGTCGCCCGACCCGTCGACGGGCGCCATCATGCCGCCCATTTACGCCACCTCCACCTTCGTGCAGGACAGCCCCGGCGTGCACAAGGGCCTGGACTACGGCCGCTCGCACAATCCCACGCGCTGGGCGCTCGAGCGCTGCGTGGCCGACCTGGAAGGCGGCGGCGCGGCGTTCGCGTTCGCCTCGGGCCTGGCCGCCATTTCGTCCGTGCTGGAATTGCTGGACGCGGGCAGCCATATCGTCGCCGGCGACGATATGTACGGCGGCACCTACCGTTTGTTCGAACGGGTGCGCCGGCGCTCGGCCGGTCACGAATTCACGTATGTCGACCTGACGAATCCAGAAAACCTGCTGGCCGCGCTGCGCCCGGAAACAAAGATGGTGTGGGTGGAAACGCCCACCAACCCGATGCTGAAACTGGCCGACTTGCGGGCGATTGCCGACATCTGCCGCGCGCGGGGCATCATCGCCGTGGCAGATAACACCTTCGCCAGTCCGCTCGTGCAGCGCCCGCTGGAGCATGGCTTCGATATCGTCGTGCATTCGACCACAAAGTATTTGAACGGCCACTCGGACATCATCGGCGGCATCGCCATCGTCGGCGCGGAAGAACGCCAGGCGGAATGGCGCGAGCAACTGGGCTTTTTGCAAAACTCGGTGGGCGCAATTGCCGGCCCGTTCGACAGCTTTTTGGCGCTGCGCGGCGTGAAAACCCTGGCCATCCGCATGCAGCGCCATTGCGAAAGCGCGCTGGCCCTGGCGCAATGGCTGGAACAGCAGCAGGAAGTGAAAAAAGTCTTCTATCCGGGGCTGGCTTCGCATCCGCAGCACGCGCTGGCGCAGCGCCAGATGGACGGTTTCGGCGGCATCATCTCGATCGACCTCGATACGGACCTGGCCGGCGCGCGGCGCTTCCTCGAGCGCTGCGAAGTGTTCGCCCTGGCCGAAAGCCTGGGCGGCGTGGAAAGCCTGATCGAGCACCCTGCCCTGATGACGCATGCCAGCATCCCTGCCGAACAGCGGGCCAAACTGGGCATCGGCGATGGCTTGATCCGGCTGTCGGTGGGGATCGAGGATATCGAGGATTTGCGCCACGATCTGCGCACGGCGCTCGATGCGATTTGAGTGGGGGATTGTCGGATTACGCTGTGCTAATGCGACCTACTGCTACGAACTTGATGCGTTTTAATGCGGTGCTTGTCGGATTACGCTGCGCTAATCCGACCTACATGCAACATGTAGCGTAGGTCGGATTAGCCCGCAAGGGCGTAATCCGACGCACCACCAACATCACTCCCCCGGCCGGTACCTGCGCTCCAGGTGCCTGCTTACGTCCTCGGGATAGAACAACACCTCCTTGAACTCGCCGCGCGCATACATGGCCGCCTGATCCTTGAAGTGGGGCGATGTCGGGTCGCCGCTCTGGCCACCGGCGAGGATGCTTTTCGCCCTGACGCGCGGGCCAAATTCCACGGCCGCGACAAAGCTGTTGCCACGCTCGCCGTAAATCCTGCGCGTGGTACTCTTGCTGCTCTGTCCATACGCGGCCAGCGCGCCCCAGTTGCCTGACGCGTAAGGCACCGGCAAGCTGGCTCGCGCATCGTCGAAGGGCTGGACCACGTCACCCGTCAGGCGCTGGAAGCGGTTGATTTCGCCCCACGGCGTTTGCCAGTTGCCGAAATCGCGTTGCAATTTGTCCGCCGCCGTCGCCAGGGCCGCCAGCCGCTGCGCCGCCGTGACCTCCTCGGTCGCCAGAAAATCGACCACGGGCACGCCCTGCTCGCGCGCCTGCTTGCCCGCCAGTTCGGCCAGTTCCTGACCCCAGAATACGGCCAGCGAGGTGGCGGTGGACGTCAGCGCATAGCGCCAGTCCCAGGCACGCAGCAGAGCCACCTTGTCGGCCAGCGCCAGCTTTTGCGCATCGCCCTCAGGCAGCGCATCGTAGGCCGCGAACAGCGGCGGCAGCAGCGCTTCGAACGCCGTCAGTTCACTGTCGTACGAGGCGGCGATCAGGCTGTCGAGGGTAAAACCTGTTTTATTCTGGAAGACCTTGACGGCGTGCAGGCCGCGCGCGTTTTCGCCATACACGGACATGTAGGCGGGGTAGTCCTGCTGGCGCGGGCTGTTGGCGCCGGCCGCCGAATACGGCCAATTGTTCGTGTTCTGTATCCAGCCATTTTTCGGATTGAACAGGGTGATGGTCTGCGCCACCGTGTGCAGCCCTTTCCATTCCGTGGCCGTGTCGCTGCCGTCGACGGGCTGCTTCCAGTTGAAGCGCGGGTCGCGCACGGGGATGAAATTGCCATGAAAGTAGGCGATATTGCCATCCGCATCCGCGTACACGGTATTGTTCGACGAATTCGTGCGCAGTTCCATGGCCTGGTAGAACGCCGCGTAATCGCGCGCCTTGGTGCGCGCGTACGACTGCGTGAGCGCCTTCAACGGTTCGTTCATCAGGCGCACGGCCACCCAGCGTCCATCCTGCGCGCGCACGATGGGGCCGTGGTGGCTGTAGTAGACGGTGATGGTTTTCGAGCCCATGCCGCCGTTCGCCAGTTTATATTATATGGCAAGGTGATCGGCACGGCTTTCAAGGGGCGCAGGCCGCCGTCATAGCGGTAGAACCACGCGCCATCCTTGTCGACGATGCTTTCCAGGTATTCGTCGATGACGTCGCCGCCGCCCGAGGTATGCATCCAGCCGAGGCGGTCGTTGAAACCCTGGTAGACGAAAAACTGGCCCCAGGTGACGGCGCCATAGCATTCAGGCCTTCGCCGCTGGTGACCTGCACTTCGGGACGGAAGTAGAACGAGGTGTGCGGGTTGATCATCAGCAGTGCATGGCCATTTTTCGTGATCGCGGGCGCGATGGCGAAGCCGTTCGAGCCGCTCGGTTCAGGCTCCAAGCCAGTTTCCACGCTGGCGAGCGCCACGGTGGCGGGCCTGGCCTGCTGGCCGTAAAACGCTTCGAGCTGCGCCAGTTTGACCGATTCGATATCGCCGCCGATGCTGCCCTCGCTGAAACTCAGGGCCATCCACGGCTCGAAATGCGTGATCAACCTGGGTTTGACGTGCGGATGCGTGGCCAGGTAAAAATTCAGGCCATCGGCGAACGCATCCATCAACTTGCGCAGCCACGGCGGGCTGGCGCGGTACTGCGCCTGCAGCTCAAGCGGATCGATGAAAAGTTTCATGCGCAGGTCGCGGTACAGCTCCCGCTCGCCCTCAACTTCCGCCAGGCGCCCCATGGCGTTGATGTAATTGAGTTCCACGCGGGGGAAATCATCCTCGGCCTGCGCATACATCAGGCCAAAGACGGCATCCGCATCCGTCTTGCCCGTCACATGGGGCACGCCCCAGGTGTCGCGCGCGATGCTGACATGGGCGGCCTGCGCCTGCCAGCGGGCCATGTCCGTGACAGAAACGGCGGGCGCCGCCAGCACGGGAGGAGCGGCGACGGCGCCGCAGGCGATAGCGGCGAACAAGGCACGGCGAGCTGGCATGCACTACTCCAATAATCAGGATGCGTCGATGAGGGTGGCAATCCGCTGGTTGAGTTCCACATTTTCCGCCTGCAGCTGCGCCACCTTCTGTTTCAGGCTGGCGATCTCGCCGCGCAGGCGCTCCGCTTCGGACGGCGCCTGGGCTGCATTCTCGGCCCACGGCTCGTTGCCCGTTTCCGGCGTATCCTGCGACACGTGGACTTTCGGCTCGCGCGGCGTGCGCGTGGCGGCGCGCTGTTCGCGGATTTCCTTGGCCGCCTGGCGTAATAACTTCTTGCCACCGGCGACGGCCGCCACCTGCTCTTCCGGCGGCAGGGACGCCACGGTGGCCGCCGCATTGATGGAGATCGTGCCCGAACGGACGGCTTCCACCAGTTCCGGCGAAGCGGCCTTCTGGATCTTCTCGATCTGGCTGATCTGGTTGCTGCTCAGGCGGGCCGCCTTGGCCACCTCTTCGCGCGTGCTCATGGGGGGCTTGGGCGCGTTTTCGCCTTCGGGCGCATCGGCCGCGCTGACGGGTGCCGGGCTGCGCGCGGCGACGATTTCCTTCTTGCGCAAGGCCAGCACGCCGCGCTGGAAGTCCGACACGCTGCGGCGCGCCAAATGATTGTCGATCATCCACAGCATGACGTCGTCGAGCGAGCTAAAGCTGGTGTTCTGGATGGTCTTGAATTCGATGCCGTGCTGGCGGCAGATGGCGTAGCGGTTATGCCCGTCGATCAGCACGTCGTTCCACAGCACCAGCGCATCGCGGCAGCCTTCGGCCAGCAAGCTGCGCTCGAGCGCCGCGTACTCGCTGGCGGTGAGCGGGTCGATATACGACTGCAGCACCTGATTGATAGTGATATTCATGGTTGTCCTCAATATTGCGGCGCGATGGTCCGCGCCGGCACGAATGCTACACCATCCGCCATGCCTGGCCGGGTAAAATCACGGCGGCACAGCTCATACAAAAATACGGAACATGAAAAGAAAGTACGCCACCGCGATCATTTTTGGCGTTGCCGCCATCGGCTTCACCTGGGTCAGCCCCTACATCGCCATGTACCGCATCAGCATCGCGGCGAAATCCGTGCGCCTGGAAAACCTGGCGCAGCAGGCGGACCTGCCCGCCGTGCGGGCCAGCGTGGCGCGCCAGCTGCGGGCGGCCGGCGAGACAGCCAATGAAGACGATTTCAAGGAAATGCTCGACACCATCGTCTCGCCCCCCGGCATCACGACATTGATCATGCACGGCAAGCAGGGAGCGGACGGCAAGCGCCACGACTTCGGCATGGCGTACCGTTCGTGGAATGAGGTGGTGCTGCGACGTAGCGGCGCCGGCCCCGCCGCCAGCCAGTTCCTGCTGCGCCGCCACGGCATCTGGGACTGGAAACTGACGGACATTACCTTGCCGCCAGAATTACTCTGAGAAAACTTGATCCAAAACAACACTTACCTAAACCACTATATTGATTTTGAGAAATATTATGTAGAATGCCAACACTTCAGGCGCACGGGGTCCCAGGGATCCGAGAGATCGCAGATGAAAAGAATGATGCTTCTCGCTGTAGCGGTACTGGTCGCGCTGGCCGGCGTCTTCTATGGCAGCCCGTATGTCACCATGAACAAGATCCGTGCGGCAACCATGGAGGAAGATACGCAGGCGCTGGCCGAGCAGATCGACCTGCCGCAGCTGCGCGGCAGCCTGGGGCAGCAACTGCATGCCCTGTTCTCGGCGCCGGAAGTGGCCGACGACATCAATCCCGACGTCATCGATCCCCTGCTCGACACCATGCTGATGCCCGAAGGCATCGTCGCCTTGATGAAGCTCAATGACCGCTATGAAAAACCGCTCGCCAAGGTCAGCGACATCAGCGGCCGCCAACGCAACACCAAGCCCGACTACAAATTGAGCTACACCTCCTGGAACAGCGTCGTCGTGCAGCGCGCCCACAGCAAAAGCCACATCGGCGAACTGACCCTGACGCGCGACGGCCTGTGGAGCTGGAAACTCACGTCGGTGGCGCTGCCGAAGAATCTGCTGGCCGACGCGTAAAACGGCCGCGCACTGCTATCATCTGCCCACCCACATTCCTTTGGAGGCAGCATGACTGACCTGGTACACCACGCACTCGCCCACGCGGCCAAACCGGCCACCACACCCTGGGTCGTCACCCTGGTCAGCGGTGAAAAGCTGACGGGACCCATCACCGCGCTGGCTGACGGCTGTTACGCCATCGGCCTGGGACAAATCAAGTATTTTTCCAGCGACAAGGTCGCCAGCCTGAATGTATCGGGCGCGGGCGCGTTCCCCATCTGATGACGGGATCGAAAAGGCCGGACGCCACGGATCTGGCGGCGCAGCTGCAGGCGCTGGAAGCGGCGCTGCAAAGCCAGGCCGTGCGCGCCGACAGCGCCAGGGTGGCGGCACTGCTGGCCGACGAGTTCGTCGAATTCGGCAGCTCGGGCACGCTCTGGACGCGCGCGGCCACCCTGGCGGACTTGCCGGCGGAAGACTTTTGCCCGCGCAGCATCAGCGATTTCCAGGCCCGCTTGCTGGCACACGATGTTGCCTTCGTTACCTACCGTTCGCAACGGCACGCCATGGGCGCCCTGCCCGCCAGCGCCAGCTTGCGCAGTTCGCTGTGGAAGTGGCGCGACGGCCGCTGGCAGATGACCTTTCACCAAGGTACGCCGATACCCGCTTGAACAAGCATTCCATGTCGAAAAGTTGTTTTTTGGCACGAAAAATTTGATTGATCTACTGAATTTTTTGTGCAACAATGAATTTAATAAATAAAACAAATAAATCATTGAAATTGGTTTTCAAGTAAAGCGATCCTCACACCACGAATCCGTGTTTTGGATAGAGAAGCACTGCGCAGGGAACGACAGGCTACCAGGCAAGCGCCTGCTGCCCGCCCCGCGCAAGCCCCCTTTCTAATCGTCACACGTATTTTGGGAGAGACATCATGGATAAATTCACCGTACGCACCCAGCTCACTCTGGCTTTCGGCCTGCTGGTCTTTTTCCTCATCGGCATCTCGACCCTGTCCGTGCGGAGTTTTTCCACCTTCAACACGGGCTTTGACCAGTATGTCAACGGCATCACGGCCCGCGCCAACACGGCGCACCGCGTACGTGATGCGATCGACATGCGTGCCGTGGCGGCCAGGAATCTGGTGCTCGTGACCAAGCCGGAAGACCTGGAAATCGAACGCAAGCAGGTCTTGCAGGCGCATGCCGACGTCGTCAAGAACATGCAGCAGCTGCTGCAGCTGGCGCAGCAGCCAGGGGTGTCGGACGACGTGCGCGCCATCATCAACAAGATCGACGGCATCGAAAAGCGCTATGCTCCCGTGGCGCTGGGCATCGTGGACCTGGCGCTGCAAAAGAAAAACGAACAGGCCATCGTCAAGATGAACGAGGAATGCCGTCCGCTGCTGGCCGCCCTCGTCGCCGCCAGCAATGAATATTTCGCCCTGACGGACCAGCGTTCCGCCATCATCTTGCAGGAAGACAACGAACGCTACATTCTCAACAGAAATATCCTCATCGGCGCCAGCTTGCTGTCCATCGTCCTGGCGGGCCTGGCCGGCTGGCTCATCACGCGCAGCCTGCTCAAGGCGCTGGGCGCCGAACCGAAGCAGCTGTGCGACGCCGTCAGCCTGCTTGCCGCCGGCGACCTGACAGGCAAACTCAGCGTTGCACAGAACGATAACCTCAGCGTGCTGTCGGCCCTGCAGCGCATGCAGGAGTCGCTGACCACGGTCGTGTCGTCCGTGCGCCAGGATTCCGACACGGTTTCCCTGGCCGCCGAGGAAATTTCCACCGGCAATAACGACCTGTCGCTGCGCACGGAACAGCAAGCCAGTTCACTGGAAGAAACCGCTTCCTCGATGGAAGAACTGACCAGCACCGTGCGCAAGAATGCGGAAAATGCCCGCGAAGCCAATGTGCTGGCCACAACGGCATCGGACGTCGCCAGCAAGGGCGGCGCCGTGGTGGGACAAGTGATGGGCACCATGGAGCTGATCAGCGAATCGTCGCGCAAGATCGTCGACATCATCAGCGTCATCGACGGCATCGCCTTCCAGACCAATATCCTGGCCCTGAATGCGGCCGTGGAAGCGGCGCGTGCCGGCGAACAGGGCCGCGGCTTCGCCGTCGTGGCCACCGAGGTGCGCGGCCTGGCCCAGCGCAGCGCCAGCGCGGCCAAGGAAATCAAGGCGCTGATCGACGATTCCGTGAGCCGCGTCGATGCCGGTTCCCGGCTGGCGGCGCAGGCGGGCACGACGATGTCCGAGGTGGTCGCCAGCGTCGCCCGCGTCAGCAACATCATCGCTGAAATCACGGTGGCCAGCCAGGAACAGTCGGCCGGCATCGAGCAGATCAATCAGGCCGTGACGCAGATGGACAGCGTCACGCAACAAAACGCATCGCTGGTGGAAGAAGCGGCGGCCGCGGCCGAATCCTTGCGCGACCAGGCCAGCCACCTGGTGCAAACCGTGAGCATCTTCAAGACGCACGACAGCCACGTGGCGGCGTCCGCGCCAGTATCAGCGCCAGCACGTGCCAGCCACAAGCCGCTGCGCCTGGTACCGGCGCCGGCCAGCAGCAGCGTCAAGCGCCAGCCCGCACCGGCAAAACACCGTTCCGTACAAGCGGAAGCCGTGACGGCCGGCGACTGGGAAGAGTTTTAATTGAGCAAACCGGGCATGCGGCCACATGCCTGGCGTCACTTGCACGAGGAGATAGCCGCCGGCGGCGCCTCCCCTGTAGCGCGGCAACAACACGCCCCTCCCCCAAAAAAATCCGCGGCAGCTGTTGTATTTCCAGTGCCCTGGCACGGGCAGCACCGCAAAAACCATCGCTCTTCTTGCGCTCCCGCAGGAAACCCCATCGCCATAGCCGCCCGTTTTTGCGCCCGCACAAGCCTGACGGCACTCCACTATGCACCCGCCAGATATTGACGACAAATACGATTTTTTTTGTGCATTCAGTCGAAACGGATATGAATAGTCGCCGCTGGAAAATGGCATGAATACCAAAACTTTCCGTGCTAGCATGATTTTTCGTTCAGCTGGCCAGCGCCAGCTTGCATGCCCCCAATAACCTCGACCGACAGGAGCCGTTTCATGATGACACCGCATGCCAGCACAGTACGCCACACCCTGATTGCCCTGGCAATCGCTGCCGCCTTTCCTCTACAGGCAATGGCGCAGGACAGCGTCCCGGCGCCAGTGGCCGACGCGCCTGCCGCTCCGGCGGCACAGGCCGGTCCTGGCCAGCTGGAAACGGTGATCGTGACGGCGCAGCGGCGCGCGGAAAACATCAAGGACGTGCCGATGTCCATCGCCACCCTGAAGGGCGACAAGCTCGACACCCTGACGGCCGGCGGCGCCGACATCCGCTTCCTCAACAGCCGCTCGCCCAGCGTCTCCGTCGAGTCCGATTATGGCCGCACCTTCCCCCGCTTCTACATTCGCGGCCTGGGCAATACCGACTTCGACCTGAACGCCTCGCAGCCGGTGGGCCTGGTGATGGATGACGTGGTGCAGGAAAACGCCATGCTCAAGGGTTTTCCCGTGTTTGACGTCGACCAGGTCGAGGTGCTGCGCGGGCCGCAAGGCACCTTGTTCGGCCGCAACTCGCCGGCCGGCGTGATCAAGTTCGATTCCGCCAAGCCCGTCTTCAAGACGGAAGGCTACCTGAGCGGCGGCTTCGGCAAGGATGGCATGAAGAATCTGGAAGGCGCCTTCAACGTGCCCGTCAGCGACACCGTGGCCCTGCGTTTTTCCGGCCAGACCCAGCGCCGCGACGACCGCGTGCACAACCCGCGCGCCACCGGCACGCGCGACTTCGAAGGCTATGAAGACAGCGCCGCCCGCCTGCAGGTGTTGGTCAAGCCCACGCGCGACTTCACGGCCCTGTTCAACGTGCACGCGCGCAACCTCGACGGCACGGCCACCTTGTTCCGCGCCAATATTCTCAAGCAGGGGACCAACGACCTGGTCGACGGTTTTGATTACGATAACTATCCGACCGACGGCATCAACCGCCAGCACCTGAAAACCAAGGGCGGCAGCATGCGCCTGAAATGGGACCTGCCCGGCGTCACCCTGCATTCGATCACCGGCTACGAAAAACTCGATTTCTTCAGCCGCGCCGACGTCGACGGCGGCTATGGCGCCGTGTACGCGCCGCCGATGGGCCCAGGCTACATCCCCTTCGTCGTGGAAACGGCCGACGTGATCCCCAACCACAAGCAGATTTCGCAGGAATTCCGCGCCGAATCGTCTGCCCGCGGCCCGCTGCAATGGATAGCCGGCCTGTTCTACTTCAAGGAAGATATCCGGATCGACAGCATCAGCTTTGACAGCCTGGCGCCCGGCAATCCGCAAAACAGCGCCTACGCCACGCAAAACCAGAGCTCGAAATCGTACGCGGCCTTCGGCTCGCTCAACTACACGGTCTCGGACGCCCTGAAACTGCGCGCCGGCCTGCGCTACACGAGCGACAAGAAGGATTTCTCGGCCAAGCGCGTGGAAGCGACCACGGCCGGCCCCTTCGACCTGCACGACACTTCGCACAACGTCAGCTGGGATTTGAGCGGCACCTATGTGCTCACGCCGGCAACGAACGCCTATGCGCGCATCGCCACCGGCTACCGCGCTCCGTCGATGCAGGGCCGCCTGAACGGCCTGGCCGACCGGCCTTCGTTTGCGGGCGCCGAAAAAGCCCTGTCCGTCGAGGCCGGCATCAAGCAAGACCTGTTCGACAAGCGCGCGCGCCTGAGCCTGGCCGTCTTCCAGTACCGGGTCAAGGACAAGCAACTGACGGCCGGCAGCGGCGCGGTCAACATGAACCAGCTGATCAACGCCGACAAGGCCACGGGCCGTGGCGTGGAACTCGATTTCCAGGCCAACCTCAGCGATTCGCTCAGCATGACCCTGGGCGGCAGCTACAACCACACGGAAATCCAGGACAAGAAGCTGTTCGTGCAAAGCTGCGGCAACGCGCAAAACAACCCGGCCAGCGGCTGCACCGTCACCGACCCGCTGGGCCCGTTCAAGGGCACGGCCTACATCGACGGCAACCCGCTGCCGCGCGCGCCGGAATGGCAAACCAACTTCACCCTGAAGTACAGCATTCCCCTGGCCAATGGCGAGTTCTACGCCTACACGGACTGGGCGTATCGCACCAGCTACAATTTCTTCCTGTATGAAGCGAAGGAATACAAGGCCAAGGAACTGCTCGAAGGCGGCTTGCGCGTCGGCTACAAATGGGACAAATACGAAGTCTCCGCATACGGGCGCAACATCACCAACCAGATCCAGTCGCTGGGCGCGATCGATTTCGACAACCTGACGGGCATCGTCAACGAGCCGCGCACGTATGGGGTGCAGTTCAAGGCGACGTTTTGATGGCGGGTAGATAAACCGGACAGCGTGGCTCAGGCACAAGATGGCGTATTGAGCATCACCTGTGCTAGAATCTTGCCGCGCTGCCCGGATGGTGAAACTGGTAGACACTGGAGACTTAAAATCTCCCGCCTGTAAGGGCGTGCCGGTTCGATTCCGGCTCCGGGCACCAAGAACTCAGCCGTAAAAATCCAAGAACGTCCAAAAACCCGCCTCCGTCATAGGAGAGCGGGTTTTTTGTTGTCCATTCGCGTCCATCGGCGTACATTAAAAGCGATGAACTTTGTTGGTACTTTTTGCTGGATTTAGGATTTTCTCTAAAAAAATACCATCAGGGAGTGCGCCATGCCACTGTCCGATCTGCTTATCCGCCATGCCGTCTACAAGGGCACGCCCAGCGGCGACAAATATCCCGACCTGTACGGCATGTACCTGCTGGTCACCCGTACGGGCAAGTACTGGCGCATGAATTACCGCCATGCAGGCAAGCAAAAAACGCTGGCGTTCGGCGTCTACCCCCGCGTGAGCCTGGCCCAGGCGCGGCGCAAGGCCGAAGACGCGCGCAAGGCTCTGGCCGAAGGGATCGATCCGAACGCCGTCAAGCGCGCGCAGAAGGCCGAGCAGCGCAGCGCCGCCTTGAATACCTTCGACAAGCTGGCGCGCCAGTGGCTGCTCACCATCCAGCGCAACGGCAGCGCCAGCACGCAAAAGAAAGTCGGCAACTGGCTCGAAGGCGACGTCATCCCCTACCTGGGCAAGATGCCGCTCAACACCATCCGCCCGCGCGACGTGCTGCGCGTGGTGCAGCGCGTCGAGGCGCGCGGCGCGATCGATTCGGCGCACCGCATCAAGCAGCTGTGCGGCCAGGTGCTGCGCTTCGGCGTGGCGATGGACCTCGTCGAGCGCGACGTCACGGCGGACCTGAAAGGCGCATTGACGCCGGTGCCGAGAACGCACTATCCGGCACTGACGGAACCGGGCGATGTCGCGCCGCTGCTGCGCGCCATTTATGGCTACCAGGGCCACGTCACGGCGGTGGCGGCGCTGAAACTGGCGCCCATGCTGTTCGTGCGTCCCGGCGAACTGCGCGCCGCCGAATGGAGCGAAATCAATCTCGATGCCGCCGAGTGGCGCATCCCGGCCAGGAAAATGAAAATGCAGCTCGAACACCTGGTGCCGCTGCCGACACAGGCCGTGGCGATCCTGCGCGCGCTGCAGCCTGTCACCGGCGAAGGCCGCTACGTATTTCCCGGCCTGCGCGGCGGCCAGCGCTGCATGAGCGAAAACACCATCAACGCGGCGCTGCGGTCCCTGGGCTATGCCAAGGAAGTCATGACCGGCCACGGTTTCCGCGCCATGGCCCGCACCATCCTCGACGAAGTGCTGCAGGAGCGCGTGGACCTGATCGAGCACCAGCTGGCGCACAGCGTCATCGACCCGAACGGGCGCGCCTACAACCGCACGGCGCACCTGCCTGCGCGCCGCGCCATGATGCAGCGCTGGGCCGACTATCTCGACGCCCTGCGCGACGGCGTCGGCACGCCGCCAGCCTGACGGCGACGCCCGCCTGGAGAAAGAAAACCAGCGGCGGCGCTGGCAGGAACAGGTGCGGCGATACGCATGCCTGTCGCCTGCGCGCCACGATGGGCGACAAGGCGTGCGTCCACCCGCATCCGCCGTCGTCCTGTTTCGCGACAGCGCCCGCGCTGTTTGATATCGCGTAAGAAAAGCGGCTGGCCCGCGCCTACATTAAAGACCGGGGAGCCGCGGGCGCGTGGGCTGGCGAGGAGCAAGCCATGTTTTCGCTTCGCTCAAACCGGCTTGCCCTGCGGGGCCATCCTCGCTGCGCTCGCCCACCACGCCAGGAGCATCGATGCACGCCGAGACCATGCCACGCAAGCGACAAGGCGGCCGCCCGAAAGGCGACCCGGCCGCCGTGCGTGGCGCCACCATCGGCGTGCGCGTCTCGGCCGCCGAACATGCGGCGCTGCTGGAACGCGCCGCCCGCATGCAGATGCGTCCCGCGCAATGGCTGCGCGCCGCAGCGCTGGCGCGCGTCTTGCCCCCGCCGCCCGTCGCCGCCGTCAACCGCGAACACTACGTGGAACTGGCCCGCCTGGCGTCCAACCTGAATCAGTTGACCCATCTCGCCAACGAGGGTGGCCGCGTCGCCGTGGCCGACGCCCTGCTGCAGCGGCTGATCGCGGAAACGCGCCGCCTGCGACTGGCACTGTTGGGAGTGAAGGAGCAGGACGATGATCGCTAAGGCCATCAAGGGACGCGGCTTTCGCGGCGTGCTGGCGTATGACCTGGGCAAGGAGCACGCGCGCGTGATCGACACCAACATGACCGGCCGCACGCCGCGCGAACTGGCGCAGGAATTCGGCGCCGTGCGCAAGCTGCGCCCGGGCTTGGGCAAGGCGGTGCTGCATGTATCGCTGTCGGCCGCGCCGGGAGAGCAGCTGTCCGACGCCCAGTGGACGCAGATCGCAGGCCGCTATCTGGCGGGCATGGGCCTGGACAACAACCAGTACCTGCTCACGCGCCATGCCGACACCCTGCATGAACACGTGCACCTGCTGGTCAACCGCGTGCGCTGCGATGGCGGCGTGGCCAGCGACAGCCACGACTACCGGCGCCAGGAAGTCATCATGCGCGCGGTCGAACACGACTTCGGCCTGCAGCAGTTGCGCCCCTCCGTCGAGGCGCCGCGCCGCGCGGCGAGCCGGGGCGAGATCGAGGCAGGCCTGCGCACCGGCATCGCCTCGACGCGGCAGCGCCTGCAGCAGCTGTGCGATGCCGCCATTACCGGCTGCGGCAGTTTCACCGCTTTCATGCAGCGCCTGGCAGTGGTGGGCGTGGCCCTGGTGCCGGTAACGCAGCGCAATGACAGCACCCTGGCGGGCCTGTCCTACCGCCTCGATGGCGTAGTGATGAAGGGCAGCGATCTGGGACGCGGATACAGTCCCATGGGATTGGCGAAACGAGGAGTCCACTATGACAAAGAGCGAGACCTTGCGGCAGTTGGCCACTGCCGAGAATACGGCGCAGCTGGACGCGCTGGCGTGCAGGATGGCGCAGCTGCACCAGGCCAGGCTGGCCAGCGCCGAGGAGCTGGCGGCGCTCCTGGAACCGCTGGCGCAGGCGATGGCGGCCCTGACGGACGAGGCGCGCCAGACGATGCAGCAGCTGGGCCTCGACGGCACGCGCCAGGGCGAGCAGTTCCGGCGCCAGATCGAGGCGGCGACGAGCGCCTGGCGCAGTGCGGAACAGGCGGCGCGCGAGAGCGCCCAGGCAATCGACTGCAGCAGCCGTACGCTGTCGCAGCGCCAGTACCTGCTGGCCGCGCTGGTGGGCATGATGACGGGTCTGCTCGCCAGCGCATTGTGGCTCTGTCTGGCACCTGCCCCCAGGCTGCAGAACGTGCTGGACGCGCAGCAGCTGGCCGCGCTGATCCGGCCCGCGACCGCAGCCTGGAAGCCGTGCGAAGGCAAATGACGGCAATGGGCTGCGCGCAGTTCGTCGTCAGGCTGGCAGAGGCGAAAAACGGCAAGCAAGAAACGCGGCAGTGGAGCGGGCTGGAACTGCTGCGCAGCCTGGCCTGGCTCATGCGCATGAATGCGCGCGGCTACGACGTCACCGTGCGGCCCGCAGGCCCGCATGGCCTGCTGCTGCTCGACGGCTTGCAACAGGCCGATGTGCAGCGCCTGGACGCGCGCGGCTGGCAGAGCGCCGCCGTGGTGGAAGTGCAGCATGGCCGCTTCCAGGCCTGGATCAAACTGTCCAGGCACCCAGTCGCCGACGCCTTGCGCGGCCAGGCGGCATCCCGCCTGGCATCCGACCTTTGCCGCAGTGGCAGCGCCATCACGGTTGCCGAATGTGGCGCGCTGGCCGGATTGACCTGCCACGCATCGGCCATGGCCGAAGGGCAAGCGGCACGCTATGCGCTGCTGCACGCATCGAGTGGAGCAGTGGCAGCCGCCGCAGCAACCGGCCTGGAGCGCATGGCGCACCCGCCTGACCCGTCGCCACCGCCCAGACTGGCCATGCCGCAGGGCGCCGTCCGGAAGCGCTCAGGCGGGCGCGCCAGATAACCGGCATACCGGTGCTGGCGGCCTGGGCAGCGGCGTTCCCGCTTGCATTTCGACATGGCGGCGACTGTCTGGCGCGTGGGGAGTCATTTGCACGGGCGTAATAATACGTGTAGTTTTCCGTTTGACAATTTGCTATTCTCGGGGGGGGGCGGCTATCGGCTGCGGATTCAACCGGTCAACGACGGCAACCGGCCTATTGCGTTGAAAAACTCCAGTTGAGCACGCGATCTTCACGATTTGCCGCTGTCTAAGCAAAGAAAAGACGGAGGCTGCGATGATGGGACGTCAGGAAACCAAACGGGAGTTGTTCGTCTTGATTAGTCTAAACGAATACGTTCCCGAAGACCATCTACTGAGAGCGGTGGATCAGTACCTCGACCTGACCGAGTTTCGCGAGAACTTGGCTCAGTCGTACAGTCATACCGGTCGACCATCAGTCGATCCCGAGCTCATGGCCCGCATGCTGATCATTGGCTATTGCTACGGTATACGTTCCGAGCGGAGGCTGTGCGAAGAAGTCGGCATGAATCTGGCTTACCGCT